>NZ_PION01000012.1:0-171559 GCF_002810615.1 Klebsiella sp. G-Nf4 | reverse complement strand
TTCTTTGCCAGGTCGATACCAAGAGTTGATACTTTCATGTGGACGCTCCTCATTTTTTAGGACGTATTGCAACGATCCAGTCTGGTACTTTGATACCGTAAAATCTGGAGCGTCCATCTCATTATCCGTGCAAAACACGGCCCTCAGCCCGCATCCATGCGGGCTGCCCCGGCCTTCCGGGAACGTCTCAGCGATGTTGAGGCCGCCACCACCGGCAGTTTCAGCAAGAATAGTGAATAAATTAACGACAGGGCGCCCGGCCCCCAGGCCGGATAAGGCGTCAGCCGCCATCCGGCACAAATACGGGAACCGTGTTGAATGAATATTACCCGGCACAGGGTATACCGTCGCCAAATAAAAAGGACAGCCAGCGGCTGTCCTTTTTTACTGTCGGTGCGTCACAGAGGATTAATCCGCGCGGCCCATATAGCGGCACTCTTCGATATGAATGCGGATTTTCTCACCGGTGGTCAGGTATTCCGGCACCTGAATGACCAGGCCGGTGCTCATGGTGGCTGGCTTGGTGCGGGAGCTGGCGGATGCCCCTTTAATACCCGGCGCGGTTTCGATAATTTCCAGGTCAACGGTCTGCGGCAGCTCCAGGGCCAGCAGCTGGCCGTCCCAGGTCAGCACCTGCATATCCGGCATACCGCCTTCCGGAATAAACTGCAGCTCTTCTTCGATCTGCTCTTTGGTAAAGGTGTAAGGGGTATAGTCTTCTTTATCCATGAACACGTATTCGTTGCCATCGACATAGGAGAAGTCAACGAAACGGCGGGTCAGAGTCACGGTATCGACGATATCGTCACCTTTGAAGCGCTCTTCCACTTTCAGGCCGGTACGCACATCGGAGAAGCGCATTTTATACAGTGTCGCAGCACCACGGGCGCTGGGTGACTGAATATCGATATTTTTCACAATCAGCAGCTTGCCGTTGTAATTCAGCACCATACCTTTTTTAATTTCATTCGCTCTTGGCATTGCAGTAATCCTGTCACTTAACGAGTCAAAAATATCGCGTAAAACTACTCGCGCCCGCGCCTTCAGGCAAGCGGAATTCGCGAGTTTTGCTATCTTCTGGCAAAACGTTTAGGCTGTGGCACAAAATGAGCGTTTGGGAGCTGGGTTGTGGAATGTCGTACCGATTGTGGCGCATGTTGCATCGCTCCCTCTATATCATCGCCAATACCCGGCATGCCGGAGGGCAAGCCCGCCAATACCCGCTGTATTCAGCTTTCCGAGCACAATTTATGCCTGATTTTCGGCTCCCCTCTGCGCCCGAAGGTGTGCGCCAGCCTGCAGCCCTCGCCAGAGATGTGCTTCACCAACCGCGATGACGCCATTACCTGGCTGCTGGATCTTGAACTGGCCACCGCACCCTGAGCTTAAAGCAGCAGATGAGACAGGTTTTTGATATGGGCGCTGAGGCCGTCGAGTAGCGCCTGTACGCGCAGGGGAAGAATGTCCCGCCGCTGGAAGATAAGCCAGGCCTGCAGGTCGATACAGCGCTCCTTTTTCAGACAGGGAACCAGCTGTCCCGCCGCCAGCTCGGTGGCGAGTGAATAGTAGGGCGCATAGACGATCCCCATCCCCAGCTTCGCCAGCTCCACCGCCGGTAGTGTGTTATCGCAAACGAATCCCCCTTTAACCGTGAGATTAAGCGGTTTGCCGTTTTTGCTTTTGAAGGTCCAGATATTGTCGCTACCGCCCAGCATGCGCAGGGTAATGCACTCATGATCCACCAGCGCCTCCGGCTCGGCGATAGGATGTTGCGCCAGATAGTCCGGAGAGGCGAAGACGCCGGTGCGAAAGCGGGTAAAGGGGCGGGCGATGAGATTTTCATTCTGCGGCTTAAAGGGGCTTATCAGCAGATCGCAGTCGCTATTAAAAATGGCGCCGTATTTCTGTTCCCGCTCGCTGGCGTTGCGGGTGACCAGATTGATCTGCAGCTCCGGCAGGGTTTTTCTCAGCGCCGGCAGAATATACCGCCCGAGAAACTGATGGATACCGATAGGGGCCCCGAGGGTGACCACGCCCTGCAGCGTGTTCTTATAACGGTCGGCAAGGTTGATAAGCTGCTCATGTTGTTCGAGAACCGCGCGACTGGCATGGATAAACTGCTCGCCGAACTCGGTGCGCACCAGTTCTCGGGCGGTGCGCAGGAAAATAGCCAAACCGACTTTCCGCTCCACGCTGGTCAGCGTCCGCGAGACGTTAGACTGGGGCATATTCAGGCGCTGGGCCGCCCGGCTCACGCTGGCGGTTTCGGCGATGGCGCTGATAACTCTAAGCTCATCCATTTTAAAGTCTTTCAACATCTTATCGCTGCCTGATATCTGTAATATATCAAAAATGATATACCAGTTTGGCGGAATTGCCATGTGATTTATTGATCCGCTAAACGTATGATGGCCTTTGCGTTGAACAGTCCGTTATTTAAGGAAAATTGTGCGTTTTATCGCTTCTTTTGTGGTCCTCGACGTCATTAAAAATAATGATCTTCCCGCTGGCTTACTGAGTGTATATGCACCATGCTGCTTAATTATTTTGCTTTGTTTGTATTAATACTGGTTTTTCTCATATTATTTTATGGAGTGATTATTATCCACGATATTCCCTATCATATCGCGCAAAAACGACAGCACCCCCATCAGGACGCGATTCATGTGGCGGGCTGGATAAGCCTGTTTACCCTGCATGCTATCTGGCCTTTTCTGTGGATCTGGGCCACCTTGTACCGCCCTGACCGCGGGTGGGGGATGGCTTCGCAGACCGAGGATAGTCTGCAACGCGAGGAACTGGAGAAACGCATTGCGTTACTCGAAGCAGCGTTAAAAAATAGTCAGCAAGCGTCAGCGGGGAATAACGAGAAATAATATGGATCTGTTAATTATCCTTTGCTATGTCGCCATCGCCTGGGGCGTTTTTAAGATATTTCGCATTCCAGTAAATAAATGGACGATCCCCACTGCTATATTAGGCGGAATAGTGGTCGTAGGCACGTTAATATTAACGATGAACTATAACCATCCCTATACGCTGCGGGCGCAAAAAATTGTCGTCTCTATTCCGATGGTGCCTCAGGTCTCAGGCGAGGTGGTTGAGGTCACCAGTAAAACCAACGTGTTAATGAAGAAGGGCGAACTGCTGTTCCGCATCGATGACACCCGCTACCGCGCGCGGTTGAACAAACTGCAGGCCGATCTGGCGGCCGAGGAGGCGACGCTACGGGCGAAGCAGGCGACCATTGACGATGCCAGCGCCAGAGTGCAGCAGGCGCAGGCCGAGTACGATCGCGTTACCCGTGACTACCAGCGTTATGCTCAGGGGGCGGCCATGCCGGTCAATCCTTTCTCGGAACAGGATGTGACTCACGCCAGGCAGCAGGTGCAGATCCAGACGGCGGTATTGCAGGCGGCGAAAGCGCAATTACAAAACGCCAGAGAGCAGGTGTCTGGCCGCTATAATGGGCTTGATGCCAACATTGCCAGTCTGAAATCGCAGATCCTCGAGGCGGAGTATAATCTGGCGCAAACCGTGGTTCGTGCGCCGAGTGACGGCTACGTTACCCAGCTATTGGCGCGGCCGGGGATGACCGCGGTACGTCTGCCCTTCAAGCCGGTGCTGGTGTTTATTCCCCAGCAAAAGCGCCAGGTGGTGGCGGTATTCCGCCAGAACTCGGTTCTGCGTCTGACGGCCGGGGATAGCGCGGAGGTGGTGTTTAATGGTCTGCCAGGCAGCGTCTATAGCGGTAAGGTATCGCGGGTGCTGCCGGCGATACCGGATGGCAGCTATCAGGCCAGCGGTGCGCTGCAGGGGCTGAGCGCCGGGGCAGGAAAAGAGGGCATCTATGTGCTGATCGACCTCGATCCCCACCCGGAAGTGGAACATTTACCGGACGGGGTTAGTGCGCAGGCGGCGGTTTATACCGAGTATTTTGCCCATGTGTCGATTATGCGCAAAGTCCTGCTACGGATGACCAGCTGGCTGCATTACCTCTATCTGGATCATTAACCAGGATGGCCTGGTCACGGCCGGGCCGTCTTGCCTACACATCCCTGATCCGCCACAGGCAAGCCTGAGCGGCGATACCCATGACCAGCGCAATCCAGAACACCGCGTGATAGCTCCAGATCTCCGCCACTACCCCCGCCAGTGAACCGGCGATAATCCAGCCAACGCGGGTGGTATTGGTGTAGAGGGTGGTGGCCGCGCCCGCCTGTCCCGGCATCAGATCCTGGAAATAGAGCATGCCGATCCCGGCGAGGATCCCGATATAGACGGCGTTCAGCACCTGCATCGCCAGCAGCAGCGCTGGCGTATGCACCGTCAACATGCCCACGTAAAACAACACACCAGCTACTGCCGAAAGGCGCATCAGAAAGCGTTTGCCGAAGCGCCGGGCGTAGTAACCGGCAATCAGCATGGTAGGAATTTCCAGTCCGGCCGCGGTGCCCATCATCAGCCCGGCCAGCTTCTCCGGCAGATGCAGCTCATTAATGATAAACAGCGGCATATTAATGATGTACAGGCTGTTGGTACCCCACATGAGCGTGCAGATGCTGAACAGCAGCAGCGCATCGCGACGGTGCGTGCGCGGGGCTTCCAGCCGGCCGGTCGCCACTGCCGTCGCTTTACGCATGCTGGGTAAGAATAGCCAGACCATGATCCCGCAGACGATAAACGCTGCCGCGGCGCTGAGATACATCGCGGTAAAACCAAACCCCATCGCCAGGGCGTAGGCCAGCGGGGGACCAATCACCCATGCCAGGGAGACCTGGGCGCGCAAAATGGAGCTGAACATCACCGCTTCGCGACCGGTCTTGTCGGCGTGCTCGCGCGCGAGGGCGAACATCTGCGGGTTGGCAGTCGAGCCAAAGCTACTGAGGAAGACGCCGATAAACAGCAAGATGAAGTAGTTCCGGTTCCAGGCAAACAGCAGGCAGGCCAGCACCCCCAGCAGGCAGCAGATGACAATCAGCTGCTTGCGATCGCCCCTGCGGTCGGAACGGCCGGCGAGGAACTGACTGACCAGAATGCCAATGACGGCGCTACCGGTAAAAAAGAAGCCGACCATCGCCGGGCGGACGTGCACTTCGTTGGTCAAAAAGAGGCTCAGGGTTGGGGTTTGCAACGCCCCGGCAATGCCTGTCAGAAAGGCGACGATCAAGAATGCGGAAGAGGTTACATCGAACCCGCGTCGGGGAAGGGCGGCGCTACGGTTTTGCATGTTCGGTTTTCTGTAGTTTCAGGAGACGGCGCGGAGTTTACGCCTGCTGGCTGAAAATAAACAGTAGTATGGCACGAATAATTAAAAAGGCGTTTCAAAATATAAGGTTCAGCAAAAAGCTGACGTTTGCGGTGGTCGATAGCAAAGACTTCAGCAAAAGTGTGCAGTACCTCTAAGTTCTGCAATCAAGTCGCTGACGTACCTTGCGCGTTGAGCAAGAAAGGTACAAAATTCTTGAAACGTTTCAGCGTCATTCGACAATCCGTTCACCGTCAGATGACGCCTTTTTTCTCAAGTTAGCTGAAACGATTCAATTCAGCAGGAGAGGAGAACCATGTTCCAGTTATCTGTGCAGGATATTCATCCCGGCCAGCAGGCCGGTAATAAAGAAGAGGCCATCCGGCAGGTCGCCGCCGCGCTGGTCAGCGCCGGCAACGTGGCTGATGGCTACGTGAACGGTATGCTGGCTCGCGAGCAGCAGACCTCGACCTTCCTCGGCAACGGGATTGCGATCCCGCACGGCACGACGGACACCCGTGACCAGGTGCTGAAGACCGGCGTCCAGGTGTTTCAGTTCCCGCAGGGCGTCACCTGGGGCGAAGGGCAGACCGCCTATGTGGCGATCGGTATTGCCGCCAGCTCAGATGAACACCTCGGCCTGCTGCGTCAGCTGACCCATGTGCTAAGTGATGACGCGGTCGCCGCTCAGCTGCAGTCCGCTACCACCGCGGAAGAGCTGCGTGCGCTGCTGATGGGGGAAAAACAGAGCGAAGCGCTGAAGCTGGACAACGAGACCCTGAGCCTTGACGTGGCGGCCAGCGATCTGCTGACCCTGCAGGCGCTGAACGCGGCGCGGCTGAAAGAAGTGGGTGCTGCTGACACGGCATTCGTTAGCCACGCTATCAACGATACGCCGCTGAACCTCGGTCAGGGCATCTGGCTGAACGACAGTGCGGAAGGCAATCTGCGCAGCGCCGTGGCGGTCAGCCGTGCGGCTAATGCCTTTACCCGCGACGATCAGCCGGTTTCCCTGCTGGTCACGGTGGCGATGGCCGATGAGCAGCCGACTGCGGTGCTGAACCGCCTGAGCAAGCTGCTGCTGGATAAGAAAGCTGACCGTTTGCTGAAAGCCGACGCCGCCACCGTGCTGGCGCTGCTGACCAGCGACGATGCCATTGCGGAAGACGTGCTGAGCGCCGAATTCGTCGTGCGCAATGAGCATGGCCTGCATGCCCGTCCGGGCACTATGCTGGTCAATACGATTAAACAATTCTCCAGCGACGTCACCGTCACCAACCTCGACGGTTCCGGCAAGCCGGCCAACGGTCGTAGTCTGATGAAGGTCGTGGCGCTGGGTGTGAAAAAAGGTCACCGTCTGCGTTTCACCGCGCAGGGTGAGGATGCGCAACAAGCGCTGGATGCGATTGGCGAAGCGATCGCCGCAGGCCTTGGGGAGGGCGCATAAATGAGCAGACGTGTAGCAACGATTACGTTAAACCCGGCGTACGATCTGGTGGGGTTCACCCCGGAGGTTGAACGCGGTGAAGTGAACCTGGTGCGCACCACCGGCCTGCACGCAGCCGGGAAAGGCATCAACGTGGCGAAAGTGCTGAAAGATCTCGGCATTGATGTCACCGTCGGCGGCTTCCTGGGCAAAGACAACCAGGATGGCTTTCAGCAGCTGTTCAGCGAGCTGGGTATCGCCAACCGTTTCCAGGTGGTGCAGGGCCGGACCCGCATCAACGTTAAGCTGACGGAAAAAGATGGCGAAGTGACGGATTTCAACTTCTCCGGCTTTGAAGTCACCCCGGGCGACTGGGAACGCTTCGTCAACGACTCCCTGAGCTGGCTTGGGCAGTTTGATATGGTCTGCGTCAGCGGCAGCCTGCCGTCCGGCGTCAGCCCGGAGGCCTTCACTGACTGGATGACCCGTCTGCGCAGCCAGTGCCCATGCATTATTTTCGACAGCAGCCGCGAAGCGCTGGTTGCCGGACTGAAAGCGGCGCCGTGGCTGGTGAAACCGAACCGTCGCGAGCTGGAAATCTGGGCCGGGCGCAAGCTGCCGGAGATGAAAGATGTTATCGAAGCCGCCCATGCGCTGCGCGAGCAGGGTATCGCCCACGTGGTGATTTCCCTGGGTGAAGAGGGCGCGCTGTGGGTGAACGCCTCCGGTGAGTGGATTGCCAAACCGCCTTCAGTGGAAGTGGTCAGCACCGTCGGCGCCGGCGATTCGATGGTTGGCGGCCTGATTTACGGCCTGCTGATGCGTGAATCCAGCGAGCATACCCTGCGCCTGGCGACTGCCGTCGCTGCCCTGGCCGTCAGCCAGAGCAACGTGGGTATTACCGACCGTACCCAGTTGGCCGCGATGATGGCGCGCGTCGACTTACAACCCTTTAATTGACAGCAGGAGAGGCATAATGAAAACGCTGCTGATTATTGATGCCGGACTCGGACAGGCACGCGCCTATATGGCGAAAACCCTGCTGGGAGCGGCAGCGCCTAAAGCGCACCTTGAACTGATTGATAACCCGAACGATGCCGAACTGGTGATTGTGCTGGGCGC
This sequence comes from Klebsiella sp. G-Nf4, assembly GCF_002810615.1. Classification (NCBI taxonomy): domain Bacteria; kingdom Pseudomonadati; phylum Pseudomonadota; class Gammaproteobacteria; order Enterobacterales; family Enterobacteriaceae; genus Klebsiella; species Klebsiella sp. G-Nf4. Next base: position 163,763 of record NZ_PION01000012.1, on the reverse strand, counting down.
GGCGCTGCCCACCGACAGCGCGCTGAACGGCAAACAGGTCTACCTTGGCGATATTAATCGCGCCGTGGCGCACCCGGAGCTGTTCCTCAGCGAAGCCAAAGGTCACGCGACGCCGTACGCGGCCCCTGCCGCGGCAGCAGTCCCGGCGGCCACCGGAGGACCGAAACGTATTGTCGCGGTCACCGCCTGCCCGACCGGCGTTGCCCATACCTTTATGGCGGCGGAAGCCATCGAAACCGAAGCGAAAAAACGCGGCTGGTGGGTGAAGGTGGAAACCCGCGGCTCCGTCGGGGCTGGCAATGCTATCACCCCGGAAGAGGTGGCCGAGGCGGATCTGGTGATCGTCGCTGCCGATATCGAGGTGGATCTGGCGAAGTTCGCCGGTAAGCCAATGTATCGCACGACTACCGGTCTGGCGCTGAAGAAAACCGCTCTTGAGCTGGATAAAGCAGTGGCCGAAGCCAAACCGTACCAGCCTTCCGGTAAACCTCAGGCTGCTGGCGAAGGGAAAAAAGAGTCGGCGGGCGCCTATCGCCACCTGCTGACCGGCGTCTCCTACATGCTGCCGATGGTGGTGGCCGGGGGCCTGTGTATCGCGCTCTCCTTCGCCTTCGGGATCAAAGCGTTTGAAGTGAAAGACACCCTGGCGGCGGCGCTGATGCAGATCGGCGGCGGCTCGGCCTTCGCGCTGATGGTGCCGGTGCTGGCAGGCTTTATCGCCTTCTCCATTGCCGACCGTCCGGGTCTGACCCCGGGTCTTATCGGCGGTATGCTGGCGGTCAGCGGCGGCTCCGGCTTTATCGGCGGGATCATCGCTGGTTTCCTTGCCGGTTACGTGGCGAAAGCCATCAGCACTAAGCTGAAACTGCCGCAGAGTATGGAAGCGCTGAAGCCAATCCTGATCATTCCGCTGGTCTCCAGCCTGATCGTGGGTCTGGCGATGATCTACCTGATCGGTAAACCGGTAGCCGGTATCCTCACCTGGCTCACCCACTGGCTGCAAACCATGGGCACCGCGAACGCGGTTCTGCTGGGCGCGATCCTCGGCGCGATGATGTGTACCGACATGGGCGGGCCGGTGAACAAAGCGGCCTATGCCTTTGGCGTGGGTCTGCTGAGTACCCAGACCTACGCGCCGATGGCGGCGATCATGGCGGCCGGTATGGTGCCTCCGCTGGCGATGGGTATCGCGACGCTGGTTGCCCGCAATAAGTTCGACAAAGGGCAGCGTGAAGGGGGGAAAGCCGCGCTGGTTCTCGGCCTGTGCTTTATCTCTGAAGGGGCGATTCCTTTTGCCGCTCGTGACCCGATGCGCGTGCTGCCTTGCTGTATCGTCGGCGGCGCGGTAACCGGCGCTATCTCGATGGCGATTGGCGCGAAACTGATGGCGCCGCACGGCGGTCTGTTTGTCCTGCTGATCCCGGGAGCGATTACGCCGGTGCTGGGCTACCTGCTGGCGATTGTTGCCGGGACGCTGGTGGCGGGCCTCTCCTACGCGGTGCTGAAACGCCCGGAAGCGCAGGCAGTGGAAGTCGAAAAAGCGGCATAATCTTACCGTAATAAAAAAGGGCCGATTGTTCGGCCCTTTTTTTATCTCTGTTTTACGCCACTTCGGCGGTCTGTTGTGCCCGCAGCCAGGCAATCTCTTCCGCCCAGATATCCGGGTTGATGGTTTCCAGAATCAGTGGAATGCCGTCGAAGCGGCTGTCCTGCATGATCCAGCTGAAGCAGTCGTGGCCGATGTTGCCTTCGCCAAGGCTATGGTGACGGTCAACGCGGCTGCCAAACGTACTCTTGGCATCATTCAGGTGCATGCCGCGCAGATACTGGAAGCCGACGATGCGCGCAAACTCGGCGAAAGTCTTTTCACACGCTTCCGCGCTGCGCAGGTCATAGCCGGCGGCGAACGCGTGGCAGGTATCGATGCAGACGCCGACGCGGGATTTATCTTCCACGCCGTCGATAATCGCCGCGAGGTGCTCGAACTTAAAGCCGAGGTTGCTGCCCTGGCCGGCGGTATTTTCGATAACCGCGGTGACGCCTTCGGTCTTCGCCAGCGCGATATTGATCGATTCGGCGATGCGCGCCAGGCACGCCTCCTCCGGGATCTGCTGCAGATGACTGCCGGGGTGGAAGTTGAGCAGCGTCAGCCCCAGCTGCTGGCAGCGGGTCATCTCATCAATGAAGGCATCACGGGATTTTTCCAGCGCCTCTTCCACCGGGTGGCCGAGGTTAATCAGATAGCTGTCGTGCGGCAGGATCTGCCCCGGGCCAAAGTGATACTTTTCACAGGCGGCTTTGAATTCGGCGATGGTCTCGTCGCTGAGCGGCGCGGCGCGCCACTGGCGCTGGTTCTTGGTGAAGAGGGCGAAGGCGGTTGCTTCGATTTCGGCGGCGCGAATGGCGGCATTGGCCAGTCCACCTGAGGCGCTCACGTGCGCTCCTACGTATTTCATAAAAAAACTCCAGTTAAAGCCGCTGGGGGGTGGGTAATGATAGCGGCTTAACTGGAGAAAGATGTAGTGCTTTATGCCATCAGGCTGTGGATAGCGACGTTAATAGCCCCGCCGCCGACAATCAACCAGACGAACAGCATCAGCGCCATCAGCAGCGGTTTCGCCCCGGCTTTTTTCAGCGCGCTGACGTGAGTGGTGACCCCGAGGGCGGCCATTGCCATCGCCAGCAGAACGGTATCCAGCGTCACCAGCATATCCACCACGGCTTTCGGCAGCAGATGGAAGGAGTTAAACACCGCCACCAGGATGAACATAATCGCGAACCACGGAATGGTGATTTTGCTTTTCTCGCCGTTGCCTGCCGGGGTCAGTTGTTTAACACGCGCCGCCAGGAACAGCAGGAACGGAGCCAGCATCATGACGCGCAGCATTTTAGCGATAACCGCCGCGTTCTCCGCGTCCGGGCTGACCGCATGGCCGGCGGCAACCACCTGCGCCACTTCATGCATGGTGGAACCCATATAGATCCCGTAGGTCTCCGGGGTAAACCAGTGCGCCAGCAGCGGGTACATCGCCGGGTAGAGGAAGATGGCGATGGTACCGAAGATAACCACCGTGGCGACGGCGACGGTCACTTTACTGGCTTCGGCTTTGACCACCGGCTCGGTGGCGAGCACGGCCGCCGCGCCGCAGATACTGCTGCCGGCGCCGATCAGCCAACTGGTGTGTTTGTCGAGACCAAACACTTTCTGGCCAAGGAAGCAGGCGATGAAAAAGGTACTGGAGAGCGTCAGTACGTCAATCAAAATACCGCTCACGCCGACGTCGGCAATCTGGGCGAACGTCAGGCGGAAGCCATAGAGGATGATCCCCAGGCGCAGCAGATGCTGCTTGGCGAAGATCACCCCGCCGTCGCAGGGCTGCCAGATTTTCGGGTAGACCGTGTTGCCGACGACCATCCCGAACAGGATAGCGAGGGTCAGGGCGCTAAAGCCTGCGCCGGCGATGGCCGGGAAACTACCGGCCCACAGGGCGGCGCCGGTCAGCGCGGCGGTCAGCGCCAGGCCTGGGACAAAATGCCACAGGGAACGATGTTTGGTGGGTAAAGTGAGTGCTGTCATAACCTTCTCCTTTGTCTGCCTAAAGGTTACGCCGCGCGGGGTTAAATATAAAATTGATTATATGTTTATAATCAATCGTAATAAGTGGTTAATGGCCGCATCGTCGCTGACAACGGGTCAGGGGCCTGAGGCGGCGGAAGCGGGGCGGTTTCCCCCGGCAAGACGATGATTTTGTGACATAAGCGGATTTTCCTTCCTTCAGCCGCCTCGATTTGTGTCACCATAGTAAGGAAGGTTATTCAGGTTGGATTACTAAACGGGTGGGTTATGCATATTACGCTGCGGCAGCTGGAAGTGTTCGCCGAAGTCCACAAGAGTGGGTCAACCACTCAGGCGTCACAGATGTTGGCGCTTTCGCAATCTGCGGTCAGCGCCGCGCTGACCGATCTGGAAGGGCAGCTCGGCGTGCAGCTGTTTGACCGCGTCGGTAAACGACTGGTGGTGAATGAGCACGGACGGCTGCTGTACCCGCGTGCGCTGGCGCTGCTGGAGCGGGCGCTGGAGATCGAACAGCTGTTTCGCGGCGATAATGGGGCAATCCGGGTCTATGCCAGCAGCACCATCGGCAACTATATTATGCCGGAGATCATTGCCCGCTATCGCCATGACTTCCCGGAGCTGCCGGTTGAGCTGAGCGTGGGTAACAGTCTGGATGTGATCAACGCCGTCGCCGACCTGCGGGTGGATTTCGGTCTGATTGAAGGGCCGTGCCATGCCGCTGATATTATTGCCGAGCCGTGGCTGGAAGATGAGCTGGTGGTGTTTGCCGCGCCTGATTCGCCGCTGCTGGCGGGAGAGGTGACTTTGCAGCAGCTGGCCGAGGCGCCGTGGATCCTGCGCGAGCATGGGTCCGGTACCCGGGAGATTGTCGATTATGTTCTGCTGTCGCATCTGCCGGCGTTTCATATGGGCATGGAGCTGGGCAACTCGGAGGCGATCAAACATGCGGTCCGGCATGGGCTGGGCATCAGCTGTTTATCGCGGCGGGTCATTGCCGAACAACTGGCCTCGGGCACGCTGGCGGAGCTGAAAGTGCCATTGCCCCGGCTGACGCGCACGCTGTGGCGGATCCATCATCGGCAGAAACATATTTCCAAAGCATTACAACGTTTTCTGCATTATTGCCAGGTGTAGCACCCGGTTTTTCCGCCTCATAACGGGCTGAATTCGCTGGCAATTCCGCAGGTTAGTGCTTTACTAATAATTTGCGGGCGATCATGAAGCTCTCTTATAACTTTGCATTTGTACCGGATGGAACCCCGATCGTCTGCTACAATCGCGCCTCATTTTTTGGATGGATAGCATTATCACATGGTTTCGGAAACTAAAACCACAGAAGCGCCCACGCTACGTCGTGAACTCAAGGCGCGCCACTTGACCATGATCGCCATCGGCGGTTCCATCGGTACGGGTCTTTTTGTTGCCTCTGGCGCAACCATTTCGCAAGCAGGTCCCGGCGGGGCGCTGCTGTCGTATATTCTGATCGGTTTGATGGTCTATTTCCTGATGACCAGCCTGGGTGAACTGGCGGCGTTTATGCCGGTGTCCGGTTCCTTTGCCACCTACGGCCAGAATTATGTTGAAGAAGGCTTTGGCTTCGCGCTGGGCTGGAACTATTGGTACAACTGGGCAGTGACGATCGCCGTTGACCTCGTGGCCTCGCAGCTGGTGATGAGCTACTGGTTCCCTGACTCGCCGGGCTGGATCTGGAGCGCCTTGTTCCTTGGCATTATGTTCCTGCTGAACTGGATCTCGGTTCGCGGCTTTGGCGAGGCGGAATACTGGTTCTCGCTGATCAAAGTCGCCACCGTCATTATCTTTATTATTGTCGGCGTGATGATGATTGTCGGCATCTTCAAAGGGTCGCAGCCTACCGGCTGGAGCAACTGGGGGATCGCGGATGCGCCGTTCGCCGGCGGCTTCTCGGCGATGATCGGCGTGGCAATGATTGTCGGCTTCTCCTTCCAGGGCACCGAGCTTATCGGCATCGCGGCCGGTGAGTCTGAGGATCCGGAGAAGAACATCCCGCGCGCGGTGCGCCAGGTCTTCTGGCGTATCCTGCTGTTCTACGTTTTCGCCATTTTGATTATCAGCCTGATCATTCCGTACACCGACCCGAGCCTGCTGCGCAACGACGTGAAGGATATCTCCGTCAGCCCGTTCACGCTGGTCTTCCAGCACGCCGGTCTGCTGTCGGCGGCGGCGATCATGAACGCGGTTATCCTGACCGCCGTTCTGTCGGCCGGTAACTCCGGGATGTACGCTTCCACGCGTATGCTGTACACCCTGGCCTGCGACGGCAAAGCGCCGCGTATTTTCTCGAAGCTGTCGCGTGGCGGCGTGCCGCGCAACGCGCTGTACGCGACCACTGTTATCGCGGCGCTGTGCTTCCTGACGTCCATGTTCGGCAACCAGACGGTGTACCTGTGGCTGCTGAACACCTCCGGGATGACCGGCTTTATCGCCTGGCTGGGGATTGCGATCAGCCACTATCGTTTCCGTCGTGGCTATGTTCTGCAGGGTAACGATATTAATAATCTGCCGTATCGTTCCGGGTTCTTCCCGCTGGGGCCGATCTTCGCCTTCGTGCTGTGCCTGATCATCACCCTCGGGCAGAACTACGAAGCGTTCCTCAAGGACACAATCGACTGGGGCGGCGTGGCGGCGACCTACATCGGTATTCCGCTGTTCCTCGTCATCTGGTTTGGTTACAAGCTGGCGAAAGGCACCCGCTTTGTTCGCTACAGCGAAATGACCTTCCCGGACCGCTTTAAGCGTTAATCTTCGCGATTGTGTGATAAAAGCCCTCTGAAAAGAGGGCTTTTTTTATGTCCGCACGGTTACAGCTTGACACAATTCTTCATAATTATATTGATAATCGTAATCATTATCTTTATCATTTTCGCCCATTACGGATGAAGCCACTCCCCGTCTCTGCCATTGGGTCAGACTGACATTGGGCGACCAGCCACATCGACGAGAAAACAGCGCGAGCATGCCGCCGACAGAGCGACAGGCCGCCAGCGCGTGTGAGCAGCACCTTTTTGTTTGTTTGGTTGTACACCTCATGGAGATTTGGAATGTTCAGGTTAAACCCTTTTATCCGGGCGGGATTGTCTGCGTCCGTCGTATCCTTGGCGTTTCCGGCCCTCGCCGATGTAAATGAAGAAACGCTGGTGGTGACCGCCTCGGCCACTGAACAGAGCGTCAAAGACGCGCCGGCGAGCATCAGCGTCATCACCCAGCAGGATTTACAACGTAAGCCCGTCCAGAACCTGAAAGACGTACTGCGCGATGTCCCTGGGGTCCAGCTCACTAACGAAGGGGATAACCGCAAGGGCGTCAGCATTCGCGGTCTGAGCAGCAGCTATACCCTGATCCTTGTCGACGGGAAACGCGTCAACTCCCGGAACGCCGTCTTCCGCCATAATGACTTCGACCTGAACTGGATCCCGGTGGATGCCATCGAACGTATCGAGGTGGTGCGCGGCCCGATGTCCTCCCTTTACGGCTCCGATGCGCTCGGCGGCGTGGTCAACATTATTACCAAAAAAATCGGCCAGAAATGGACCGGGACGCTGAGTGCCGATACCACCATTCAGGAACACCGCGACCGCGGCGATACCTGGAACGGCCAGTTCTTCACCAGCGGTCCGCTGATCGACGGCGTGCTCGGGATGAAGGCCTACGGCAGCCTGGCAAAACGCGCCAAGGACGATCCGCAGTCTTCCAGCAGCGCCACTGGCGAGACGCCGCGCATTGAGGGCTTCACCAGTCGCGATGGCAATGTTGAATTCGCCTGGACGCCGGGCGAAAACCATGATTTTACGGCGGGCTATGGCTTTGACCGTCAGGATCGTGATTCCGATTCCCTTGACCGCAACCGCCTTGAGCGTGAGAACTACTCCCTGAGCCATAACGGCCGCTGGGATATGGGCAATAGCGAGCTCAAGTTCTACGGCGAAAAGGTGGATAACAAAAATCCGGGACAGAACGGGACCATTACCTCGGAAAGCAATACCATCGACGGCAAATATGTCCTGCCGCTGGACATGATTAACCAGCTGGTAACCTTCGGCGGCGAATGGCGCCACGATAAACTGAAAGATCCGGTCAACCTGAGCAGCGGCAGCCAGTCGACCTCCGCCAGCCAGTATGCCCTGTTTATCGAAGACGAATGGCGCATCATCGAGCCGCTGTCGCTGACCACCGGCATTCGTATGGACGACCACCAGACCTATGGCGATCACTGGAGCCCGCGTGCCTATCTGGTGTATAACGCCACCGATACCGTCACCGTCAAAGGCGGCTGGGCGACGGCGTTTAAAGCCCCGTCGCTGCTGCAGCTTAACCCTGACTGGACCACCAACTCCTGCCGCGGCTCGTGCAGCATCATCGGTAACCCGGATCTGAAACCGGAAACCAGTGAAAGCTTCGAGCTCGGTCTCTACTACCGTGGGGAAGAGGGCTGGCTGGAAGATGTCGAAGGCAGCATCACCACCTTCCAGAATAATGTCGACGATATGATCGATGTTCTGCGCACCTCCAGCGCCAGCGAAGCGCCGGGCTACCCGAACTTTGTCGGCTGGAAAACCGTCAACGGCAAGCGCGTGCCGATCTTCCGCTATTTCAACGTCAACAAAGCCCGCATCAAAGGGGTGGAGACGGAGGTGAAGATCCCGTTTGGCGATGAGTGGAAGCTGACGATGAACTACACCTACAACGATGGCCGCGATCTGAGCAATGGCGGCGACAAACCGCTGCAGACGCTGCCGTTCCATACCGCCAACGGCACGCTTGACTGGAAACCGCTGGACGACTGGTCCTTCTACGTGACGGCCAACTATACCGGCCAGCAGCGCTCGGTGAGCGCCACCGGGAAAACGCCGGGCGGCTACACCCTGTTTGACGTTGGCGCGGCATGGCAGGTGACCAAAAACGTGAAACTGCGCTCCGGGGTGCAGAACGTGGGTGATAAAGATCTGAGCCGGGACGACTACAGCTACACCGAAGAGGGCCGTCGCTACTTTATGGCGGTGGATTATCGCTTCTGATCATCGGCACTAAAACGTGGCCTGCGGGCCTGAGCATGCGCCGCGAAGCTGCTTCGCGGCGCATTGGCGTTTAGCCAAAGAGATGCTGCGCATGGAAGCGCAGATGGTCTTCAATAAACGAGGCAATGAAGTAATAGCTGTGGTCGTAGCCAGGCTGGATACGCAGCGTTAACGGCCAGGCCTTCTGGCGGGCGGTTTCCGCCAGTACGGCCGGCTGTAATTGCCCGGCGAGGAACGGATCGTTATCGCCCTGGTCGATCAGCGTCGGCACGGTGTCAGCCGGCTGGCTGGCCTGCATCAGCGCACAGCTGTCCCACGACTGCCATGTCGATTCATCCGCGCCCAGATAGGCGGTAAACGCTTTCTTGCCCCACGGCACCTGGCTGGGATTGACGATCGGCGCGAAGGCGGAGACGCTGGCGTAGCGGCCCGGATTTTTGAGCGCCATCACCAGCGCGCCGTGACCGCCCATCGAGTGGCCGCTGATGGCGCAGCGTTCGCCGACGCTAAACTCGCTACGGATCAGCGCGGGCAGTTCATCGCGCAGATAATCATACATTCGATAGTGCGCCGCCCACGGCGCCTCGGTGGCATTCAGGTAGAAGCCGGCGCCTTGCCCCAGATCGTATCCGTCATCGTTGGCGACCTCATCACCGCGCGGGCTGGTATCCGGCATCACCAGCGCGATGCCCAGCTCAGCGGCAATGCGCTGGGCGCCCGCCTTGGTAGTAAAGTTTTCGTCGTTACAGGTCAGCCCGGACAGCCAGTACAGTACCGGCGGCGGCGTTTCGCGCTCAGGCGGTAAAAAAATGCTGAACGTCATGGCGCAGTTCAGGACAGGGGAGTGATGACGCCAGCGTTGTTGCCGACCGTCAAAACAGCGATGCTCTTCAAGCAGTTCCATGCAAGGCTCCTCGAAAGGGGGGTGCGCGTAAACGTTCATAATACAGATATTTCATTAGCCGGTGAGTAACTTTCACTTTCTCCTTTTGAGAACTTACTGCATCATTAATGCAACTTATAGCCAACATGCCGGTGTAGCGATGGCGCTTATGGATGCGTACAGCGGTTAGATCATTCCGGATTCGGCGATAAGGATTTGGCGCTGCGCCTGAGGCGCGGCTCCAGGCCCTAATAAAAGGCAGCGCCAATTTCAATAATTATCGTTACGGCTACTGGATTCTGTGCGCCACCTCACGCACAATGAATACAAACTTTGCCCCCAGAAAAAGCAAAGAGCGCCACACCTGCAGGAGAAACCCAAATGTCATCACTGAGTAAAGAAGCCGTCCTCGTTCATGAAGCGCTGGTCGCTCGTGGGCTGGAGACGCCGATGCGTGCGCCAGTACAAGAAATTGATAACGAAACACGCAAGCGTTTGATTACCGGTCATATGACCGAGATTATGCAACTGCTGAATCTGGATCTGAGTGATGACAGTCTGATGGAGACCCCGCATCGCATCGCCAAAATGTATGTCGATGAGATCTTCTCCGGGCTGGATTACTCCCGCTTCCCAAAAATCACCGTCATTGAAAACAAAATGAAGGTTGATGAAATGGTTACCGTGCGCGATATCACCCTGACCAGCACCTGCGAACACCATTTCGTCACCATCGATGGTAAAGCGACAGTAGCCTATATCCCGAAAGATTCGGTTATCGGCCTGTCGAAAATCAACCGCATCGTGCAGTTCTTCGCCCAGCGTCCGCAGGTCCAGGAGCGTCTGACCCAGCAGATCCTGATTGCGCTGCAGACGCTGCTCGGCACCAGCAACGTGGCGGTATCCATTGACGCGGTGCATTACTGCGTGAAAGCGCGCGGCATCCGCGACGCGACCAGCGCAACCACCACCACCTCTCTCGGCGGCCTGTTCAAATCCAGCCAGAATACCCGCCAGGAATTCCTGCGCGCAGTACGTCACCACAACTAAAACGGAGCAGGGTACATGGAGAGAAATGTCACGCTGGACTTTGTCCGCGGCGTCGCCATCCTCGGTATCCTGCTTCTCAATATCAGCGCCTTCGGCTTGCCGAAGGCCGCTTACCTCAATCCCGCCTGGTCTGGAAGCGCGTCCCTCAGCGATACCTGGACGTGGGCACTCCTCGACTTGCTGGCGCAGGTGAAGTTTCTCACCCTGTTCGCGTTGCTGTTTGGCGCCGGTCTGCAGCTGCTGCTCCCGCGAGGGAAGCGCTGGATCCAGTCGCGGCTGACGCTGCTGGCGCTGCTCGGTTTCATTCACGGTCTTTTTTTCTGGGATGGCGACATTCTGCTGGCCTACGCCCTGGTGGGGCTGGTGAGCTGGCGCATGGTGCGTGAGGCGCACCATGTCAAATCGCTGTTCAATACCGGGGTGGTGCTCTACCTCATCGGCATTGCGGTGCTGGTCCTGCTGGGGATGATCTCCGGGACGGCGGCGAATCGCTCCTGGGTGCCGGACGCAGCGAACCTGCAATATGAGCAGTACTGGAAGCTGCACGGAGGCATGGAGGCAGTCAGCAACCGGGCGGATATGCTATCGGACAATCTGCTGGCACTGGGCGCCCAGTATGGCTGGCAGCTGGCGGGGATGATGCTGATGGGCGCAGCGCTGATGCGCAGCGGCTGGCTCAAAGGGCAGTTCAGCCTGCGTCACTACCGGCGCACGGGGGTGCTGCTGGTGGTGGCCGGGATGGCGGTGAATCTGCCGGCAATATTCGCCCAGTGGTATCTGGCCTGGGACTATCGCTGGTGCGCGTTTTTGCTGCAGGCGCCGCGCGAACTGAGCGCCCCCCTGCAGGCTATCGGCTATGCCTCGCTGGCCTGGGGTTACTGGCCGCAGCTGTGCCGTTTCCGCCTGGTGGGCGCTATCGCCTGCGTTGGACGCATGGCGCTGACCAACTACCTGCTGCAGACCCTGATCTGCACCACCCTGTTTTATCATCTCGGGCTGTTTATGCGCTTCGATCGTCTGCAGCTGCTGGCCTTTGTTCCCCCCATCTGGGCTGTTAACCTCCTCGTCTCATCGCTGTGGCTGCGCCGCTTCCGCCAGGGGCCGGTGGAATGGCTGTGGCGTCAGTTAACCCTGCGTGCGTCAGGCACATCATTGAAAGACACATCCAGATAACGATCTCGATCACAATCATTAACAAAACGGATGTAAACGTTTCCAGCCGTGTGACTTCACTCACGTAGCGGACCGCGGGTCGCTGCCAGAATAGCCTCCTTGCTGAGCACAGGAGGTGAATGTGACGTGCTGTAATTCTCTTAAGGTCGCAGAGTATGATCACCATTCGTGATGTCGCCCGCCAGGCGGGCGTATCCGTGGCCACCGTGTCGCGGGTGCTGAACAACAGCGCGCTGGTGAGTCCGGATACGCGCGACGCCGTGATGAAAGCGGTGACCCAACTGGGCTACCGGCCCAACGCCAACGCCCAGGCGCTGGCCACCCAGGTGAGCGATACCATCGGCGTGGTGGTGATGGACGTCTCCGACGCCTTCTTCGGCGCGCTGGTGAAAGCGGTGGATACCGTCGCCCAGCAGCATCAGAAGTATGTGCTGATCGGCAACAGCTATCACGAGGCAGAAAAAGAGCGCCACGCCATCGAGGTGCTGATCCGCCAGCGCTGCTCGGCGCTGATCGTCCATTCGAAAGCGCTCAGCGATGATGAACTGAGCGACTTTATGCAACATATCCCGGGGATGGTGCTGATCAACCGCATCGTGCCGGGCTTTGCCCATCGCTGCGTCGGGCTCGACAACGTCAGCGGCGCGCTGATGGCCACCCGCATGCTGCTCAATCACGGCCACCAGCGCATCGGCTACCTCTCCTCGAATCACGGCATTGAAGATGACGATATGCGCCGGGAAGGGTGGAGCAAAGCGCTGCAGGAGCAGGGCATCATCGCCCCGGATAGCTGGGTCGGTTCTGGCTCCCCGGATATGCAGGGCGGCGAAGCGGCGATGGTCGAACTGCTGGGGCGTAATCTCGGTCTCACCGCAGTGTTTGCCTATAACGACAGCATGGCGGCCGGCGCGCTGACGACGCTGAAGGACAACGGCATTGTCGTGCCGCAGCATCTGTCGCTGATTGGCTTTGATGATATTCCTATTTCCCGTTACACCGATCCTCAGCTCACCACCGTGCGCTATCCGGTGATGTCGATGGCGAAACTGGCCACCGAGTTGGCGCTGCTGGGGGCGGCCGGCAAGCTGGATCGCGAGGCAACGCACTGCTTTATGCCGACGCTGGTGCGCCGTCATTCCGTTGCCCAGCGGCAAACTGTGGGGCCGATCACTAACTGAAGCGGTGATGGGATGTAACCGCTTTCAATTTGTGAGTAAATTCACAGTATATTAACATTCGCCTGATTATGATGGCAGCGTTTACCAGTCTGAACCACGAGGTGATGGGTTATCCTCACTTTTTTAAGTAGGAACAAGGCGTTAAACGAGTTTTAGAGTCGTATTTTTCTGGAGCGTTACCCGACACGGAAGACCGAATTTTCGTCGTGAAATGCGTTGTGCGGTAACACTAATGCAACAAATCCCGCCCGCACTTTTTCACAATAATGACCCTGCATAATAAAACCGGAGATTCCATGAATAAGAAGGTGTTTACCCTGTCTGCTGTAATGGCTGGTCTGTTATTTGGCGCCGCAGCACACGCAGCAGATACCCGTATCGGCGTGACGATTTATAAATATGACGACAACTTTATGTCGGTGGTGCGTAAGGCGATTGAAAAAGATGGCAAATCCGCGCCTGACGTCCAGTTGCTGATGAATGATTCGCAGAACGACCAGTCGAAACAAAACGATCAGATTGACGTGCTGTTGGCGAAAGGCGTGAAGGCGTTGGCGATTAACCTGGTTGACCCGGCGGCAGCGGGAACGGTGATCGAAAAAGCGCGCGGGCAGAATATTCCGGTGGTGTTCTTCAACAAAGAGCCTTCCCGCAAAGCACTGGATAGTTACGACAAAGCTTATTACGTCGGTACCGATTCGAAAGAGTCCGGGATTATTCAGGGCGATCTGATCGCCAAGCACTGGAAAGCCAACCCGAACTGGGATCTGAACAAAGATGGCCAGATTCAGTTCGTCCTGTTGAAAGGCGAGCCGGGCCATCCGGATGCGGAAGCGCGTACCACCTACGTTATCAAAGAGCTGAATGATAAAGGTCTGAAGACCCAACAGCTGCAGCTGGATACCGCCATGTGGGATACCGCTCAGGCGAAAGACAAAATGGACGCCTGGCTCTCCGGCCCGAATGCGAACAAGATTGAAGTGGTGATCGCCAATAACGATGCCATGGCGATGGGTGCGGTTGAAGCGCTGAAAGCGCACAACAAGAGCAGCATTCCGGTATTCGGCGTCGATGCCCTGCCAGAAGCGCTGGCGCTGGTGAAATCCGGTGCGATGGCCGGTACCGTGCTGAACGATGCCAACAACCAGGCGAAAGCAACCTTCGATCTGGCGAAAAATCTTGCAGCAGGTAAAGAAGCCGCGGCGGGCACCAACTGGAAAATTGACAACAAAATTGTTCGCGTACCTTACGTGGGCGTCGATAAAGACAACCTGAGCCAGTTTACCGGCAAATAATCGTGATGTGAGTTGCGGGCGTGGTTCATCCACGCCCGATTATTCCTGATACAGAACCAGACTCCTGCTGGCGTTATTGCGCCGGACGGGGCGTGCATGAACGCAGCCAGGTATAACTATGGTCAGCAATAATAGCGAACGGTCAGGCGAGTATTTGTTGGAGATGACCAACATCAACAAATCGTTTCCTGGCGTCAAGGCTCTTGATAATGTCAACCTGAAGGTTCGTCCGCACTCCATTCATGCGTTAATGGGTGAGAACGGCGCCGGCAAATCGACATTATTAAAATGCCTTTTTGGGATCTATCAAAAAGATTCCGGTAGCATTCTTTTTCAGGGAAAAGAGATCGATTTCCATTCGGCGAAAGAAGCCCTGGAAAACGGTATATCGATGGTGCATCAGGAATTAAACCTGGTATTACAGCGTTCGGTCATGGATAACATGTGGCTTGGGCGTTATCCCACTAAAGGCATGTTCGTCGATCAGGAGAGAATGTACCGGGATACCAAGGCGATTTTTGATGAACTGGATATTGATATCGACCCGCGCGCCCGCGTCGGCACCTTATCGGTATCCCAGATGCAGATGATTGAGATCGCCAAGGCGTTTTCCTATGACGCTAAAATCGTCATCATGGATGAGCCCACGTCATCGCTGACGGAAAAAGAGGTCAACCATCTGTTTAAGATCATCCGCAAGCTGAAAGATCGCGGCTGCGGTATCGTCTATATCTCGCACAAGATGGAAGAAATTTTCCAGCTGTGCGATGAAATTACCATCCTGCGCGACGGCCAGTGGATTGCCACCCAGCCGCTGGAAGGATTGGATATGGACAAGATCATCGCCATGATGGTCGGGCGCTCGCTCAATCAGCGTTTCCCGGATCGCGAAAACACCCCAGGCGAAGTGATCCTCGAGGTGCGCAATCTGACGTCGCTGCGCCAGCCGTCCATTCGTGATATTTCCTTCGACCTGCATAAAGGCGAAATTCTCGGTATCGCCGGCCTGGTGGGCGCTAAACGCACCGATATCGTGGAGACGCTGTTCGGGATCCGTGAGAAGGCCAGCGGCACCATCACCCTGCACGGTAAGAAGATCAACAACCACAGCGCCAATGAGGCGATTAACCACGGTTTTGCGCTGGTGACCGAGGAGCGCCGGTCCACCGGGATTTACGCCTATCTGGATATCGGTTTTAACTCGCTGATTTCCAATATTAAGAAATATAAAAACAGCCTCGGCTTGCTGGATAACTCGCGAATGAAGAGCGACACCCAGTGGGTTATTGACTCGATGCGCGTTAAAACCCCCGGCCAGCATACGCAGATCGGTTCGCTTTCCGGTGGTAACCAGCAAAAGGTCATTATAGGCCGCTGGCTGCTGACCCAGCCGGAGATCCTGATGCTGGATGAGCCGACGCGCGGTATCGACGTCGGCGCCAAATTCGAGATCTACCAGCTGATTGCCGAGCTGGCTAAAAGAGACAAAGGGATCATTATTATTTCTTCCGAAATGCCGGAACTGCTGGGGATTACCGACCGCATTCTGGTGATGAGCAATGGCCTTGTCGCGGGCATTGTTGAGACTAAAACCACCACGCAAAACGAGATACTGCGTCTTGCGTCATTGCACCTTTAAGATCAGGGGCTTCACATGAGTGCGTTAAATAAAAAGAGTTTTCTCACTTACCTGAAAGAGGGTGGGATATATGTCGTCCTTCTGGTCCTGTTGGCCATTATTATTTTCCAGGATCCGACATTTTTAAGTCTGCTCAACCTGAGTAATATTCTGACCCAGTCCTCGGTGCGTATTATTATTGCCCTGGGCGTGGCCGGACTTATCGTCACGCAGGGGACCGACCTCTCCGCCGGACGTCAGGTGGGACTGGCCGCGGTCATTGCCGCCACCATGCTGCAGGCGGTGGATAATGCCAACAAGGTGTTCCCGGATATGGCGACCATGCCGATCCCGTTGGTGATCCTGCTGGTGTGCGCCATCGGGGCGGTCATCGGCCTGATTAACGGGATTGTCATCGCCTACCTGAACGTGACGCCGTTTATTACCACCCTCGGCACCATGATCATCGTGTACGGTATTAACTCGCTGTACTACGACTTTGTGGGCGCGTCGCCGATCTCCGGTTTTGACAGCCACTTCTCCCATTTCGCCCAGGGGTTTGTGGCGCTGGGCTCGTTCCGCTTGTCCTACATTACCTTCTACGCGCTGATTGCCGTCTTCTTTGTCTGGATCCTGTGGAACAAGACGCGTTTTGGTAAAAACATCTTCGCTATCGGCGGTAACCCGGAAGCGGCGAAAGTCTCCGGGGTTAACGTAGCGTTGAACCTGCTGATGATCTATGCCCTCTCCGGCGTGTTCTACGCCTTCGGCGGCCTGCTGGAAGCCGGGCGTATCGGCTCGGCGACCAATAACCTCGGCTTTATGTATGAACTGGACGCCATTGCCGCCTGCGTGGTGGGCGGCGTATCGTTCAGCGGCGGGGTAGGGACAGTGTTTGGCGTGGTGACCGGGGTGATTATCTTTACCGTCATCAACTACGGCCTGACCTATATCGGCGTCAACCCTTACTGGCAGTACATCATTAAGGGGGCGATTATTATCTTCGCCGTGGCGCTGGACTCCCTGAAATACGCCCGTAAGAAATAAGATTGAACGCATAAAAAACCCGCGCCTGGCGCGGGTTTTTTATATCTGAAACGAATGCGTTGATGGAGGCTACTTTTCTTTCTGCAGCTCCAGCAGCTGCTCCGGAGTGACTGCCGGGTAGGACTGGGCGTCATCCGGTACGTCATGCTGTTGAGCCGGAATCGGGATGAGAGGGCCGAGAAAGCGCGGTTCCCGTTTGAAGATATAGAGGTCCGCCAGCGCGCCAAAACGGGCGCCGAACTCGCGCAGCCTTACGCTCCACATATCCTTCGGCGATGGCACCGCGTAGCACTGGGCCTGGATCCCCATATGCAGGGCGATAAACAGCGCCCGTTCGCAGTGGAAGCGCTGGGTGATGATAATGAAGTCGTTGGTGTCGAACACTTTACGGGTGCGGACAATCGAGTCGAGCGTACGGAAGCCGGCATAGTCCAGCACGATATCGGCGGGATCGACGCCGCCTTTAATCAGGTCCCGACGCATGGTCATCGGTTCATTGTAGCTTTGCAGAGCATTATCGCCGCTCAGCAGCAGATAGTTGACCTTGCCGCTGTTGTAGGCGTTCAGCGCACCCTGGATGCGGTAGCGGTAATACTGATTGATGACGCCAGTGCGGTAATATTTGGCGGTGCCCAGCACCACGCCGACCTGACGATAGGGCAGGTCCTGCAGCTCATCATAGATATAGGGCGCGGTTTTCCAGCTCATCCAGCGGTCAAGGCCCAGCACGGTCAACAGCAGCAGGCCGAGCAGGACTAACAGGCTGTAGAACACACGCTTTAACATGAACTTGGCTCAATAATAGACAACGGAGTCTTCAGGCTACTTTACCCGCCGGGTAAGCGCAAGAAACCCGCGTTTGATTGCGGGGATTTTCAGCAATATAGACAGATCGCCGAACGCAGGTCGGGTAAGGCGTGAGCCGACACCCGACATAGAGAGCTTCAGCTCGCCATGGCGCGAACCGTAGGTCGGGTAAGCGTAGCGCCACCCGACAACATCACGGTATAGCAGGTCGGCCGGATAAGGCGAAACCGTCATCCGGCAATCTGCTCAGGCTGATCAACCTAACAGCACCCGCTCGATATTCTGGCAGCCCAGCGCCTTCAGGGTGGCGACGGTGGCATCCCATTGGATCAGCGCCGCGTCGGCTTTCTCCGCCAGGATTGCCCGCTGGATATCGGGATAATCATAGCCATTGAGGCTCAGGAGATTCAGCGCCCCCTGCAACGGCGGCAGCGTCGGATTGAACGCCGCGTTTTCCGCATAGCTGCCGCTGAAAATGGTGCCGTCTTTCAGCTCCAGCGCCACGCCGGAAGGCGAGTGGCTGTAGGGCGCATGGCAGCGGTTGGCGGCCTGAATGGCTGCCTGGGTCAGGGCATCGCCGCTCACCGGGAAGCCATGGTCCTGTTCATCCATCAGCAGGGTTTTGATCTCCAGGTCTTTCGGACCAAAGGCGTCCGGCAGATAGTGCTCCAGGGCATGCGCTTCGCGGCCCGGCAGATGAATGCGCAGCGCCAGTCCGCTGTTCAGTTCGTTCATAAACTGACGGCAATGGCCGCACGGCGTGTAGTTCACCGTAATAGCGCGCAGGGAGGTCTCGCCGCGCAGCCAGGCGTGGCTGATGGCGCTCTGTTCCGCGTGAACGGTCTGCTGCATGGTCGCGCCGAGAAATTCCATATTGCCGCCAAAGTACCAGCGGCCGCTGACGCCGCGGGCGATAGCCCCGACGTTAAAATGAGAAAGGTCGGCGCGCGCGCAGGCGGCAGCAAGCGGCAGTAGCGCAAAGGCCAGCGCGTCTTCGTCCAGACCTGTCGCCTGCTGCAGCGTCGCCACCTGATCGGCTTCGAGCAGCGCCGGGAAGTGCGGGTCGGCGAGCATCGGGGCGATGGCTGCCTGCAGGTCTGCTGCCAGAGTCGTCAAAGCAGCTTGAAAACGTGAGTGCATAGCGTTGCCTCATAACAATGTAATGGGAAGCCAGTGTACGGGCGTCCCGCGGTCTCATATGTGATGAATATCTCATTGTTTATGCAACTTTGATTTGTTGCATTAAAAAATGTGACTTAAATCACAATTCATCCCACCACCGCGAGGATCAGCGGAAATAAGAACGGCGCCATCAACGAGGTGATGATCCCGCACAGCACCAGCGCCAGCGAGCTAAACGCCCCTTCCTGATAGTCCAGTTCCGCACAGCGGGCGGTGCCGAGGGCGTGCGAGGCGGTACCCATTGACAGGCCGCGTGATGCTTTGGTGCGAATGCGCATCAGGTTAAGCAGCGTATGGCCGAATACCGCGCCGAGGATGCCGACAAAAATCACGCACACGGCGCTGATGGCCGGAATGCCGCCGATGCTGCCGCTGACCGCCATGGCAATCGGCGTAGTGACTGACTTAGGCAGAATAGAGGCGGCGATTTGCGGCGTGGCGCCCATCAGCAGGGCGACGGTAGTACCGGTGATCATCGCCACGCAGCTGCCGATAAAGCAGATGGTGATGATTGATTTCCAGCGCGCGCGGATCTGATGCAGTTGCTCATACAGTGGAAAGGCCAGCGCGACCACCGCCGGCTGCAGCAGATCGTTCAGGACTTTGCTGCCGGCAAAATAACGCTCATAGGAGATCCCGGTCAGCAGCAGAAACGGAATTATGACTACCATCGCCACCAGTAGCGGGTTGAGCAGCGGGAACTTAAAGCGGGCCGCCAGCCTGCGGGCGAGAAAAAAGACGATCAGGGTTAGCGGCAGCGACCACCAGATTTCATGCATCATTTTTCTTTTCCTTTTGCCCAATCACTTTACGTTCGCCATGCACCAGGTGAGAGCTCCAGCTCACCACCACGAATACCACCAGGGTGCTGATAGCGCAGGAGATAACCACAGGCCCCAGCTGGGCGCGTAGCAGATCCCAGTACTGCATCACGCCGACGCCGATGGGCACGAACAGCAGCGCCATATAGCGGATCAGGATATTGCAGCCAGGATTGACCCACTGCGGCGGCATAATTTGCAGCGCCAGCAGCACGAAGAGGATCAGCATGCCGATGATGCTGCCGGGGATAGTGATGGGCAGCAGCCCGGCGATAAAAATTCCGGCGTATAAGCAGGCGTAAATCAGGACGAAGGCCCGCAGGTACTGCCAGATAATAGTCAGCGATTTACTCATGGTAATAACCCTTGATGAAGTGCATTCATCATACAATTAATCCCTAAAATGTGCTACCGATCACATCATGAATTCTACGCATAGCGCTGATAGCGTACGGGAACAATAGCCTCTCCTGGCAGGACCCGACAGCTTGCAGCTTAGGGTATATCGGGCCCCACGCTACCTTTTTGAACGAGGCGCGGCAAATAAAGGCGGCATGAGACGCCGCAGACTCCTGTAAAGCATAGAGATTATCTCATCGCTTTGCCGCATTCGCCGAACGGGGAACGGCGTACGGCGGGCCGGACGCATTGAGCGCTTTCCACCAGTGTCCGGAGGCGCTACCATAGCGCCTCTTTTTTTTCCGGGTAACGATATGCGTGTTCTACTGGCGCCGATGGAAGGCGTGCTCGATTCGCTGGTGCGCGAGCTGCTGACCGAGGTTAACGATTACGATCTGTGCATCACCGAATTTCTGCGCGTGGTGGATCAACTGCTGCCGGTAAAATCGTTCTACAGGCTGTGCCCGGAACTGCATCACCAGAGTCGCACGCCGTCCGGCACCCGCGTGCGCGTCCAGCTGCTGGGACAATATCCCGAGTGGCTGGCGGAAAACGCCGCCCGCGCGGTGGCGCTGGGGTCGTGGGGTGTGGATTTAAACTGCGGCTGTCCGTCTAAGCTGGTGAACGGCAGCGGCGGCGGGGCGACGCTGCTGAAAGATCCGGAGCTGATCTATCGCGGTGCGAAAGCCATGCGCGAAGCGGTTCCCGATCATCTGCCGGTGACCGTCAAGGTGCGACTCGGCTGGGACAGCGGCGAACGGCGCTTCGAAATCGCCGATGCGGTGCAGCAGGCCGGGGCCAGCGAGCTGGTGGTTCACGGCCGCACCAAAGAAGATGGCTACAAAGCCGAACGCATCAACTGGCAGGCGATCGGCGAGATCCGCCAGCGCCTGACTATCCCGGTGGTCGCCAACGGTGAAATCTGGGACTGGCAAAGCGCCCAGGACTGCATGGCCGTCACCGGCTGCGATTCGGTGATGATTGGCCGCGGGGCACTCAACGTGCCGAACCTCAGCCGGGTGATCAAATACAATGAACAACGGATGCCGTGGCCGCAGGTGATCCAGCTGTTGCAAAAATATACCCGCCTGGAAAAGCAGGGCGACACCGGTCTGTATCATGTGGCGAGAATTAAGCAGTGGTTAGGCTATTTACGCAAGGAATATAGCGAGGCGCTGACCCTGTTTAATGAAATTCGTGCCCTGCAAACCTCTGCTGAAATAGCGACGGCCATTGCCCGCTATTAAACGCCATACTGTTATTTGCTTCACATATTATTACTTGCCTGCCTATTGCTGGTAGGCATGAGTTGAATAAAGTGATAATGTGCGGTCAATCAATTCAGGATTGCTACTGAACCCAGGCAAAACCTAAGCACTTTCGTCATTCGTGGCGGAAAGTGCTTAGGTTTTTTTTTGGCAAAAATTTAATGGTGAAAAAATGATGATGTAAAACAATGAATTGTAATTAACGCTTTCTCTGGCATCGTCGCGGTTTTATTACCGGCGGACGCCCCTTGCCATTCATTTTTTAAAAAAGAAAACAGGTAAATAAATAGCCTGGGGATCCCCTTTGTTTTTATTCAGTCACGGTGGATATCACAATGCATAACAAAAAAATAAATCAGCTTTTGATCGGCGCAGCGCTGGCGGCAATGGTGCCTGCCGTGAGCGCCGCGGAAACTCCGGCGTGGAACGGCAGCGTGCTGGGGTTCGAAGCCGGGCAGCAGGGGCTGCTGGGCGATATGCTGGGCATTCGTCCGATCCTCGAAGAGAACGGCTTTCATTATAATCTCGGGTATCTTAACGAGATGGCATACAACGCCGGCGGCGGTTATGACCATGATAAACACCTGGCCTATATTGACCAGGTGGCGCTGACCTTTACCCAGGATCTGGAGCGCTGGACCGGCATACCGGACGCGCGTCTCGAAGGCAACATCGTCAACCGTAACCACGATGATAACCTCACCACGAAACGGCTGCAGGATCCGCGGGTGAGTTTCAACGATCTGTCGCAGGAGAGCTGGGGAGGCGGGTCGATCACCCGCCTCGGCTGGCTGACCTTTGCCCGCAGCTTTGACGACCGTCGCCTGACCTGGCGCATCGGCATGATGAACAAGGTGCAAACCTTCGACCAGATCATACCCTGCGATTTTCAACTGCTGACCCAGTGCGGTGGTAAATCGGCCAACTCGCTGACCTGGAATAACTGGAACATCCACACCTGGGGCACCACCCTGGAGTACAAGCTGACGCCGACGGTCACCCTGAAAGGCGGGGTGATGGAGCAAAACCCGCAGGCTACCGCGCGCAGCCACGCCTGGAGTTGGTCGACGAAGGGCAGCAAAGGCATTTTACTGCCGATGGAGATCGAAACCTGTCCGCTGATTAATGGCCTGCCGGGAGCCTATAACCTGGGTGTGGTCTGGACTAATGCACCGCAAACCGATCTCTACAGCGGCAAATCCGGCGGCGCCGGGGCGACCGATCCGCAAGGCTACGCCGAGCACGACAGCACCTGGTTTATGTACGCCGGCCTGAACCAGCAGATCACTCGCCACGCCGACGACCCGCTGCGGGGGATGAGCGTCTCGCTGAGCGGCAGCCTCAGCGACCAGCGCAGCAACTATATCCACTCCGCCGTCGCCGCCTCAATGCGCTACCGCGGGCTGTTTGACGCCCGCCCGGAGGACTGGATTGGCTTTGGTCTGACGTGGATCGACATGAGCAGCCACTACGCACGCAACCAGCGCTATATGAACCAGATCAGCGGGGCCACCGACTATAACGATCCGGCTTACCAGCCGGTGGCCGGTCATTCACTGAACGGCGAGCTCTATTATCGCTTCCGCCCGGTTTCCTGGCTGGAGCTGCAGCCGGGCCTGCAGTACTGGCACCGTCCGGGCGGCGTCGCGCAGACCCAGGATGCGTGGGTGGTGGAGTGGAAAACGGTGGTGACTTTCTGATAGTCGCGATCTTAATCACGTTTTTTCACTTGTCAGGTTGAGCGCGCAGCAGAAGTTGTTACAGTGCGGGTGTTGGATTGCAACTGCTGCGGCAGGCAAAACCTGATCACCTGGCGTTTCGTCGGGGGTCAGGTTTTTTTGTTTCTGGGGTCTATATGCAAATCGCCAAAGTACTCAATAACAATGTGGTGGTGGTTCTCGACGAGCACCGGCGCGAACAGGTGGTGATGGGGCGAGGGCTGGCCTTTCAGAAACGCCCGGGCGACGTGCTGGACGACAGTAAAATTGAAAAAGTCTTCGCCTTACAGAGCGATGAACTGGTAGGCCGCTTAGGTGAGTTACTCAGTCAGATACCGTTAGAAGTGATGACCACCTGCGATCGCATTATCGAACTGGCACACGGGCGGCTGGGCAAGCTACAGGAAAGCTTGTACATCACATTAACGGATCACTGTCATTTTGCTATCGAGCGGCAGAAAAAGGGCATCGCACTGCGTAACGTGCTGCTGTGGGAGATTAAGCGGCTGTATCCGAAGGAGTTCGCGCTGGGCCAGGAGGCAAGGGCCATTATTGCCAAAAGGCTTGGCGTGGAGCTGGCGGAGGATGAAGCCGGATTTATCGCCCTGCATCTGGTGACGGCGCAGCTCAACAGCGAAATGCCGGAGGTCATGCACGTGACCCGGGTGATGCAGGAGATCCTGCAACTGGTGAAGTATCAGCTGCAGCTGAATTACGACGAGGAGTCGCTGAGCTATCAGCGTTTCGTTACCCATCTGAAATTTTTCGCCCAGCGGATGCTGACGCGCACGGTGGTGGAAGATGACGATGTCTCGCTGCACAGCGCGGTGAAAGATAACTACGCCAAAGCGTGGAAGTGTGCGGAAACGGTGGCGACGCATCTGCAAAAGCAGTACCAGCGGTCGCTGACCACCGAAGAGATTATGTTTCTTGCCATTCATATCGAACGGGTAAGAAAAGAGGGGCGTTAATACCCCCAACAAAACTGGATTGTTACTGCATGATGCAGGCAAAACCTGAGCGCGACGCCTACCGGCGTGGTTCTCGGGTTTTTTTATTTTTTACTACTCAGTCGCCGGTTGTCTGCGGGCAGCGGCAGTAAGGAAAAGAGCATGGAATATAAAGCACTCGCGCAGGATATTCTCAACCGCGTCGGCGGCAAAGAGAACATTGTGAGTCTGGTTCACTGTGCGACACGTCTGCGTTTTAAACTGAAAGATAACGGCAAAGCCGATGCCGAAGGGCTGAAGGCCAATCCGGGCGTCATTATGGTGGTGGAGAGCGGTGGCCAGTTTCAGGTGGTGATTGGCAACCATGTCCATGATGTCTGGCAGACGGTGCGCCAGGAGGCGGGGTTGAGCGATGACAGCGAGCCGGTTGCCGAGGAGAAAACGGCAAAAGGCTCGGTGTTAAGCGAGCTTATCGACATCATCTCCGGCATCTTTACGCCGTTTATCGGCGTGATGGCGGCGACCGGTCTGCTGAAAGGCCTGCTGGCGCTGGCGGTGACCTGCGGCTGGCTCACGCCAGAGCAGGGGACCTATAAAATCTGGTTTGCCGCCAGCGACGCGCTGTTCTTTTTCTTCCCGCTGTTTCTTGGCTATACCGCCGGGAAGAAGTTTGGCGGTAACCCGTTTATCTCGATGGTGATTGGCGGGGCGTTAACCCACCCGCTGATGATCCAGGCCTTTGAGGCCAGCCAGGCGCCGGGCGCGGCGGTGGAACACTTTCTCGGCATTCCGGTGACCTTTATCAACTACAGCTCGTCAGTGATCCCGATTATTCTCGCCTCGTGGGTCTGCTGCTGGCTGGAGCGTAAGAGCAACGCGCTGCTGCCGTCATCGATGAAAAACTTCTTCACCCCGGCGATCTGCCTGGCGGTGGTGGTCCCGCTTACCTTTCTGGTGATTGGCCCGGTCGCCACCTGGCTGAGTCACCTGCTGGCCAACGGCTACCAGTTTATCTACGCGTTTGCGCCATGGCTGGCGGGCGCGGTACTGGGCGCCATGTGGCAGGTGTGCGTTATTTTCGGCCTGCACTGGGGGCTGGTGCCGTTGATGATCAATAACATGACGGTGCTCGGCCATGACTCCATGCTGCCGATTATCCTTCCGGCGGTGATTGCCCAGGTGGGTGCGGTTCTGGGAATTTTGCTGGCCACCCGCGATGCGCGCCAGCGGGTGCTGGCGGGGTCGGCCTTCTCTGCCGGGCTGTTTGGCATCACCGAGCCGGCTATCTATGGCCTGACCCTGCCGCTGCGTCGTCCGTTTATCTTCGGCTGTATCGCCGGCGCCATCGGCGGGGCGATCACCGCCTACAGTAATAGCCATGCTTACTCGTTCGGTGTGCCGAATATCTTTTTCCCGGCGCAGATGATCCCGCCTGGCGGCATTGACGCCAGCGTCTGGGGGGGGCTTATCGGCACCGGCGTGGCTTTCGTGCTCGCCTGCTTGCTGACCTTCTTCGCTGGCCTGCCGCGTGCCAGCGCCGCACAGGGCGCCGTGGCGGTAGCCCCGGCCTCGGCAAACGACATTCTGGCGCCGATGAGCGGCAGCGTTATCGACCTCGATCAAGTGCCGGACAGCACCTTCGCCAGCGGCTTACTCGGTAAAGGGGTTGCCATTATCCCGGCGGTGGGCAAAGTGATTGCGCCATTCTCGGGCGAAGTGGCCTCCCTGTTTCAGACTAAACATGCCATTGGCCTGCAGAGCGACAGCGGCATTGAGCTGCTGATCCACGTCGGCATCGACACGGTCAAACTCGACGGCGTGCCGTTTACCGCGCATGTCAAAGAAGGTGACAGGGTGCAGGCCGGCGATCTGCTGATTGAGTTTGATCGTCAGGCGATTCTGGATGCCGGTTACGACCTGGCGACCCCGATTATTATCAGCAACAGCGACGACTACCGGGAGATTGATACGGTGGCGTCCAGCGCCGTCGAAGCCGGTCAGCCGCTGTTGTCAGTCAGCCATTAATCACAGGAGAGAGAGATGAAAACATTCCCGGCGGATTTTTTATGGGGCGGCGCGACCGCGGCGAATCAGGTGGAAGGGGCTTATCTTGAAGAGGGCAAAGGCTTATCCACCTCCGATGTGCAGCCGCATGGTGTGTTCGGTGAGGTGGTCGAGCGCGTACCCGGCGACAGCGGTATTAAGGATGTGGCGATCGATTTTTACCATCGCTACCCGGAAGATATCGCTCTGTTCGCCGAGATGGGCTTTAACTGCCTGCGGGTGTCCATCGCCTGGACCCGCATCTACCCCAACGGCGATGACGCCGAGCCCAACGACGCCGGCCTCGCGTTCTACGACAAGCTGTTCGACGAGATGGCGAAGCACAACATCACCCCGCTGGTGACGCTGTCGCATTATGAAATGCCGTGGGCGCTGGTGAAAAACTACGGCGGCTGGGGCAGCCGGGAGGTGATTGGCTTCTTTGAGCGCTACGCCCGCACGGTGTTTAGCCGCTATAAAAATAAGGTCAAACTGTGGCTGACCTTTAACGAAATCAATATGTCGCTGCATGCCCCGATGACCGGCGTCGGCCTGCCGGCTGGCAGCAGCAAAGGCGAGGTGTATCAGGCGATTCACCACCAGCTGGTGGCCAGCGCCCTGGCGGTTAAAGCCTGTCACGAGCTGGTGCCTGAGGGCAAAATCGGCAATATGCTGCTCGGCGGGCTGATGTATCCCCTGAGCTGCAAACCGGAAGATGTGTTTGAGACGCTGCAGGAGAACCGCAGCTGGCAGTTCTTCGGCGACGTGCAGGCGCGCGGCGCGTACCCGGGCTATATGCTGCGCTTTTTCCGCGACAACGGCATCACGCTCACCATCACCGATGCCGATCGCGAGGCGCTGAAAACCACTGTCGACTTTATCTCCTTTAGCTACTACATGACCGGCTGCGTCACCGCCGACGAGGCGCTGAACCAGCAGGCGCGCGGCAATATTCTCAGTATGGTGCCGAACCCGCACCTGGCGAGCTCGGAGTGGGGCTGGCAGATAGACCCGTTGGGTCTGCGCACGCTGTTGAACGTGCTGTGGGATCGCTATCAGAAGCCGCTGTTTATCGTGGAAAACGGTCTGGGCGCCAAAGATAAGGTGGAAGCCGATGGCAGCATTAACGATGACTACCGCATCAGTTACCTGAACGACCATCTGGTGCAGGCGCGGGAAGCCATTGACGATGGCGTTGAGCTGATGGGCTTTACCAGCTGGGGGCCGATTGATCTGGTGAGCGCCTCGAAGGCGGAGCTGTCGAAGCGCTACGGCTTTATCTATGTCGACCGCCATGATGACGGTACCGGCACCCTGGCGCGCAGTAAGAAGAAGAGTTTTAACTGGTATAAAGAGGTGATTGCCAGCCGTGGCGCCAGCCTGAAAGCGTAAAGGATGCCCGCCCGGCCATCGCCGGGCGGGGGATTAGCCCGGTTTACGCGCGCGCAGTAAAAAGATCATCGGACGCTCTTTCTCTTCATCCAGGGCGGGCTGTTGGGCAATCTGTTCGGCGCTCGGCCCCCACTCATCCAGCTGCTCCAGCACAAAACCCGCGGCGATAAGCGCGTTTATCCAGCTTGAGAGTTTGCGGTGCTGTTTAATGACGCCCTCCGCAAACCAGTTGCTGACCCGCTCGCCCTCCTGCTGATAGTGACTGACCGGCCAGCTTTTTTTCCCCTGCTCATTCACCTGCCATGCCTGTTGCAGCGGCGCGGTATAGATGGGGTGTTCGGCGGAAAAGACCAGGATGCCGCCCGGGACCAGCGCCTGATGCAGCGTGGCGAAGAGCGGGGCGATGTCCGGTAAGTAATGCAGCGCCAGCGAACTGTAGACCAGATCGCAGCTGTTGGCGGGCAGCGTCAGGGTTTGCAGATCGGCGCAGCGGTAGTCAATCTCATCCCCGCGGGTCATTTCCCGCGCCTGCGCCAGCATCCGCTGGGAGATATCGAAACCGGTTATCTGGCTGGCTCCCTGCTGCTGCGCCCAGCGGCAAAACCAGCCGTAGCCGCAGCCGAGATCCACCACCCGCAAACCGGTTATCGGCGGCAGCATCGCCTGCAGGGAAGGCCACTCCGGTGCGCCATCCAACCCCTTCACCGAGCGATCGAGGGTCGCATAGCCGGCAAAGAAGTGCGGATCGTCATAAATATTCTGGCTCATATTCATCCCTTGAATTGATAAGGTTGTTTATTTTTAGCTAACTAATAATTTAGTCACACGCTTTACTAAACGCGTTTAATTCAATTAACTTATGATAACCAACCTGATTAAGTTATCTGACCTGTCTAATGAAATTGATATTAAATAAAAGCGTGCTGGCGGCATTGCCCCTGGCCATCGCGCTGGCTGGCTGCGCGCCATCACATGAGATTGCTCATCCGCCGCAGCAGCAAATTCCGGCGTCCCATGTTTCCATGGATCTCCCTGCTGCCGTGAAAAATGGCTGGCCGCAGACCGACTGGTGGAAAGACTACCACGATGCCCAACTGGATAATCTGATTCAGCGCGCACTCGCTAATGCGCCGGATATGCAAATTGCCGAACAGCGCATCAGGCTTGCCGAAGCGCAGGCGCGAATGTCGCAGGCGAATCTTGGCCCGGAGATGGATTTCTCCGCCGATATCGAACGGCAGAAAATGTCCGCTGAAGGCCTGATGGGGCCGTTCGCCACCGACACCGACGGCAACACCGGCCCGTGGTACACCAACGGCACCTTCGGCCTGACCGCCGGCTGGGATCTGGACCTGTGGGGCAAAAACCGCGCACTGGTAAAAGCCCGTATCGGCGAGCTGAAAGCTCAGGTGGCAGAGCAGGCCCAGACCCGCGAGCTGCTCTCCGGCAGCGTGGCGCGTCTGTACTGGCAGTGGCAGACGGAAGCGGCGATTAAAGCCGTGCTGCAGCAGGTGAAGAGTGAGCAAAATAATATCGTGACGGTCGACAAGGCGCTGTTGCAGCGCGGGATCACCAACTCCGCCGAAGGGGCGGAGAATGATATTAACGTCAGCAAAACCGACCAGCAGCTGGCGGACGTCGCGGGTACAATGAAAGAGATTGAAGCGCGTCTGATGGCCCTGACCAACAGCCAGAGTCAGTCGCTGAACCTCAAACCGGTCAGTCTGCCGACCGTCAGCGCGCAGCTGCCTGACACCCTCGGCTATGAGCTACTGGCGCGCCGCCCGGATCTGCAGGTCGCTCACTGGTACATTGAGGCGTCGCTGAGCGAAGTGGACGCGGCGAAAGCGGCGTTTTATCCGGACATCAATCTGATGGCGTTCCTGCAGCAGGATGCCCTGCACTTAAGCGATCTTTTCCGTCACTCGGCGCAGCAGATGGGCGTCACCGCCGGGCTGACGCTGCCGATCTTTGACAGCGGCCGCCTCAATGCCAATCTGGATATCGCCAGCGCGCAGAACAGCCTGTCGATAGCGCAGTACAACAAAGCGGTGGTGGATGCCGTCAACCAGGTGGCGAAAACCGCCAGCCAGGTCGAGACGCTGATGGCCAAAAGCCAGCAGCAGCAGCAGGTTGAAAAAGACGCCCAGCGGGTGGTGAACCTGGCGCAGGCCCGAATGGCGGCGGGGATCTTACCCGGCTCCAGAGTCAGTATGGCGAAGCTCCCGGCGCTGCAGGAGCGCATTACCGCATTGCGCCTGCACGGCCAGTGGATTGACGCCAGCATTCAGCTGACTTCTGCTCTCGGCGGCGGCTATCACCAGAGCGTGAAATAACCGGCGCAACGGCGCGCCTGCGGGTGCGCCGCTTAGTCTTTCTTCTTTCTTTCTCGCCGCCTGAGCCACCAGTGGGCGGCGACCACCAGTCCCACCGCGAGGATCAGCCAGATCCAGTGTTTCAGATGCGCGTCCAGATGATGCAGCCACGGGCCGATCACTTCGCCACCGAGATAGCCAATGGTGGTAAACAGCAGCGCCCATACCAGCGCCCCGAGGACATTGAGCGGCAGGAAAACCCGTGGCGACAGGCGGCTGGCGCCGATCAGCAGGGGGCCGATAACCCGGAAGCCGTACATAAAGCGGGTGCCGATGACAAACAGCCACGGCCGGTGCTGGATCATGCGCTGCGCTTTACGTATTCGCGCCTTCTGGCTGGCGAAACGGCGCAGAATGCGCCCGCCGAAGCGGCGGCCGAGCAGATAGAGCAGCTGATCGCCAATCATTCCGCCGAGAGCGACGGTGATCACCACCAGGGGAAACTTCAGTAACCCCTGATGCGCTGCGACGCCGCCCAACAGGGTAATGGTCTCACCTTCCGCTATGCTGCCGACGATCAGCGCCGCGTAGCCATACTGGGAAATCAGGTGATTAATATCCATAAAAAGCTTATCTCCTTACCTCATCACCTGTTAATCATACACCCTGCTGACCAAAACGCGGTGACGCAGATTTTTTGCGCTGTACACAAAATAATCTGTAGGGTGAATTATACTTGGATCAGTGCAGTACGAAGCCGTGACAAGGGGGACGCTATGAACCATGTCTGGGGGCTCTTCGCTCATCCCAACCGGGAGATGAGCGTGATAAAGAGCGAGAATGAAACCATTTCTCATCACTATACGCACCATGTGCTGCTGATGGCGGCGGTTCCGGTGGTGTGCGCCTTTATCGGCACTACGCAGCTGGGCTGGAACTTCGGCGACGGCACCGTTATTAAACTGTCGATGTTGACCGGTCTGGCGCTGGCGGTACTGTTTTACGCCGTGATGCTGGCCGGGGTGGCGATCATGGGACGGGTTATCTGGTGGATGGCCAGGCAGTATCCGCAGCAGCCTTCGCTGAAACGCTGCATGGTGTTTGCCGGCTATGTGGCCACGCCGCTGTTCCTGAGCGGGATTGTGGCGCTCTATCCGCTGGTCTGGCTGTGTGCGCTTATCGGTACCATCGCGCTGTTTTACACCGGCTATCTGCTCTACCTGGGCATCCCGACCTTCCTGAGCATTAACCGGGAAGAGGGGTTAAGCTTCGCCAGTTCGACGCTGGCCATCGGGGTACTGGTGCTGGAAGTGTTGCTGGCGATCACTGTGGTACTGTGGGGGTATGGCTACCGACTCTTCTGATCGGACGTCTCGGGTTATTATGCATTGCCGGCAAATATGTATTTTGTGTCGGCAATGCAGCATTTCTTCACGATTCTTATTAGGCACAGGGCCTTACGGCGCGGTATGATGGCGTTTGCCAGCGATGTTGCCCACTTAACCTCGCGGCGTACGTTCCATAACGTGCAAAAATACTTTTCAGAATGCCCATGATGCCGAAATTTCGAGTCTCTTTGCTCAGCCTGACCTTGCTACTGGCTGTGCCTTTTGCGCCCCAGGCGTTAGCAAAAACCTCCGCGGCGGTTGCCGCCTCGCAGCCGGATATCGCCTCCGGCAGTGCCATAATCGTCGATCTGGCGAGCAAAAAAATCATCTATGCCAGCCAGCCGGATCTGGTGCGCCCGATGGCGTCGATCACCAAAGTGATGACCGCCATGGTGGTGCTCGATGCCCATCTGCCGATGGATGAGATGCTGACGGTGGATATCAGCCAGACGCCGGAAATGAAGGGGATTTACTCCCGCGTGCGGCTCAACAGTCAAATCAGCCGCCGCACAATGCTGCTGCTGGCGCTGATGTCTTCGGAAAACCGCGCGGCCGCCAGCCTGGCGCATCATTACCCGGGCGGCTACGACGCCTTTATTCGCGCCATGAACGCCAAAGCGCAGGCGCTGGGCATGACCCATACCCGCTACGTGGAGCCGACAGGCCTGTCGGTACATAACGTCTCTACCGCCCGCGATCTGTCCAAACTGCTGATCGCCAGCGAGCAGTATCCGCTGATCGGCCAACTGAGCACCACCAAAGAAGAGACTGCCACCTTCGCCCATCCGGCCTACAGCCTGCCGTTCCGCAACACCAACCATCTGGTGTATCGCGATAACTGGAACATTCAGCTGACCAAAACCGGCTTCACCAATGCTGCCGGCCACTGTCTGATTATGCGTACGGTGATTAACCAACGCCCGGTGGCGCTGGTGGTGATGGATGCCTTCGGGAAATACACCCACTTCGCCGACGCCAGCCGCTTGCGGACCTGGATCGAGACCGGGAAGGTGATGCCGGTACCCGCCTCGGCGCTGAGCTATAAAAAGCAGCGCGAAGCGCAGATGGCAGAGGCGATGCTGAAAGGCGGCGCGCAGACCGCGCAGAACGATTAATCTGCCTGTCCCCCGGATGACGGCGCATTGCGCCTTATCCGGGCTACAGATGTATTTATACATCAAATGGTTATCAGGGCTTGTAGGCCCGGCAAGCGCAGCGCCGCCGGGCAATACACCCGGCATCGTGCCGCGTTTGTGCCGGATGGCGGCTCGCGCCTTATCCGGCCTACGTTATTTGGTGCCTGGTTCGCCCCCTTTGTAGGCCCGGCAAGCGTAGCGCCGCCGGGCAATATACCCGGAACCGTGCCACGTTTGTGCCGGATGGCGGCTCGCGCCTTATCCGGCCTACGTTATTTGGTGCCTGGTTCATCTTCTTCGTAGGCCCGGCAAGCGCAGCGCCGCCGGGCAATATATCCGGCACCGTGCCGTGTTTGTGCCGGATGGCGGCTCGCGCCTTATCCGGCCTACGTTATTTGGCGCCTGGTTCATCTTCTTCGTAGGCCCGGCAAGCGCAGCGCCGCCGGGCAATATATCCGGCACCGTGCCGCGTTTGTGCCGGATGGCGGCTGACGCCTCTACGGAACCGCGCTGAACGGTAGCCCGGCTAAGGCGGTTACGCCGCGAGCCGGGGATTTGACGCCAGATATCACTCCGGCAGCGTCCAGTCGCCGTCACCCAGCGCGCGCTGCATAATCAACGTATCCCGCCAGTCGCCCATCTTGTAGCCCACGCTGCGCAGTTGACCCGCCACGGTAAAACCAAACTTTTTATGGATCGCCAGCGAACCGGCATTGTTATGGCCATCACCGATGATCGCCAGCATCTGCCGCCACGGGCCTTTCTCACATTCGGCGATCAGCCGCGACAGCAGCGCGCTGCCGATACCGCGCCCGCCCATTCCCGATTCAACGTAGATCGATTCCTCAAGCGTGTAGCGGTAGGCCGGACGGGGCCGATAGAAGGTGGCGTAGCAGTAGCCGACGATGGCGCCGCGCCATAGCGCCACCAGCCAGGGCAGCCCGTTATCGCGGACGGTTTTGATCCGTTTACGCATTTCGTCAACGGTAGGGGGGATCTCTTCAAAGGAAGCGCGGCCATTGAGCACGTGCCAGACATACAGCGCGGCGATGGCGTGCGCATCGTCGGGCAGCGCTTCACGAATTTCTAAATCACTGTCGAGTAACGGGGCCTCTGCGGGCATGGCGGCGCTCCTGAATCTGCCGGAGAGACATTCTCCGGCGTGCAGCGTAATACAGAAGCGCCAAGGCTGAATAGTCCTGGTTTTGTTCTGACCCCAAAAAGTTGACAAGATTAACCCAGGCAATGTATCGACCAACGACAACCGGTCAGCTGTGTAACGGCAAAGTGCCGAGCACGATCGCGCCTGCCAGCATGCACATAACGGTTCCTGCTGCCCACTTCAGGCTTGCGCGCTGATTCAACCCGTAATCAAGATCGAGAATGCCGACAAGAAGGTACGTTGACGCAACGAGTGGGCTGAGTAGATGAACGGGTTGTCCAATCAGCGAAGCAACGGCCATCTGCATCGGTGAAATCCCATAACTGGCTGCGGTCTGGGCAAGAATAGGCAAAACGCCAAAGTAGAAGGCATCGTTTGTCATGAAGAAGGTAAACGGCATACTGATAAGCGCGGTGATAACGCCGAGCCAGGGGCCTGCTGAGGCAGGTAGTGACTCTACGAGACTGTTGGACATGGCATCCACCATACCTGTACCTGACAAAATGCCGGTAAAAATCCCTGCTGCAAAAATAAGAGCAACAATGGCAAGCACGTTCTCTGCATGTTTGGCAAGGATCTCCTTCTGGCGTTTCAGGTTGGGGAAGTTCACCAGCATCGCCAGCGCAAAGGCGATCATGAAAAGTGTCGCCATAGGCAGAATGCCCAGAACTAACATCACTAACAAAGCAGTGGTCAGAGCGGAGTTGAAGAGATAACGGTAACTGGTGACTGAAGTACGCTTCCCGGTATCTTCACTGAGATCAATGTCGATGACGCCAAGCCGGCGCCGTTCGCGCAGGCCAAAAAAAACAGCAACCAGTACCACCCAGGCAAGACCGCAGAGCATAACGGGCAGGAGCAGCATAAAGAGTTCGCCGACGTCGACTTTCATGGCGCTGGCGGCGCGCGCCGTGGGTCCCCCCCAGGGAAGCATGTTCATCACGCCGATCGAAAGCAGCAGCACGGTTGCCATGTACTGAAGCTTTATTCCCAGCCGGCGATACAGCGGAAGCAGAGCGGCGGTACAGATCAGGTAAGTCGTGGCACCATCGCCGTCCAGCGCTACGCTAATACCCAGAATCGCCGTGCCTACCAAAACCTTAAGCGGATCGCCTTTTACGATACGAACAATGAGACGGATAAAAGGGTCGAACATCCCGGCGTCGGTCATGACACAGAAATAGAGGATGGCAAAGGTCAACATGACACCCGTCGGGGCAAGTAGCTTAACGCCGTCCATCATCATTTTGCCCAGCTCAGCGTGGAAGCCGGCCACGAGGGCAAAAAACAGCGGCACGAGGATTAACGCGAGCAGGGCTGACAGTCTGCGAGTCATGATCAGAAACATGAACACGCCGATCATGAGGTAGCTTAGTATTGTCATCATTGCACCTTCTTGGTTATTGATATTATTCTGTCAGGCAGAATGTTGTTTTGTTATTTTGATGTTAACTCTTGCGGTGTACAGAGGAGGACGTCAAGAAAGGATGTGAATGAGATGTAAAATTATTGAGCTGGATCGAAGTTTTGCTTGAATAGCGATCATGACTTGATCGCTACGCTCAGATTTTCTGCCGTGAGAAAACACCCTGCCGCCAGAGGCAATGAAAACGTTATCGCGCCCAGTCAACATTACCGCCTTCGACAAAATTTTCAGGCATTATTCTGAAAATAAAGCTTTTTTAGTCCGCTTTTACCGAAAATTTGCGCATGAGTATCCGCTCCCGATAAAAAATAATGCATCCAGTGGTTAACCGCTCAGAAATGATCCCCGCGCACAGCAACGAATGTGATTTAGACCTCAGTAATAAATCGAGGCGTTAAACGCTGATTGACTCTTGTACAAATTACAACAAGATTATAACAGAACATCGTTTCGTCAGAGAGAACGATTGAGTGTGGTGAGAGTTCATCTGACTATATCGGAGCAGAGCCAATGAGCCAGAGCAATATCGACATTCTTATCAGTGAAGTGGGGCCGCGAGACGGGCTGCAGAGCGTTTCTGCCGTCATGCCGACAGCGCTGAAAAAGCAGTGGGTCAGTGATTTAGCCTCAGCGGGATTGAGGGAAATTGAGGTGGGTTCTTTTGTTTCACAGAAGCTGCTGCCCCAGATGGCCGATACGGGTGAGATCGTAAAGTATGCGCGTACGCTTCCGAATCTGTTTGTCACTGCGCTGGTACCAAATCTGCGTGGGGCAGAGGCCGCATTCGCCTCAGGAGTACAGAAAGTCACTATCCCGGTGTCAGTCAGCGAACCTCATTCGCTGGCAAACGTGAATAAAACCCATGACCAGATTTTTGCCGAGGTGGCCAAAATCGTCTCATTTCGCAATGAGAACCACCCCGGGGTTGAGATCGAAGCAGGTCTCTCGACGGTATTCGGCTGCACTATTCAGGGCGTCGTTCACGACGACAACGTTATTCGCATTGCCAGCATGATGGCTGAGCTGGGCGTTGATGAGGTTGGCCTGGCTGACACGGTAGGTTACGGCACGCCGCTTCAGGTACAGCGCCTGTTCCGCAGGCTGAAAGCAGAAGTCGGTGAGCTGGCCGGCAGCGCTCATTTTCACAATACCCGAGGCCAGGGGTTGGCGAACGTTCTTGCGGCTCTGGAGGCCGGTGTAACGACCTTTGACGCCTCGCTCGGCGGGATAGGTGGATGCCCATACGCGCCCGGCGCATCGGGCAATATTGTGACAGAAGATCTCGTCTATCTGCTCGAATCAATGGGGCTGCGTACCGGCGTCGATATAGACAGGTTGCTCACTGCGCGTGAAACGCTCAAACGAGGAGTACCCGGAGAGCCGCTCTACGGTTTTATTCCCGATGCCGGAGTTGGGAAAAATTTTCACTATGCAGGGAGAAAATAATGTCCGATCAGAATCAGAAAAAACTGCCGCTGGAAGGCATCCGCGTCATTGAATTTGTCCACATGGTGATGGGGCCGACCTGTGGCCTGCTGCTGGCCGATCTTGGCGCAGAAGTGATAAAAATTGAACCGGTCCCTCAGGGAGACAATACCCGACGACTGACGGGGTCGGGCGCTGGCTACTGGATGACCTATAATCGCAACAAGAAAAGTCTGGCTGTCGATATTAAATCGGCAGAAGGTCAGGAAGCGGTTAAAAAGCTGATTGCTACAGCCGATGTGTTCACTGAAAATTTCCGCCCTGGCGCTATGGATAAAATAGGTTTCGGCTACGAGGCCGTCAAAGCCATTAAGCCCGACATCATCTACAGCTCGATGAAAGGCTTTCTGCCGGGTCCGTATGAGAACCGGACGGCGCTGGATGAAGTGGTGCAGATGATGACCGGACTGGCCTATATGACGGGGCCGGAGGGACGTCCGCTGCGGGCGGGCGCGTCAGTCAATGATGTGATGGGCGGGATGTTCAGCGCAATCACAGTGCTGGCTGCTCTGCTACAGCGCGGCCAGAACGGACAGGGGCAGTTTGTGCAGACGGGGCTCTATGAGAACTCAGCCTTCCTGGTCGCCCAGCACATGATGCAGAAAGCCGTAACGGGAAAATCAGCCGCGCCGATGCCCAGCCGGCTGTCTGCCTGGGCCGTCTATGACGTATTTACCACCCGCGAAAATGAGCAGGTGTTCATTGGCGTGGTGAGCGATACGCAGTGGAAGGTATTCTGTGAAGCCTTTGGCATGCATGATTTCGCTGTGGATGAAAGCCTTGCCACGAATAATCAACGTGTTCAGGCCCGTGAGCGAATTTTGCCGGTTATCAGAGCGCACCTGCTGTCGATGCCTAAGCATGATGTTATGGCGCTATGTGAACAGTTTGGCCTGCCATTTTCTCCCATTCGTCGCCCGGACGATCTTTTTGATGATGTCCATCTTAACGAGTCCGGTGGCATGACCGGCGTTACGCTGCCAGACGGGACCGAGGTCCGTATCCCTATGCTGCCTTTTGAGATGGACGGACAGCGTTTCGGAACCCGTATTAACGTGCCTGATGTTGGCCATGATTCGGCATCCATTCTTGAAGCGCTGGGTTACTCATCAGAGGCGATAGCGCATCTGGAGCAACGCGGTATCATTTCCTCAGCGACTTAATCATCATCAGCCCGCACAGGCGGGCCCCCCATGCTTCCTTATCTGTCCTTGTAATTCCTTATTTTGTTCATTAAGTTATGGACAATTCGCCTCGATTCACCGGGCTTTTTCAATTTATGAGGTCTGCATGACAAACGATGACGGCGCGCCGGAAAAAAATCCGGCCGGAAAGAAACCGGCAGCTGAAAGCGGCGCTGCAGCAGTGGATCGTGCGTTTGCTATTCTTGCCGTATTTGACAAGGACGCCTCTCAACTGACGCTAGCTGAATTAGCGCGGCGAACCGGTTTCTATAAAAGTACCCTTCTCCGTCTGCTGAGCTCCCTTGAAAAAGCAGGCTTTGTGCGTAAATCCGTCGATGGTCGTTACTGCATCGGGCCAGAGCCGCTCAGGCTCTCATCGCTGTATCAGGCTTCATTCCGCTTAAGGGATGTGCTGTTGCCACATCTTGAGCACCTTTCCACTCTCAGCGGAGAAACATCCTCTTTCTACATCATGGATAATGACTGGCGCGTCATTCTTTATCGCGTCGAACCTCGACGGGCGGTTCGTGTTTCCATACGTGAAGGCGATCGCTTCTCTGCGAAATACGGCGCCTCCGGGAAAATACTGAGCGCGTTTACCTACACGGATGACCCCATTTTTGCCGAAATACGGCAAAACTTGTGGGCTGAATCTTATGGTGAACGCGATCCCGAAACCGCTTCGGTTTCTGTGCCGGTTTTTGGCGTGGGGGGGATTTTACAGGGCGCACTCACGCTCTCTGGGCCAAAAGAAAGGTTCAGGCCGCAGGAGATCAGGAACATTCTGGGCACGCTTTTTCAGAGCGCTATCCACTCGACGAAAGAACTCGGTGGCGATTATTCTCTGCTGGTAGAAGCCCGTCAGAAGATGACTGAATAAAATAGCCAGCAGCGCCAGCTAAATAGAGCATCACGGCTTAAGACGGACTTCTAACAATACTGATTTTAGGGCAGGGGACGCTCTGATTTGAGAGTCCCCCTCAATGGGACAGTCCCGTTTTTACGATTATTGTGGCGCAGACGGCTTCTGCGGCTCACCCCAGTATTTCTGCTTACTGGTTTTACCAATCCCCGGGTTCATGCTGTTGGTCGGATCGTTCTGGCGATAGAACTGCTGCAGGCTCTCTGGCGCCTCATACAGATGACCCACGTTATGCTCCGCCGGGTACTGGGCGCCGCGCGCTTTCAGTAACTCCAGCATCTGCTCTTTCAGAGCGTGGGCGTCGACCCCTTTCTTGACGATGTAATCCTGATGGAAAACATGACACATAAAGTGGCCATAGTAGAGCTTATGCACCAGTTGGCTGTCGATCTCCGGCGGCAGATGTTCGAACCACTCGGTATCGTTGCGGCGCAGGGCGATATCCAGCGCCAGAATATCTTCGACTTCATCAGCATGTACCGCCTGATAGCGGATGGCCGCGCCGGCGGCGGCAAAGCGGTGCAGGAATGCCTTGCTGCCTTCTTCTGGCGTACAGGCGAAGAAATCTCCCTCGGCCTGCTGGAAGTATTCCGTCAGCCAGCGCTGCGCTTCTTCGATGCCATCCCCGGCCATCTTCAGCAGCAGATGGTGTTCATATTTATCACGCCAGGTTTTCATCCGCTCCGGTAAGTGCGCCGGGAAGACGTGGCCGAGCTTCTGCATAAAGCGGTCGGTAAAGTGCGGCTTAAACAGCGAGACTTTATCCAGCATCGCGTCGGTGCGCCCCTTCATGGTGAAGAAGAACGGCATTTTGTCGGTGCCGAGCTTGTCGATCATCAGGAAGGTATCCTTGCCATACTTCTCGGCGATATCGTAAATATCGCGGTGCATATATTCCCCCGCCACCGGCA
The DNA here is from genome assembly GCF_002810615.1 of Klebsiella sp. G-Nf4. Taxonomy (NCBI): domain Bacteria; kingdom Pseudomonadati; phylum Pseudomonadota; class Gammaproteobacteria; order Enterobacterales; family Enterobacteriaceae; genus Klebsiella; species Klebsiella sp. G-Nf4. Next base: position 124,379 of record NZ_PION01000012.1, on the reverse strand, counting down.
GATGCTGGAACTCGGCGAGGATATGGCGGCGGATCTCGGTCAATACCTGCGGCTGGTTGGTGCCAATGTAAAACACCTGCTGGCGTTTTTCCGCCGGGAAGGTATCCAGACGCGCGGCGAAAACCGCCAGCTTGCCGGCGCAGCCGGAGGATTCGAACAGGCGGTCCGGGTCGGCGTTGTAGCGCGCCGGGGTGTCGGCATCGACATCGCGCACGCGGGTCACATAGTCGTGATCGTGGGCGTGGCGGCCGTCGTGCAGCACATCGCTATCGCTGATGCGCTCGTCGTCGAGGCGGCTGAGGATCTGCTCCGGCGTGCTGCCGAGATCAATGCCCAGATGGTTGACCAGCTTCAACTTGCCGTCGGCGTCAATCTGCGCGAACAGCGACATCTCGGTATAGGCGGGCCCGCGCTGCACCAGCGAACCGCCGGAGTTGTTGCAGATCCCGCCGATCACCGATGCGCCGATGCACGACGAGCCGATCACTGAGTGCGGCTCGCGACCCAGAGGTTTGAGCGCTTTTTCCAGCGAATAGAGGGTAGTGCCAGGCCAGGCCAGCACCTGCTCGCCTTTGTCCAGCAGATGCAGTTTATCCAGGCGCAGAGTGCTGATAATCACGATCTCGCGATCGTAATCATTGCCGTTGGGGGTCGAACCTTCGGTCAGGCCGGTGTTGGCCGCCTGCATCAGAATAATTTTATCGGCGTCTACGCAGGCGTTAAGCACGCGCCAGAGTTCCAGCAGGGTGCCGGGAAACACAACCGCCAGCGCCTCGCCCTGACCGGAGCGGAAGCCTTTGCGGTAGCGTTGGGTTTTTGCCGGGTCGGTCAGCAGATGCGAAGGGCCAACCAGGCGCGCCAGATCCGCCAGAAACGTTTTATGGGTATTAGTGGGTGCAGATGACATGTTCCACTCCTTGTGGTGGTGCGCGAAATATCGAGGATAAGCATAGCGCTTTGTATGACAATTTGATGCATGAATGTTTCGCAAAAATCAGAGAAGAACCTTAGCATTCTGCGGGCGCGTTGTTTATATATATGGCAAACTGCGGTTTTTATTATGTTTTACCGAGTCCCCGTCTGAGAAAAAGCGAGATAACAATGAAATGGCTCTGCACTGTAGGCGTCGCCGTGAGTCTGGCGCTGCAACCCGCGCTGGCGGATGAACTGTTTGGTAACCACCCTCTGACCCCGCAGGCGCGGGATGCCTTTGTCACCGACCTGCTGAAAAAAATGACGGTGGACGAGAAAATCGGCCAGCTGCGTCTGATAAGCGTCGGCCCGGATAACCCGAAAGAAGCGATCCGTGAAATGATCAAAGACGGTCAGGTGGGGGCGATTTTTAACACCGTCACCCGTCCGGATATCCGCACGATGCAGGATCAGGTGATGCAGCTTAGCCGCCTGAAGATCCCATTGTTCTTTGCCTACGATGTGCTGCACGGCCAGCGCACCGTGTTCCCGATAAGCCTCGGCCTGGCCTCGTCGTTTAACCTTGACGCGGTGAAGACCGTGGGCCGCGTGTCAGCTTATGAAGCCGCCGATGACGGCCTGAACATGACCTGGGCGCCGATGGTCGACGTCTCCCGCGACCCGCGCTGGGGACGCGCTTCCGAAGGGTTCGGGGAAGACACGTATCTGACCACGATGATGGGCCAGGCGATGGTGGAGTCGATGCAGGGCAAGAGTCCGGCGGACCGCTATTCAGTGATGACCAGCGTCAAGCACTTCGCCGCCTACGGCGCGGTGGAGGGCGGGAAAGAGTACAACACGGTCGACATGAGTCCGCAGCGCCTGTTCAACGACTATATGCCGCCGTATAAAGCCGGGCTTGATGCCGGCAGCGGCGCGGTGATGGTGGCCCTGAACTCGCTGAACGGCACCCCGGCGACTGCCGATTCCTGGCTGCTGAAAGACGTCCTGCGCGACCAGTGGGGCTTTAAAGGCATCACGGTTTCCGACCACGGCGCCATCAAAGAGTTGATTAAGCACGGCGTGGCCTCCGACCCGGAAGACGCGGTGCGCGTGGCGCTCAAGTCCGGCATCAACATGAGCATGAGTGACGAGTATTACAGCAAGTACCTGCCGGGGCTGGTGAAGTCCGGCAAGGTGACCATGGCCGAGCTGGATGACGCCACCCGTCATGTGCTCAACGTGAAATATGACATGGGGCTGTTCAACGATCCGTACAGCCACCTGGGACCAAAAGATTCTGACCCGCAGGACACCAACGCGGAAAGCCGCCTGCATCGCAAAGAGGCGCGCGAAGTGGCCCGCGAAAGCCTGGTACTGCTGAAAAACCGTCTCGATACGCTGCCGCTGAAAAAATCCGGCACCATCGCGGTGATTGGCACGCTGGCGGACAGCAAACGCGACATGATGGGCAGCTGGTCCGCGGCCGGGGTGGCCGACCAGTCGGTGACCGTCCTGACCGGCATTAAAGAAGCGCTGGGCGATAACGGCAAAGTGATTTACGCCAAAGGGGCGAACGTTACCGACGATAAAGGCATTGTCGATTTCCTTAACCTGTATGAGAAAGCAGTGCAGGTTGACCCGCGCTCGCCGCAGGAAATGATCGACGAAGCCGTCGCGGCGGCGAAGCAATCCGACGTGGTGGTTGCCGTGGTGGGCGAAGCGCAGGGCATGGCGCATGAGGCCTCCAGCCGCACCGACATCACCCTGCCGCAGAGCCAGCGCAATCTGATTGCCGCCCTCAAAGCCACCGGCAAACCGCTGGTGCTGGTGCTGATGAACGGCCGTCCGCTGGCGCTGGTGAAAGAGGATCAGCAAGCCGATGCGCTGCTGGAGACCTGGTTTGCCGGCACCGAAGGCGGCCACGCCATCGCCGATGTGCTGTTTGGCGATTACAATCCGTCGGGCAAACTGCCGATGTCTTTCCCGCGCTCGGTGGGGCAGATCCCAACCTACTACAGCCACCTGAATACCGGCCGGCCGTATAATCCGGAGAAGCCGAACAAGTACACCTCGCGTTACTTCGATGAAGCCAACGGCCCGCTGTATCCATTTGGTTATGGCCTCAGCTACACCACCTTTAGCGTCTCCGATGTCACCATGTCGTCAGCCACCCTGCCGCGCGACGGCAGCGTGACCGCCAGCGTGCAGGTGACCAACACCGGTAAACGCGAAGGGGCAACGGTCATTCAGCTGTATCTGCAGGACGTCACTGCCTCCATGAGCCGGCCGGTGAAAATGCTGCGCGGCTTTAAAAAGGTCAACCTCAAGCCGGGCGAAACGCAAACCGTCAGCTTCCCGATTGACGTCGACGCGCTGAAGTTCTGGAACCAGCAGATGAAATACGTTGCTGAGCCGGGCAAATTCAATGTCTTTATCGGCGTGGACTCCGCCCGCGTGAAGCAGAGCGAGTTTGAACTGTTGTAAGGAATAGCCCTTAAGCTCAACGTAACACGTTAAAGGCCGATTAATCGGCCTTTTCTTTTTCGTATCGCCAGCAAATGGACTACGCTTTTCTCTTAAGCTTCTGTAAGCGAAGCGCAAAAGAACTGAGGGAAGCGGGATGAAGATGGCAATGAAATGGTCCGGCGCGCTGGCGCTGGCCGCCCTGATAAGTGTGCCGCTGCAGGCGGCGGAGCCGGTGAAGGTCGGCTCGAAAATTGATACCGAAGGCGCGCTGCTGGGCAATATGATCCAGCAGGTGCTGGAAAGCCACGGCGTAAAAACGATTAATAAAATCCAGCTCGGCACTACGCCGGTGGTGCGCGGGGCGATTGTCGCCGGCGAGCTGGATATCTACCCGGAATATACCGGCAATGGCGCTTTCTTCTTTAAAGATGAAAACGACCCGGCGTGGAAGCATGCCCAACAGGGCTATGAGAAGGTGAAGCGTCTCGACCAGGAGAAACATCAACTGGTGTGGCTCACCCCGGCGCCAGCGAACAACACCTGGACCATCGCGGTGCGCCAGGACCTGGCGGAGAAAAATCACCTGACCTCGCTGGCCGACCTCAGTCGCTACCTGAAGCAGGGCGGTGAATTTAAGCTGGCGGCCTCGGCGGAGTTTATTGAGCGCCCGGACGCGCTGCCGGCGTTTGAGAAAGCGTATGGCTTCAACCTCAACCAGAACCAGCTGTTGTCGCTGGCCGGGGGGGATACGGCGGTGACCATCAAAGCAGCGGCGCAGCAGACCTCGGGCGTTAACGCGGCGATGGCCTACGGCACTGACGGCCCGGTCGCGGCGCTGGGGTTACAGACGCTGAGCGACCCGCAGGGCGTGCAGCCGATTTATGCCCCGACGCCGGTGGTGCGTGAGGCCGTGCTCAAGGCCTACCCGCAAATCGCCGACTGGCTGAAGCCGGTCTTTGCCAGCCTCGATGAAAAAACCTTGCAGCAGCTGAACGCCCGTATTGCGGTGGAAGGCCAGGATGCGAAGCGCGTGGCGGCAGATTATCTGCAGCAGAAAGGCCTGCTGAAGTAAGCCACCGGTGACCATTCGCTGTACTCACCGCGTCGGCCTGCTGCTGACAGGTCTGTTGCTGGTTACGCTGGCGCTGCCGTTTATCACTTACGCGCCGAATCGCTTACTCTCCGGCGAAGGGCGTGGGCTGTGGCAGGTGATGCCCTGGCTCGCCGGCGTTCAGCTGGCGGCAGCCCTTGCCGGGATGCTGCTTTGCTGGCTGCCAGGCAGGATCGTGCCGCTTCTTCACCTGCTGCTGGCCGAACTGCTCTTCCCGCTGCTTATCTGGGGTAGCGGACAGGCGGCGCTTGAGCTCTCCCGGCACGGCTCGCCGCTGGCGCGCACCTCGCCCGGCAGCGGTCTGTGGCTGTCGCTGGCGCTTTGTCTGCTGCTGGCCAGCGAGGCCATCCGTCATCTTACCGTCCGGCCGCTGTGGCGCTGGCTGCTTAATGCGCAAGTCTGGCTGTTGCCTATCATCCTGCTTGCTACCGGGGCGCTCGATCAGCTCTCTTTGCTGAAGGAGTATGCCAACCGTCAGGAAGTATTTGACGACGCCCTGCGCCAGCATTTGCTTCTGCTGTTCGGCACCCTGCTGCCGGGCCTGCTCATTGGCCTGCCGCTGGGGGTATGGCTGTGGCGACGTCCGCGCTGGCAGGCGCCGGCCTTCACTGTGCTCAATGTGATCCAGACTATCCCGTCGGTGGCGCTTTTCGGCCTGCTGATTGCGCCACTTGCCGGCCTGGCGCGCTATTTCCCGGCGCTGGGCGAGCTGGGCGTCTCCGGGACCGGCGTGGCGCCAGCCCTGATCGCCCTGACGCTGTATGCGCTGCTGCCGCTGGTGCGCGGGGTGGTGACCGGCCTGCAGCAGGTGCCGCAGGATGCTCTGGAGAGCGCGACGGCGATGGGCATGAGCGCCGGGCAGCGCTTTCGTCAGGTGCAGCTTCCCCTGGCGATGCCGGTGTTGTTGCGCAGCCTGCGGGTGGTCAGCGTGCAAACCGTCGGCATGGCGGTGGTGGCCGCGCTGATCGGCGCCGGCGGCTTTGGCGCGCTGGTGTTTCAGGGGCTGCTAAGCAGTGCGCTGGATCTGGTGCTGCTGGGTGTGGTGCCGACCATTGCCCTGGCGGTGGTGGTGGATGCCCTGTTCGCCCTGTGGGGCGCCTGGCTAAAAGGAGAGGCCAATGATTGAGTTTGAAGGGGTCAGCAAAGTGTTTGCCGGCCATCCGGCGGTGAAGGATCTGACCCTGCAGCTGCGCGAAGGCGCTTTCTCGGTGCTGGTGGGGACCTCCGGCTCGGGCAAGTCGACGACGCTGAAGATGATCAACCGCCTGCTGGAGCCGGACCGGGGCACTATTCGTTTTGCCGGCGAGGACATCCGTCAGCAGCCGGTCCTGACCCTGCGGCGGCGGATGGGCTATGCCATCCAGTCCATCGGCCTGTTTCCGCACTGGACGGTGGCGCAGAATATCGCCACTGTGCCGCAGCTGCAAAAATGGCCGCGAGCGAGGATCGCCGACCGGGTCGACGAGCTGATGGCGTTGTTAGGGCTGGAGGCGACGCTGCGCGACCGTTACCCGCATCAGCTCTCCGGCGGCCAGCAGCAGCGGGTGGGGGTGGCGCGGGCGCTGGCGGCAGATCCGGAGGTGCTGTTGATGGATGAGCCCTTCGGCGCCCTCGACCCGGTGACCCGCGAGGCGCTGCAGCAGGAGATGCTGCGCATCCACCGCCTGCTGGGGCGGACGATTGTGCTGGTGACCCATGATATTGACGAAGCGCTGCGTCTGGCGGACCACCTGGTACTGATGGACGGGGGCGAGGTGGTCCAGCAGGGGGCGCCGCTGGAGATGCTCCTGCGGCCGAAAAATAGTTTTGTGCAGATCTTTTTTGGCCGCAGCGAGCTGGGCGTGCGCCTGCTGTCGCTGCGCGAGGTGGGGGACTATTTGCGTCCCGGCGAATGGCTGGCGGGTGAGGGGCTGACCGTCACCATGACCCTGCGGGAAGCGCTGTCGCAGTTTGTCGCCCGGCGCTGCGAGGCGCTGCCGGTGGTCGATGCCGACGGCAGGCCCTGCGGCACGCTGCATTTTGCCGATCTGCTGCGCCAGGAGATGAGCCATGAAGGCGCTTCGTGAGCCGCTGTGGTGGCTTATCGCGCTGTTTATCGGCCTGCTGGTAGGGCTGCCCTACAGCGCGCCGCTGTTTAGCCGGCTGTTTCCGGAACTGCCGCGGCCGGTCTATCTGCAGGAGAGCTTCTGGGCGCTAACCCTCGATCACGGTTGGCTGGTGGTGGCGTCCAGTCTCGCGGCAACGGCTGTGGGGCTGGGGGCCGGGGTGGCGGTCACCCGGCCCGCCGGCAGCGCGTTTCGCCCGCTGGTGGAGACGATCGCCGCTATCGGGCAGACCTTTCCGCCGGTGGCGGTGCTGGCGATGGCGGTGCCGGTGCTGGGATTTGGCTGGCTGCCCGCGCTCATCGCCCTCGCGCTGTATGGCATACTGCCGGTGCTGCAGGGAACGCTGGCCGGGATGGGGTCGATACCGTCGGGGGTGTCAGGGGTAGCCGAAGGGATGGGAATGACCGGCTGGCAGCGTCTGTATAAGGTGGAACTACCGCTGGCGGCCCCGGTGATACTGGCGGGGATCCGCACCTCGGTCATCGTCAATATTGGTACCGCGACCATTGCCTCGACGGTGGGGGCCAGTACGCTCGGGACGCCGATCATCATCGGCCTGAGCGGCTTTAATACCGCCTATATTGTACAGGGGGCGCTGCTGGTGGCGCTGGCGGCGATTATCGTCGACCGCGCGTTTGAGCGTCTGACCCGCTGGATCAGCCGACACCGCCACGCACAATAAAGGAATAGCCGGCCAGCATCACGCCGCTGATCCCGCCGATGGCCATAAGTAAGAAGAGGGTGACGACCGCGATTTTCGCTGGCTTCATAATAGGCTCCTGATGTTAACAGGGGGATTATACGGTGAAGCACAGGTGTTAATGAAACATTAATTGCGGTTTAGCGCGCCGCGCCGGGGTTTTTGCCGCGTTTACTGAGCAACGCGCCGGAAAAAAGTGTGATCCTGTCCGTCATTTTTCATTTTTATGCAGGGCTTCAAAGAAAGTTTTCGCCAGTCAGGGTATGGTACGCGCTTTCAGTAATGTGTGGTTTGCGGGTATGTACGAGTTTGATCTGGTGTTGCTGCTGCTTCAGCAGATGTGCGTATTTTTGGTCATCGCGTGGTTGATGAGCAAAACCCGACTGTTTATCCCTCTGATGCAAGTCACCGTTCGCCTGCCGCACAAGCTGCTGTGCTACGTCACCTTCTCCATTTTCTGCATTATGGGGACCTATTTCGGTCTGCATATCGAAGACTCCATCGCCAACACCCGCGCCATCGGCGCCGTGATGGGCGGCCTGCTCGGCGGTCCGGTGGTCGGCGGGCTGGTGGGGCTGACCGGCGGCCTGCACCGCTACTCGCTGGGCGGAATGACCGCCTTAAGCTGCATGGTCTCCACCATCGTTGAGGGGCTGCTGGGCGGTCTGGTGCACAGCGTGCTGGTCAAACGCGGTCGGCCGGACAAAGTCTTTAGCCCGTTGACCGCCGGGGCGATCACCTTCGTGGCCGAGCTGGTGCAGATGATGATCATTCTGCTGATTGCCCGCCCGTTCCAGGACGCCCTGCATCTGGTGCAGAGCATCGCCGCGCCGATGATGGTCACCAATACCGTCGGTGCGGCGCTGTTTATGCGCATTCTGCTGGATAAACGGGCGATGTTCGAGAAATACACCTCCGCCTTTTCCGCCACGGCGCTGAAGGTGGCGGCGTCGACCGAGGGGATCCTGCGTCAGGGATTCAACGAAGAGAACAGCATGAAGGTGGCCCAGGTGCTGATCCAGGAGCTGGATATCGGCGCGGTGGCGATCACCGATCGCGACAAGCTGCTGGCGTTTACCGGCATCGGCGACGATCACCATCTGCCGGGCAAGCCTATCTCCTCCTCGTATACGCAACGGGCGATTGAGACCGGGGAGGTGGTCTACGCCGACGGCAACGAGGTGCCTTACCGCTGCTCGATTCATCCGCACTGTAAGCTGGGGTCGACGCTGGTGATCCCCCTGCGCGGTGAGAACCAGCGGGTGATAGGCACCATTAAACTGTATGAGGCCAAAAACCGCCTGTTCAGTTCGATCAACCGCACCCTCGGGGAGGGGATTGCCCAGCTGTTGTCGGCGCAGATCCTCGCCGGACAGTACGAGCGGCAGAAGGCGCTGCTGACGCAATCTGAAATCAAGCTCCTGCACGCTCAGGTCAACCCGCACTTCCTGTTTAACGCGCTTAACACGCTGAAGGCGGTGATCCGTCGCGACAGCGATCAGGCCGGCCAGCTGGTGCAGTATCTGTCGACCTTCTTTCGCAAGAACCTGAAACGGCCGACGGAAATTGTCACGCTTGCCGATGAGATCGAGCATGTTAACGCCTATTTGCAGATTGAGAAGGCTCGCTTCCAGGCTAACCTGCAGATCCAGATGGCGGTGCCCGAGGGGCTGGCGCATCACCAGCTGCCCGCTTTCACCCTGCAGCCGATCGTGGAGAACGCGATTAAGCATGGCACATCGCAACATCTTGGCGTCGGCGAAATTACCATTCGCGCCAGCCAGGACGATCGCTGGCTGCAGCTGGATATCGAAGATAACGCCGGACTGTACCGGGCCAACCCCCAGGCCAGCGGGCTGGGGATGAATCTGGTGGACAGGCGTCTGCGGGCGCGTTTTGGCGCCGACTGCGGCATCAGCGTCACCTGTGAACCGGAGCGCTTTACCCGTGTCACCCTACGTTTGCCCCTGGAGGAGAATGCATGCTGAGAGTATTGATCGTCGATGATGAGCCGCTGGCGCGGGAAAACCTGCGTATTTTGCTGGAGACTCAGCGCGATATCGAGATCGTCGGCGAGTGCGGCAATGCGGTGGAGGCGATTGGCGCAGTACATAAGCTGCGCCCTGACGTGCTGTTTCTCGACATTCAGATGCCGCGCATCAGCGGCCTGGAGATGGTCGGGATGCTCGACCCCGAGCATCGCCCCTATATCGTGTTTCTCACCGCCTTTGATGAATACGCGGTGAAAGCCTTTGAGGAGCACGCTTTTGACTATCTGCTCAAGCCGATTGAGGCCGCGCGGCTGGAGAAAACCCTGGCTCGCCTGCGTCAGGAGCGCAGCCTGCAGGACGTGTCGCTGCTGGATGATGCCCGGCAGACGCTGAAATACATTCCCTGTACCGGCCACAGCCGTATCTGGCTGCTGCAGATGGAGGATGTGGCCTTCGTCAGCAGCCGGATGAGCGGCATCTACGTGACCGATCGCGAAGGAAAAGAGGGCTTTACCGAGCTGACCCTGCGCACCCTCGAGAGCCGCACGCCGCTGCTGCGCTGCCATCGCCAGTATCTGGTGAATATGGCGCACCTGAAGGAGATTCGCCTGGAAGAGAACGGCCAGGCGGAGCTGCTGATGCGCGCCGGGCAAACGGTGCCGGTGAGCCGGCGCTATTTAAAAAGCCTGAAAGAAGCGATTGGCCTGTAAAACTGCTACACTGCGCCCCATTGCAACATCGACAGTAAAAGGCACTCATGCTCAGTAATGATATTCTTCGTAGCCTGCGCTACACCCTGAAAGCCAATAATAACGATATGGTGCGCATTCTTGCGCTTGCCGATATGGAATCCACCGCCGCCAGCTTCGATACCTGGATGACGAAAGAGGATGAAGAGGGTTTTGTCCGCTGCCCGGATATTATCCTGTCGGGTTTCCTCAATGGCCTTATCTATGACAAGCGCGGCAAAGATGATTCGGCGCCGGAGCTGGCGCTGGAGCGTCGGGTGAATAACAACACGGTGCTGAAAAAGCTGCGGATCGCCTTCTCGCTGAAAACAGACGATATCCAGGCGATCATGAGCGAGCAGAAATATCGCGTGTCGGTGCCGGAAATCACCGCCATGATGCGCGCCCCGGAGCATAAAAACTACCGCGAGTGCGGGGATCAGTTTATGCGCAACTTCCTGCGCGGGTTGACCCACCGGGTGCATCACCCGAAGGCGTGATGTTTAGCCGGGTGGCGGCTTCGCCTTACCCGGCCGACAAAACCCGTAGGCCCGTGCAAACGTAGCGCCGCCGGGCAAAAAAAAGCCGGAGATACTCTCCGGCTTTTTTGTTATTTCACCTGCTGACCCGGCTTCGCGCCGTCGTCAGGGCTTAACAGGAAGATATCCTTCCCGCCAGGGCCGGCGGCCATCACCATGCCCTCGGAGATGCCGAAGCGCATTTTGCGCGGCGCCAGGTTGGCGACCATCACCGTCAGGCGACCAATCAGCGGCTGCGGATCCGGGTAAGCGGAACGGATGCCGGAGAAGACGTTACGTTTCTCGCCGCCAAGATCCAGCGTCAGGCGCAGCAGCTTGTCGGAGCCCTCGACGAATTCCGCGTTTTCAATCAGCGCCACGCGCAGGTCAACTTTAGCGAAATCGTCAAAAGTGATGGTCTCCTGAATCGGATCGTCCGCCAGCGGACCGGTGACCGGTGCCGCAGTGGCTTTCACCTCTTCTTTAGACGCTTCCACCAGCGCTTCCACCTGTTTCAGCTCGATGCGGTTATACAGCGCTTTAAACGGATTTACCTTATGCGCCAGCAGCGGCTGCTGAATGGCATCCCAGCTCAGTTCGCTGTTGAGGAATGCTTCCGCACGCGCCGCCAGCTGCGGCAGCACCGGCTTCAGCCAGGTCATCAGCACGCGGAACATGTTCAGGCCCATGGTGCAGATGGCCTGCAGGTCGGCGTCACGGCCTTCCTGTTTCGCCACCACCCATGGCGCCTGCTCGTCGACGTAGCGGTTAGCCACGTCGGCGAGGGCCATGATTTCGCGGATTGCCTTACCGAACTCGCGGCTGTCCCATGCTTCGCCGATGCTTTCTGCCGCGTCGGTGAAGGTTTTGTACAGCGCCGGGTCGGCCAGTTCAGCGGCCAGCACGCCGTCGAAACGCTTGCTGATAAAGCCGGCGTTGCGCGAGGCGAGGTTAACCACCTTGTTGACGATGTCGGCGTTAACGCGCTGGATAAAGTCTTCCAGGTTCAGGTCGATGTCATCGATGCGCGAAGAGAGCTTGGCGGTGTAGTAGTAGCGCAGGCTATCGGCATCGAAATGGTTCAGCCAGGTGCTGGCCTTAATGAAGGTCCCACGCGACTTGGACATCTTCGCGCCGTTAACCGTCACGTAGCCGTGCACGAACAGGTTGGTCGGTTTACGGAAGTTGCTGCCTTCCAGCATCGCCGGCCAGAACAGGCTGTGGAAGTAGACAATGTCCTTGCCGATAAAGTGATACAGCTCGGCCGTGGAGTCTTTCTTCCAGTATTCGTCGAAGCTGGTGGTGTCGCCGCGCTTGTCGCACAGGTTCTTAAAGGAGCCCATGTAGCCGATCGGCGCGTCCAGCCAGACGTAGAAATATTTGCCCGGCGCGTTGGGAATTTCGAAGCCGAAGTACGGCGCATCGCGGGAGATGTCCCACTGCTGCAGGCCGGATTCGAACCACTCCTGCATCTTGTTCGCTACCTGCTCCTGCAGCGCGCCGCTGCGGGTCCACGCCTGCAGCATTTCGCTGAACGACGGCAGGTCGAAGAAGAAGTGCTCGGAGTCACGCATCACCGGCGTGGCGCCGGAGACCACCGATTTCGGGTCGATAAGTTCGGTGGGGCTGTAGGTCGCGCCGCACACTTCGCAGTTATCGCCATACTGGTCCGGAGATTTGCACTTCGGACAGGTGCCTTTCACAAAACGGTCCGGCAGGAACATGCCTTTTTCCGGATCGTAGAGCTGAGAGATGGTGCGGTTTTTAATAAAACCGTTCTCTTTCAGACGGGTGTAGATAAGCTCCGACAGCTCGCGGTTCTCGTCGCTGTGCGTCGAGTGATAGTTATCATAGCTGATGTCGAAGCCGGCAAAATCGGTCTGATGCTCCTGACTCATTTCGCCAATCATCTGCTCCGGAGTGATACCGAGCTGCTGCGCTTTGAGCATGATCGGCGTGCCGTGGGCGTCGTCGGCGCAGATGAAGTTGACCTCGTGGCCGCGCATTCGCTGGTAACGGACCCAGACATCAGCCTGGATGTGCTCCAGCATGTGGCCGAGGTGGATGGAGCCGTTGGCGTACGGCAGGGCGCACGTTACCAGAATTTTCTTCGCGACTTGAGTCATAGTGAGCATTACATCTTCTGTTGTAAAAAGGGCTTCCGATATTACCAAAAGGGCTGTGGGTGCGCCATAAATGGCTGCCCATATATGGATAATCGTTAGCTGTGATAAACTCTGTGATTACTGAAAGCATCTCAAAACAACAAAGGAGTCGGGATGAATTCGCAATCCCAGGCCAAATCCCCTGAGCGCCTACGTGCGATGGTCGCCGGGACGCTGGCCAATTTCCAGCACCCAACCCTGAAGCATAATCTCACCGCCCTCAAGGCGCTGCACCATGTCGCCTGGCTGGACGATACCGTTCATATTGAGCTGCAGATGCCGTTCGTCTGGAGCAGCGCCTTCGAAGTGCTGAAAGAGCAGTGCAGCGCCGAGCTGCTGCGCATCACCGGCGCGAAGGCCATCGACTGGAAGCTGACCCACAGCATCGCGACCCTCAAGCGCGTGAAAAACCAGCCCGGGGTCAACGGCGTGAAGAACATTATCGCCATCAGCTCCGGCAAAGGCGGCGTTGGTAAATCTTCTACTGCCGTAAACCTGGCGCTGGCCCTGGCGGCGGAAGGGGCGAAGGTGGGCATTCTGGATGCCGATATCTACGGTCCGTCGATTCCGACCATGCTGGGCGCCGAAGACAGTCGCCCGACCTCGCCGGACGGCACCCATATGGCGCCGATCATCAAGTATGGCCTGGCCACCAACTCTATCGGCTACCTGGTGACCGACGACAACGCCATGGTCTGGCGTGGTCCGATGGCCAGCAAGGCGCTGATGCAGATGCTGCAGGAGACCTTGTGGCCGGATCTCGACTACCTGGTGCTGGATATGCCGCCGGGCACTGGCGACATCCAGCTGACCCTGGCGCAGAACATTCCGGTGACCGGCGCGGTGGTGGTCACCACGCCGCAGGACATCGCGCTGATCGACGCCAAAAAAGGCATCGTGATGTTTGAGAAAGTGGAAGTGCCGGTGCTGGGGATCGTGGAAAACATGAGCATGCATATCTGCAGCAACTGCGGGCACCACGAGCCTATCTTCGGCACCGGCGGCGCGCAAAAACTGGCCGAGAAATATCACACCCAGCTGCTGGGCCAGCTGCCGCTGCATATTACGCTGCGGGAAGATCTGGATAACGGCACGCCGACGGTGGTGGCGCGTCCGGATAGCGAATTTACCGACATCTACCGCCAGCTGGCGGGCCGGGTGGCGGCCCAGATGTACTGGCAGGGAGAAGTGATCCCGGGTGAGATTGCCTTCCGCGCCGTTTAAGGCCGCGGCGAGCGCATCAGCCAGTATCTGCCCTCGGGTGACGCGCCCTGTGCTTCGATGGTCCAGCCATGACGCTGGTAGAAGCGCAGGGCGTTTTTATTTTCCATCAGGCACTTCAGCGTTCCGCTGGCGGTAAAGGTCCGTTCGACCTGCGCCAGCAGCGCGCTGCCGATATGTTTGCCCTGCCAGTCGGGGTCGACAAACAGATGGTGAAGGAAATTATCGGCGGTCCATACGGCGGCAAAGCCCACCAGCTGGCCGTCGCATTCCGCGACCCACAGCTGTTCATCCGCGGTGGCGGCATCGAAATCCTCCAGCCGCCACGCCGCGGCGGGAAGCCAGGTCCACGACAAACTGCGCGCCCGCAGGAAGATCTGGCACAGCGCCGGAGAGTCCGCTGGCTCGCCGGGGCGGACGTGGAGGTTGCGCGGATCAGCGATGATAGAAGATCTCGCCATCGTACACTTTGAGGATTTTGCCTTCGGTATCGGTGATCAGCACGTAGTTACCGCCCATGTAGGTCCAGTGGCTACCGGCGTCCGGTGCAGGCAGGTTACGCTGCTGCCACTGTTTGATGTTGTATTCCGGGGTGAGGTACATCGCCGGAACGGTGTCGCCGATGTGAAACTGGGTGAAATCGGCAGTGAACTCTTTCAGTGCATACTGATCGATCCCCGCGGCAGTAGCCGTCCAGCTGGCGCCAGCGGTGGCAAGAAGTACGCCCAGAAGCATCATTTTTGTTTTACGCATAATTTCCTCAATATTACCTGGACTCAAATTAGCAGCCTCGTATCATTCCTGATGCGTTGCTGAAATGGCAAGCACTGGATTTTTAAAAAGTGTAAGCAAAACACGGCACAAGTCTTGCGCCGCTTGCGTTGCAGCGACGGTGATGCGTATTTTGGGAGCAATCTGAAGCAGGGGAGAATCGGCATGTTCAGGCTGGAAGATCTGACCTTATTTGTCCGCGCCGCGGCACTGGGCAGTTTTAGCGATGCGGCGCGCGAGTCCGGGCAGCAGCCGGCGCAGGTCAGCGCGGCGATTAAGCGTCTGGAGACGATCCTCAATATTCGCCTGTTTGCCCGTTCGACCCGCAGCCTGCGCCTGACGCCGGAGGGGGAGACCTGGCTGCCCTACGCCACCCAGATGCTCGATACCCTCGAGGCCGGTCTGCAGAAGATCCAGACCCCGGACGATGAAGTTCGCGGCATGTTGCAAATTGCCGTGCCGTCGGACCTCGGGCGTAACCTGCTCCTGACCCTGTTCCGCGATTTCCGCCAACGCCACCCGGCGCTGCGTCTGCGGCTGCTCTTTTCCGATCAGTTAACCGACGTGTTTAAAGATCCGGTGGACGTCGCGTTTCGCTATGGCAATAACGACGATGCCTCGTTTATCTCGCTGCCGGTGGCGCCGGAAAATCGTCGCGTGCTGGTGGCCTCGCCTGAGTGGATCGCCCGCCACGGCGAGCCGCAGACCCTCGAGGAGCTCAGCCAGCACAATGCGTTGATCTACATTTTGCGCGGCCGTCCTTTCGACCGCTGGTCGCTGAGCCTCGACGGCGTGGTTCAGCAGCAGAAGGTCTCCGGCACGGTGATGAGCGACGACGCCGAGGTGATCCGTCGGCTGGCGGTGGCCGGGGAGGGCATTGCCTATAAATCGATGCTAGATGTCAGCGACGATCTGCGGGCGGGGCGCCTGCGGCGCCTGCTGCCGCGTTATCAGGGGGATGTGGTGCCGTTGAATCTGATTTGTCCGCACCGCAAACAGCTCTCTGCCGCGGTGCGTTTGTTATATGAAGAGGTGAAATCACATTGTGAAGGGCTTAATGCCTGACTAAGGTCGCGAAGTAATACACCAGCGGGACAGCCAGCACCCACAGGCCAATCGGGATTTCCCGCCACTTACCGGCGATGGCCTTGATGACAATGTAAAACAGCAGCCCGCCGGCAATCCCGGTGCCAAAGCTGTTGGCGATAAGCGTAATCATCACCATCATCAGCACCGGCAGCCCGTCGGTGAAGTTGCCAAGATCCACTTTGCGCAGGCCGCTGAACATGTTCAGGCCAATCAGGATCAGCGCCGGGGCGGTGGCTTCTTTCGGGATCATCAACGCCACCGGCGTGAACAGCAGCATCAGCAGGAACATTACCGCCGCCGACAGCGCGGTGAGGCCGGTTTTGCCGCCGGCTTCCGCTGCCGCCGAAGACTCAATCAGCGCCGTCGCCGCCGGAATGCCCACCCACGGGCCGAGCGCGGCGGCAATCGAATCGACCATAAACGGGCGATTAATCTGCGGCATGTTGCCTTCTTCATCCAGCAGACCCGCCTCGCCGCCCACCGCCAGCGTCGTCCCCATGGTGGAGAAAAACTCAGAGGCGAAAAAGACGAACAGGAACGGCAGGAAGGCGATGTTTAACGCCCCCAACAGGTCAACCTGCCCCAGCACCGGGGTTAGCGAATGGGGAACATCGATAAAACTTGTCGGCAGATGGGTGACGCCGAAGGGGATGCCCACCAGCGTGGCGCACAGAATGGCCCACAAAATCGCGCCCGGTACCTTACGCGCCTGCAGGGCTATCGCCAGGAACAGGCCGCACAGCGCCACCAGCGCGTCGGGGGCGAGAAAGTCGCCGAGCATCAGTGCATTGGTTTTAGCATTGGCCAGCACCAGCCCGGCATTGCGAAAGCCGAGCACGGCGACAAACAGGCCGATGGAGGCGGTGAGCCCCAGCTTGATCGACTGCGGCACCGAGCGGGTGACCACTTCACGCAAGCCAAAGCGGGTCAGCAGAAAGAAGAGGATCCCCGACCAGCAGGCAATCCCGAGACCAGTCTGCCAGCCAATCCCTTCGCTACCGGCCAGCGTCACCCCCACCAGCACCGAGCCGCCAATCCCCGGGCCAACGATAAACGGCAGGTTGGCATAAAACGCCATCAGCAGAGAGCCGACGACGAAGACCAGAATGGTGCCGGTGGTGGCGGCGCCTTTGTCCATCCCGCCGATCGCCAGCAGCCCCGGGATGACCACCAGTAAATAGGCGGCGGCGAGAAAACCGGTGATCCCGGCCAGGCATTCGGTGCGTAGCGTACCGCCGCGCGAGCGCAGTGCAAAGCGGCGCTCCAGCCAGTTAGCGCGGTCGGAAGAGTGAAGTGTGTTATCGGCCATGCTCAGGCTCCCTGAGGATTATTGTTGTGATCGGTTGGCTCCGGGGTCTCCCGGCAGGCTATCAAGGGGTCCACTATCTGACGGCTGCCGCCGTCGGTCAGACCCAAATCGGTTAAATGCGGCCCGGCGTTACAGGCAAGGCAGGTCCCTTCAATGGCCTTGAACACCCGGTACGGCGGCTCCCAGTCGGCGACTTGGCTGCTCAGATCGCGCAGCTCGCGGAACTGACGCGCCAGCTCGGCGGCCGGGAGATCCGACAGCATGCCGGCAATCGGCATTGCCACATGGGCAAGGATCTCGCCCTGTTGCGCCAGCGCCATCCCGCCGCCGGAAGCGATAAGCTGGTTGGCCGCCAGCGCCATATCATCAGCGTCGCGCCCGAGCACCACCAGATTGTGCGAGTCGTGGGAGTAGCTGGTGGCGATGGCGCCGCGCAGCTCACCCCAGCCTTCGAGCAGGGCGATTTGCGGCGTCGCCTGGTGGCGGCCATGGCGGTGCTTAACCCAGATCAGACTGAAGCCGGCGGGCAACTGGACTTTCCCGTCACGAACCTGCACTTCCACTTCGCCCCACTGGGTGAAGCGCGCGCCGCGGATATGGCGCAGGCGGGCGACGCCGTGACGAATGCCATGGACGCGCAGAACAAAGTCATCGGCGCGGAGGGGGGCGATCTGCAAAGTATCGCGTGGCGGCGTCACGCCCGGCGCGGGGGCGATCGGCTTCAGCAGGCGGCCAGCATAGGCCAGCCGTTCCCCCCCAACGTAGACTTCACGGGCCACCAGTTTCTCCAGGGAATCAAACACCACCAGATCCGCGCGCCGCCCGGCGGCAATCAGCCCGAGATCATGGCGCTGCAGGCGAATAGCGGCGTTGAGGGTGGCGAATCGCAGCGCATCGACCGCCGGTAAACCGTGCTCGATCAGCAGATTAAGCAGGGCGATGATCCCGCCTTTCTCCAGCAGCATATCCGGCGGCACGTCATCGGTGCAGACGGTGATTTGCGAGGAGAGGTGCGGCAGCGTTTTTAACGCCGCGACGATATCCGGCAGCAGATAGGGGTGCGAACCGCGGATCTCGATCGTCAGACCGGCGCGCAGTTTTTCCAGCGCGTCGTCCGCTGAGGTCAGTTCATGATCGGAAGTGACGCCGGCGGCGAGGTAGGCCTGCAGGTCAGCGCCGCTCAGGCCGCGGGCGTGGCCTTCAATCAGTTTGCCGCTGTTGAGACCGGCCTGGACAATCTCCTGCATCCGTTCGCTACCGTGTAGCACGCCGTGCATATCCATCACTTCCGCCACACCGCGCACTTCCGGCCAGCCGAGCATGGTCTCCATCTCCGCGCCGGCGAAATCGGCGCCGGACATTTCGAGGCCTGGCGTGGAGGGGACGCTGGACGGCGCGGCGACCATCACCTGCAGCGGCAGATGGCGGCTGGCGTCAACCGCGTAGCGCACGCCATCGACGCCGAGGACGTTGGCCAGCTCATGCGGATCCCAGAACACCGCGGTGGTGCCCTGGGTGAGGACGATTTCCGCGTAGCGCTCCGGCGGCAGGTGCGAGCTTTCGAGGTGTACGTGGGTGTCCATCAGGCCGGGGGACAGGTAGCCACCGGCAAGGGAACGCACTTCATGGGCGTCGGCGCGGCTGCCGCGCGGGTGGACGCTGGCGATCATTTCGCCGACGATACCGACGTCAGCGGGGCGAATTTCGCCCGTGGCCATATCGACGATCTGCGCATCGACCAGCAGCAGATCAAACGGGGATTCGCCGCGCGCGGCCTGCACGGCGCGACGACGGACTTGAGCATTGCTGGACATAACCACTCCGGCACAAGGATAATGCGGATACTCTATGGGCACAGCAAACGTTTGCCCAGATGAATAAATTTATCACCCGATAAGCTCGGGTTATTGTGCAGGACCACCGTAGCGAACCCGATAATGAACGAACCCTGGCAGCGGCTGCCCGCGCTCTCTCTTAAACAGCTTCAGTATTTCGTCACTCTGGCCCAGCTGCGCCATTTTACCGATACCGCCAGTCGGCTGGCGATTAGCCAGCCGGCGTTGAGCAGCGCGCTGCGGCAGATTGAAACGGTGCTCGGCGGCAAGCTGGTCAACCGTACCGCTTCGGCGGTCACCCTGACTGAACTGGGGGCGGCGATTTTACCCCACGCCCAGCGGATCCTCAGCGTGGCGCAGGCGGCCTTTTTCGATATGCAGCAGATCGTCGAGGCGGGCGGCGACGGGACAGTGCGCATCGGTCTGGTGCCGTCGGTCAGTTCGCTGCTGTTTCCGCTGCTGCCGCAGACCCTGGCTCAGGCCTTTCCGCGTCTGCGCATTGAATTTCACGATCAGACCAACGATGCTCTTATCCAGGCGCTGCAGCGCGGCGAGATTGATTTCGGCATCGGGGCGATCGATAGCTCTCTGCCTGGTGAACTGCTGGTCTATCCGCTACGCGAAGATCCCTTCGTGGCGGTGCTGCACCGCGACGATCCGCTGGCCGCGCAGGCGCACTTGCCGTGGAAGCAGCTGGTGGGGCGGGATATTGCCGTGTTCTCGAAAGGTAATATTCAGCGGCTGGTGGCGGCATTAGTGGAGAGCCATCGCCTGACGCTGACCACCCGCTATCAGGTGGACTATATCGAAACCCTGTATGGACTGGTGCGCTCGCGCTTAGCGGTGGCCATTCTGCCGGCGCTGTACACCACCCATCTGCAGGACCCGGCGCTTACGGTCGCCCAGCTGCAGCAGCCGGCGCTGACCCGTACGGTGGCCCTGATGCGCGGCCCGCAGGCGCTGCCGCCACTTATCGAAGCCTGTTTTTCCCTGCTGCAGGGAGAATTGCGTCGCGCTGATGCCTGATCCGCACATTGATTATCGTGGCGGGGGGATCAAAAAATCCCCCGCGGCCTGACCGGCGACGGGGGATGTCCGCGTTAAACGCTTACGGTGTCACGATATTGAACCAGAAGGCAAACGTGTCCATGTAGCTCAGCATCTCGTCGAGCTTAGCGCCATTGCCGCTAATCTTGACCTCGCCCTGAGCTTCAGCCTGCTTCAGCGTTTCCTGCTTGAGGATAATCTTGTTCAGGGTATCGCGACTCAGGATGATGCTGGCGTCGGCGTTGTCCGCCACCGCGTTGGCGGTATGGTTAAGCACACCGTTTTCCAGCTCCAGTTTGTACTTGCCGCCATCTTTACCCAGGTCGATATTAAAGACCGCTTTAGCTGCCCCGGCTTTTTCGCCGTTGATATGCACCCCGAGGTAATCGAAGAACATTTCTGGCGTCATCGCCCGCACGGTATCCGGGCTGGCAGTGTTCGGTGTCGGCAGTTTCTGCACGCCGTTTCGCAGCTCCTGGGCGCCGGTGAGGTAGAAGTTGCGCCAGGTACCGGCTTCCGCCTGATAACCAAGCTGCTCAAGGGCATCGGCTTCCAGATCACGCGCCTGCTGATTGTGCGGATCGGCGAAGACGATTTTGCTGGTCACCTGGGCCACCCAGCGGTAGTTCCCCTGCTGGTAGTCGGCTTTGGCTTTCTGCATGATGGCATCGGCGCCGCCCATATATTCCACGAACTTCTTCGCCGCCTGCTCTGGCGGCAGCTCGTCGAGGGTGGCCGGGTTGCCATCGAACCAGCCGAGGTAGAAGACGTAGGTCGCTTTTACATCGTGGCTGACGGAACCGTAGTAGCCGCGGCTGGACCACTGTTTCTCCAGCGAATCCGGCAGCTTGAAGTTGGCGGCGATCTCATCGCGGGTCATGCCTAAGTTCGCCATACGCAGGGTCTGGTCGTTGATATAGCGATACATATCGCGCTGACCTTTCATCAGTTTAACGATATTGTCGTTCCCCCAGGTCGGCCAGTGGTGCTGAGCGATAATCACTTCCGCTTCGTTGCCCCAGCGGTCGATGGCGGCGTTGATATATTTCGACCACGCCAGCGGATCGCGGATTTTGGCGCCGCGCAGCGAGTAAGTGTTATGCAGGGTATGGGTCACATCCTCTGCCGCCTCGATCATTTTCTTCTCTTTGACATACCACAGCATTTCCGACGGCGCTTCCGAGCCCGGAGCCATCATAAAGTCATAGGTCAGGCCGTCGATCACCTCCTGCTGACCGGTATGGGTAATGTAGTGGGTCGGCGGGATCAGCGTGACGGTACCCGCGGAGGTGGTGGTGCCGAGACCGGCGCCAACCTGACCTTTGGCGTTCGGCTTCAGCAGGTTGCCATACATATAGCTGGCGCGGCGGCTCATCGCAGTACCGGCCATGATGTTCTCGGAAACCGCTTCCTCCATAAAGCCGGCAGGGGCGTAAATCTTCACTTTACCGGCTTTCACGTCAGCTTCATCGACTACGCCACGGATACCGCCGTAGTGGTCCACATGGCTGTGGGTAAACAGCACCGCCACCACCGGTTTTTTCGGCCGGTGGGCAAAATAGAGCGCCAGAGCCTCTTTGGCCGGTTCGGCGCTCAGCAAGGGGTCGATGACTGTAATCCCGGTTTTGCCTTCGATAATGGTCATATTGGAAAGATCGAGATTACGGATCTGGTAAACGCCGTCGGTAACTTTGAACAAGCCGCCGATATTGAGTAATTGTGACTGTCGCCACAGGCTGGGATTAACAGTGTCCGGCGCCTTTTCGCCTTCTTTGACGAAATCATATTTGGCGGGATCCCAGATAATATTTCCCTGTGCGCCTTTGAGCATCGCTGGCGGCAGGGGGGCGATAAAACCCTGATGGGCGTTGTTAAAGTCGGTTTTATCCGCAAACGGCAGTTTGTTGTATAGCGCCTGATTCGCCTCACGCGTGGCCGGTGTGGCATCCTGTTGTGGCGCGGCGGCGAAGGCGGTTATCGACAAAGACGATAACATTCCGGCCAGGGCCAGATTTTTGGCTATCTGATTTAATTTCATGACTACCTCTCAGGTAATTTATTCCGCGGAAATAAAGAAATATTTTCCGTTTTTAAAAATGAATGGCTTGCGGTTTATTCTAAAGACAAATATTGTGCTGAATAGTCCCATATGGGACTGACAGGGTATTGCTTAAGGATCCGCTCGTCTTCGCCGGACGAGGGCTGCTATACTGTTGCTAACGGCGCAGGCGAGGGCAGAGGATGAATTTCCAGGAAATACATAGTTATTATAAAAGATTAGCCATAGCCGACTTTTTTGCCGATATCGTTACGGAAGGTGAAGAGATTATTCTCACGGCTAATAAAAAATGGCGCCCGGAGTCGGGTTATATTTATTTTTGTACCGAGGGTTCGTTATCAATATTAATGCCGGATGATGGCTTGAGTATCGGTAATTCCATTGAGTATATGCCGATTGGCCTGATGGAGCGGTATTGCCCGCTGGCGAAATTTGAATATAC
Organism: Klebsiella sp. G-Nf4; assembly: GCF_002810615.1. Taxonomy (NCBI): domain Bacteria; kingdom Pseudomonadati; phylum Pseudomonadota; class Gammaproteobacteria; order Enterobacterales; family Enterobacteriaceae; genus Klebsiella; species Klebsiella sp. G-Nf4. Next base: position 101,907 of record NZ_PION01000012.1, on the reverse strand, counting down.
AGGCAGTGGCCCGGTGACGCTGCGAAAAATCACTTACGCGGCCTTCGATCGTCTGTTTATTGAAAATCATCCGCAGCGCGTTGAGACGCTGGCGAAAGTGCTGGTGTTCATGAGTATCTTTACCATCGACCTGCACAATGAACGCCGTCAGGTGACCAGCTATCAGACGATTCGCCCGATGCTATATCGCTATCTTTATCGACAGCACACCCATGAGGGTGAAAATGAGGGACTGGCGTTATTTATCATCAGACGTACCAATCTTTCGCGCACCCATGTGTTTCGCGTGCTGGCGGATTTAAAGGCGGGAGGATACATCACCATGAAACGGGGCAAGCTTATCTCTATCGATCGCCCGCTGCCCGCGGACTATTGAACGACGCTGAGAAGGGTAACAAGGCGGGATCGCCGCCTTGTTACTCAGGATAGCCGTCAGCAGATCATTACGGCGTCACGATGTTAAACCAGAAGTCAAACTTGTCCATATAGCCCAGCATTTCATCGAGTTTAGCCCCGTTACCGCTGATTTTAACTTCCCCTTTCTCTTCCGCCTGCTTCAGGGTCTCTTCTTTGAGAATGATTTTATTCAGGGTGGCGCGATCCAGCGTCAGGGTGGCATCCGCCTCTTTGGCTTCCGCATTCGCGGTGTGGTTCAGCACGCCGTTTTCCAGTTCCAGCTTATATTTGCCGCCGTCATTGCCCAGATCGATATTGAACACCGACTTCGCATTGCCCGCTTTTTCGCCATTGATATGGACCGCCAGGTAGTCAAAGAACATTTCCGGGGTCATGGCGCGGACGGTGTCCGGGCTGGCGGTGTTCGGGGTCGGGCCTTTCACCACGCCGTTACGCAGCTCCTGGGCGCCGGTGAGGTAGAAGTTACGCCACGGGCCGGATTCCGCCTGATAGCCTAACTGCTCCAGGGCATCGGCTTCCAGATTACGCGCCTGCTGGTTGTTGGGGTCGGCGAAGACAATTTTGCTGACCACCTGGGCGACCCAGCGGTAGTTACCCTGGTCGTAATCTTCTTTCGCTTTCTTCAGGATCGCATCCGCACCGCCCATATAATCGACGAACTTCTTCGCCGCTTCTTCCGGCGGCAGTTCGTCGAGGGTGGCCGGGTTGCCATCGAACCAGCCGAGATACAGCACGTAGGTCGCTTTCACATCGTGGCTGACCGAGCCGTAGTAGCCGCGGTTAGCCCAGGTGTTGGCCAGACTGTCCGGCAGCTTAAAGTTAGCGGCGATTTCATCGCGGGTCAGGCCTTCGTTCGCCATCCGCAGGGTCTGGTCGTTGATGTAACGATACAGATCACGCTGGCTCTTCAGCAGGTTAACCACGTTCTCGTTACCCCAGGTCGGCCAGTGGTGCTGAGCCATAATGATCTCAGCCTTATCGCCCCAGCGAACGATCGCCTGGTTGATATATTTCGACCACGGTAGCGGTTCACGGATCTTCGCCCCGCGCAGCGAGTAGGTGTTATGCAGGGTATGGGTGACGTCTTCTGCGGATTCGATCAGTTTCTTCTCTTCGATATACCACAGCATTTCTGACGGCGCTTCGGATCCCGGCGCCAGCATAAAGTCGTAGGTCAGGCCGTCGATAACTTCTTTCTGACCGTCCTTGTCAATAATGTTGGTTGGCGCAATCAGGGTGACGGTACCCGCAGAGGTGGTGGTGCCCAGACCGGCGCCCACCTGGCCTTTGGCGTCTGGTTTCAGCAGGTTGCCGTACATATAGCTGGCGCGGCGGCTCATGACGTTCCCGGCCATGATGTTTTCCGCCACTGCGGCTTCCATAAAGCCAGACGGCGCGTAGATTTTCACTTTGCCGGACTTCACATCCGCTTCATCAACCACACCGCGCACGCCGCCGTAGTGGTCAACGTGGCTGTGGGTGTAGATCACCGCGACGACCGGTTTTTTACCGCGGTTTTTGTAATACAGGTCCATGCCCACTTTGGCGGTTTCTGCCGAGACCAGCGGGTCAACGACGGTGATCCCCTCTTTACCCTCAATAATCGTCATATTGGAGAGATCGAGGTTGCGGATCTGGTAGACCCCGTCCGTCACTTCAAACAGGCCGCTGATGTTGATCAGCTGCGACTGGCGCCACAGGCTCGGGTTCACTGTCTCCGGCGCTTTTTCCCCTTCTTTGATGAAGGCATACTGGCCCGGATCCCAGATAACATTGCCTTGTTCGCCTTTAATGACTTCCGGCGGCAGGGCGGCAATAAAGCCTTTATGCGCATTGGTGAAATCGGTGTTATCGGAGAAGGGAAGTTGATTGTAGAGGGCATCGTTCGCTTTTTTGGTTGCTTCGGTCGCCTCTTTGGCTGACGTATCCGCCCAGGCGGCGAAAGCGAGACTATTTAACAAACCCGCTAACGCTAACCCTTTTACTATCGGGGTCAATTTCATTGGAATCCTCATTAATGGCATGGTTCATTCGGTTTTACCGATTTAACGCAGGTGGTTGTTTGTTACAGGTTTTTTAAATATAACCATGCATTAACATTCAGCCAGTTTTGTTTACAAAAAATGCGTGTTTTACTCCTTTTGTAGTACTTACATAAACGGGAAAAGAAATCAGCTCGGCTTGTGTTACACCGCCACATTTCGTACCCTGCTGACTGGAAATGTTGTACCGCTTTTATGACTCGGGGTGCCCTTCTTCGTTGAAGGCTGAGAAATACCCGTACCACCTGATCTGGATAATGCCAGCGTAGGGAAGTCAGAGACCGTAGGGTCATTGCTTCTCCCTCGTCTGGCGGGAGCAAACCATGCCTGAGCTGCTGAATCCCGCGCCTGTCGCGCACCTGCGCCATCTGCTGCGCGCCCATTCCCCCCTTGTCCACTGCATGACCAATGACGTGGTGCAGACCTTTACCGCCAACGTTCTGCTGGCCGTCGGCGCCTCGCCAGCGATGGTGATCGATCCCCGCGAAGCGGCGCAGTTTGCCGCCATCGCCGATGCGCTGTTAATTAACGTCGGTACCCTGACCGAAGATCGCGCCGTGGCCATGCGCGTCGCGGTAGAGCACGCCCGTCAGGCCGGCAAGCCCTGGACGCTGGATCCGGTGGCGGTCGGCGCCCTGACCGTGCGCACGGCCTTTTGTCACGAGCTGCTGGCCCTGCAGCCGGCGGCCATTCGCGGCAATGCCTCTGAAATTCTGGCGTTGGCCGGGATGAGCGCCGGAGGGCGCGGGGTGGATACCACCGATACGGCCGCCGCGGCGCTACCGGCGGCCCAGGCGCTGGCTCGTCGGCTGGCTACCGTGGTGGCGGTCACTGGCGAGGTGGATTACGTCACCGACGGCGAGCGGGTGCTTAGCGTGGCGGGGGGCAATCCGCTGATGACCCGGGTGGTGGGCACCGGCTGCGCGCTGTCGGCGGTGGTGGCAGCAAGCACGGCGCTGCCGGGAGACCGGCTGGAAAACGTGGCCGCCGCCTGCGGGCTGATGAAGCAGGCCGGGGAGATCGCCGCCCGTCAGGGAGGCCCTGGCAGCTTTATTCCGGCGTTTCTCGACGCGCTGTATCAGGAGGTGCAGGGATGAAACGCATCAACGCCCTGACCATCGCCGGCACCGATCCCAGCGGTGGGGCCGGTATCCAGGCCGATCTGAAAACCTTCTCCGCGCTGGGGGCCTATGGCTGCTCGGTGATCACCGCCCTGGTGGCGCAGAATACCCGCGGCGTGCAGTCGGTCTATCGCATCGAACCGGATTTTGTGGCGGCGCAGCTCGATTCGGTGTTCAGCGATGTGCGTATCGATACCACCAAAATCGGCATGCTGGCGGAGACCGATATTGTGGAAGCCGTGGCCGAGCGGCTGGCGCGCTACCGGGTGGCCAACGTGGTGCTGGATACCGTCATGCTGGCGAAAAGCGGCGATCCGCTGCTGTCGGCCTCGGCGGTGGAGACCCTGCGTCAACGATTGTTGCCGCAGGTGTCATTGATCACCCCGAACCTGCCGGAAGCGGCCGCGCTACTCGATGCCCCCCATGCGCGCACCGAGCGCGAGATGCTGGAGCAGGGGCGGGCGTTGCTGGCGCTGGGCTGCGGCGCGGTATTAATGAAGGGCGGCCATCTCGACGATGCCGAAAGCCCGGACTGGCTCTTCACCCGCGAAGGGGAACAGCGGTTTACCACGCCGCGCGTGCAGACCAAAAATACCCACGGCACCGGCTGCACGCTCTCCGCCGCGCTGGCGGCGCTGCGCCCCCGTCATGCGGACTGGGCGGCCACCGTCGCCGAGGCGAAGGCCTGGCTGTCGGCGGCCCTGGCGCAGGCCGACTCTCTGGAAGTGGGACACGGCATCGGTCCGGTGCACCATTTCCACGCCTGGTGGTAGTGACTTCCAAAAGTGCTGTATGGCTTGCCTAAATACATTAGACAATGTCTGTCTTCTCGGCGAGGCCTTTGCGAAGGCCTCCGGATTGACACCACCTGGATGACGGTGGGGTTAGTGACTGTTTAGAACACTTCCATATAAGTGTGTATACCCGTCCGGATAATACTCAGGGTTTTATACATCCGTTTGCTGTTATGCTCTTTTTTTGAGTAGGATAAGGGACAATTCTATCAATGCATGTTCTCTGTGGTTACCACGGCGACTTATGTTTGGTACCTGCTTATTGAGCCATTAGAACTGCTGTTAGTCATCACTGTCATATTGATTACCTGCTCGCTGTGCATAAAAACGTTTTCTGCGAATTTATTCCGCCAGACCGCTACCAGAAGCTCGTCTCTCACTAGCGAGTGAGATTGTGTCGATTTTATCGACCAACCACCAAGTTATGGGAAAAGATTGTTAACTCATAGCCACATCATTTGCTGCACATCCACATTCGTTACCACCGTGGCGTGATAGTGTCATTTAATCAGAGCTAATTCATCCATCCTCAGGCGCGGCAGGGTATGTCGTTGCGGTTCACGTATTTCCCTTAGCAGAAGGCGGTAGCCGATGCCTTTATCGGTATGCCAGTGCCGTCTGGTCAACTGAGCGATATGTTTAATCCGAAGCTGGCGTGCAAGCGACGCAAGCCTGACTATTGATGCATTACTGCCGTCCTGCAGCCAGTTAATTTTCCGGGCATGATGCTGCAGGATTCGGCAACTCAGTCGGTATAAAAGAACATTCTATAAGGCCTTCCAATGAAAGAGTTTGACCTCCCGGAGCCGGGCAGGAAAAATCGTGGATGCTATGAGTTGGCTGACCTCTGCCTCGACAGCACGGCGGCTGTGAAGTCAAGGGATGAGGTGAATAAGCAGTGAATTGGGTACAATTTCAGAATATGAAGATACACTGGAACATTTTTTCCAAAAAATGAAGTCAGGTTAGCATTCATAGTGACGGTAGTTTTGAAGGTCTATGATGTGTTTTGCAGGGATATTTACAGCTGGAATGTAATAAACACAATTTTTATTGTGTGTTTTATTAATCGCTTTGTGCACAGGAGATTGTTGTTATATCAGCGTTGTTCGGTCTGGTTGGCAATTTATAATACTTGTCGATTGTGTATGTCGCGTAATCTAGTTTTGGTACCCTTAAAATGACATACAATTCGGCATAATCATTTTATTAGAGATGTTCCTGAGTAGACAATAGCCCGCACTTATGCGGGCTATTGTCTAGACTACAGACCAGATAGCAGCTTTATCCTTTTAACGTATAGATCAGCCCATTCGCGTGTCAGATGGTTATCATCAAACAGCATAGGGATACGGTCTTTTGTGAAATATGAGCATATATTAGCATCACAGTTTGTGTTGAACACATCAAGGTAATTCAATCCCTGCTTGTTGAATAACTGTATCATTGAGTTATTTGTGTCAATTGCTTTTTTCTGTACCAAACCCTCTATATTTGCTTCATTGGTTTTTTGAGCTATCTTATAGAATGCTGTTGAAAAGGACTTGGTTTGTCCAATAACAAAAACCTTTGCATTTTTTATTGATCTAATAGTTTTAACCAATTTTTCATTTGTTTCTTTATCTTTCGCTGAACTCCAAAATGCGCTGATAAAGATATAATCAATATTTGTATCTTTTATTAAATCATTAAAAACGTAGTTCATTACTTTTACACAGCGAGGCTCACCAGTTGTTCCGCTAACCGGCATGCATCCTGATGCAGTAGCCTGCATCACATTATATTCAGGGAATATTTTGCGCATCGAACCGGCAAATTCAGCGGCGTGACTATCACCAATTAATAGGATATTTGGTTTTTTATTTGACGAAGTCACACAACTTTTATCCAGTTTGGCCGTTTTTTCATTCGTACTGGAGATAAAACAATCTCCTACATCCAATCCAAACTGCTCCTTATTGCTGGTACGTGATGTATAGGTTTTGTATTCATCAAGAGCAATGACTTCTTCTGAAAACCAATGTTTTGAAATTTGAACTCTATCAAAAATGAGAAATATGACAGAAAATGTAAGCACGCTAGCTAACAGTGCTTTGTCTCTTTTGACATACAAAGATTCAAAATAATTATACGAAATAAATCCAAGAATTACTGAAATCAGAAGCGCCAAAATTGAATTGACCGCGGTAAACTCGATGGTATTGTTGGCCATGAAGGCTACCACAGGCCAGTGAAATAAATAAATTGAATAAGAAGCTGAGCCAACTTTCTGGAAAATAAAATGTCTGAGAAGAGTTTTTTCGTTACCGACATTTGCATGCAAAAGTAGCGCTGTAGCAGTCACAGGAATGAATGTCATCAACCCAGGCCATGTACCACTATCTTTTGAAAAAACAGTAAAAGCTATCAGTGTCAGTATTGACAGTAACTCAGTTAATCTTGGCAACTTGTTCCTGACAGTGAGGGTTGAAACGAAAGCTCCAGCCATTAGCTCCCAGGCTCGCGTCGGTAGCAAGTAAAAATTTGCTTTGGCGTGTTGAGGGCCAAGATAAAGACAAATTAACACTGAAGTGACTAGGATTATTGCATAGAATAATGAGTTATACTTTCCAAGTTTTGTTGCAATCCAAAGTGCTAAAGGAAAGATCAAGTAATATTGCCATTCTACTGATAATGACCAGGTATGTAAGAGCCAATTGAATTCAGCAGTAGTGGAAAAATAATCGCCGGTAACAAGCTGATAGTAAAAATTTGATGTAAATGTGAGTGCACTAATAGTTTGTTTAAAACCCTCGTTCACTCCGGAAGGTGTTTCTGAGTAGAGTATTAGAAAACTTGTAAAGATAACAGAAAATAATAAAGCGGGATAAATTCGTCTGAATCGTTTTTTATAGAAGGTAAGAACCCAGCCTTTTTTTCCGATTTCTCTGCTGCAAATTTCCTGCATTAAAAATCCAGAAATGACAAAAAAAACATCAACACCAGCATATCCACCTAAAAAACCACTAAACTTGAAGTGGAAAAGAACAACCATGGATACGGCTATAAATCTTAACCCATTTATATCAAGTCGAAACATTCTGACACCCACGATTTCACAATTGCATTGAAAATATGATGGATCGTATTTAAATTTTATGAAATGTCAATAAATTATCTGTGATGATCTGCGATTAATTATCATTAGTATCATTAGTCGATTTGAGCATCGCATTTTGTAATGAGTGAGGATTTACAGATTTCCTAGGTTTCGCAACTCATAAAAAGCAATGTGTTACCTCAGCAGCAAAGATAGATGGAATGTCTGTTGTTGAACTTTTACCCTAAAATTACTGTTCATATATACATATTAGAGATGCGTTTAGACTTAAACAGTATATATCGATGCGGCGTGTTTCGAATCTATTTTTCGCAACTTAAAGGAGTAGGAATGTCTTCATGTTATTGATTTAATTAGTACATTTCAAAGGTTAAACATCATTTTTCCGAGCTAGAGGCAAAAATCGTGATAGTACGGGAATACATATGTTTTATCTACCTAACAGCAGATCACCGCGAAATCGACAGTTGGTGATGGGCCACATTGTTAGTGGAGGACGCAGCAGAGCGATTTTTAGACCATCTTTACCAGACCGGGCTCTGCGGGATGTCGCGCCATCGAATCCGTGTCCATGGATACCACATTCAACCTAGAGGTCAGGGAACCCTACTTGTAGGTTGTAGGCTGATGTAGTGTATGAGCATGTTCAATGTGTTCGCGAAGTTTAGTTTTGCGGATATTGACTGTGTCAGTATCGTCCGGGTAAATCAGAGATGTGATAAACCAAAGCCCCGAAAGTTCATCAAACGGAGTCACTAGTAGTTCGATGAACCTTCCTGATGATAAGCTGACAGAGCTACTGGCTACTGGCTACTGGCTACTGGCTACTGGAAGATCATCAGCCGTTACATGCCTACTTCTCGCAGAATTTCCTGATAAAATTTGATAAACCAAAAATAGGCCTTTGGCTGGAAAATCTTCGCAGTCGGTACCAGGCTTAACCTGCCCAAAAAAATTGGGTTGGGATAATGCATGCCGGCTTCGGCCGGCCTTACGGGAGATTGCTATGACTGATATTACGCAGTTGCTGGGCAAAGATGCCGAGAGCCTGTTGCAGCACCGTTGTATAACCATTCCGGCCGACCAGCTGTATCTGCCTGGCGCAGATTATGTTGATCGGGTAATGGTGGATAATAACCGACCACCGGCGGTGCTACGCAATATGCAGACCCTGTACAATACCGGACGTCTGGGGGGGACCGGCTACCTTTCCATTCTGCCGGTTGACCAGGGCGTGGAGCACTCGGCGGGGGCCTCCTTCGCCGCCAACCCGCTGTACTTTGATCCGAAAAATATCGTCGAGCTGGCGATCGAAGCCGGCTGTAACTGCGTGGCGTCGACCTACGGCGTGCTGGCCTCGGTGTCGCGCCGCTACGCGCATCGCATCCCTTTTCTGGTGAAGCTCAACCATAACGAAACGCTGAGCTACCCCACCGAATACGACCAGACCCTCTACGCCAGCGTTGAGCAGGCGTTCAATATGGGGGCGGTGGCCGTGGGAGCGACGATCTATTTCGGCTCGGAACAATCGCGTCGCCAGATAGAAGAGATTTCCGCCGCCTTTGAGCGGGCGCATGAGCTGGGCCTGGTCACCGTGCTGTGGGCCTATCTGCGCAATTCGGCGTTCAAGAAAGACGGTGTCGACTATCATGTCTCCGCGGACCTGACCGGTCAGGCCAACCATCTGGCGGCCACCATCGGCGCCGATATCGTTAAGCAAAAAATGGCGGAGAATAACGGCGGCTACAAAGCGGTTAACTTCGGCTATACCGACGATCGGGTGTACAGCAAACTGACCAGCGATAACCCCATCGATCTGGTGCGCTACCAACTGGCCAACTGCTATATGGGGCGCGCCGGGCTGATTAACTCCGGCGGTGCGGCGGGCGGGGAGACCGACCTTGCCGACGCGGTGCGCACGGCGGTGATCAATAAACGCGCCGGCGGTATGGGGCTGATCCTCGGCCGGAAGGCGTTTAAGAAATCGATGGCTGACGGCGTGAAGCTGATCAATGCCGTGCAGGACGTCTACCTCGACGGGAAAGTGACTATCGCCTGATAAGCACGAGTATCGTTGGGCTCCCCGGTGGCGCGACGCGCACCGGGGTTACCGTTGTGTATGCGCCTTCAGGCCGCGCGGTTACCGCGTCAGCAGCCAGCGGGCGGTATGTTCATCGGTCACCAGACCATTGATCCAGCCGCCTTTAAGGGCGGCCAGGATCGCCGGTCGTTTGTATTCTCCGCACGCCGCGGCAATACGCGGGCAGTGGTTCTGACGGATATCATAGCTGGTGATCATGCGGTTGATCTCGCTGTCTACCACGTCGCCTTCCGCATCGATAAACCGTCCGAGGATCTCTCCGATGCCGCCGCGCGCGGTCAGCTCATCCATTTGCGCCTGATTGATAAACCCGTCTTTAAAGATCGGACTTTGCGTGCCCAGGGGACCAATGCCGACAAAAATCACGTCCGCCTCTCGGGCGACGCCGGAGACGCTGCGGAATAAGCGGTTGGTGCACCACATCTCATACTCCTCTGCGCTGTGGGCGTAGCGCGGCGCCGGCCATTGATAGTACTTGGCTTTTATTTTGCGCGTCAGCAGCAGGGGCACGTCATCGTAATAGTTGCACTCCCCGTCGGCGTTCATGGCGCTGATCAGCGCCACGCAGCGGGTATTCAGGCTGTCAAAATCGATGCGCTGCAGCGCTTTTTTCAGGGTCAGGCCCGAGCCCAGGCCGATGATTTTCTCTTTATCATCCTGCAGATAGCGAGCCATCAGCTGATAGCAGCCAAACGACACGCTGTCGAGAGTGCTTTCTTCGCTAAAGGCGGGGACCACATTGCACTCGATCAAGCCGTACTTTTCCTGCAACAACTGCGCATAATCGAGGCAGTTCGCTACCGGATGGTGCAGATTAATCGATACAATCCCTTCTTCTTTCGCGGCGGCGATCAGCCGTTGCACCACCGGTCTGGAGGTGCCCAGCTGGCTGGCGATCTCGCTCTGATTCTGACCGGCGATGTAGTACATCCATGCGGCACGCACCTTCTGATCCAACCGGATATCGTCTTCTTTACTCATGGTTTCCCGCCCTAAGTTGCTGACCAGGACTCGCAATTGGCCCGGCGAATACCCGCATTCTCGCCGTGGTTGGCATAACTGGCAAGCTTTTGCTCTTATTTGGTCATTTGTAATTTAATTGGGTAATTGTTCTTTTGTGATCCGTGGCTCTTATTTTGGTCAAATGATCAATTACAGTGGCGCCATCAACTCAAGGAGAGCAGAACATGAACAATCAATTCACATGGCTTCACATTGGTCTGGGTTCTTTTCATCGCGCGCATCAGGCGTGGTATCTGCATCGTCTGATAGCGTCCGGGGATAAGCGCTGGCACATCGCGGCGGGAAACATTCGTAACGACGCCGAGCAGGTGGTGCAGGCGCTGGCGGCGCAGGGAGGACGTTACGTCCTGGAGACCGTCAGCCCGGAAGGGGAGCGCGAATATGAAGAAATCACCTCTATTCAGAAACTGTTGCCGTGGCAGGCCGGGCTGCAGCCGCTGATTAACGAAGGGGCGAACCCGCAAACCAAAGTTATCGCCTTTACCGTGACGGAAGGGGGGTACTACCTGAACACCCACCATCAGCTGGAAACCAGTAACCCCGATCTGCAGGCCGACCTGCAAGGCGAGTGCAAAACCATTTACGGCACCCTCGCGCGGATCCTGGAGAAGCGCATGGCCGACAACGCCGGGCCGCTGACCCTGCTCAACTGCGACAACGTGCGCCACAACGGCGAGCGTTTCCACGACGGCATGGTGGAGTTCCTGCAGCTCACCGGCAAACAGGCGGTGATTGACTGGATGGCGGCCAATACCACCTGTCCGAACACCATGGTAGACCGCATCACCCCGCGTCCGGCGGCCGATCTGCCGGCCCGCATCAAAGCGCAAACCGGGATTGATGACAAAGCGCCGGTGATGGGGGAGACCTTTATCCAGTGGGTGGTGGAAAACCACTTCCGCGATGCCCGCCCGAACCTCGAGTCGGTCGGCGTGGAGATGGTGGAGTCGGTCATCCCGTATGAAGAGGCGAAAATCCGCATTCTGAACGCGTCGCACAGCTGCATTGCCTGGGCGGGAACCTTAATCGGCCAGCAGTATATTCATGAAAGCACGCTCACCGATGCTATCTACACCATTGCCGACCGCTACGTCACGGAGGATGTCATTCCCTGCCTCGGCGATAACGGCATTGATTTGCCGACCTACCGGGATGTGGTGCTTAAGCGCTTTACCAACCCGTATATCCAGGACACCAACCAGCGCGTCGCCGCCGACGGCTTCTCGAAAATTCCGGCGATGATCGCCCCCACGCTGCAGGAGTGCTATCAGCGCGGCGTCCGCCCTGAGGCGACCGCCATGCTGCCGGCGCTGTTCTTCGTCTTTATGGAGCAGTGGCATAAGGGAACGCTGCCGTATCAGTACCAGGACGGCATCCTGGACGCGCAGGCGGTGCATGAGATGTATGAGGCTCAGGATCCGGTGGCTGTCTACGCCCGCGATAAAGCCCTGTTTGGCGACCTGGCCAACAACGCGGATTTTCTGGCGCTGATGCGCGAGAAAGTCGCCGCCGTTTACACGCTGATTAAATAAGAGGTGGCTATGTATCTGGGTATCGATCTCGGCACATCAGAAGTCAAAGCGCTGGTCATTGATGAGAACTATGAGGTTATCGCCAGCCATAGCGCGCCGCTGAGTATTCAGCGGCCCCATCCGCACTGGTCAGAACAATCGCCGGAGTTATGGTGGGAGGCGACGGAGTACCTGATGAACACGCTACGGGAAAAATGCGCGCAGCACTGGCCGGCCATTAAGGCGATTGGCCTCTCCGGGCAGATGCACGGCGCGGTGTTGCTGGATGAAAAGGGGGAGACGATCCGTCCGGCCATTCTGTGGAACGACACCCGCTGCGCCGCAGAGTGCGCCGAGCTGGAGGCGATGGCGCCGGAGCTGCATCAGGTGGCGGGAAACCTGGCGATGCCAGGCTTTACCGCGCCGAAGCTGCTGTGGGTGCGCCGTCATGAGCCGCAACACTTTCAGCGCACCGCCACGGTGCTGCTGCCGAAGGATTATCTGCGCTATCGGATGACCGGGAAGAAAGTCTCCGACATGTCGGACGCCGCCGGGACGCTGTGGCTGGACGTGGCGAAGCGCGACTGGTCCGACGCTCTGCTGGACAAGTGCGGCCTGTCGCGCAGCCAAATGCCGGCACTGGTCGAAGGCTGCGAGGTTTCCGCCACCCTTGATCCGCAGGTGGCGGCGCGCTGGGGGCTGAACGCCTCGGTGGTGGTGGCCGGGGGCGGGGGGGATAACGCGGTTAGCGCCATTGGCGTCGGCGCGGTCTCGCCGGGGGATGCGTTTATTTCGCTCGGCACCTCCGGGGTGCTGTTTGTGGTGACCGACGCCTATCGTCCGGCGCCGCAGTCGGCGGTACATGCGTTTTGTCACGTGCTGCCGAACCTGTGGCACCAGATGAGCGTCATGCTGAGCGCCGCCAGCTGTTTGCAGTGGTTCTGCCGCCTGACCGGCACCACGGAGGTGGCGCTACTGGCGGAAATTGCCGAGCTCAGCGAGGAGGAGAAAGCCCACGCCCCGTTCTTCCTGCCCTATCTCTCCGGCGAACGTACCCCGCATAACGATCCTGACGCGCGCGGCATGTTCTGGGGCATGACCCACGCCAGCCTGCGTGCTCAGCTTGGCTACGCGGTGCTGGAAGGGGTGAGCTTCGGTATCAACGACGGCCTGCAGGCGTTGAAAGAGAGCGGTACGCCGATCGCGCAGTGCTCGCTGGTGGGCGGCGGCGCCCGCAGTCCTTTCTGGGCCCAGCTGCTGGCCGACATTCTCGCTATGCCGGTGGTGACCCATAAAGGGGGAGAGACCGGCGGCGCGCTGGGCGCGGCGCGGCTGGCCTGCCTGGCGGTGGGCAAACCGATTGCCGCGGTGTGTGAAAAACCGGAAGTCTGGCAGACCTGGCGTACGGATCCCGTTCGCCACCACACCCTGATGCAACGCTACGCGCAGTTTAAAGACCTGTATTTAAACGACCTGAATTACCGGCAGCACTGATTTTCATCATAACAGCCGCTTCGTTGCACATCGCGGAGCGGCCACCCTGTACCCTGAAAACGAGGTCATTATGTCTATCAATAATAAACAGTGGCTCGGTTTACCCCTGAACCTGCTCTGGGGATACATCGCCATTGCCGTATTTATGACCGGCGACGGTTTTGAATTAGCCTTTCTGTCGCACTATATCAAAGCGCTCGGCTTCTCTCCGGCGGAGGCCTCCTTTGCCTTTACCCTCTACGGCCTGGCCGCCGCGCTATCGGCGTGGATTTCCGGCGTGGTGGCGGAAATTATCACCCCGCTGAAAACGATGATGATTGGCTTCGTGCTGTGGTGCGTGTTCCACGTGCTGTTCCTCGTTTTCGGCCTCGGTCACGCCAACTATGCGCTGATCCTGATTTTCTACGGCATCCGCGGCTTCGCCTATCCGCTGTTCCTCTACTCGTTTATCGTGGCGATTGTCCATAACGTCAAAAGCGACAATGCCAGCTCGGCCATCGGTTGGTTCTGGGCGGTCTATTCCATCGGCATCGGCGTGTTCGGCAGTTATATTCCGAGCTTCACCATTCCGCACATTGGCGAACTGGGGACTTTATGGCTGGCGCTGGCCTTCTGCGTCACCGGGGGCGTGATTGCCCTGGCTTCCCTGCGCCATATTCAAACGCCGCAGCATATGCAGAATCTCACCACTCGCCAGAAATTTTCCGAGCTGGGACGCGCCGCGACGCTGCTCTATACCAACCGCAATATTCTGCTGTCGAGCATGGTCAGGATTATCAATACCCTCTCGCTGTTCGGTTTTGCGGTCATTATGCCGATGATGTTTGTCGATGAGCTGGGCTTCACCACTTCAGAATGGCTCCAGGTATGGGCAGTCTTCTTCTTCACCACCATTTTCTCTAACGTGCTGTGGGGGATCCTGGGGGAAAAACTGGGCTGGATGAAGGTGGTGCGCTGGTTCGGCTGCATCGGGATGGCGCTCTCCAGCCTGGCGTTTTACTACATCCCTCAGCACTTTGGCCATAGCTTTGCGATGGCGCTGATCCCCGCCATCGCCCTCGGGATCTTTGTCGCCGCCTTCGTGCCGCTGGCCGCCGTGTTCCCGGCGCTGGAGCCGAAGCACAAAGGCGCGGCGATTTCGGTCTATAACCTGTCGGCGGGGATGTCGAACTTTCTCGCGCCGGCGATTGCCGTGGTGTTGCTGCCGTTCTTCAGCACCATCGGGGTGGTGATCGCCTACACCGCATTGTACGTGGTGGCCTTTTTCCTCTGCGCCTTTATCCGCGTGGAGCAGCCGGGGTTCTCCCACAAGGAAGCAACCGCCCGCGAGCAGGTTGAATTCTCTTAGGTGATGCGGCTGGCATGAAGCGCATGCCAGCCTTAATGAGGTGAACGAATGAGTATGCAGGCGGTTATTTTTGACATGGATGGCGTGATTATTGATTCCGAGGCGCTGTGGCGCCAGGCGCAGATTGACGCCCTCGCGCAGTGGGGCGCAACGGCGAGCGTGGATGAGTGTGAAACCCTCACCAAAGGCAAACGCCTCGACGAAATCGCTGGCACCTGGTGCCGCTATTTTCAGCTTGATCTTGACCCGCAGCGGCTTGAAGCCGCGATATTGCAGCGTATTACCGGCCTGATCGCCACCGAAGGCGAGCCGATGCACGGCGTGCATGAGGCGTTACGCTATTTTCGCGAGGCGGGCTATCAGATTGCGCTCGCCACGTCATCATCCCGCCAGGTTATTGCCGCTGTGCTGAACAAGCTCTCGCTCTGGCACTTTTTCGACGTGGTTTCCAGCGCGGATGATGAACCACGCGGCAAACCGCACCCGGCGGTGTACCTGACGACGCTGCGCAAGCTCAATCTCAACGCCAGCCAGTGCCTGGTGATTGAAGACAGTTACAACGGTTTTTGCGCGGCTCAGGCCGCCGGTATTCCCACGGCGGTGGTTGCCGAAGATAGCCGACAGGGGCGCTATCAGGCCGCTGTCGGCCGCTATCAAACTTTACCTGAACTGCTGGAAGCGCTTAACGCCGAGCCAGCGGCGGTCGCATAACTTACGCTTTCGTGAGCGCAGAAAATCCCGGGATGTACACGGTCGGTCACTCTCTTTTCTGCGCTCACGCCCTTTTTTCTCCATGCCGATCCGCCTCACATTTCGCTCATCTTTTGTGAAAACAGTCACGTCTTGTTGTGCCAATGCCCAAATTTATGGCTTTGCTTAGCGGTGTTTGTCCGAGGCACTGCTACGTAATTGTGCTTAGATTATATATTGAAACGTATTTTCAATAATGTGAAACCGCTTTGCCGATTTACTTCTGTCGATCGGATTTGGCCGTGATAAGGATTGAGCATGAAAATTGAATCTGTGAATGTCACCGTTTTCCAGTATCCCACTCGTCGGGTTTCCGACAGCGCCGGGCACTCCCATCCGGGGGCTGAAAGCATGGCCAAAATGGCGATGCTGACCATCACCGCTGATGATGGGGCGCAGGGTTTTTCGTTTGCGCCTCCGGAAGTCGTGCGCCCGTTCGTGGTGAATACTTTTTTTCGCAAAGTGCTGGTGGGACAGGACCCGTTTAACCGCGAGCGTATCTGGCAGGATCTTAACCACTGGCAGCGCGGCAGCGCACATCAGCTAACGGAGCGCGCGCTGTCGTTTGTTGAACAAGCGCTGTGGGACCTGATTGGCCGCAGCCTCAGGATGCCGGTCTACAAGCTGCTTGGCGGCTATCGCGACACCGTCCCGGCTTACGGTAGCACCATGTGCGGCGACGATCTACCGGGCGGCCTGTCGACCCCGGAAGAGTATGCCGCCTTTGCCGAAAAGCTGGTCGCCCGCGGCTACAAGGCCATCAAACTGCACACCTGGATGCCGCCAATCTCTTTTGCGCCCAATCCCAAAATGGATATTAAAGCCTGCGCGGCGGTGCGCGAAGCGGTAGGGCCGGATATTGACCTGATGATTGATGGCTATCACTGGTACAGCCGCGCCGAGGCGCTGTGGATAGGCAAAGCGCTGGAAAAACTCAATTTCGCCTGGTTTGAAGAGCCGATGGAGGAGGATTCGATGTCCTCCTACGCGTGGCTGGCGGAAAACTTGTCGATTCCCATCGTCGGGCCGGAGAGCTTCGGCGGCAAGCACCACATGCGCGCCGAATGGGTGAAAGCCGGAGCCTGCGACATTCTGCGCGCCGGCGCTAACGGCGTGGGCGGTATTGCCCCGACCATGAAGGTCGCGGCGCTGGCGGAATCTTTCGGCATGGATTGCGAAGTCCACGGCAACGGCGCGGCAAGCCTGGCGGTGGTCGGCGCGATCCGTAACTGCCGTTGGTATGAGCGCGGCCTGCTGCATCCGTTCCTCGACTACGATGAACCGGCGGCCTATCTCAACAGCATTGTCGACCCGATGGATGATCAGGGATTTGTGCATTTATCACAACGTCCGGGCCTCGGCGAAGACATTAATTTTGCGTATATCGAAGCCAATACCGTTAGCCACGACTGATTTAAAAAAATAAATGCCCGATGGCGCTGCGCTTATCGGGTCTGCGGCCCGGTAGACCGGATAAGGCGAAAATGCCGCCATCCGGCAACATGTACCCTACAGTACAGGCAAACAGAGATATGAAAAAAACCTCCTTACTGGGAGCGTGTATTCTCGCGCTCGCCATGTCGATGGGGAGCGGGGCGGCGGTGGCGAAAACCCCGCCCGACCAGCTGATCATCGGGATGAATATGAATAACCTGCTCACCCTTGACCCGGCGGCGATGACCGGTAACGAAGTGGTGGGGATCGTGGTCAACCTCTACGACTCGCTGGTGGAGCTTGACCCTGAGCAGCTCACCACCGTTAAGCCCGCGCTGGCGAAATCCTGGGATATCAGCCCCGACGGCAAAACCCTGACCTTTCATCTGCGCGATGACGTTAAGTTTCACTCCGGCAACCCGCTGACCGCCGCCGACGTCGTGTGGTCAATGCGGCGCATCCTGCACCTCAACCTGGCCCAGGCCTCGGTATGGAAATCCTATGGCTTCAGTAAGAAAAATATCGACAGCCAGGTCAGCGCGCCGGACCGCTTCACGGTGCAAATCGTATTACCCAAAGATAACGATCCGCAACTGGTGATTTACTCGCTGGCGGCGCTGGGCAACCTCGGGGTGCTGGACAGTAAAACGGTGCAAAGCCACCAGCAGGATAACGATTGGGGAAACCGCTGGCTAACCACCCATGAAGCCGGTTCCGGGCCGTTTACGCTGGAAACCTGGCAGGCAAAAGAGGTGCTGCGCATGAAGCGTAATCCTGACTACTGGCGCGGCGAGGCGAAAATGAGCCGCGTGGTGCTGCGCCATTTCCAGGAGTCGCAAACCTTGCGTCTGATGATCGAAAAAGGCGACCTTGATATTGCCAACAACATGGCGGTTTCCGATATCAACGCCCTGCGCAGCGACCCGCAGCTGACCGTCGATGCGGTGCAGCGCGGCACCATGTACTACGTGGCGATGAGCATGAAAGAGGCGCACTTCGCCAATCCGAAAGTGCGCGAGGCGGTGCGCTATCTGATTGATTATCAGGGTATCAATAAAGCGCTGATGCCGGGCTACGGCGTGCTGCACCAGCGGCCTATCAAAGCGGGAATGCCGTCCACGCTGCCCGACCCTGGCTATAAGCTGGACGTGCCGCGGGCGAAAAAGCTGCTGGCGGAAGCGGGATATCCCAACGGCTTTGATACCACGCTGCGGGTACTCTCCGATCAGCCATTTCTTAACATCGCTATCGCCGTGCAGTCGACGCTGATGCAGGCGGGGATTAATGCCAAAATCATCACCGGCACTGGTAACCAGATCTACGGCGCGATGCGCGAGCGTAAATTTGATCTGCTGGTGGGACGCGGCGGCAGCGGGATGGAGCCGCATCCGCACTCCAGCCTGCGCGCGCTGGTCTATAACCCGGATAACAGCGATAAGGCGCGTCTGACCAACTTCCAGGGCTGGCGTACCGGTTTTTACGACCCGCAGCTTAATACGATGATTGACCAGGCCCTGCTGGAACGCGATCCGCAAAAACAGGTGGCTGACTACCAGGCCATCCAGGCACGCTACGACCAGCTGGTTCCGGCTTTAATTCCGCTTTCGCAGATGGTTGATTCGGTCGTCGTGCGCAACGAGGTACGGGAGTATCAGCCGCACCCCTCCGCCACCACTTTTCTGCGTGACGTCTATAAAGTCCGCGAAGGAGAGAAAGGATGAGTACCGCAATCCTTACGCCCGGCTCACGCGGCCGGCGCTTATCCAAACGGCTGCTGCAGGTGGTGATTACGCTGTTCGGCCTGCTGCTGCTGACCTTTACCATTGGCCGCGTCATGCCCATCGACCCGGTGCTGGCGATTGTCGGCCCGGATGCTGACCAGAGTACCTATCAGCAGGTTTACCAGCAGCTGGGGTTTGATAAATCGCTGACCACCCAGTTTGGCATCTATTTCGTCAACCTGTTGCACGGCGATCTGGGCAACGCGCTGCTGACCGGGAAACCGGTGGTGGACGATATTATCCGCGTCTTCCCGGCCACCATGGAGCTGGCAACGATGGCGATTATTGTCGGCGCGGGTCTTGGTATTCCGCTGGGCGTGTTGGCGGCGGCGCGGCGCAATAGCGTCTCCGATTATGTGGTACGCATTATCAGCCTGGCGGGCTACTCGACGCCGATCTTCTGGGTCGGAATGATGGGACTGCTGGTGTTCTATGCCTGGCTTGGCTGGGTAGGCGGCGCCGGGAGGGTAGATCTCGGGCTGGATGGTGTGGTGCCGCGCCGCACCGGCCTGATGACCGTTGATGCGCTGCTGGCAGGCAACGGCCAGGTGTTCTGGAACGCTATTAATCATCTGATTCTTCCCGCCTCGCTGCTGGGTTTTCACTCGCTGGCTTATATCAGCCGTATGACCCGCAGCTTTATGCTGGCCCAGCTGTCGCAGGAGTTCATTATTACCGCGCGGGTGAAAGGGCTGACCGAGCGTCAGGTTATCTGGAACCATGCGTTTCGTAACATCCTCGTGCAGCTGCTGACGGTAGTGGCGCTGGCCTACGGCGCGCTGCTGGAAGGCGCGGTGCTGATTGAAACCGTCTTCTCATGGCCGGGTTTCGGCTCCTACCTTACCGGTAGCCTGCTGCTGGGCGATATGAATGCGGTGATGGGCTGCGTGCTGCTGGTGGGCGTGATCTTCGTGATGCTCAACCTGCTCTCCGACATGCTGTATCAATTCTTTGACCCGAGGACAAAATCATGACCGTTTCTCTAGATTCGCCGCTTTCGGGCGGTGCGGGCGAAGGCCGTCAGCGGCTGCAACGCGCGGCGGCGCGGGCCGTCGGGTTTATCGGCAAAATGGCGCGCAATCCGCTCACGGCCATCGGCGGAGGCATTATCTTTCTGCTGCTGGTGGTGGCGATTTTCGCGCCGCTGATTGCGCCTTATAACCCGCTGGTACAGGACCTGAATAGTGCGCTGGTCGCGCCGAATGCACAGCACTGGTTCGGCACCGATGAGTTTGGCCGGGATATCTTTAGTCGCCTGGTGTACGGCTCCCGCATCACGCTCTATATCGTGCTGCTGGTCTCGGTGACTGTCGGTCCGCTCGGGCTGCTGCTGGGCGTCAGCGCTGGCTATTTCGGCGGTAAAGTCGATATGGTGCTGATGCGCGTCACCGATATTTTCATCTCCTTCCCGAGTCTGGTCCTGGCGCTGGCGTTTGTCGCCGCTTTAGGACCGGGGCTGGAGCACGTGGTTATCGCCATCACACTGACCGCCTGGCCGCCGATAGCCCGTCTGGCGCGCGCCGAAACGCTCTCTCTGCGCCAGGCCGATTTTATCTCCGCCGTGCGTCTGCAGGGCGCTTCATCGGCCCGCGTCCTCTGGCGCCATATCGTGCCGCTGTGTCTGCCCTCGGTCATTATCCGTATCACCATGAATATGGCCGGGATCATTCTGACCGCGGCCGGCCTCGGCTTTCTCGGCCTCGGCGCGCAGCCGCCAGAGCCGGAGTGGGGAGCGATGATCTCCAGCGGGCGCACTTATATGATGGAGTGCTGGTGGGTCGTAACCATTCCGGGGCTGGCGATTCTGATCAATAGCTTAGCGTTCAACTTCTTAGGAGATGGCCTACGTGACATCCTCGATCCCCGCAGTGAATAATGCTCCGCTGCTCGACGTGCGCGATCTGTGCGTCGACTTTGTTAACGGTAGCGCGGTGACCCACGCCGTGCGCGGCGTCTCCTTCCAGCTGGGGCATGAGAAGCTGGCCATTGTCGGCGAGTCCGGTTCGGGTAAGTCCACCGTTGGGCGCGCGCTGCTGCAGCTGCATCCGAAAAAGGCCCGCGTCAGCGCCAGCCGGATGCAGTTTGCCGACCTCGATCTGCAGCATCTTAGCGAAGCGCAGATGCGCGGCGTACGCGGCAAACGTATCTCTATGATTATGCAGGACCCGAAATATTCGCTTAATCCGGTGGTCTGCGTGGGTAAGCAAATCGCCGAGGCCTGGCTTACTCATCATCCCGGGCGCAAAGATGAGGCGAAAGCCAGGGCGCTGGAGATGCTGGAGGTGGTGCGTATTCGCCAGCCGGAGCGCGTTTATCAGCTTTATCCGCATGAAATATCCGGCGGACAGGGGCAGCGCATCATGATCGCCATGATGCTGATTACCGACCCGGAACTGATCATTGCCGATGAGCCCACCTCCGCGCTGGACGTGTCGGTGCGCCTGCAGGTGCTGGGCCTGCTGGATGACCTGGTTCAGTCGCGCGGGCTGGGGCTGATTTTTATCAGCCACGATATCAACCTGGTGCGCAGCTTCTGCGACCGCGTACTGGTGATGTACGCCGGACGGGTAGTGGAGTCCATCGCCGCTAAAGATCTCGATAACGCCCGTCACCCCTACACTCAGGGATTGATTAACTCGCTGCCGGATATGCAGCATCGTCGCCCGATACTGCCGGTGCTGCAGCGTCAGGCCAGCTGGTTAACGGATTAAGGAGCGGATAATGATTGAAGTTCAACATCTCAACCTCGCGTTTGGCGAGGGGGAGAAGCGTAACCAGGTGCTGTATGACGTCAGTTTCCACGTTAAGCCCGGCGAGATCTACGGTCTGGTAGGAGAGTCCGGTTCCGGTAAAACGACGGTGCTCAAGTGCCTGGCGGGGCTGTTTACCCACTGGCAGGGGGAACTGACCATCGATGCTCAGCCCTTAGGGCATGAAATTAGCCGCGAGCGCTGCCGTCAGGTGCAGATGGTATTTCAGGACCCCTACGGATCGCTGCATCCCCGTCACACCATTGGCGATATCCTCGAAGAGCCGCTTCAGATCCATCGTATCAACGACCGCGACCGGCGGATCAATGCGCTGCTGGATAAAGTTGGCCTCAACCGCGCCTTTCGTGAGCGCTATCCGCATCAGCTCTCCGGCGGGCAGCGGCAGCGCGTGGCGATAGCCAGAGCGCTGATTCTTGAGCCTCAGGTGCTGCTGCTGGATGAGCCGACGTCGGCGCTGGATGTGTCGGTGCAGGCTGAGATCCTTAACCTGCTGGCAGAATTGCAGCGGGAGGCTAAGCTCACTTACCTGATGGTCACCCACGATCTCGGGGTTATTGCCCACTTATGCCAGAAAGTGGCGGTGATGCAGTACGGGAAGATCCTCGAAACCCTGACGGTCGATGCGCTGGTCAGCGGCGAGGCGCGGACGGCCTATTCGCAGATGCTGGTTAACGCCAGTCGGCAATATACGCGCGAAATGGCGCGCGAGGTGGCGGAATACTAAGCTTTATGGCGCATTGTCTCACGGCAGATGCGCCCATTTTAATGGTTAACTATTTGATATTATAGGGGTTTGAGGTTGTAGATATCGTCTATTAATGTAAGTGCGGTGTTTGGATCGATATCCTGCACAGGTTTTTCCTGCAGCCGCAGGTGCCGTTTTACCTTAACATTCAGAGGCTCAATCAACGAACCCGGCTGCTGTATACCAGCCGGGCGCCGTCTTTGCTTTGCGAAGCCTGATCAACGTAGCAGCGGGCAGTCGGGCGGCAGCCGGCAGCGCAGGGCCGCCGGTAACAGCTCCATACGGAAGGTTTTGCCGCTGAGCGGCTCGCCGTCGAGGTTAAACGTCATCTCATGGGGGGCGGTGATCTCAAACCATGAGGAGACTCCGTCAACAATATTCGGCGAGTTTTCCGGATTCGCCAGGGTGCTGAACAGGGCAGGGATCAGCTCTTCGCCGGTGAAAATGCGCAGATGCAGCAGACCATCGTTAATCAACGCCTCCGGGCACAGCTGCTGGCCGCCGCCGGCCTGGCGGCCATTGCCGATGCCAATGACCAGCGCATCGCCCTGCCAGTGAAAGTTCTCCCCGCGGATCTCGCAGCGGTCCGGCTTCAGGGTATCCATACGCATTAGACCATGGATTAAATAAGAGACACCGCCGAGCGCGGCTTTGAGTTTTTCCGGCGTTTCGGTGGTGATCCGGGTGCCGAACCCGCCGGTTGCCATATTAATAAAGCCGGTTTTATCATTCACCCGGGCGATATCTATCGGCACATCGCGGCCGACGATCGCCAGCTTGAGGGCGCTGGCCAGATCCTGCGGAATACCGACGCTGGTGGCAAAGTCGTTCGCCGTGCCCAGCGGTAAAATCCCCAGCGCCATCTTGCTGCCGCGCTCCACCAGCGCGGTCGCCACTTCATTAATGGTGCCGTCGCCGCCGCCGGCGATCACCGTTTCAACGTTCAGCTGCAGGGCCTCATCGATAAACCGCACGGCATCGCCCTTTTCCCAGGTGACGCGGACGTGAATATCGATCCCTTCGTTGCGTAACAGGTTAACCGCCTCGCGTAACTGCGGTTCATTGGCACCTTTGCCGTTAAGGATCAGTAAGCTGGCAGGAAACGTAGACATCATCAAGGGAACCTTTATTGCGCAATGTTGCATAAAGTGTACCGCATGACGAAAGCGAAGACCGGAGGAGAGGCAAAAAAATAAGCCCGCGTAAGGGAGATTACGCAGGCTAAGGAGGTGGTTCCTGGTACAACTAGCATTTATGGGTTATGTTTTTCAGCGAAATGGATGATACCTGTTTCGATCGAAACGGTATGTGATCCGATTCTAATATCCTTACTTCGTGAAAAAATAACGCAAATTAACTAGTTACCGTGCGGATTTCTGGTTGTCTGACCAGTAAAGTTGCGCATCAGCAGCGCATACTGCAGGGGCAGGTCGTCCGGCACAGGCAACCATACGGTATAGCCATCGCCCGGGGCCACCGGCATGGCTTCACCTTTGCCATTTTCCATATGCTCGAGGGTAAAGTTGACGTTACCCTGCGGGGTCATCAGCTCGAGGCTGTCGCCGACGCTGAACTTATTTTTGACCGCCACGGCCGCCAGCGGGCCGTTACGCTCCCCGGTGAATTCGCCGACAAACTGCTGGCGCTCGGACAGGGAGTAGCCGTACTCATAGTTCTGGTAATCGTCATGGGTATGGCGGCGCAGGAAGCCTTCGGTGTACCCGCGGTGGGCCAGTCCTTCCAGGGTCTCCAGCAGGCTGGTATCGAATGGTTTGCCGGCGGCGGCATCGTCGATCGCCTTGCGGTAAACCTGAGCGGTGCGCGCGCAATAGTAGAAGGATTTGGTGCGGCCCTCGATCTTCAGCGAGTGAACGCCCATCTGGGTCAGACGCTCAACGTGGGCGATAGCCCGCAGATCTTTCGAGTTCATGATGTAGGTGCCGTGCTCGTCCTCAAAGGCGGTCATGTACTCGCCCGGACGTTTGGCTTCCTCAATCATAAAGACTTTATCGGTCGGCGCGCCGATGCCGAGGGTGGGCTCCACGGTCTGCACCGGGATCGGCTCATATTTGTGGACGATGTTACCGACGTCGTCCTCTTTGCCTTCCGCCACGTTGTATTCCCAGCGGCAGGCGTTGGTGCAGGTCCCCTGGTTCGGGTCGCGCTTGTTGATATACCCGGAGAGCAGGCAGCGGCCGGAGTAGGCCATGCACAGTGCGCCGTGGACGAAAATCTCGATCTCCATCTCCGGCACCTGGCGGCGAATCTCTTCGATTTCATCCAGCGACAGTTCACGGGAGAGGATCACACGGGTCAGGCCCATCTGCTGCCAGAATTTGACCGTCGCCCAGTTGACGGCGTTGGCCTGCACTGAAAGATGGATCGGCATCTCCGGGAAGTGTTCCCGCACCAGCATGATTAAACCCGGATCGGACATGATCAGCGCGTCCGGCCCCATCTCCACCACCGGCTTCAGATCGCGAATAAACGTTTTCAGCTTGGCGTTATGCGGGGCGATGTTGACCACCACATAGAATTTTTTACCCAGCGCGTGGGCTTCATTGATGCCGAGCTGCAGATTTTCGTGATTGAATTCGTTGTTACGCACGCGCAGCGAGTAGCGCGGCTGGCCGGCATAAACGGCATCGGCGCCATAGGCGAAAGCGTAACGCATATTCTTCAGCGTTCCCGCCGGGGAGAGGAGTTCTGGTTTAAACATGGTGTTCTCGTTCTGATGACAGGTCAGATTCGCCGCACCTGGCGCGGCGAGTTGGGGAGTGTCCCCACATTAAGGGCGGGCATTGTAGCGCCGCGGCGAAGGGGAGTAAATATCGGATGGATATCTTTCAGTATGGCTAATTTGTTTGCCATTTTGAACCTGGGCAGTGCTGACACTGACCGCACTCATAACGCCTGGTGGGATAGGCTCTATGGAATTCCCCGGGTTGCGGCGTAAACACCTTACCCGGGCTACGGTGTGCAGATGGCGGTGAACGTGTAGCCCGGCTAAGCGCAGCGCGAGCCGGGAAAAGGCTAACTACGCCAGTCGGCAGGCGTCTGCTTCCCAGCGATAGCCAACGCCATACACCGCGCGAATAAACGACTGCTCGGCGTCCAGCGCCTCCAGCTTGCGCCGCAGGTTTTTGATGTGGCTGTCGATGGTGCGGTCGGTCACAACCCGATAATCGTCATACAGGTGGTTGAGCAACTGTTCGCGGGAGAAGACCTTGCCCGGCTCCTGGGAGAGGGTTTTCAGCAGCCGGAACTCGGCGGGGGTGAGGTCCAGCAGCTTGTCGCGCCAGGAGGCCTGAAAACGGCTTTCATCGACAATCAGCGGGCTCTGGGCGTCCAGCGCCTGCAGATCGCGCTGCGGCTTGCAGCGGCGGAGGATGGTTTTCACCCGGGCGACCACTTCCCGCGGGCTGTAGGGCTTGCAGATATAGTCGTCGGCGCCAATCTCCAGCCCCAGCAGTCGGTCGATCTCTTCGATTTTCGCCGTCACCATCACCACCGGAACGTCGGAGAAGCGGCGAATTTCCCGGCACAGCGTCAGACCGTCGGTACCGGGCAGCATCAGGTCCAGCAGGATCAGGTGCGGCGGCGTCTGCCGAACGTAGGGCAGGACCTTGTCGCCGTGGTTAATCAGCGTAGGCGCATAGCCGGCGGCTTGCAGATAATCAATCAGCAGCTGGCCGAGCTTCGGTTCATCTTCCACGATAAGAATGCGTGGGGTGTTTTCATCTACAGGCAATTCAGTCATACGTCTCTCGGTAAATCATGTTCCAGAGGTAACTCAACTTTAATGCTAACCCCGCCAAAAGGCGAATGGTCGGCACGCAGGGTGCCGCCGTGGGCCGCGACAATATTGAGGCAAATCGCCAGCCCGAGGCCGGAGCCGCCGCTGGCGCGGTTGCGCGATCCTTCCGCCCGGTAAAAGCGCTCGCACAGGCGGGCCAGCTGCTCATCGCTGACCCCGGGGGCGCTGTCGGCAAAGTCGATCACCAGCATCCGGCCGCTGCGGCTGGCGGTGATCAGCAGGCTGCCGCCGCTGTCGGTATAGCGCAGGCTGTTCTCCAGCAGATTGTTGAAGAGCTGCATCAGGCGGTCGCGGTCGCCGAAGATCATCGCCTGCTCCGGGAACGACACCTGAATACTCAGCTGCCGGCTGGCGAAGCGCTCGCGAAAAGCGCCCGCGGCCACCTCCAGCAGGGTGATGATATCCAGCGACGTTTTCTGGTAGGCCAGCGCCCCCTCATCGGACATCGACAGCTGATGGAGGTCGTCCACCAGCTTGGTGAGGGTAGCCACCTCGGCCTGCAGGGAGGGGATGGACTCGGGGGTGAAGCGCCGGACCCCGTCCTGAATCGCTTCCAGCTCGCCGCGCAGCACTGCCAGCGGGGTGCGCAGTTCATGGGAGATATCGGCCATCAGGTCGCGACGCATCTGCTGGTTGCGCTCCAGGGTGCTGGCGAGCTGGTTGAAATCCTGCGCCAGGCGGCCGAGCTCGTCGCCGCCGGTCACCGTCACGCGGGTGGAAAAGTCGCCCGCCGCCAGCTTATGGGTGCCTTCCACCAGCCGCTTCACCGGCGCCAGCAGGCCGCGGGCCAGCGGAAAGGTGGCCAGCGCGGCAAGCAGGGTGGCAAGGGCGACAATCAGCCAGCTGGTGCGCTTTTGCTGCCGGTCGAAGTTAATATCGGTATTGCGCGTCAGCCGCTCTACCGGCGAGGCGATCACTTTGCCTACCTCCACGCCGTTGACCATAATGCTGCGCTGGGTGCCGTCCTCCGGTACGCGCTCACGGGGCCCCACCAGCACGCGGCCCGACTGATCAACCACCCAGAACATGGTGCGCCAGCCGTGGGGCGGCATTTCCGGCCTCGGCGGCGGGGTGTCGCTGGGGCCGTCGGGCGGCCCATCCGGCGGTGGCCCATCTGGCCCCTGACCCTCCATCGGACCCGGCTTCATGCCGTGTCCCGGCGGCGAGCGGTCGTCGTTGTCCCGTTCGAAGGTGCGCAGCAGCTGGAAGATAAAGCGGTCGTTGTTGCGCAGAAACGCCCAGCTGCCGTGCTGGGCATACTGCTCACTCAGCGCGTCGCCGAGCATGGTTAACCGCTGCTCATTACCGCGCTTGATGTAGTCGATAAACCCACGTTCGAAACTGATACGTACCGCCCAGTGCATGCTGATCAGCAGCACGATGCAGGTGGCGAAAATAGCGAGGAACAGCTTACCGGTAATGCCCGGGCGCCAAAATTTCACGATCCACTCCTGTTGCGTCGACGGATGACGGTATTACTGCCGACGTCATCCGGTACCCGGGAAAAAATGAGCGCCGGGAGGGCGATGATCGTCGCCATGCTCAGATAGGTATAGAGAAAGACCTGATGGGTGCTGGCGGCGTCGAGGCTCATATGCTGCTGGCCATACAGCCCCAGCAGCAGCCCGGCGATGGTTACGCCGATACTCATCGACAGCTGCATCACCATCGACAGCAGACTGTTGCCGCTGCTGGCCAAATCGTCCGGGAGATCTTTCAGCGTCAGGGTATTCATCGAGGAGAATCGACTGGAGTTGATCATCCCCTGCAGAAACAGGACCAGCGGCAACGCGTAATACCAGCCGGCCAGGGCGCTAAACATAAACAGCAGACTGACGGCGGCCAGGCCCAGGGTGCTGACGACCAGTACGCGGCGGTAGCCAAAGCGGTTGACCACCTGGACCACGATCCGCTTCATGCCCATGCTGCCGAGCACCATCGGGATCATCATCAGCCCGGCGTGGAAGGGGGTAAAGCCGAGGCCGATCTGCAGAAACACCGGAGTCATAAACGGCAGCATGCCGCTGCCGATGCGTCCGGCGAAGCTGCCGCCGAGGCCGAGGGAGAAGGTGCGGTTACGAAACAGGTCGAGGCTGAACAGCGCCCGGGCGTTACCGCGGGCGTGCCACAGGTACAGCAGCAGGGCGGCGAGGCCGATGGCCACCAGCCCCGCCAGCCAGCGTGACGATATACCGAGTCCTTTCTGACCGTCGAGCGCCAGGGTCAGGGTCGCCATCCCGGCGGCCAGCAGCAGAAAGCCGGAGAGATCGAAGCGCCGGGTCTGCAGGGTGTAGTTGGGCATCAGGCAGAGGGTGGCGATGGCGCCGATGATCCCCACCGGGATATTGATGAGGAAGATCCAGTGCCAGGAGGCGTACTCCACCAGCACCCCGCCCAGCGCCGGGCCGAGCAGCGGGCCGACCTGACCTGGCAGCGTCACGAAGGTCATCGCCGCCATGTACTGATCGCGCGGGACGATCTTCATCACCGTCAGGCGACCGACCGGCACCATCATCGCGCCGCCGACGCCCTGCAGCACCCGCGCCATCACCAGCTGGTCAAGGGTGCTGGCCTGGGCGCAAAACAGCGACCCGGCGGTAAACAGCACGATGGCGGTGAAGAAGATATTGCGCACCCCAACCCGGTCGGCCAGCCAGCCGCTGGCCGGCAGCATGACCGCCACCGTCAGGACATAGGAGACGATGATCATATGCATATGCAGCGGGCTCTCCCCGAGGCTTTTGGCCATCGAGGGGAGGGCGGTGTTAACGATGGTGGTGTCCAGCGACTGCATAAAGAAGCCGAACGCCACTATCCATAGCTGCCAGCGCACGCTGGCCGGGAGGTCTGTCATGTTATTCGCTTACCGGTTGAGAGGAGTGACGCGAAAAACGCAGCCGCAAACGGTCAAAGAAAAGATAGACCACCGGCGTGGTGTAGAGCGTTAACAGCTGGCTCATCACCAGACCGCCGACGATGGTGATCCCCAGCGGCTGGCGCAGCTCAGAGCCATCGCCCCCGGAGAGCACCAGCGGCAGGGCGCCGAACAGCGCCGCCAGGGTGGTCATCATAATCGGCCGGAAACGCAGCAGGCAGGCCTGGAAAATCGCCTCTTCCGGCGCCAGATTGCCGGTGCGCTGCGCCTCAAGGGCAAAATCAACCATCATGATGGCGTTTTTCTTCACGATGCCAATTAATAACATGATCCCGATAAGGGCGATTAGGCTGAACGGGGCATCGAATATCTCCAGCGCCAGCAGGGCGCCCACTCCGGCGGAGGGCAGCGTCGAGAGGATGGTCAACGGATGCACATAGCTCTCATACAGCATCCCCAGCACGATATAGACCGTGGCGATGGCCGCGAGGATCAGGATCACCTGCGCGTTCATGGTCTGCTGGAACACCTGAGCGGTACCGGCAAAGGAGCCGCGCACGCTCGACGGCACCCCGAGCTGGGTCATCGTGCGGTTAATGGCGTCGCTGGCTTCCGACAGCGAGCGGCCGGTGGGGAGGTTAAAGGAGATAGTGGACGCCGCCGACAGCCCCTGGTGGTTCACCGACAGCGGGGCGTTGGCCGGCTGCCATTTGGCGAAATAAGCCAGCGGGATCGGCTTGCCCTCGCTATTGATAACAAACATCTTGTCGAGGGCGCTGACGTCCTGGGTGTAGGCCGGATCCACCTCCATCACCACCTTGTACTGGTTGAGCGGCTGGTAGATGGTGGAGATTTGCCGCTGGCCGAAGGCGTTGTTCAGCAGGTTGTTGGCGTCCTGGACGCTGATGCCGAGGCGCGACATCGTGTCCCGGTCATAGACCAGGTCCATTTCGGCGCCATTGTCCTGCTGATCCGAGTTGACGTCCGCCAGCTCAGGCAGCGCCGCCAGCGCTTTGCGGATCTTCGGCTCCCACTCGCGAAGCGCCGACAGGTCGTCGGACAGCAGGGTGTACTGATAGCTGGCGTTCGACTGCCGGCCGCCGACGCGAATATCCTGCACCGCCATCAGGAACAGGTTGGCCCCGGGCTCGTTGGCCAGCTTTTTGCGCAGCCGGTCGATCACCTGCTGCGCCGTCTCGTGGCGCTGGTCGCGCGACTTGAGGGTGATAAACATCATCCCGCTGTTGACCCGCGAGCCGCCGGTAAAGCCGGTGACGTTATCCACCGCCGGATCTTCACGAATGATCTTCATAAAGTCCTGCAGCTTGCCGCGCATCGCCTGGAAGGAGATGCTCTGGTCGGCCTGAATGCCGCCCATCAGCACCCCGGTGTCCTGCTCCGGGAAGAAGGTTTTCGGGATCGAAATGTAGAGCCAGACGCTGAGGGCGATGGTGCCGAGCACCACCAGGCCGGTCAGCCGGCTGTGCCTGAGCACCCATTTTAACGATTTCCCATAGCCGCCCTGCACGGCCACCAGCAGGCGGCCAAAGCCGCGGTTGCGCGTCGGCTGGTGGGGCTTACCGCTTTTCAGCAGCCAGCCGCACATCATCGGCGTCAGGGTGAGGGACACCGCCAGCGAGATGCCGATCGCCACCGACAGGGTGACGGCGAACTCGCGCAGCAGGCGGCCGGGCAGGCCGCCCATCAGCAGCAGCGGCAGAAACACCGCCACCAGCGACAGGCTCATCGACAGCACGGTAAAGCCGACCTCGCGGCTCCCCTGCAGCGCCGCCTGCAGGGGTTTCATCCCCGCTTCCAGATGGCGGGAGATATTCTCCAGCACCACGATAGCGTCATCCACCACGAAGCCGGTGGCGATGGTCAGAGCCATCAGCGACAGGTTATTGAGGCTGAAGCCGCACAAATACATCGCGGCGAAGGTGCCGATTAAGGAAACCGGGACGGCGACGGCCGGGATCAGCGTGGCGCGCCCCGAGCGCAGGAACAGGAACACCACGAGGATCACCAGCGCCACCGATATCACCAGCGTCTGCTCCACCTCCTCCAGCGAAGCACGGATGGTCGGCGAGCGGTCCTGGGCGATCTGCAGGTCGATAGCCGCCGGAATGGTCTGCTGCAGCTCCGGCAGGCGGGCGCGGATGCTGTCCACTGTCTGGATAATATTGGCTTCCGGCAGTTTGCGGATCATCAGCAGGATCGCCGGTTTGGCGTTGGTCATCCCGGCGTTGCGCACGTCCTGCACCGAATCCGAGACGGTGGCGACATCCCCCAGTCGCACTGCGGCGCCATTCTGGTAGTGGACGATCAGCGGCTGATAGTCGGCGGCGGTCTTCAGCTCATCGTTGGTCTGCACCTGCCAGCGGTGCGCGCTGTCCTCCAGCGCCCCCTGCGGTTTGCGCACGTTAGCGTCGCTGATGGCGGTGCGCACCGCGTCCAGCGACACGCCCTGGTTGAACAGCGCCTGCGGATTGAGGTCGACGCGCACTGCCGGCAGGGAGCTGCCGCCGACGTCGACATCACCCACGCCGTCAATCTGCGCGATGGTCTGCGCCAGTTGGGTGGAGGCGAAATCATACAGCTCACCCTGGGAGTAAGTGTCCGAGGTCAGCGTCAGGATCATGATTGGCGCATCCGACGGGTTGGCTTTGCGGTAGGTCGGCCGGCTGGGCATCCCGCTCGGCAGCAGGCTTTGCGCGGCGTTGATCGCCGCCTGAACGTCGCGCGCCGCGCCGTTGATATCGCGGTCGAAGTTAAACTCAAGAATGATGCGCGTACTGCCCAGCGAACTGGAGGAGGTCATCTCATTGACCCCGGCTATCCGTCCCAGGGAGCGTTCCAGCGGGGTGGCCACCGACGAGGCCATGGTTTCCGGGGAGGCTCCCGGCAGCGAGGCGCTAACCATGATCACCGGGAAGTCCACCTGCGGCAGCGGGGCTACCGGCAGCAGCCGGAAGCCAAGAATGCCGCACAGGGTGATGGCCAGCGAGATGAGGATCGTCGCCACCGGGCGGTAAATGAAGAGGGCGAAAAACTTCACTTACGCCTCCTCTTCCTGACGCGGGAAGCGGCGCTTCAGGTGCAGCGACAGGCGGTCGAACAGCAGATAGATCACCGGGGTGGTGAACAGGGTCAGCACCTGGCTGAGCATCAGACCGCCGACCATGCCGATCCCCAGCGGACGCCGCAGCTCCGCGCCGACGCCGGTGCTCAGCATCAGCGGCAGGGCGCCGAGCAGGGCGGCGAGGGTCGTCATCAGGATCGGCCGAAAACGCAGCAGGCAGGCCTGGTAGATCGCTTCCCGCGGCGGCATGCCCTGTTCGCGTTCGGCGGCCAGCGCGAAGTCGATCATCATGATGGCGTTCTTCTTCACGATGCCGATCAGCAGAATGATGCCGATGATGGCGATCACGTCCAGCTCGCTGCCCGCCAGCCACAGCGCCAGCAGCGCCCCGACCCCGGCGGTGGGCAGGGTGGAGAGGATCGTGATCGGATGGATAAAGCTTTCATACAGTACCCCCAGCACGATATACATCGCCACCACCGCGGCGACCACCAGCCAGACAGTGCTGCCGAGCGCCGACTGGAAGGCCAGCGAGCTGCCCTGGAACTGGGTGCGGATATCGGTCGGGAAATCCAGCGACTGTTCGGCGGCGAGGATCGCGTCCACCGCTTCGCCCAGCGAATAGTTGTCCGGGACGTTAAACGAGATGGTGGTCACCGGGAACTGATCGAGGTGGTTCACCGACAGCGGGGTAAAACGCTGCTCCACCGTGGCGATGGCGGTCAGCGGCACGATGCCGCCGTCGCTGCTGGTCAGGCGGATATTATCCAGCGCCGCCAGGCCCGGCGTCGCCTCGGTATCCTGCTCGAGCACCACGCGATACTGATTCGCCTGAGTGTAAATGGTGGAGATCAGCCGCTGGCCGAAGGCGTTGTACAGCGCGTTATCGACATCGGCCATTGAGATGCCGAGGCGGCTGGCGCTGTCGCGATCCACCTTGATATAGGCGGCCAGGCCTTTGTCCTGCCAGTCGCTGCTGACGTCGGCCAGCTGCGGCTGGGCCTGCAGGCGGCTGAGCAGCGGCGGCACCCAGGTGCTCAGCGCCTCGAGGGAGTTTGCCTGCAGGGTGAACTGGTACTGGGTGCGGCTCACCGTGGTGTCGATGGTCAGATCCTGGGTCGGCTGCAGGTAGAGCGCCACGCCCGGGACGCCGTCCACCGCCTGCTGCAGGCGGCTGATCACCGTCTGGACGCGGTCATCGCGTTCATCCAGCGGCTTGAGGTTGATCTGCAGACGGGCGCTGTTCAGCGCCGGGTTGGTGCCGTCGACGCCGACGAACGAGGTCAGGCTCTCCACGGCCGGGTCCTTAAGGATAATGCTGGCCACCTGCCGCTGGCGCTCGGCCATGCTGGCGAAGGAGACCGACTGCGGCGCCTGGAGGGTGCCCTGAATAATGCCGTTATCCTGGATCGGGAAGAAGCCTTTCGGGATAAAGACCCACAGGATAATCGACAGCGCCAGGGTGCTCAGCGCGACGCCGAGCGTCAGCCATGGATGGTTCAGCACCCGGCTCAGCCAGCGGCCATAGACGGCGATCACCCGTTCGAAGAAGCGCTCGCTGGCCCGGGAGAAACGGTTCTGCTTGCGCAGCGATTCGTGGCTTAGCATACGGGCGCACATCATCGGCGTCAGGGTCAGGGAGACCACCGCCGAGATAAGAATAGCGACGGCAAGGGTGACGGCGAATTCGCGGAACAGACGGCCGACGATATCGCCCATAAACAGCAGCGGGATCAGCACCGCGATCAGCGAGAAGGTGAGGGAGATAATGGTGAAGCCGATTTCCCCGGCGCCTTTCAGCGCGGCGGCCAGCGGCTTCTCGCCTTTTTCGATATAGCGCGAGATGTTCTCGATCACCACGATGGCGTCATCCACCACAAAGCCGGTGGCGATGGTCAGGGCCATCAGCGTCAGGTTATTGATCGAGAAGTCGAGGAACACCATCACCGCGAAAGTGCCCACCAGCGACAGCGGCACCGCGACGCCGGGAATAATGGTCGCCGGGACATTGCGCAGGAACAGATAGATGATCATCACCACCAGGGCGATGGCCAGCATCAGCTCAAACTGGGTGTCGCGCACCGAGGCGCGAATATTGGTGGTCCGGTCGGAGAGGACCTGCACCTTCACCGATTTCGGCAGGCTCTCGGTGAGCTGCGGCAGCATCTGGCGAATGCTGTCGGCGGTGTCGATGATGTTGGCCCCCGGCTGACGCTGGACGTTCATCACGATGGCCCGCTGCTGGTTGGCCCACGCCCCGAGCCAGCTGTTTTCGGCCCCTTGTTCGACGCTGGCGACATCGCCGAGACGGATCGGCGCCCCGTTCTGATAAGCGATAATCAGCCGGCGATAATCCTCAGCGGACTGCATCTGATCGTTAGCGGAAAGCGTCACCGCGCGGGCCGGGCCGTCGAGGCTGCCTTTCGCCGAGTTAACGTTGGCGCTGGTGATAGCGGTACGCACGGTTTCGCTGGTCAGGCCGAGGGCGGCGATGGCCTGGGCGTTAAGCTTCACCCGCACCGCCGGGCGCTGACCGCCGGCGAGGGTCACCAGACCGACGCCGGAAACCTGGGAGATCTTCTGCGCCACCCGCGTCTCCACCATGTCCTCTACCTGGGTCATCGGGATCGCGGAGGAGGTGACGGCGAGGGTCATGATCGGCGGATCCGCCGGGTTCACCTTGCTGTACACCGGCGGGTTGGGCAGATCGCTCGGCAGCAGGTTGGTGGCGGCGTTAATGGCCGCCTGCACTTCCTGCTCGGCGACGTCCAGCGGCAGGGTCAGCTGGAACTGCAGCGTGACTACCGAGGCGCCGCCAGAGCTTTGCGACGACATCTGCTTAAGGCCGGACATCTGGCCGAACTGGCGCTCCAGCGGGGCGGTGATAGCGGAGGTCACCACATCCGGGCTGGCGCCCGGATAGAGGGTAACCACCTGAATGGTCGGGTAATCGACTTCCGGCAGAGCGGAGACCGGCAGGAAGCGGTAGCCGATGATCCCGGCTAACAGGATCGCCACCATCAGCAAAGTGGTGGCGACCGGACGCATAATAAACAGCCGGGACGGGCCGCCGGTGCGGCCTGGGGGTAACACCTGCATCAGGAACGCGCTCCGTGTTTACCGCTCTGGCGCGGAGCGGGCTGCGCCTGCTCGCTGCCGCTGGCGGTGACAACTTCCACCTTCGCCCCCTCGGTCAGACGGTCAATCCCGTCGGTGACTACGCGATCCCCGTCGGAAAGCCCGGCGCTGATGACCACTTTCTGGCTGTCCTGGATGCCGGGTGTCACGCTGTGTTTGCTGACCTTGTTCTCGTCGTTCAGCACCCACACAAAATGCCCTTCGTTGCCCATCTGCAGGGCGGCGGCGGGGATCACCACCGCGTTCTCTTCGGTATCCACCAGCAGGCGGGCGTTAACGAACTGGTTGGGGAACAGCGCGTCATCCAGATTGCTGAAGCGCGCCTTCAGCTTAATGGTCCCGGTGGTGGCATCGATCTGGTTGTCGAGACTCAGCAGCTCGCCGACGCTGATTTTCTGCTTATTGGTGCGATCCCAGGCTTCGACGCTGAGCGCTTTGCCCGCTTTCTGCGCCTGCACCACCGTGGCGATGCTGTTTTCCGGCAGGGTGAAGACCACATCGATCGGGTGCGTCTGGGTGAGAACCACAATCCCGGTGGTATCTCCGCTGGAGATCTGGTTGCCAATATCCACCTGCTTTAAGCCGACGCGGCCATCAATCGGCGCGGTGATGCGCGTCCAGTCGAGCTGCAGTTGGGCGCTGGCGACGGCGGCTTCATCGGCCTTCACGGTGCCGGCGGATTCCACCACCAGCGACTGCTGGGTGTCCAGCTCCTGGCGGGAGACGAGATTGGTTTTCACCAGCTGCTGGTAACGGGCGAGATCGCGGCGGGCGTTCGCCAGGGTGGCGTTATCTTTCGCCAGCTGACCCTGCGCCTGGGCGAGGGCGACTTTAAACTGGCTGGGGTCGATCTGCGCCAGCAGGTCGCCGGCTTTGACCTGCTGTCCCTCCTGGAAGTGAAGGCTCAGCAGCTGGCCGTCGACCCGGCTGCGCACGGTCACGGTATTGGCCGCCGTCACGGTACCCAGCCCGGTGAGATAGCGCGGCACCGCTTGTTCGGTCGCGGTCGCCGCCTGCACCGGCGCCAGCGCGCCGCCGAAACGGCCATGGCGCGCGCCGCCCGGCCCCTGTGGGCCTTGCCCGGCGGCGGGAGCGCTGCTGCTGCTCGTTCCACGATCGTGCCAGAACCAGTAGGCGGCTCCGGCGATCATCACTACCGCCAGCGCGGCGCCCCAACGACGTATGTTACTGCCTTTCATTAGTTTACGGTCTCATCCTGAAGCGTTTCGCTGAATGATACTAGTTTAGTGAGGGAAGGGGCCGTAAAAATGGAGGAATTATGAAAAGAAGGTTGAGAAATGTCTGGATAACCGCCGCGACGCCGGGCGGTCTCGCAACCGATTCCTGTGGTGATATCAACTTTTAGTTTAAAAAAGTAAAAAACAGTTGTATCCGGGAGGGCTTTAATTAGATTTATGCGGTGAATAAATCAGTGCATTTCCATAATAATAAAATATGCACTTAAAAATCAACGTGTTAAATAATCAGGGGTCATTGCTGTGGCAAACGCAAACAAACTCACGCTCTTCATCGTCATCTTTATGCTGATGGGGATCCTCTCCGGCGCGGCTATCCATGCCTACGCGACGCCGACCACTATCTCCGCCTGGGCGGACAACATTACGCTGCTGACCGATCTGTTTCTGCGGTTGATCAAAATGGTCATCGCGCCGTTGGTGTTCAGCACCCTGACGGTCGGCATTATGCGCCTCGGCGAGACGGCGACCATTGGCCGGGTAGGCGGGAAGGCGATGGTGTGGTTCATCACCTCCTCGGTATTATCCATTCTCGTCGGGCTGGTGATCGTCACCTTCCAGCACCCGGGCGCCGGGTTAAACCTGGCGGTGCCGAAAGAGGCGGTGGATACCGGTCTGGCGGTCAGCGGTATGAGCCTGAAAGGATTCCTGTCGCACACCATCCCCACCAGCATCACCGAGGCGATGGCCAACAACGAGATCCTGCAGATCGTGGTGTTCTCGATGTTCTTTGGCATCGCCGGCGCGTCGCTGGGCGAGAAGTTTAATGCCCCACTGGTGGCGGCGCTCAACGTGGTGTCGCACATTATGCTGAAGGTGACGGGCTATGTGATGTACGTTGCGCCGCTGGCTATCTTCGCCGCCATTTCCTCGGTGATTGCCTCCCAGGGGCTGGGGATCCTGCTCAACTACGCTTCATTTATTGGCGGTTACTA
Source organism: Klebsiella sp. G-Nf4 (assembly GCF_002810615.1). Lineage (NCBI taxonomy): Bacteria > Pseudomonadati > Pseudomonadota > Gammaproteobacteria > Enterobacterales > Enterobacteriaceae > Klebsiella > Klebsiella sp. G-Nf4. Next base: position 64,372 of record NZ_PION01000012.1, on the reverse strand, counting down.
CCTGGCGGTGCTGTTGACCAGCGCGGTGCTGATTGCCGTCGGCTATATGGTGCTGAAGAAAGAGGTCTTCCGTCTGCTGAACATGCTGAAGGACCCGGTGCTGGTGGCGTTTACTACCAGCAGCTCCGAAGCGGCCTATCCGAAAACCCTTGAGCGCCTGGTGAAGTTTGGCTGCTCGCGCAATATCGTCTCGTTCGTCCTGCCGATTGGCTACTCGTTTAACCTCGTTGGCTCGATGGTCTACTGCTCCTTCGCCGCGATGTTTATCGCCCAGGCCTATAACGTACCGCTGAGCTTTAGCGAGATTACGGTCATGATGTTGACCCTGATGCTGGCCTCGAAAGGCATCGCCGGGGTGCCGCGCTCGGCGCTGGTGGTGCTGGCGGCCACGATCCCCAGCTTCAATATTCCGGTCGCCGGGATCCTGCTGCTGATGGGTATCGACCATTTCCTCGACATGGGGCGTTCCGCCATCAACGTGTTGGGTAACGGCATCGCCACCGCCATGCTGTCGAAAAACGAAGGTCTGCTGGCCGAAGAGGGGAATGAACCGGCATGGGAGGCAGAGAAAGCGGAAGCCTGATCCTGCCGCGCCCTTCCACTGAGGGCGCTATTCCACACAGAAAAAAAGGCCCCTGACAGGCACGCCAGGGGCAATGTGACGAAGTATCAGTTTTCCTCGTAAATAGTCTTTTTTCTTATATAAAAACGCGCGGTAACGTCTTTATACCGAGGAAGCGTCAGAGTTTAACGTTATGTTCGGCAGCGCTGGCGCTTTTTTAGCATCCTGCGGCTATTTTCGGATTCCCGACAATATCACTACGGGAATATCTTATTCTCTTCCGTTCGCTATTTGCCTACCAGCGCTCACGTAACAGATTCATAAACTGGAAAAAGTCATGGTTATTATTCAGGCTGTATTTTTCCATAATCTTATTCTTATGGTAAGCCGCGGTGCGGGGACTGACGCGCTGCAGGGCGGCGATTTTACTCATATCCAGCCCTTCAAGAATACCGTGCACTACAGCGGTCTGCGATCGCGACAGTACGCGATGCGGACAACTGGCGCAGCTCAGCTCCCGGCTCGCAGCGTCGGTGGCCGACGGGTCCATGCAATGCTGTAGCTCGCTTTTGATGATTGCCAGCAGCTGAGGAATACTGGCCGTTTTCAGCGAAACAAAAATCACCCCTTTCAGGCAATTAATCATGAAATCGTCTTCCGGCAGCTGGTCATAGCTGTGGAGAATGATCAGGGAGCTGCCTTTTTTCCTGTTTTTAATCAAGGCATTACACAGGTAAATTTCACCAGGGATCACTTCGCAAATAATAATGTCTTCGCCTGACAGGTCGTTATTGCGCCAGGAGAAACGGGCCCGCATATCGTCGCGGGCGAGGTCATTAACCATGGCGACCAGCGATTCGCGCACAAAGGTGTTGCGGGTGTTGATGGTGACATTAATGTTTCTCATGGCGTTATTTCCTTATGCAAAACATAACGCCATGCTGTGACAAATCCTCCGGGCGTATGCGGTGTTTTGATTTTATAAAAGTACCTGCAATCGTTTTTTATTATTATAAAGTGAATTATTTACGACGAGTCGAACGCTTATCGTTAAACGTAAACTTCTGCCGTCTCCTGTCTTTCAGATAGGAAATAAAACTGTATACAGAGATGCTGAAGAAAAAAATGCATAGCAATAATATTAACCACGTTTGCATGGCCATCTTTTTTACCTTGTTTGTGCTGTATGCTGTCAGAATTTACCGCGAACGGCTATTACGTTTTGTTATATGCTTTCCTGTCCACTGAAAATCATACGACATCATCCTGATGTGCTAGCACTATAAGAAAGTTCTTAAGCGCGTCGTCAGTCTCATTCCTCTCATTTCTCTCAGAAAATGAGAAAAATTAACACTTGCGAGTCATTCACACCCCGCGCAGCGGCCAGATCGCGCTTTCGATCAGGAAATAAACGCCAGTCCTTTGCCAAAGATCGCACGAACGGGCAGGTGGATCCCTTGCTGGCGCGCCTTATGGCGCAGGCGGCTAATCACCACGTCGATGCGGTGCAGGTCAGGCTCACTTTCGTGGGAAAACAGGCAGGCATGGAGGTCCAGCTTACTGCATACCTCGTTGCGATTGCGCATCAACAGCTCCACCAGACGGTACTCCTGCTGGGTTAACTCCAGCGTCCGGGCGTCGGGCGAGATCAGTTTATCTTCATGCAAACGCCACAGGCCGGTGGTAGCGGAGGACGCGGCGCTGACTGGCTCCGGCTGGAGGACGGCCGGTCGATCCTGCTGCAGGCGGGCGCCAAGGGCGGTGAGGGTCTCCGCAAGATGGGCGAAGTTAACCGGCTTAATCAGGTATGCATCGGCCCCAAGGCTCAGCGCCTGCAGTTTATCCTGCTGCTGGCCGCGGGCGCTGACCACCACCAGGCCGTAGTTCCCCAGCTCATGCAGGTAGTTCAGCACGCTGAAGCCATCTTCACCGGGCAGGCCAATATCAATCAGCACGATGTCCACCGGATGGCTGTGCAGTTGCCGCCAGAAGGCTTCGGCGCTGCGCGTGCCCCACACCTCGAAGCCGCGATAGCCCAGCCAGGCCAGCAATTCATCCAGCAGATCGGGGTTATCTTCAATTATTGCCAGTCGTAAAGCCATGGATCATTCTCCTCTTAAGCAACCGTGGGGAGGGTAAGAATAAAGGTGCAGCCGTCCGGGCCATGCTCGGCCAGCCACAGTTTGCCATCATGGGCCTGCACGATCTGACGCGCAACATACAAACCGAGACCGGTACCGCCCGGCACCGGCGACGTGTGCTCGCCGCGACGGTAGCGCTCAAAGATCAGCTCTGCCTGCCCATCGGGCAGGCCCGGGCCGTGGTCGCGAATGCGCAACTCGGTGTGCCCGGCATCGGAGCGGATATCGATGGCGATTTCACCGGGGGGCGAATACTTCACCGCGTTATCCAGCAAATTGGCGATAGCGATGCACAGCAGACCGGCATCGGCCTGCAGCTGCGGGCTTTCCACCGCGCCGTAATGGCGAATGTTCAGGTAATGGTCGTGGGAGATGGCCACCACCGAGGCCGCCATATTGATCACCGTTAGCAGGGCGGTCTGCTGGCGGTCGACGTGCAGGTCGTGGGAGGCCAGACGCGCGTCGGCGAGGCAGTTATCGGTGAGCTGGACCAGACGGGTGGCGGCGCGCCCGATGCGATCGAAGCGCGCCTCCTGGCTGGCAGAGGCCGCCGAGAGGCGGAGATTCTCCAGCGCCGCCTGGATCACCGCCAGCGGCGTGCGGAATTCGTGCGCCACCATGCCCATAAATTGCCGCTGGTGGAAGCTGGCTTCGCGCTCAATCTGCAGTTCACGCGACAGGCGCTGCTTCTGCTCCAACTGCCGGTTCTCAGCGCGTACCCGCAGGATGGCAATGATCAGTACCGTAATGATGTGGACGATCAGCGCATACTGCCAGAGGGAATAGATCGCCATATGGAACGGGATAATCCCGTGGATCGACAACTGCACCAGCACCGCGGCGGCGACGTAGAACGGCGGCAGCAGACCCAGCAGCAGGGTGTTACGGTCGATGGCTTTCTTGCGCCACAGCCACCAGGAAGTGAACAGCAGCACCGGGGTGATAATGATAAATATCACCCCTTCAATCTGCATCGCGAAGCCGTAAAACCCGAGCGGAATACTGACCTGCAGCACCAGGTTGAGGACCACCGCGGCGATCAGTAGCTGATGAAGCCGCGGCATATTCTTCTTCAAATCAAAAATCTCGCTGTGCAGCCAGAGGGCGGTGGCATAGCTGAACAGAGAGAGGCTGCTGATCATAAAGTCCTGGTACGGTAGCGCGGCGCTGCCGAAAAACCACTCCGGGAAGCCGTGCAGCGCGGCGACCAACGGATAATTGAGCGAGAAAAGACAAATGCCCCACAGCAGGCGTCGGCGCAGGGCCAGCGCCAGCCACAGCGCCACGCCGCTGGCGACGGCGGCGAGACCAAAATAGAAGCTCCAGAAAGCGGTGTCGGCGGTCGCCCGCTGCACAAATTCCTGCGGCGAGGAGAGCGAGGCCAGCAGGATCAGGGTGCTGGTGCTGTGCAGGCGAAAGACCACCTCATAGCCGGCGTCGGTCGGCGGCGGGGGGAGGATCAGCACGCTTTCCCGGTAGTGCAGGTCGCTCTCGCGGGCGACGTCGCGGTCGCCAAAGGTGCGCTGTGTCCAGGGGGCATCGCTGCCCAGTGGCCGGTAGTAAATGGTCAGATGGTCGACAAAAGAGGGGCCCAGCTGCAGCCAGCGCGGCTCCCCGGCAAACCACGTTCCCGGCAGCTCGCTGCGCAGCCACCAGGTTTTTCGCGAATAACCAAAGGAGGGGATCTGCCGGGTGGTGGCGAGCTGGTCCGCGGGCAGGGCGGCGAAGCGATCGACCGTCATCTGGCCGCTGGCGTCCGCGTACCACTGGACCGGAATATCAATGCCCACCTGGCACGTTGTTGCCTGCGCCTGTGGGGCGGCCAGCAGCAAGAGTAATCCACAGCTGACCAGCCAGCCTGCCAGGAACTGCGGCCGGCAACGCCGGACCGCTGCGAAGATCGCAGACACCCTTTTCAATCACGCCCCCTTGCGGCATGCCAACGATACAGACCGCAGACGTCTGGCTACGGTATGGATAATACGTCCCCGGAAGCGGGGGAGAATGGACAGGCCTGTCCGGACGAACAGGCCATTTTGCGTGGGAGACCAGGAATATTCCAGCGTAATCTGCAGCGCCACGATCAGGACAGACCTGCTGTGTGGCAGCGCCAGGAGGGGGTTAGCGGAAAACCACCTGCGCCCAGCGGGCCAGCCCGGCGGTTACCGAGCCAAAATCATCGCCACCAGCCAGCGGAATACCCGGCAGCTGGGCGGCCAGCGCCTTTTTGATCAGCGGCGAGCGGGCACTGCCGCCGGTAAGATAGATCACGTCCGGGGTGGTCTGGCTGCTGTCGAGCGCGAGCTGCACCTGTTCCATAATGCGAGTCAACGGTTGATCCAGCGCGGCTTCCAGACCCTGCTGGGCGATGGCGGTGGCCAGCTCGTCCTGAATAAACGGCAGCGCGGTTTCGACGCTGGCGGCGCTGGAGAGGGCGATTTTGCTCTCTTCGGCGCTGCGTACCAGACGATAGCTGAGACGCTGGCGCCAGACCTTCAGCAGCAGAGCCACCTTGTCGGCATCCCGGGCGCTGCGCAGCAGATCGTTAAGCAGACGGCCGTTGGCGGTGCTGTAGAAATCGCTCTGCGCTGGCACGTCGTTGATGGCCACCGCGTTCCACCACGGGAGGATCGGCAGCGCGGTGCCTTTCTCCGTTTCGCCGCCCATGCCGAGGAGGGGCATCAGGCATTTGAAGGCCAGGGCAATGTCGAGGTCGTTACCGCCGATGCGGCAGCCGCTGTGGCCGAGCAGGCTCTGCTGGCGGTCGGCGCGCTCCCGCCACTGCGGGCCCATCAATAGCAAAGAACAGTCGGTGGTCCCACCGCCGATATCGACGACCAGCACCCGCTTTTCTTCATTGAGGGTCGCTTCGAAATCGAGCCCGGCGGCAACCGGTTCAAACTGGAAGACCACATCGCGGAAACCGGCGCGGAGAGCCGCCCGCTCAAGGATCCCCTGCGCCTGGGCGTTCGCGTCGTCGCCGCCGAGGCCCTGGAAGTTAATCGGTCGGCCAATCACCGCCTGGTCGATCTGCTCGGGCAGCTGGCTCTCAGCCTGCAGTTTGATGTGCAGCATCATGGCGCAGACCAGGTCTTCAAACAGGGCCACCTGCTGCGGCTTCAGCCCGCTGGCGCCGAGGAAGGATTTTGGCGATTTAACGAAGTAGACCTCTTCCGGATCTTCAACATACTGATGCAGTGAGGCGAGACCGAACTGCACGCTGTTGCGCAGCACCTCGATGTCTTCGTCGCGGTTGGCGGCAATGGCCCGGCGCAGCAGCGCCTGGTTTTCATCGCTGTGGGTGGGGACGTCATGATGGCGATAGAGCCACTCGCTGACCGCTTCGCGCGTTGGCGCACAGAGCATCGAGGGCAGCAGCGCGCTGCCGTTTTCCAGCGTCAACAGCTGAGGGGTATTTTCCCGCATCACGGCTACCGAACAGTTGGCGGTGCCGTAGTCAAAACCAATAAACATCGTCTGCAAAATCCCCATGCCGGTGAAGAAGGGGGGCGACTTTAGCGGATCGTCGCCATGGCGACAACTGGAATTTAAAAGCAAGGCGCTGACGGTCAAGGGCGACTATCATTGAAACGCTATATAAAGGAGAGCTTATGGTGTTGTTACCCTGGACCCCGCCTTACGACTGGGCGTGGATGGTTGGTTTTCTGCAGGCGCGTGCTGTCGCCGGCGTCGAGCGCTTTGATGAAGGAGGCTATAGTCGCAGCTTTGGCATTGCAGGCCACCACGGGCTGATTCATCTGGTGGCGGACGAAGAGGCGCAGGGCCTGCGGGTGACCCTCTCCCCGGGGCTGCAACCGGTGGCGGAGATCTGCTATGCGCGAATTGGCCAGCTGTTTGATTTAGCCTGCGATCCGCGGCAGGTCGCCGGGGCGTTGGGCTCTCTGGCTGAGGCGCGGCCGGGGCTGCGCCTGCCGGGGGCGCTGGATGCCTTCGAACAGGCGGTACGTGCGGTGCTGGGCCAGCTGGTGAGCGTGGCGATGGCCGCCCGGCTCACCGCCAAAGTGGCGGCTGGCTGGGGCGAACCGCTGGCGGACGCGCCCGGCTATGTGTTATTCCCGACGCCAGAGGCGCTTTCCCGGGCCGACCCGCAGGCGCTGAAGGCGCTGGGAATGCCGCTTCGGCGCGCGGAGGCGCTGATCCACCTCGCCCGGGCGGCGCTCAGCGGCGAGCTGCCCCTGACCGCGCCAGCGGACATCGACGCCGGGCTGCGTCAACTGCAGAGCCTGCCCGGGATTGGCCGCTGGACGGCAAACTACTTTGCTCTGCGCGGCTGGCAGGCGAAAGATATCTTTTTGCCGGATGATTACCTGATTAAACAGCGCTTTCCGGCAATGACCCCGGCCGCCATCGCCCGCTATGCCCGCCGCTGGCAGCCGATGCGATCGTATGCGCTGTTGCATATCTGGTATACCGATGACTGGATCCCGGCGGCGGAATAGCCGTCCGGGGCGCATACCACTGGTATCGGGGCGCTGAAATCCCTATAATTGCCGCGTTTGGCGGTCCGCCGCCACCCTCCATCTCTATCCAGGTTAATCAGGTCGCAAAAATTTATGACTGATATGTCCCATCAGTGCGTCATTGTAGGTATCGCCGGCGCATCGGCTTCTGGCAAAAGTCTTATTGCCAGTACTCTCTATCGCGAATTGCGTGAACAAGTTGGCGACGAACATATTGGCGTCATTCCGGAAGACAGCTATTACAAAGATCAAAGTCATCTGTCGATGGAAGAGCGCGTCAAAACCAACTATGACCACCCGAGCTCAATGGACCACAGTCTGTTGTTCCAGCACCTGCAGATGCTGAAAAGCGGCCAGCCGATTGAACTGCCGGTCTATAGCTATGTCGAGCATACCCGCACGCCGAACACCATTCACGTCGAGCCGAAGAAGGTGATCATTCTTGAAGGGATCCTGCTGTTGACCGACGCGCGCCTGCGTAACGAGCTTAACTTCTCTATTTTCGTCGACACCCCGCTCGATATTTGCCTGATGCGCCGTATTAAGCGCGACGTTAACGAGCGCGGCCGCTCCATGGACTCGGTGATGGCCCAGTACCAGAAGACCGTGCGCCCGATGTTCCTGCAGTTTATTGAACCGTCGAAGCAGTATGCCGACATCATCGTGCCGCGCGGCGGCAAAAACCGCATCGCGATTGATATTCTGAAGGCCAAAATCAGTCAGTTCTTTGAATAACCTGGCCGAATTGTGTAACGTGCAAAGAGTAGCCCTATTGCCCTGTCCGCCGCGAAGCGTGCGGGAAGCAGCCTTATAAGGAGAAAGCCCATGCGTCTGTGTGACCGAGATATCGAAGCCTGGTTGGATGAAGGGCGACTCGCCATTAATCCGCGCCCACCCGTTGAGCGTATTAATGGCGCGACGGTTGATGTACGGCTGGGTAATAAATTCCGCACCTTCCGCGGCCACACGGCGCCGTTTATCGATTTAAGCGGTCCGAAGGCCGAGGTCAGCGCCGCGCTGGACCGCGTGATGAGCGAAGAGATTGTCCTGCCGGAAGGGGAGGCCTTTTTCCTGCATCCTGGCGAACTGGCGCTGGCGGTGACTTATGAATCAGTCACCCTGCCAGCCGACCTGGTGGGCTGGCTGGACGGACGCTCCTCACTGGCGCGGCTGGGGCTGATGGTGCACGTTACCGCGCACCGTATCGACCCGGGCTGGTCCGGCTGCATCGTGCTTGAGTTCTACAACTCCGGCAAACTGCCGCTGGCGCTGCGTCCGGGGATGCCTATCGGCGCGCTGAGCTTTGAGCCATTATCGGGCCCGGCGGCCCGGCCGTATAACCGCCGTGAAGACGCCAAATATCGCGACCAGCAAGGCGCGGTGGCGAGCCGAATCGACAAGGATTGATAACGTCAACGGGGTGTTGCTGAGGGTGCCATGAGACGAATACTGACAACGCTGATGATCCTGCTGGCGGTCATTGTCGCCGGGCTTACCTCGTTGGTATTGCTGGTCAATCCCAACGATTTTCGCGCCTATATGGTGCATGAGGTGGCAGAGCGCAGCGGTTATCAGCTTGAACTCGATGGCCCGCTGCGCTGGCACGTCTGGCCGCAGCTCAGCATTCTCAGCGGACGCATGACGCTGACCGCCCGGGGCGCCGAAGAGCCGGTGATCCGCGCCGACAACATGCGCCTCGACGTGGCGCTGCTGCCGCTGCTCTCGCACCAGCTGCAGGTGAAGCAGGTGATGCTCAAGGGCGCGGTGATCCAGCTGACCCCGAAAACCGAGGCGGTTCGCGATAGCGCTGCGCCGGTGGTGCCGCATGACAACACCCTGCCGCAGGCCCCGGAGGACCGCGGGTGGTCCTACGACGTGCGCCAGCTGCAGGTGGCCGACAGCGTGCTCTTCTTCCAGCATGAGAACGGCGAGCAGGTGACCGTGCGCGATATCCGCCTGCAAATGGAGCAGGATGAGAATCACCGGGCCACCGTCGACTTCTCCGGCCGGATCAACCGCGACCAGCGCGACCTGGCGCTGAGCTTCTCCGCTACTGTGCAGGGCGGCGACTATCCCCACTCCTTAAAAGCCGACTTTAGCCAGCTAAGCTGGCAGCTGCGCGGCGCCGAGCTGCCCCCTGATGGCATTAATGGCCAGGGCAGTCTGCAGGCCAGCTGGCAGGAAGATGGCAAAACCCTGCGCTTTGACAACCTGAATCTGATGGCCAGCGGCAGCACCCTTACCGGCAACGGCAGCGTGGTGCTGGGGGATCGCCCGGACTGGTCGCTGGATCTCCACGCGACCACCCTGAATCTCGACAGCCTGCTGGCGCCATCCTCGCCAGCGACGGACAGCAGTGCCAGCCAGCAGGCCCAGAGCCAGACGCGACCGCTGCGTCCGGTGATCGCCGACAGCGATGAGCGCGAAGATTACCAGAGCCTGCGCGGCTTTAACGGCCGGATGGCCCTGAGCGCCGACCAGCTGCAATGGCGCGGCCTGAACTTCACCCAGGTGCAGAGCGAAATCAGCAACCAGCAGGGGCTGCTGACGGTCAGCAAAATGCAGGGTAACCTCGACGGCGGGCAGCTTTCCCTCCCCGGCACCCTCGATGCCCGTGGCGACACACCGCAGGCGACGTTCCAGCCGGCGCTGCAGAATGTGGAGATCGGTTCGCTGATCAAAGCCTTTAACTATTCATTAAACCTGACCGGCAAGCTGTCGCTGACCGGCGAGTTTTCCGGAACGCGCATTGACGCGGATGATTTCCGCCGTCACTGGCAGGGGCAGGCCCAGCTGCAGATGGCCGATACCCGTACCGAGGGGCTGAACTTCCAGCAGCTGGTGCAGCAGGCCGTGGAGCGCAGCACCAACGTGCGGGCGCAGGAGAATTATGACAATGCCACCCGCCTGGATTCCGTGAGCAGCCAGCTGACGCTGGATAACGGACTGGTGACGCTGAACCGCCTGCAGGGGCAGTCCGACATGATGGCGATGACCGGCGAAGGTCAGCTTGATCTGCAGAAAGAGAACTGCGATATGCGCTTTAACGTGCGCGTGCTCGGCGGCTGGAAAGGGGAGGGCAAACTTATCGACCGCCTGAAACAGACCGCCATCCCGCTGCGCATCTACGGCGACTGGCAGTCGCTGAGCTACAGCCTGCAGGTCGATCAGATCCTGCGCAAACAGCTACAGGATGAAGCGAAGCAGCGCCTCAACGACTGGGTTGAGCGTAATAAAGGCAGCAAAGAGAGCAAAGACGCCAAAAAGCTGCTTGATAAGCTGTAATCTCCACCACCGCGACCCGGGATCTTCCGGGCTGTGAGAATGTCGTCAAAGGGTGTGCCACGTTGATGCCGGGTGGCGGCTACGCCTGACCCGGCCTGGGATGTGCGCAATATCATCAGCTTGCGTCGCCATCCATGTAGGCCTGATAAGCGAAGCGCCATCAGGCAGTGTGGCGGCTGTAGAGCATCAATTCCCCGCGATGTGAGAATGTCGTCAAAGCGTGGAGCCCCGTTGACGCCGGGTGGCAGTTACGCCTGACCCGGCCTGGGATGTGCGCAATATCATCGGCTTGCGTCGCCACTTAATGTAGGCCTGATAAGCGAAGCGCCATCAGGCAGTGTGGCAGCTGTAGAGCATCAATTCTCCGCGATGTGAGAATGTCGTCAAAGCGTGGAGCCCCGTTGATGCCGGATGGCGGTTGCGCCTGACCCGGCCTGGGATGTGCGCAATATCATCGGCTTGCGTCGCCAATTAATGTAGGCCTGATAAGCGCAGCGCCATCAGGCAGTGAGGCAGGTATAGAGCATCAATTCCCCGCGATGTGAGAATGTCGTCAAAGTGTGATGTCACGATGATGCCGGGTGGCGGCTACGCCTGACCCGGCCTGGGTTGTGCGGTGGGGTAATCCCCCGGTTTGTGTTGCCATCCCGTAGGCCTGATAAGCGCAGCGCCATCAGGCATGGGTTTGATTATCCATCCCACCGCCCGGGATACCCCGGGCCGTTTTATGCCTGGCGATTACACCTCATAATCCAGCTCATCCTGCTTTGCCGGCGGGACGATCTGCACCTTCTGCACCCGATGGCTGTCGACCTGCAGCGTGCGCAGGGTATAGCCGTCAATCTCAATGGTTTCTCCCACCTGCGGCACATGCTGCAGATACTCCATCAACAGACCGGCAACGGTGTGGTACTCACGTTTATCATCCAGCGGCAGCGGAACGTACTGCACCAGATCCTCCAGCGGCATATGGCCGTTAACCGTCCACGAACCGTCCTGATGATGCTGAATATCATGCCGGGCGTCGATCTCCTCCACCTCGTTGGGCAGATTACCGGCGATGGTCTCCATCACGTCGCTCAGGGTCACAATCCCCTCGACGGAACCGAACTCATCAACCACAAAGGCAAAGTGGGTGCGGGCCTGACGGAACTGCTCAAGCGCGGAGAGGAGCGGTAACCCCTCCGGAAAGACCAGCGGCTGCCGCACCAGCGCCTGCAGATCCAGCGGCTGCTGGCGCAGGGACTGCTGGAGCAGGTCGATAACGTGAACCACCCCCAGCAGGTCTTCATTATCTTTCCCGCCGGTCACCACCAGCCGGGTGTGCTGATTTTTCTCCACCAGGCTGCGGATCTCTTCCTCCGGCGCGCTGAGGTTGATGCGCTCGATATCATGGCGTGACGTCATAATACTGCTGACGCTGCGCTGATTAAGGTTCAGCACCCGCTCAATCATCAACCTTTCCTGTGGATTAAACAAAGGATGATGATCCTGATCGGCGACCAGCGACGCCGTGTCAGCATCCAGTTCAGCTTTTTCTTTCTGGCCGCTCAGCAGGTTCATCACCGCCTCGGTGGTGCGTTGACGCAGCGTCATATTGGCCGACAGGAAGCGACGGCGGTTAAACAGCGCCAGCTGGTTAAGGGCTTCAATCATGACCGAGAAGCCAATCGCCGCGTAGAGATAGCCTTTTGGAATAATAAAGCTGAAGCCTTCAGCAATCAGGCTGAAGCCGATCATCAGCAGGAAGCTCAGACAGAGGATGACAATGGTCGGGTGGCTGTTAACGAAGCGCGTCAGGGCCTTGCTGGCCATCAGCATCAGACTGATGGCGATGATCACCGCGGCCATCATCACCGCCAGGTGGTCGACCATGCCGACGGCGGTGATCACCGAGTCGAGCGAGAAGATGGCATCGAGCACCACGATCTGCGCCACCACGGCCCAGAATTTCGCCCCTCTGCGCTGGGTGGGATTATCGCTGTCCTTCCCCTCCAGCCGTTCGTTGAGTTCGACGGTGGCTTTAAACAGCAGGAATAAGCCGCCGAACAGCATAATTAAATCGCGGGCGCTGAAGCTGAAGTCGTGAAAAACAATCAGCGGTTTGGTCAGGGTCACCAGCCAGGAGATAGAGGCCAGCAGCAGCAGACGCATGACCATCGCCAGCAGCAGACCGGTGATACGGGCGCGGTCGCGCTGGGCGGGCGGCAGCTTTTCGGCGAGGATAGCGATGAAAACCAGGTTATCGATACCCAACACCAGTTCGATAACCACCAGCGTGACGAGACCTGCCCAGATTGACGGATCGGCAATCCATTCCATATGTATTAAAACCTGTACGACTGCGGTATGTGTTACCACGATCATGGATAAGATGAGTCTAAAATGCAATAACGACGCGGATATCACTCCGCCGGAGGTGGATATATTTCCAGCAAATTAGGTGAACAGATAAGAATTATGTTCCAGAAAAGATCAGCAGAAAAATAACAATATGGCGGAACGCGCTGGAATAAGCTTGCTGATATCAGAACCATAACCCGCTGCGTTTTGCCCGGCGCAAAAGCGAGGGCTGTCCCGTCGTTCTCCACGGTAGGCACCCTTCCTCATCGCCGCGTGAAGTGCGAAGACCGCTCACAAAACCGGCATAATTCATATCATGAAGTGAGCGCAGAATAGCGCCGATCGCAGTACCCTGCCGTGGTTTACGGTTATTATCCTGCCATATCTGGCTGTTTATGCTGAAATATATTGCCTGGATAAATTAATTATCTATATCTATTCTTTCCGGACATATGAACACCGCAGCCTGCAGCGGGCAGGGGCTGCGTGCCAAAGGCCGCAATGTACGGGCCTCGCGGCGACATCGCGCTGTGCAGGGAAGCGGGCCGCTGAATAACCTGATGGAGAATAAGATTATTCTCACTTCGACCTGTTGATAAAAGAAAGTTGTGTGTATTCTTTTAGGTGACAGTGAATTTAAGAATTTGGCGGGCAGATGCCCGAGCAGTATCCGTGTATTATCAGTTCCAATGGATTTGTGACATGTACAATTTTGCAAAGCTGCGTGTTTTGCAACCAAACAGGTGAAGATGAATATGGCGAATTTGAAAGCGGTTATTCCGGTCGCAGGACTAGGCATGCATATGCTGCCGGCCACAAAGGCAATTCCAAAGGAGATGCTGCCGATCGTTGATAAGCCAATGATTCAGTACATTGTTGACGAAATCGTCGCCGCCGGGATCAAAGAGATTGTCCTGGTGACGCACTCCTCGAAGAATGCGGTGGAAAACCACTTTGATACCTCCTACGAGCTGGAAGCCCTGCTTGAGCAGCGTGTGAAGCGCCAACTGCTGGCGGAAGTCCAGGCCATTTGCCCGCCGGGCGTAACCATCATGAACGTGCGCCAGGCACAGCCGCTGGGTCTGGGCCACTCCATCCTCTGCGCCCGCCCGGTAGTCGGGGATAACCCGTTTGTCGTGGTGCTGCCGGATATCATTCTCGACGGCGGCACCGCAGACCCGCTGCGCTATAACCTTGCCGCTATGGTCGCCCGCTTTAACGAGACCGGCCGCAGTCAGGTGCTGGCGAAACGCATGCCGGGGGACCTCTCCGAATATTCCGTGATCCAGACCAAAGAGCCGATGGTGGCCGAAGGGCAGGTGGCGCGTATCGTCGAGTTTATTGAAAAACCGGACGAACCGCAGACTCTGGACTCCGACCTGATGGCGGTGGGCCGCTACGTGCTGTCGGCAGATATCTGGGCCGAACTGGAACGTACCGAGCCAGGCGCCTGGGGCCGTATCCAGCTAACCGACGCCATTGCCGAACTGGCGAAGAAGCAGTCCGTTGACGCGATGCTGATGACCGGCGAAAGCTATGACTGCGGTAAAAAAATGGGCTACATGCAGGCCTTCGTCACCTACGGAATGCGTAACCTGAAAGAAGGCGCTAAATTCCGCGAAAGCATTAAAAAACTGCTGGCCTGACAGCTGGTGTGAAGATGAGCGGCAGGGCAAAGGCTTTCGCCACGCCGCTCATAACGTTATGCAGAAATTATTCATAACGTGAATGTTATAACGATTGTAAAGAAACGTATGGCTTCGGAGACTTCTGGTAGTTTGTCTCTGGCCTCTGTGGTGCAATGGTCGGAGTAGCGGCAATAATGCTTTGTGAATAGTCACTTAGTGCGACAATTCCTAAAGCGCAGGGAAAGCGGTCAACGTCAGCCAAAAATAAAACTTGACTGCGATCATGTTTCCGCTTTAAACATCTCACTTGCATGCATAAAAATGTGAAATGAATTGGCATGCGAGCTGGTACAGACATTACGGATAATCCCTGAGCACGGCAGTGGACATCATCGAAGGATCACAGGTATATGAACTGGCAACTCATCTCATTTTTTGGCGATAGCACCGTTTTGCTGCCCAGCGCAGCGGCGTTGTTTATTGTCCTGATACTGCGTAAAACGTCGCGGTTGCTGGCGTGGCAGTGGAGTTTGCTGTTCGGCATCACCGGCGCCATCGTCTGCGCCTCCAAACTGGCCTTTATGGGCTGGGGTCTGGGCATTCGCGAGCTGGATTACACCGGCTTCAGCGGCCACTCAGCGCTCTCCGCAGCCTTCTGGCCTATCTTCTTATGGCTGCTCAGTGCCCGTTTCTCCGCGGGGCTGCAAAAAGCAGCCGTCGCCACCGGCTATATTCTGGCCGCTGTGGTGGGTTATTCACGGCTGGTCATCCATGCGCATTCCGTCTCGGAAGTGATCGCTGGCCTGCTGCTCGGTGCTGCTGGCAGCGCTTTGTTCCTGCTGCTGCAAAAACGCACCACCCATTCGGAAAGCGTGAGTATTTCCTGGGGCGGCGTCGCGTGCCTGGTGATGGTCCCGCTTATCCTGTTGCATAGCGGCAATAAAGCGCCGACTCAGTCCCTGCTGGGGCAAATCGCCACCGCGGTGGGGCCGCTGGATAAACCTTTTACTCGAACTGATCTGCATAAGCAGGCCTGGTAATTGCCATTTGTTTTACAGGGGAAATTAAGTTTTCGCCGGTTAATTAGACAAATAAGAAAATAATCTACTATATGCCAGGTAATTGATAATTCATATTTATGAAATAACACAGTGCTACTACATTGTTATTGTCAATTTACCTGGATATAGCCGTGGTCAGACGTTTCTTAAATGCGTTCAGAAAGCACCTGTTCCACGTTGGATGAATAACCCACCAACGAGAAACTATTAGAAATTGTAGTTGACTATTGCGTCATCATCTGATTTTGGAATGACGTCAGTGTCACGATAAATTTTAGTTTTTTCAAATGGTTAGCTGTATCTGTGCTGGTGTGGCAGCGCCAGGCAGATGTTCGATAGTTGAGAACAATAAATAATCTTTATTGGCGAGCCGCTTATTTTTCGCCAATAAAACAGCGGATGGGATTAATTGGCAGATATTCGGCAGCAAGACTCCCAATTGTGACCGAAATCCCGTAGACTTAACGCCGCAAAAAATAAAGGCCTGACCAATTTATCACCCACAGGCCGATTAAATACGCCGTTCAGGTAGTCAGTGCGCTGGTAGCTGTTAAGCCAGGGGCGGTAGCGTCGCTGAAACCACGTGCTGCTGCACAAAATACCTTCTCTGAACGTCTATAAAAATCGATGCACTTTGGGTGATTAACGCCATAAGATATCTATCATGCTCATCAGATATCCTCATAAAGGGGTCAGGAGCGACTGCTGATATCGCCTGTACATCAACTTTCCCATCTCATCGATAGCCTGTACGGTAAAATTCGCCTACATTGTGAGCTGGGTGATGTTATAAGGGTTTCAAGCAGCTTAGGGTAACTGTACTTGCCTCGCCGGTGTTGCACAGTGAAGTCAGCTGGTGCCGCGAGCGCTTTCTATCTTGGTATTCCCCTCATTCTCATTGAGATACGACAGCGGGGCTGAAAATGGATCTTGTACAATGATAAAAATTGCGCGCATTGCCGTGACATTGGGCTTGCTTTCCTCACTGGGAGCCCAGTCTTACGCGGCCGGGTTAGTAGTAAATGATAACGATCTGCGAAACGACCTTGCCTGGCTTTCCGATCGCGGGGTCATCCATCTGAGCCTGTCGACCTGGCCGCTGAGCCAGGAAGAGATCACTCGGGCGCTAAAAAAGGCCAAACCGTCCTATTCTTCTGAACAAGTGGTTCTGGCTCGTATCAATCAGCGACTGTCAGCGCTAAAAGCAGATTTCCGGGTCACCGGCTACACCTCAACCGACCAACCGGGCACTCCGCAGGGGTTTGGTCAGACGCAGCCGGCAGATAATTCGTTAGGCCTGGCGTTCAACAACAGCGGCGAGTGGTGGGACGTTCACCTCCAGGGCAACGTTGAAGGGGGAGAGCGAATCAGCAACGGATCGCGTTTCAACGCCAACGGCGCCTACGGCGCGGTGAAGTTCTGGAACCAGTGGCTCTCTTTTGGTCAGGTTCCGCAGTGGTGGGGGCCGGGCTATGAAGGAAGCCTGATCCGCGGGGATGCAATGCGACCAATGACCGGTTTCCTGATGCAGCGAGCCGAGCAGGCAGCGCCGGAAACCTGGTGGCTGCGCTGGGTGGGCCCATGGCAGTATCAGATCTCCGCCAGCCAAATGAATCAGTACACTGCCGTGCCCCATGCCAAAATTATCGGCGGTCGTTTTACTTTCTCTCCTTTCCAGTCTTTAGAATTAGGCGCGTCGCGCATTATGCAGTGGGGCGGGGAAGGGCGGCCTGAATCACTCAGCAATTTCTGGGATGGTTTAACAGGTAAAGATAATACCGCCGCGAATGATCCCAATGAACCGGGCAACCAGCTGGCCGGTTTTGACTTTAAGTTCAAACTGGAGCCGACCCTGGGCTGGCCTGTAAGCTTTTACGGACAGATGATCGGAGAGGATGAGTCGGGTTTTCTTCCATCGTCTAATATGTTCCTCGGTGGTGTCGAAGGGCACCACGGCTGGGGTAAGGATGCTGTTAACTGGTACGTGGAAGCACATGACACGCGCACCAATATGAGCCGAACCAATTATAGTTATACCCATCATATCTATAAGGATGGCTACTATCAGCAGGGCTATCCGCTGGGTGACGCAATGGGCGGGGATGGCCAACTCGTTGCTGGTAGGGTTGAGCTTATTACGGAGGATAACCAGCGCTGGAGCACGCGCTTAGTATACGCGAAGGTTAACCCTGAGAATCAGTCGATCAACAAAGCGTTCCCTCATGCGGATACTCTAAAAGGTGTACAACTGGGCTGGAGCGGAGATGTTTATCAGTCGGTTCGTCTGAATACCTCACTGTGGTACACCAACGCTAACAATAGCGACAGCGACGACGTTGGGGCCAGCGCAGGGATAGAAATACCGTTTAGTTTATAAGGCTGAATGCTGAAAACAGGGGAGGGAGGATGGTAGCGCTGCAGGACGCAGTCAGCTTTTATCTCTCCACAAGCCGGCAGGGAAGTAACGGCGATGACAGCTGCTCAGGAATTGGCAAATTTGATTTACTGATGATGTGACATTATGAAGAAAAAACTTGTTAGATTTTCGGCATTAGCGTTGGCAATTGGGTTTTTATCGGGTTGTACGATTATTCCTGGGCAGGGGTTAAATAGCCTGCGTAAGAATGTGGTAGAACTTCCGGACAGCGACTACGATCTGGATAAACTGGTCAATGTGTACCCAATGACACCTGGTTTGATCGATAAACTGCGCCCGGAAAGCGTACTGGCACGTTCTAACCCTCAGTTAGATAGTTTGCTCCGAAGTTATGAATATCGCATTGGAGTGGGCGATGTATTGATGGTTACTGTTTGGGATCACCCTGAATTAACTACTCCTGCAGGCCAGTACCGTAGCGCCAGCGACACCGGTAACTGGGTTAATTCAGACGGTACTATTTTCTATCCTTATATCGGTAAGGTACAGGTAGCGGGTAAAACACTCGCTCAGGTGCGTCAGGATATTGCGAGCCGTTTGACCACTTATATTGAAAGCCCACAAGTTGATGTTAGTATTGCCGCATTCCGCTCGCAAAAAGTGTATGTTACAGGAGAGGTTGCTAAATCGGGCCAGCAGCCAATTACTAATATACCATTAACAGTGATGGATGCGATTAATGCGGCAGGAGGTTTGGCTCCTGATGCTGACTGGCGAAATGTTGTGCTGACTCATAACGGGAAAGATTCTAAAATTTCTCTATATGAATTAATGCAGAAAGGTGATTTAACTCAAAACCGCTTGCTCTACCCGGGCGATATTCTGTTTGTACCACGTAATGATGACCTTAAAGTTTTCGTTATGGGTGAAGTCGGTAAGCAGAGCACGATGAAAATGGATCGTAGCGGTATGACCCTTGCTGAAGCTTTGGGTAATGCGGAAGGGATGTCTCAAGCTTTTAGCGATGCAACCGGTGTTTTTGTAATACGTCAATTAAAAAATGATAAGACTGGTAAAATTGCGAATATATATCAATTGAATGCTCAAGACGCATCAGCCATGGTGCTTGGTACTGAATTCCAATTACAACCTTATGATATTGTATACGTCACCACTGCTCCATTGGTTCGTTGGAATCGTGTGATGTCACAACTTGTACCAACGATTACAGGTGTACACGATATGACTGAAACAGCGAAGTTCATTAAGGATTGGCCATAAAATGTTTGAATCTATTCTGGTCGTGTGTACAGGAAACATATGTCGCTCACCTATTGGAGAACGGTTCTTATTAAAGATGCTACCTAATAAAAATATCGCGTCGGCAGGAACGGGGGCATTGGAAGGCCATGATGCTGATGAACACGCAATAAAAGTCGCATCAATGAATAATATCTCTTTAAGCGGTCACAAGGGAAAGCAGTTTACGCAAGATTTAGCACGCCAATATGATTTGATTTTAGCTATGGAAAAAAAACATATTGAGCAAATTGGTAAAATTGCGCCCGAAGCAAGAGGCAAAACTATGCTATTCGGTCACTGGATCGGTAAAAAAGATATTCCGGATCCTTATCGCAAAAGTGAGGAGGCATTTTTGTCAGTCTATGCCTTAATTGAACAGGCTGGGATCCTCTGGGCGGAAAAACTTGGGGCCAAATAATCAGGAATTCATGAATGTCAGTAAATAAAAAAACCACAGTTACAGAGTCTGATGATATCGATCTTGGAAAACTGGTCGGGGAGTTAATTGATCATAGAAAATTAATTATTTCTATAACCGCCTTGTTTACACTCATTGCAATTATTTATGCTCTATTCGCTACGCCAGTATATCAAGCTGATGCAATGGTACAAGTCGAAGAAAAACAAGCGAATGCTATACTAAGTAATTTAAGTCAAATGCTACCTGATAGTCAACCGCAGTCTGCACCTGAAATTGCCTTGCTGCAGTCTCGAATGATTTTAGGTAAAACAGTTGATGATCTTAATCTCCAAACGCTTGTTTCTGAGAAATATTTCCCTTTATTTGGGGAAGGATGGGCAAAATTAACAGGCCAGAATTCCCACTCTATATCTGTCTCAAGATTTTATGTTGGAGAGAAAGATCATAACGATGAAACAGATGTTATATTGACTGTCTTAGGTTCGAAAAATTATAGCATTACTGGTGAAAACTTTGAGTTGAAAGGCACCGTTGGCGAACTTGTAGAGGGAAATGGTGTATCAGTCAAAATAGACGAGATAGATGCACCCATTGGTACTAAATTTAAAATTTCCTCAATCACTAAGTTAAAAGCCATTAGTGATCTTCAAAAGATATTTTCTGTTGCGGATCAAGGAAAAGATACAGGAATATTAAGTCTTACTATAACTGGTGAGGATCCTGTTCTTATTAAGAAAATTTTAAATAGTATAAGTGAGAATTATTTAGCACAAAATATAGCACGTCAGGCTGCACAGGACCAAAAAAGTTTAGAGTTTTTAAATCAACAACTCCCTAAGGTCAGAAGTGACTTAGATAATGCAGAAGATCGGTTGAATGCGTACAGACGGCAGAATGATTCAGTTGATTTATCCTTAGAAGCAAAATCAGTTCTTGATCAAATTGTCAATGTTGATAACCAATTGAATGAGTTAACATTCCGAGAGTCAGAAATATCACAGCTTTATACAAAAGAACATCCAACTTATAAGGCATTGTTAGAGAAAAGAAAAACTCTGCAGGATGAGAAAGGGAAACTTAATAAACGTGTTTCTAGCATGCCAGAAACACAACAAGAGATACTACGCCTAAGCAGGGATGTCGAGTCCGGTAGAGCTGTATATATGCAGCTACTTAATCGTCAGCAAGAATTGAATATTGCAAAGTCTAGTGCGATAGGAAACGTCAGAATTATTGATAGCGCAGTGACGCAACCAAAACCAGTCAAACCAAAAAAAGTCTTGATCGTTATTGTGGGACTTGTTTTGGGGTGCTTTGTATCAATTGGTTTTGTATTATTTAGAGTCTTCCTAAGAAGAGGAATTGAAAGCCCGGAGCAACTTGAAGAGTTAGGCATTAACGTTTATGCAAGTATTCCAGTGGCAGAAGCCGTTGCTGAAAAAGCTCTGCAGAAATCAAGTTGGAAAAGGAAATCGGTAGAAGAATACAGTAGTTTTCTTGCAATTGATAACCCAGCTGACTTAGCCATTGAGGCCATAAGAGGGTTAAGAACAAGTTTACATTTTGCAATGATGGAAGCTAGAAACAATGTTCTAATGATATCGGGTGCCAGCCCAAATGCTGGTAAGACATTTGTTAGTACAAACTTGGCTGCTGTCATAGCACAAACTGGCAAGAAAGTACTTCTCATTGATACAGATATGCGAAAAGGTTATACGCATCGGTTATTCAATGTCTCAAACGATAATGGTTTATCAGATGTTCTGTCAGGCAAAATCAAAATTGAAAATGCTGTAAAACCAGTCAAGGATATAGGATTAGATTTTATTTCTAGAGGAATGGTTCCCCCTAATCCAGCTGAACTTTTAATGCACAGACGATTTGGAGAACTTATCGAATGGGCAAGTAAAAATTATGATATTATTGTCTTAGATACACCACCAATATTAGCTGTAACAGACGCTGCTGTAATTGGCAACTATGCAGGTACTACCCTTTTAGTTGCGCGTTTCGAGCAGAATACTGTTAAAGAAATCGAAGTCAGTTTCAAAAGATTTGATCAAAGTGGAGTGGCAGTAAAAGGTTGTATTCTAAATGGAGTTGTCAAAAAAGCTAGCAGTTATTATGGATATGGATATAACCACTATGGATATTCATATAACAATGACAAGTAATTAATTTATCGCCAGGTCTCTTTTGGGGCCTGGCAGAAGTAACATATTCTCATTGGCAATGAAAAGTTAATCACACTAAGTGCGAACAACTATTAAAGAGGAAGTTATGACACTTCTCGGCAGGAATTTTATTGTCAGTATGATGCTGGCATTATCAGATTTTATAAGCTTTATAGCTTCTATTTATTTCGCTTTAGGTATTTTATCTATATTTGTTGGCCCACAACAATATGTTTTACTAGATCCGGCATTAGGTCAATGGATAATATTACATTGGCTTTTAGCGCTATGCTGTATAGCTTGGTTTTCAATGCGATTAAGGCATTATTTTTATCGTAAAACATTCTGGTTTGAGTTGAAAGAAATACTTCGTACGTTGCTAATTTTTTCAATTATTGAAATCGCGATTGTGGCATTCGCGTCTTGGCCGTTTCCTCGTTATTTATGGGGAGGAACTTGGTTATTAGCAATGATACTTGTACCTTTTTCAAGGATGTTAACAAAGTATATTTTAGATAAGTGTAATCTTTGGCAAAGGGATACATGGATCATTGGAAGCGGCTCAAATGCGCATGAAGCATACAAAGCTATAAGTAGCGAAAGAAATCTTGGTTTAAATATTGTTGGTTTCATATATACAGATGTTGGAACACTTCCTGGCAATACAATAGAAAATATAAAAGTTGAAGCTGTAGATAAAAATTGGCTTCCTACTAAAAGTAAGAAAACTCAATTTATCGTTGCAGTCGAATCGTTTCAAGGCGAAATCAGAAACGCTTGGTTGAGAAATTTTATGATTAAAGGGTATCGTTATGTATCCGTTATACCGACGTTGCGTGGTATGCCTTTGGATAGTACTGATATGTCATTTATATTTAGTCATGAGGTTATGATTTTCCGGGTACAACAAAACTTAGCTAAATGGTCTTCAAGAGTACTAAAACGTGTTTTTGATATTATAGGGGCATTGGCTATTATTGTTATACTGTCTCCTGCTTTATTATATATTAGTCTAAAAGTTCGAAAGGATGGCGGACCATCTATTTATGGTCATGAGAGAATAGGCAAAGATGGTAAACCATTTAAATGTTTAAAATTTAGATCCATGGTTGTTAATTCTAAGGAAGTTTTAGAGAAGGTACTTGCTACTGATCCTGATGCTAAAGCTGAATGGGATGCAACATTCAAACTCAAGAACGATCCTCGTATAACCCAAATAGGACAATTCCTACGAAGAACAAGCTTAGATGAATTGCCTCAGTTATTCAATGTGCTACGTGGGGAAATGAGTTTAGTAGGGCCTCGACCCATAATCACCGCTGAATTAGAACGATATAATGAGGAGGTAGACTATTACTTATTAAGTAAGCCAGGTATGACTGGGTTATGGCAAGTAAGTGGAAGAAGTGATGTTGATTATGAAACCCGAGTATACCTCGATGCGTGGTATGTTAAAAATTGGTCAATGTGGAACGATATAGCAATTTTGTTTAAAACAATAAGTGTTGTATTAAGAAAAGATGGTGCATATTAATGCATCCCGCATTTTAAATAGAATATGAAAATCTTAGATGGGATAAAGAGGTATCGTAATTTGAAAAAAATATTGATACTAAGTCATACTCGCGCATTTTCAGACTTCAAGATTGGAAGTCATCATTATGCAAACAAATTGGCAGATTTAGGCTTTCAAGTTTCATACTCTGGTGTGCCTGAAACAATTTTCCATAAAATTCTAAAAAAAGAAATTAGAGGCCCTTATAAGTTAGATGCAAATGTTAAAAACGCACAACTTAGCACTTTGTTCCCAGTAACTCTTCCTTCATCAATATTTACAGAGACATTAAACTGTCGATTACTACCTTTTTACAAGGGCAACTCAATAATTTTAGATGAGTATTATGATGTTATTATTTGTGACTATCCATATTTCTATCCACTGATAAAGCACCTGAAATATTTTTCATTAATATATCGTCCTACAGATGATTACTTGGCTATGGGGGGGGAGAAGGTAAGAGCATATGAATCAAGGATCTGTATAGATGCCACGAAAATAGTACCAACCTCTGAAGTAGTATCAAACGTGATCATTAACAGATATTCTATCCCCAAAAACAAGATAGATACTATAGCAAATGGGTTTGATGCAGATAAATTTTTTATAAAAAATAAAAATAAAGATCGAAAAGGGGCCGTATATATTGGTTCTTTAGATGACCGTTTTGATTTTGATGCGCTAAAAATACTTGCTCAAAATAACAAACAAGAAATTTTCGATATCTTTGGTCCAATAAACAAAAGTGCACAGCAAAGAGTTGATGAACTAAAAATACTCAATAATGTAAAATTTCATGGTAGTGTCGATTATGATGACACAAATAATGTGCTAAATAACTACAAGGTAGGATTGCTTTTGCTTAAAAATGATCCTTCGAATAAAGGAAGGAGTCCTATGAAGTTATGGGAGTATATAGCATGTGGTTTAAATGTTCTATATTCGAATATTGATAATATTGCTCATGTAAAAAATACGTATCAATACAATAATGAAAATGATATTTCGGTTGTATTTAATAAAGCAATAGACACTTCATGCTCTATATTAGACGCTAATGATAGCTTAGCAATTAATTCTTGGGAACATAAAGTAAAATTATTGACTGCCTATTTTCCCGAATAGTCATGTGAAAAATAATGACTAATGTGAGATCTTATCGAAATGTATATTACGCGAAAAAATTTTACTCCAGCCGCGATATTTATAATTACTAATGGAGTTTCTATATTATCTTGGCTGTTTCCCGACTTTGGCTTCCTCCGTAAAGGCTTTACAACTCAGTTTCCAATTTTAGATGAAGATACACTTGGTTATATATCTGTCATGCTACTTCTACTGAGTTTCCTATGGTTAGGTTATAATTTGTTTCCAAAAAGTAGAGGACTTGAAAGATTTGAGACGATAATCGTAAATGATAGAATGTATTTCTTCAGTATATGTATCTCGATGTTAGGATTGTGTGCAAGTTTTTTAGCAATAATGAAAACTATGTCTATTGGTGATATTCTTTTTGTTGTTCAGGGAGGACAGGCCAATGCATTAAAACAAGCATTATACGAAGACTATTCATTCGGCATTGTTAGTCTAAGATACGGTGTCATATTATCAGGAAGTTTTGTCATATACAGGAGATTGATAGGGGTCAAAAATCTATGGATGGACTTATTGGCAATACTGTCATTATTGTTTGTTTCAATGATGTCTAGTCGTTTAACTCTTATCGCGGCGATATTTGGAGGCCTGTATTTATTCATATATTGGAAAGGAAAGGTTAAATTTAAGCTCTTACCCGTTTCAGTTGCAATAATGGTGGGGTTCCTTTTATTATCGGCGATGAATTGGAGTAGAAATGCAAATTTTTACGAATCTAAAGGATTAGGCTTTTTTTCCGCTGGTGTATCTGAAATTCTGGCCTATACTGGAACTCCTGTCCAGGGGGCGCTTTATGCAGTTAGTAACCCCTCTGTAGGGGATGAAAGTTCTGCTGTATTTTATAGTAGAACAACGATTGAACCATCGCTGACAACTAATTCTGCAATTTTAGATGTAGTAAGGTTGTACGGAATCTGGGGGTTAGTGTTATCAGCTGTTGTTCTGTTTTCTTCGGGATTGTATATTTCCTTTTTTGAAAGCTACAAATATGGGAAATACATTTATATGAATATTCCAATTTTCTATTCTATTGTTGAGTTTTGGCGGATATTTTTATTTTTTCAAGGGATTATCATCACGCTCATTTTTTCCTGTATTTTTTTAACGTTAAGTTTGATGTTGAGACTTCGTAAAAAATAAATTTTAAACTTCATGATAAAGTCTTTATAAAACTTAGGAAAATATATGCCTATATCTAAACGCAATTTTCTCAAAGCAATATCATGTGCATGCTTTTTTTATACTTATAAGGCTTTAACTAATGAAAACTCACATGTTGAAGGCATATATACACCTAAACAAAAAAAGATATGGCCTAATAAGATCCACAAAGTAGAGGAGTTTTATATAAATTCAGACGAAGATTATACGGATGCAATAACAAAAGGGATTGCCTATTGCTCTTCGAATAATGCCGTTTTGTATCTATCAGGAAAATATAAAATAACCAAACCAATTATATTACCTAATAACATATATATACTTGGAAAGGTTGGTTCATTGATTCATTGCGATGCTGAAGAACCTATAAGCATATTTTATGCAAATTCAAGTAGTAATATTAATATCAAGGGATTAAGTGTTGATGGTAAAGTTACAGAAAATACAGGTAAAAATTATACTCGTTTAGTCAGGCTCGTTGATTGTCATGATATTTCGATTGAGTCATTTAATGCCTGTAATAGTGCGGATTGGTGCCTTTCATTCGAAAGCTCCTCTCAGATTAGACTTGAAAATATTGTTATTTCAGGCGGGGGACATCATAAACCAGGTGGGAGAGATGGGATTCATTTCCTTGACTGCTCATATTTTTATGTGAATGGAGCTGATATAACCTCTGGCGACGATTGTATTGGCATAACGACACAGAAGGGGAATTGTTATTACGGTTCAATCAATAATGTAGTAGGAAGTTCAGAAATTGGTTCTATAGTTGCATGTAATGAAGAACAAAAACATGATAAGACATACTATGCTAGTAAGACTGGGTTTATAACTATAGATAATATCTCGGTCAAAAGTAATGGTACAGCTAGAAATATAGTGCGATTTTATGCTTATAATCCGCTCTCTGATATAAGTAATATTAAGTTATCTCGAATTAATGGTACCTCTTATAGTTATGGTGTGTATATAGGTGGTGCTACAAATGTAACACTTAACGGAATTGATGTTACATCATTAAATAAACATGCTATTTATTTAGTGAAATCAAAAAACATTCAAGCAGAGAATGTAGCATACGGGTTGAGTAGAGTAATAGGATATTATGGTGTAAGTATTTTTAACTGTGAAAATGTTTCTGGATTCTTCAAGTCAAGGAATTATAATGGCGATAAAAAAGTATATGTTTCAAAAAGCAAGATTATAAAGTTGACTGATAACTGAAAACATTTTCCCATTTGAAAATATCTTTTTATGAATACGTAGGATGACAGAATTGGACAAGACAATTATTTTTGATTCAAGATGGATTGGCGACCACGGAATAGGCCGCTTTGCCAGAGAGATTTTTGAACGTATAGACTGTCTTGAAAAAATTGGTATAACAGGAAAACCCTCTGGAAAGTTAGATTTTTTATGGTTGACATTATATTTAGCTCGTAAGAAAAAAAAATTTTTCAGCCCTGGTTACAATGCACCAATTTTATTCTTGAAGAGAAGTGTTATAACAGTACATGATTTGAATCATGTAGATGTAGAGCATAATACTTCTCTATTGAAGAAAATATATTATAGATTAATATTGAAACGTGCGTGCAAGAGATGTCATAAGGTTTTAACCGTTTCTGAATTTTCAAAACAAAGGATTGCGGAGTGGGCTGGTATTCCTAAGGATAAAATTGTTGTCGTTGGTAATGGTGTTTCCGATGCTTTCAGTGATAATGTTCCACCTTATGAACATGAAAAGCCATTTATCTTTATTGCTGGTAATAGGAAACGCCATAAAAATGAACACGCTGCTCTTAGGGCATTCGCGAAATCTTCCCTTCGCAATTCTCATTCAGTAATTATGACCGGTAATATAACTGAAGAACTTTCATTCCTTATTAAAGAGTTAGATATTACTGATGATACGATTTTTTGTGGAAGAGTGACCGATAAAGAACTGGCGTCAATTTATAAAGGGGCATCTGTTTTATTTTTCCCATCTCTATATGAAGGTTTCGGCCTTCCTGTTATAGAGGCTATGTCTTGTGGAACTCCTGTAATTACATCTAATACAACATCTTTAGGTGAAGTTTCTGGGGATGCTGCATTTTTAGTAGATCCAACAAATATTAATGAAATGACATATGCCTTGGAGTCTGTCTGTACCGATGAACGTTTACGGGAGACACTAATCAGTAAGGGGTTCGAAAGATGCAGACGTTACACTTGGGAAAATACCATCGACATAATAAAAAGAGAAGTTATTGAAAAAAAATATAATGATCCGTATCGTTAATTGAGGTTTTGTTGTTATTTTTAAATTTTTAAATGTAAGGTGCTTTATGTTGAATGATTTTAGTATTGGAATAGTTGCAGACTGGCTTATAACATATGCAGGTTCAGAAAAGGTTATCGCGGAATTCATCAAATTATATCCTGAAGCTGAACTGTATTCAGTGGTTGATTTCTTATCAGATGAGAAGCGTATTCACTTTAATAATAAAATAGCAAAAACGACATTTATACAAAATCTGCCTAAAGCCGCTAGTAAATATAAAAATTACCTGCCTTTGATGCCCCTTGCGATCGAACAATTGGACGTATCAAAACATGACATTATTCTATCAAGCAGTCATGCTGTTTCAAAAGGAGTTTTAACGGGGCCGGATCAACTGCATATAAGTTATGTTCATTCACCTATCCGTTATGCGTGGGATTTACAACATCAATACCTAAAAGAGGCAGGTCTCGACCGCGGACTGAAGGGGATGTTGGCTAAATGGCTACTTCATAAAATGAGGTTATGGGATCATCGTACTTCCAATGGTGTTGATCATTTTATAGCTAATTCTCATTTCATCGCAAGACGTATAAAAAAGGTTTATGGTAGAGAAGCAGATGTTATTTATCCTCCAGTTGATGTTGAACGATTTACTTTATGCACAAATAAAGAAGATTACTATTTAACGGCTTCCCGGATGGTCCCTTATAAGCGTATTGATTTGATTGTTGAAGCATTTTCTAAAATGCCGGATAAAAAGCTAGTCGTTATTGGTGATGGTCCTGAGATGAAGAAAATAAAATCTAAAGCAACAAAAAATATAGATATATTAGGATATCAATCTGATCAGATAATGCAAGAACATATGCAAAAAGCTAAGGCTTTTGTGTTTGCTGCAGAAGAAGACTTCGGTATTACACCTGTAGAAGCACAAGCATGTGGTACTCCGGTCATTGCTTTCGGAAAAGGCGGAGCATTGGAGACAATACAACCCTTAGGTAATGCAAATCCAACTGGGATATTCTTTAAAGAACAAAGACTTCAAGATTTAGTTGATGCAGTTAATTCATTTGAAGCTAATGAGTCAATGTTTGATTATGAAAACTGTAGAAGTCATGCTTTAAAGTTTTCTGTTCAAAGATTTAACGATGAAATAGGAAATTATATTTCTATAAAATATCGAGATTTTTTGAATAATAAAAATATCAAATATTAATTTTTTTGTTGGTGACTCTATGAAAAAAAAATTAGTTTATTTTCCTAAAAGTGGTGGAGCAAACGCTTATCCGCTTAGGATGCAAAATATATTATCGTCTTTTTCAGATGTTGAAGGACTTAATCTGAAAAGTACAATGAGAGAAATATTAAAATTTAATTTTTCTAAGAAAGATGTGCTGATTTTAAATTGGATTGAGTCAGATATAATAGGTAAAAATGGGAAGGTGTCTCTAACTGGTATTTCAAAGGTCTTGCTCAAAATATTTATTTTCAAATTAAAGTTCGAGAAAATAATTTTTGTAAGACATAATATTTATCCCCATAAGGCAAATAAGGAAAGCAGTAAAAAGGCAAAGAAATTAGTAGATAAACTTGAGAGTTTATTTGATCATAAAGTCGTTCATTCTCCGGTTTATAAGGAAGAGGGATATGAGTATATACCCCACCCTCTATACAGATATCCTCTTTTAATTGATAATAAAAATACCGATGAGTGTGACAATAATAAGTTTATTATATTTGGAAGGATTTTAGAATATAAAAAATTTGAAGTTATAATTGAAAGTTTTCCTGCGGAACAACAATTATTAATTGTCGGCCATTGTGAGGATTATGACTATTTACATAAAATACAATCTCTTAGCCGGGAAAAGGAAAACATAACTATTCTCCCATCTTATCTTGATGATACAGCAGCAAAAGAATTAATAAATTCTACAGGTGGGTTGATCATTAGTCATGCTGATGATGATATGATTGTCAGCGGTTCTTTCTTTTATGGCTTGACTATTGGAATTAAGATGTATGCAGTATCAACCCCTTTTTTGAAATGGGCAGAAGAACAATTTGGCACTGACGTAATTGAAACTTTCCCTGATGTTGTTAGTCTATGTAAGCGGATTAATAAAAGGCCAATTCGTGAACATATAAGCAACGGGACAATTAATGACATCAATAGTTTTTTTTCAGATGAAACTATTGCAAGTTCTTTTAGTTGTCTATGTCAAAAATGATTTTATATAATTACTAAATTATACAATGAAAATCAAAACTCTAAACTGAGATTAATAGATGAGTTTATTTAATAATGCCAGATGGGTAGCTATCTCTCAGGTAGTCAAAATCTTTGTTCAGTTAATTAATATTGTTTACTTGGCTAGGTTAATACCCCCAAGTGAATATGGCATCATGGCTATGGCTTTAGTCATTATCAATTTTGGAATGTTGATTCGAGATCTTGGTACCGCTGCCGCAATAATTCAGAGAAAAGATATTGATAGTAAAATAATAAACTCAATTTTTTGGCTCAATTTGTATATGGGGCTTGGAATTGCAATATGTATCGTGTTGTTCTCTCCTTTGATATCATATTTTTTCCGTGAACCAAAACTAATCATGGTTTTGCTATGTATTTCTATTATATTTCCATTGTCGAGTAGTTCTTCAGCGCATTTGGCTTTGTTGGAAAGAGACTCTAAATTTAAAAAAATAGCCTCAATAGAAATCACTTCGTCAGTTATCGGTGTCTTTATTGCATTATTCTTGGCATATAAAAGTTTTGGTGTTTACAGTTTGGTTTGGCAGACAATTATCTTCAATGCTTTGTCTACAATTCAGTTTTGGAAAGCCTCAAAATGGCGTCCTGCATTTAACAAAATGTTCGATTTTTCAGGCCTAAAAGAGATTTTTGGTTTTAGTGCTCATTTATCTATCTTTAATTTAATAAATTATTTTTCTCGAAATGCAGATAGTTTTATAATTGGCAGGTACATGGCATCTTCAGTGCTCGGCGCGTATAGTCTTGCATATAGAATAATGTTATTTCCTATAGCGAGTTTGACTTTTGTTGCAACTAGAGCTCTTTTTCCTATCCTGAGTAAAAACCAAGATGATCATGATGCTCTTAAAAAGACTTATTTAGACTGTGTTTTTGCTATTTTGTTCATCGTTGTACCTTTGATGAGTGGTTTGGCATTTCTTAGTAAACCGTTCGTCATTTTGGTTTTTGGAAAAGAGTGGCTACTGACATCAAGTATACTATTATGGTTGGCCCCTACTGCTATAATTCAGTCTGTATTAAGTACAAGTGGCACAGTGTTTATGGCAAAGGGTCGTACAGATATTTTAATGAAACTGGGTATTTTGGGCATGTTACTTTACATGTCTGCATTTATTCTAGGAGTGCAGTATAGTATCATTACTTTTGCTAAGTTTTATTTTTTTGCTAATATTATTAACTTCTTTCCTGCGATGTACTTACTTATGCGCATTATAAATGGTAACCTTTTCGAGCTTTTCAAAAAGGTATTGCCAATATTTTGTATGGGCCTAATTATGATTGTTGTCATGTTTATTGTTAGAAAACCGATCAATTCATTATTTGATGAGTTTACGTTCTCATTTTTGCTTACGATGACATTCATTGGTGCCACTACTTATTTTATCCTGGCAATTGTTTTATTGAAACCTGTTAGGGCTTTTATACTTAATAAAGTACCATTTATAGGATGATCATTTTAGTTAATGATTTATGAATATCATTATGTTTTTGATGAGATAGCATATGAATAAGTTAACATCCATATATCTTGATCTAATTCGCTTTATGGCTGCCTTGGTAGTCGTATTATCACATGCTGCCGGGTTCACCTCACTAAAAATCCCCATAATCTCAGGGTTAGGCACTGAAGCTGTAGTGGTTTTTTTTGTATTATCCGGTTATGTAATAGCATACGTCTCTAACAATAAAGAAAATAATTACGTTGCTTTTTTTAAAGCTCGAGCCATACGTATATACTCCGTTCTTATTCCTGCTATTTTAATTACATTATTTTTTGACCGCGTTGGTCTTAAATATAATCCTTCTTATTATTTTTCACATTCCAACTTTTATTATGATTACTCTATTCTAACATTTATTAAATTAGTTTTTTTCTTGGGGGAAGGATTTAATCAACATTTGGTTTTTGGCTCAAACGAACCTATTTGGTCAATTGGCTTTGAATGTATTTATTACATTTTGTTTGGTGCATTGCTTTTTTGTAGAAAAAAACCACTCTTAATTTTAATATTTTTTATTTTTATTTTAATATCACTACCGAAAGTTATTGTTTACTTTCCATTGTGGTTAATGGGGGTGTTTGTATACAAAATATCCAGTATAAATTTCAAGTATTCCCATTTTTTATTTATTTTAACATTCCCGCTTTTCTATTTAACGATAAAATTACCATTAACTCATATCCCAATGTATAAACCATTTATTTGGAGTTTACATCAGTTTTCTTCTGTTATTTATTTTTATTTATTTTCTCTAGTGGTTTCGATTAACATTTTTACCGCTAGGGCCTTTTTTGAATTTACTGGGTTAAAAAAAATATTAACGTCATGCGAGTCTTATATCAGATATCTTTCTGGTAAAACCTTTACATTATATCTTATGCATTTACCAGTAATGATGCTTATCTGTTCATTGTATAATCCGAAAACAATTATAAGTTCTCTTTTTGTAGTGGTTATCACAATACTTATTACATTCTTCTTTTCTTATCTTTTTGAAAATAAAAAAGGAATTCTTTTTACTTTTGGTAGATATTTTTCTTCTAAAATTTCAGGTGCTTATAAATCATAAAGGTTGTATTTTTAGTTCTCATAGGCATGAAATTAATTTTTTACGCTTTAAACTATGTGCTTTTTTTCCTTTGAGTTAAAATAGAATCGCAATTAGGCTACGAAGTGTAGTTTACACATATGACAGGAGTATGTAATGTCCAAGCAACAGATCGGGGTTGTCGGTATGGCTGTGATGGGGCGTAATCTTGCGCTGAACATCGAAAGCCGTGG
Source organism: Klebsiella sp. G-Nf4 (assembly GCF_002810615.1). Taxonomy (NCBI): domain Bacteria; kingdom Pseudomonadati; phylum Pseudomonadota; class Gammaproteobacteria; order Enterobacterales; family Enterobacteriaceae; genus Klebsiella; species Klebsiella sp. G-Nf4. The sequence goes on along the minus strand of NZ_PION01000012.1, from coordinate 31,390 downwards.
TTATACCGTCTCCGTTTTCAACCGCTCCCGTGAAAAGACCGAAGAAGTGATTGCCGAAAATCCAGGCAAGAAGCTGGTCCCTTACTATACAGTACAAGAGTTCGTTGAATCCCTTGAAACACCACGCCGTATCCTGTTGATGGTGAAGGCCGGGGCTGGCACCGACAGCGCCATCGATTCCCTGAAGCCTTACCTCGACAAAGGCGACATCATCATTGATGGCGGCAACACCTTCTTCCAGGACACCATCCGTCGTAACCGTGAACTGTCTGCCGAAGGTTTTAACTTTATCGGTACCGGTGTTTCCGGTGGTGAAGAGGGCGCTCTGAAAGGGCCTTCCATCATGCCTGGTGGGCAGAAAGAAGCCTATGAGCTGGTCGCTCCGATTCTGAAGCAGATTGCTGCGGTTGCTGAAGACGGTGAGCCATGTGTGACCTATATCGGTGCTGATGGTGCTGGCCATTATGTGAAGATGGTTCATAACGGCATCGAGTATGGCGACATGCAGTTGATTGCCGAAGCCTATGCGCTGTTGAAAGGCGGTCTGGCACTTTCCAACGAAGAGCTGGCGCAAACCTTCACCGAATGGAACGAAGGTGAACTGAGCAGCTACTTGATCGACATTACCAAAGATATCTTCACCAAGAAGGACGAAGAGGGTAAGTACCTCGTCGATGTTATTCTTGATGAAGCTGCAAACAAAGGTACCGGTAAGTGGACCAGCCAGAGCTCACTTGATCTAGGCGAACCTCTGTCCCTGATCACTGAGTCTGTATTTGCGCGCTATATTTCTTCTCTTAAAGACCAGCGTGTAGCCGCTTCGAAAGTGCTGAGTGGTCCGCAGGCTCAGCCGGCCGGTGATAAAGCTGAATTTATCGAAAAAGTACGTCGCGCGTTGTACCTCGGTAAAATCGTTTCCTATGCTCAGGGCTTCTCCCAGCTGCGTGCTGCTTCTGATGAATACAACTGGGATCTGAACTACGGCGAGATCGCTAAGATTTTCCGTGCAGGCTGCATCATTCGTGCGCAGTTCCTGCAAAAGATCACCGATGCTTATGCGCAAAACGCTGGCATTGCTAACCTCCTGCTGGCGCCATACTTCAAACAGATCGCTGATGACTATCAGCAAGCGCTGCGTGATGTCGTGGCGTATGCCGTGCAGAATGGTATTCCGGTACCGACGTTCTCTGCCGCAATTGCCTACTACGACAGCTACCGTTCCGCGGTTCTACCCGCTAACCTGATTCAGGCTCAGCGTGATTACTTTGGTGCGCATACCTATAAGCGTACCGATAAAGAGGGTGTATTCCATACAGAGTGGTTGGAATAAATTTCTTTACGCAGTCAGGCCATTTGGCCTGACTGTTTTTTAACTTTATATTTAACATTGTACTCTGATCATAAGCTTTTCCTTTCTAAAAATATTTATACCATCTGATTTTAATTTTTTTTAAGAATTTGCCATATTTATTATCTTGTACTCCTATATTAGTCTGCTTCTGGCCTCAGTAAATTACTGGGTGTTAAATAACAGGGTTTTAATTAAAGGAAATTAATATGTTACTTCCTGTGATAATGGCTGGTGGTACCGGCAGTCGTCTCTGGCCGATGTCTCGCGAGCTTTACCCGAAACAGTTCCTCCGGCTGTACGGGCAGAACTCCATGCTGCAGGAAACCATCACCCGACTCTCGGGCCTTGAAATCCATGAACCGATGGTCATCTGTAACGAAGAGCACCGCTTCCTGGTGGCCGAACAGCTGCGCCAGCTCAACAAGCTGTCCAACAACATTATTCTGGAGCCGGTCGGGCGCAACACCGCCCCGGCCATCGCCCTGGCGGCCCTCCAGGCCACCCGCCACGGCGACGACCCGCTGATGCTGGTGCTCGCTGCCGACCATATCATCAATAACCAGCCGGTCTTCCACGACGCTATCCGCGTCGCCGAGCAGTATGCCGATGAAGGCCATCTGGTCACCTTCGGTATCGTGCCGAACGCTCCGGAAACCGGCTACGGCTATATCCAGCGCGGCGTGGCGCTCACCGACAGCGCCCACACCCCGTACCAGGTGGCCCGCTTCGTGGAGAAGCCGGACCGCGAGCGTGCCGAGGCCTACCTCGCCTCCGGAGAATACTACTGGAACAGCGGTATGTTTATGTTCCGCGCCAAAAAATACCTCTCCGAGCTGGCCAAATTCCGCCCGGATATCCTCGAAGCCTGCCAGGCCGCGGTGAATGCCGCCGACAACGGCAGCGACTTCATCAGCATTCCGCATGACATTTTCTGCGAGTGCCCGGACGAGTCCGTGGACTACGCGGTGATGGAGAAAACCGCAGACGCGGTGGTGGTCGGTCTCGATGCCGACTGGAGCGACGTTGGCTCCTGGTCCGCCCTGTGGGAGGTCAGCCCGAAAGACGAGCAGGGCAACGTCCTCAGCGGTGACGCGTGGGTGCATAACAGCGAAAACTGCTACATCAACAGCGACGAGAAGCTGGTGGCGGCCATCGGCGTGGAGAACCTGGTGATTGTCAGCACCAAGGACGCCGTGCTGGTGATGAACCGTGAACGTTCCCAGGACGTGAAGAAGGCGGTCGAGTTCCTCAAGCAGAACCAGCGCAGCGAGTACAAGCGCCACCGCGAGATTTACCGTCCCTGGGGCCGCTGCGACGTGGTGGTCCAGACCCCGCGCTTCAACGTCAACCGCATCACCGTGAAACCGGGCGGCGCCTTCTCGATGCAGATGCACCACCACCGCGCCGAGCACTGGGTGATCCTCGCCGGCACCGGGCAGGTGACGGTGAACGGCAAGCAGTTCCTGCTGACCGAAAACCAGTCCACCTTTATTCCGATTGGCGCCGAGCACAGCCTGGAAAACCCGGGCCGTATTCCGCTTGAAGTGCTGGAGATCCAGTCGGGGTCGTACCTCGGTGAGGACGACATTATTCGTATTAAAGACCAGTATGGTCGTTGCTAATTTTTCGGGACAAAACGCAGAATGACACAGTTAACATGCTTTAAGGCTTATGACATCCGTGGTGAACTGGGCGAGGAGCTGAACGAGGACATCGCCTACCGTATCGGCCGCGCCTACGGCGAATTTCTGAAACCCGGGAAGATAGTGGTGGGGGGCGATGTGCGCCTCACCAGCGAGTCGCTGAAGCTGGCGCTGGCCCGCGGGCTGATGGACGCCGGCACCGACGTGCTGGATATCGGCCTGAGCGGCACGGAAGAGATTTACTTCGCCACTTTCCACCTCGGGGTGGACGGCGGCATCGAGGTGACGGCGAGCCATAACCCGATGAACTACAACGGCATGAAGCTGGTGCGCGAGAACGCGAAGCCCATCAGCGGCGACACCGGCCTGCGGGATATCCAGCGCCTGGCGGAGGAGAACCAGTTCCCGCCGGTGGACCCGGCGCGTCGCGGAACCCTGCGCCAGATTTCGGTGCTGAAGGAGTACGTCGACCACCTGATGGGCTACGTGGACCTGGCGAACTTCACCCGTCCGCTGAAGCTGGTGGTGAACTCCGGCAACGGGGCGGCGGGGCACGTGATTGATGAGGTGGAGAAACGCTTCGCGGCGGCCGGAGCGCCGGTGACCTTTATCAAGGTGCATCACCAGCCGGACGGCCATTTCCCGAACGGTATCCCGAACCCGCTGCTGCCGGAGTGCCGCCAGGACACCGCCGACGCGGTGCGTGCGCATCAGGCGGATATGGGGATCGCCTTTGACGGCGACTTCGACCGCTGCTTCCTGTTCGATGACGAGGCGTCGTTTATCGAGGGGTACTACATTGTCGGCCTGCTGGCGGAAGCGTTCCTGCAGAAACAGCCGGGGGCGAAAATCATTCACGACCCGCGGCTGACGTGGAACACGGTGGACATCGTGACCCGCAGCGGCGGCCAGCCGGTGATGTCGAAAACGGGGCATGCGTTCATCAAGGAGCGGATGCGCCAGGAAGACGCCATCTACGGCGGGGAGATGAGCGCGCACCATTACTTCCGCGACTTCGCCTACTGCGACAGCGGGATGATCCCGTGGCTGCTGGTGGCGGAGCTGCTGTGCCTGAAGAACAGTTCACTGAAATCCCTGGTGGAGGACCGCCAGGCGGCGTTCCCGGCGTCGGGGGAGATCAACCGCAAGCTGGGAAATGCTGCGGAGGCGATAGCGCGCATCCGGGCGCAGTATGAGCCGGCGGCCGCACACATCGACACAACGGACGGTATCAGTATTGAATACCCTGAGTGGCGCTTTAACCTGCGCACGTCCAATACGGAGCCGGTGGTGCGTCTGAACGTGGAGTCCAGAGCGGATACTGCGTTAATGAATGCAAAAACCGAAGAGATTTTAGCTCTTCTCAAGTAATGCATTATCCATAATGGAAGCCATAGGGTCAGATTTTAATCGTATTATTGACCTTATGGCTTATTCTTGACATCCCACTGGTCAAAGCGTAAAACCGCCCACAGCAATATTTAAATTCGTGGCTATCCGCCATTACCCAGTTAACTGATTAAAGTGTAATCGAATGAAAATTACTATTTCCGGTACAGGTTATGTTGGTTTATCGAACGGTGTCCTGATTGCGCAAAACCACGAAGTGGTTGCTCTGGATATCGTACAGGCCAAAGTGGATATGCTTAACCAGAAGATCTCTCCGATTGTGGATAAAGAGATTCAGGAATATCTGGCAGAAAAACCGTTAAATTTCCGCGCCACCACGGACAAGCACGACGCCTATCGTAATGCCGACTACGTGATCATAGCGACGCCGACCGATTACGATCCCAAAACTAACTACTTCAACACCTCCACGGTGGAAGCGGTTATTCGCGATGTGACAGAGATAAACCCAAATGCGGTAATGATCATTAAATCGACCATCCCAGTGGGGTTTACCCGCGACATCAAAGAACGTTTAGGGATTGATAATGTTATTTTCTCTCCTGAATTCCTGCGTGAAGGCCGTGCGCTGTACGACAACCTGCACCCGTCGCGTATTGTCATTGGTGAGCGCTCTGCGCGTGCCGAACGTTTTGCAGACCTGCTGAAAGAAGGCGCGATCAAGCAGGATATCCCGACCCTGTTTACCGACTCCACTGAAGCGGAAGCGATCAAACTTTTTGCGAACACCTATCTGGCGCTGCGCGTTGCCTATTTCAACGAGCTCGACAGCTATGCTGAAAGCCAGGGGCTGAACAGCAAGCAGATTATCGAAGGGGTATGCCTGGATCCGCGTATCGGCAACCACTATAACAACCCGTCCTTTGGCTACGGCGGCTACTGCCTGCCGAAAGATACCAAGCAACTGCTGGCGAACTACGAATCGGTCCCGAACAATATCATCGCGGCTATCGTCGATGCCAACCGTACCCGTAAAGACTTTATCGCGGATTCTATTCTCGCTCGTAAGCCGAAAGTGGTGGGGGTGTATCGCCTGATCATGAAGAGTGGTTCGGACAACTTCCGTGCCTCTTCTATTCAGGGCATCATGAAGCGCATCAAGGCGAAAGGTATTCCGGTTATTATCTATGAACCGGTGATGCAGGAGGATGAGTTTTTCAACTCACGCGTCGTACGCGACCTGGATGCCTTCAAACAAGAGGCGGATGTGATCATTTCCAACCGTATGGCGGAAGAGCTGGCGGATGTGGCGGACAAGGTTTACACCCGCGATCTGTTTGGTAACGATTAATTCTGCCTGTCTGACACTGGCGGTTCCCTGCCGCCAGTGTTCTTCTTTATCTCCCCCGTTATATCCCTCACTACGCGTATTTCTCGCACATTCAGATTAACCTCAATAAATTGTGATGGACATTACGATCCTGCTCAAAAGCCGTTGCGGGTTCAAAACAGGTCCGATAAGTTAAACTTACCTTGTGAAGAGCTACCGTCACTGTGATGTAGATGCCGGAGATAAGCGCCGGGAGGTAAAACGAAGCCTGCAATGCAGGCTTTTGTTATTTATACGCTAAGAAAAAAACGATGAACAGGGCGCTGTAGGCACTATTTTTCCTTGGCTTAGAGCCACAGTAAAACGCAGAATGAACGATCATTCTGTCATATCATTATTTTATTTCTTAATATTATCTTAATCTAATTGCAATAAGGCGCTAGCGTTACCACTTGCGTTTATTAAATGTCAGCTTCGTTTTCTTTCTATCTTTCAAATAAGAAATCAAGAAATAAACGGATACAGCAAGTAGTATGGCAGCCACCACTAAGAAAAATAGGTTTTCCATAATATCTACCACAGCGTTTGTTAGTTGAATTATTAGGTTGTTAAGCAATACGCCAGTACGTGTCTGTCGTACTGAGATCCCTAACATATCCTGTTTTTGAGAAAATTCCTACAATGAGTAATGTTTTTTATCTATCAGCATATAATGCTGTTTTCACTATCAAAAATGGGATGGATGTAAGATAAGTCTGAGTACCAGGCGCGTGGATATTTGCTTTTCTGATAAAGGCTGGATGAAACTGGTTTCAGGCGGGAAACTAAAAAGACAAAAATTCCGTCTATAGCACAAAATATTATATATAAAACAATGAATGTGCATTCAGTCGACATATGATCAGGATGACGGGGGCTACATAAAAGAGGTTGCCGCAACCTGACGATTGCGGCAGGGCAGGGAATTAGATCTGATAGTAATTCTTGTACCATTCCACGAAGTTCTTCACGCCGTCCTTCACTGATGTCTGCGGCTTAAAGCCCACCAGGTCATACAGCGGCTGGGTGTCTGCGCTGGTGTCCAGCACATCGCCCGGCTGGATAGGCATCATATTCTTCTTCGCTTCCATCCCCAGCGCTTCTTCCAGAGCGGTGATGTAGTCCATCAGTTCCACCGGTGAGCTGTTGCCAATGTTATAAACCCGATATGGCGCGGAACTTGTCGCCGGTGAACCGCTCTCAACGGTCCACTCGGCATTGGCCTGCGGGATCACATCCTGAACGCGCACCACGGCCTCGACGATGTCGTCGATATAGGTGAAGTCACGCTTCATCTTGCCGTAGTTGTAGACGTCAATACTTTTCCCTTCCAGCATTGCTTTCGTGAACTTGAACAGCGCCATATCCGGGCGGCCCCACGGGCCATAGACCGTAAAGAAGCGCAGCCCGGTGGTCGGGATGCTGTACAGATGGGAATAGGTATGCGCCATCAGCTCATTAGCTTTCTTGGTGGCGGCATACAGGGAGACCGGATGATCGACGGAATCTTCGGTGGAGAACGGCATTTTACGGTTAAGGCCATAAACCGAGCTGGAGGAGGCGTACACCAGGTGTTTCACTTTGGTATGACGGCAGCCTTCAAGAATGTTCAGATAACCCATCAGATTAGCGTCCGCATAGGCATACGGATTTTCCAGCGAGTAGCGCACACCGGCCTGGGCCGCCAGGTGGATCACGCGATCAAATTGCTCTGCGGCGAACAGCTTTGCCATACCTTCCCGGTCGGCCAGATCCAGCTGCTGGAAATGGAATGCCGGAGATGCCAGGCGATCCAGACGGGCCTGCTTCAGGCTGACGTCATAATAGTCGTTCATGTTGTCGATCCCGACAACATCATGCCCTTCATTCAGCAGGCGCTGCGCGATATGAAAGCCGATAAAACCTGCGGCACCAGTGACCAAAAACTTCATATTTTTCCTCCGGGGTGTGGATATCCCGTTCTACATAAGTGCCGATTTTACACTGGCTTGCGGTTGGGATCACTTGCTTTACAGTTGCAGGATGTGAGTTCTAGTGGCGCCGTAGTGCTTAATTCCTATTTAATGCAAATGATATTCATTTAGAAAAATATCATTGAGTATGCCTGTAGCTTATCTATAAAAATCAGTTGTAGGGCAGCCAGTCCTTGGGATTCTGCTATCACGATAAAACACATCATGAATTTCCGAACTAAGAGGTGTATCTATTCGTGAAATACGAATTAATTAGTGTTGTTGTCACCAGAGATAACTTGTAACCGAATCATGTATGGCCAAGTTATTGAATGTTTTGATGTTGTATCGAAAGTGTTCCATTCATACCTTGAATTGATTCAAACCGCTTTTTGATTTTTATTCTTCATGACCAGCGCTATAATGCGTCGCGACCTCGTCCGGTACTATTCACTGTTGAGTATGCTGCACGCCATAATGGTGACTGCATGGCTTTGTCATGATACCAATCGCTGAATGGCGCATGAAGGGATGATTGTCAGGTAGTTTAAAGACACATTCAGATTCCGTCTCGATGACGTATCGTGTGGTGTTTGGGAAAGTCCTGATAGCAAATGGACGCTGAAGCAAGCAAAGTTACCGCGGTTTGGCTGCTTTGCACTATCCAGCATGATGAGACAGCGCGGCAGACACCGCTGATCTTAGCTCATGTTAGATACAATTTACTGAGGCACCACGCATTTTGGTTGCGATAGCCAATGGCGGTAGCGTGCCTGCGTTTTTTGTTATTACAGAATTTATTATTTAAATCATTGAAAAACGAGAGAAAGTATGAAGATTCTTGTCACCGGGGGCGCAGGCTTTATCGGCTCTGCCGTGGTTCGTCATATCATTGAAAATACCCTGGATGAAGTCCGCGTGATGGACTGCCTGACCTATGCCGGCAACCTCGAATCCCTGGCGCCGGTGGCCGGGAGCGAACGCTACTCGTTTTCCCAGACCGATATCACCGATGCCGCTGCCGTGGCGGCCCAGTTCAGCGAGTTCCGCCCGGATATCGTGATGCACCTGGCGGCGGAAAGTCATGTGGATCGCTCCATTGATGGCCCGGCCGCCTTCATCCAGACCAACGTGATCGGCACCTTCACTCTGCTGGAGGCGGCCCGTCACTACTGGTCCGGGCTTGGGGAGGAGCAGAAGCAGGCCTTCCGCTTCCATCATATCTCCACCGATGAGGTGTACGGCGACTTGCACGGCACCGATGACCTGTTCACCGAAGAAACCCCGTACGCGCCGAGCAGCCCGTACTCTGCTTCCAAGGCGGGCAGCGACCATCTGGTTCGCGCCTGGAACCGCACCTACGGCCTGCCGGTGGTGGTGACCAACTGCTCCAACAACTATGGTCCGTATCACTTCCCGGAAAAATTGATCCCGCTGACTATCCTTAACGCCCTGGCGGGTAAACCCCTGCCGGTGTATGGCAACGGGGAGCAGATCCGTGACTGGCTGTATGTCGAGGATCATGCCCGTGCGCTGTACAAAGTGGCGACCGAAGGCAAAAGCGGTGAGACCTACAATATCGGCGGTCATAACGAGCGTAAAAATATCGACGTGGTGCGCACCATCTGCACCATTCTCGACAAGGTGGTGGCGCAGAAGCCGGGTAACATCGCCCACTTCGCCGACCTGATCACTTTTGTCACCGACCGTCCGGGACACGACCTGCGCTACGCCATTGATGCCGCAAAAATTCAGCGCGATCTGGGCTGGGTGCCGCAGGAGACGTTCGAGAGCGGGATTGAGAAAACCGTGCACTGGTACCTGAACAACCAGACCTGGTGGCAGCGCGTGCTGGACGGCTCCTATGCCGGCGAGCGTCTGGGCCTGAATAACTAATAAGGAAGTAAAGATGAAAGGTATTGTTCTGGCCGGCGGCTCCGGCACGCGTTTATATCCCATCACCCAGGGCGTCTCCAAGCAGCTGCTGCCTATCTACGACAAGCCGATGATTTTCTACCCGGTGTCCGTCCTGATGCTGGCGGGGATTCGCGACATCCTGATCATCTCCACGCCGGACGACATGCCTTCCTTCCAGCGCCTGCTGGGTGACGGGTCGCAGTTCGGGGTGAACTTCAGCTACGCTATCCAGCCGTCGCCGGACGGCCTGGCGCAGGCCTTTATTATTGGCGAGAAGTTCATCGGCAACGATGCCTGCGCCCTGGTGCTGGGAGATAATATCTACTTTGGCCAGAGCTTCGGTAAAAAGCTGGAAGCGGCAGCGGCGAAGACTTCCGGTGCCACGGTGTTTGGCTACCAGGTGCTGGATCCGGAGCGCTTCGGGGTGGTGGAGTTCGACGAGAACTTTAAGGCGCTGTCCATCGAGGAGAAACCGCTGAAGCCGAAATCGGACTGGGCGGTGACCGGGCTCTATTTCTACGACAATAACGTGGTGGAGATGGCGAAGGACGTGAAGCCTTCAGCGCGCGGCGAGCTGGAGATCACCACCCTGAACCAGATGTATCTGGAGCGCGGCGATCTGCAGGTGGAGCTGCTGGGGCGTGGTTTTGCCTGGCTGGATACGGGCACCCACGACAGCCTGATGGACGCATCACAGTTCATTCACACCATTGAGAAGCGCCAGGGGATGAAAGTGGCCTGCCTGGAAGAGATTGGTTACCGTAATAAATGGCTGTCGGCGGAAGGGGTGGCGGCTCAGGCGGAACGCCTGAAGAAAACCGAGTACGGTGCTTATCTGAAGCGCCTGCTGAACGAGCGTTAATGCCCTCTCCGTCAACGACAGGATACAGAGAATGAAGATTTTACTGATTGGCAAGAATGGCCAGGTGGGCTGGGAGCTGCAGCGTTCACTGTCCACCCTCGGCGACGTGGTCGCGGTGGACTACTTTGACAAAGAGCTGTGCGGTGACCTGACTAATCTGGAAGGCATCGCGCAGACCGTGCGTACCGTCCGCCCGGATGTGGTGGTGAATGCCGCCGCGCACACGGCGGTGGACAAGGCAGAAAGCGAGCGGGAGCTCTCCGACCTGCTGAACGACAAAGGGGTGGCGGTGCTGGCGGCGGAGTCGGCGAAGCTGGGTGCCCTGATGGTGCATTATTCCACGGACTATGTGTTCGACGGCGCCGGCAGCCATTATCGCCGGGAAGATGAAGCAACCGGCCCGCTGAACGTCTACGGTGAAACCAAACGCGCCGGTGAACTGGCCCTGGAGCAGGGCAACCCGCGTCACCTGATTTTCCGTACCAGCTGGGTGTACGCCACCCGCGGCGCCAACTTTGCCAAGACGATGCTCCGCCTGGCGGGTGAGAAAGAGACGCTCTCCATCATTGACGACCAGCACGGGGCGCCCACCGGCGCTGAGCTGCTGGCAGACTGCACGGCGACGGCAATCCGTGAAACGCTGCGCAATCCGGCGCTGGCCGGCACCTATCATCTGGTGGCCAGCGGCGAGACCAGCTGGTGCGACTACGCCCGCTATGTGTTTGAGGTGGCGAGGGCGCACGGTGCAGAGCTGGCGGTCCAGGAAGTGAAGGGCATTCCGACGACGGCCTATCCGACGCCGGCGAAGCGTCCGCTCAACTCACGCCTGTCGAATGAAAAATTCCAGCAGGCATTTGGGGTGACTCTCCCGGACTGGCGTCAGGGTGTGGCTCGCGTGGTAACAGAAGTCCTGGGCAAATAAACGGGTGGCAAACGATGAACATTATTAAAACAGATATTCCTGAGGTGCTGATTTTTGAACCGCGCGTGTTTGGTGATGCGCGGGGCTTCTTCTTCGAGAGCTTCAGCAGCAAGGTGTTTAATGAGGCGGTGGGCCGCCAGGTGGATTTTGTTCAGGACAACCACTCCCAGTCCCAGAAAGGCGTATTGCGCGGGCTGCACTATCAGCTGGATCCGCACGCCCAGGGCAAACTGGTGCGCTGTGTGGAAGGTGAGGTATTTGACGTGGCGGTGGATATCCGTCGTTCATCGCCCACCTTTGGCAAATGGGTGGGCGCGGTGCTCAGCGCAGAGAATAAACGTCAGCTGTGGATCCCGGAAGGGTTCGCCCACGGGTTTATGGCGCTGAGCGACACGGTGCAGTTTGTCTACAAGGCGACGAACTACTACGCGCCGCAGTCAGAACGGAGCATCATCTGGAACGATCCGGAGATCGGGATTGACTGGCCGGCGCTGAGCGACAGCGCGCTGTCGCTGTCGGAGAAAGATCTGCAGGCGCATACGCTGGCCAACGCGGAAGTGTATATCTAGTGATGACCTGGATTCGGGCTCAAAAAATTACCAGAGCCTGAATCCAGTATATAAATTAAGGTATGTCTAAGCGATGCTGAAGTATTTCTTGAAAAACAAAACCCTCATCTTGAAACTGGCGAAAAGAGATATTGATTCTAAATATAAGGGATCTTTTATCGGCGGTTTTTGGGCAGTTGTTAACCCAGTAATTATGTTATGTGTTTATTCGTTTGTATTTTCAGAAGTCTTCAAGGCTAAATGGGGTAGTTTAGAAGGAGGGAAAGGGACCTTCGCAGTAGTATTGTTTGCTGGGTTGATTATATTCAACTTCTTAGCAGAGTGTTTAAGTCGAGGACCGACATTATTTACCAGTAATGTAAATTACGTTAAGAAAGTTGTTTTTCCACTTGGCTGTCTTCCGTTTAGCATTTTTCTTTCGGCCGTGTTTAATTTCTTTATAAGTTTCATAATTTTGCTCATTGCTCAACTAATTGTCTTCAATTCAGTGCCTTGGACAATTTTATTCTTTCCGTTGTTGTTGATTCCTTTGTTTCTTATCGGTTTTTCATTAATTGTTATTTTTTCAACCATTGGCGTATATTTTCGAGATATAGCTCAGGCTGTGCCAATTATGATAACGTTTCTGATGTTTTTATCTCCGATATTTTATCCGTTAAGCGCAATTCCTAAAAGTTTTCAGGATGTTATGATGTACAACCCGTTGGCGTTTTTAATAGAAAACACACGGGATGTATTAATCTTTGGCAAAAACATGTCAATTGAATCATATTCAATTCTGTATATTTCAAGTATTATATTTTACATTATTGCAATGAAAATATTCCAGAAGGCTAAAAAAGGTTTTGCAGATGTCCTATAATTCAGTTAAATGCGAAGCTGTCATTCAAGTAGAACATATTACAAAAATTTTTCGCATCTACAACTCTCCAAAAGATCGGATAAAAGAATTCCTGGCAAATTTACCACGCCGAGTTGCTGGGGCAAAGCGTATAAAGAAACATAAAGAATTCTATTCACTTAATGATGTCTCCTTAACTATTAATAAAGGAGAGACAATTGGGATCATTGGTGCCAACGGCGCAGGTAAATCAACCCTATTGCAAATTATTTGTGGGACGCTGTCGCCAACGAATGGCAATGTAACTGTAAACGGTAGAGTGGCTGCTCTCTTAGAGCTTGGTGCTGGGTTTAACCCTGATTTCACAGGTAGAGAAAATATTTTTATCTCAGCATCAATAATGGGGCTAACTGACGAGCAAATAAAAGAACGTTTCGACAGTATCGTTGAGTTTTCCGAAATTGGAGAGTTTATTGAGCAACCGGTAAAAACATATTCTAGTGGTATGTTTGTACGGTTGGCATTTTCAATTATCGCTCACGTTGATGCAGATATTTTAATCGTAGATGAAGCGCTTTCGGTTGGTGATGCGTTCTTTGTTCAAAAATGTATGCGTTTTCTACGGGCATTTATGGAACATGGTACTGTGCTCTTCGTTAGCCATGATACCGCTTCAATTGTAAACTTATGCGATCGTGCTATCTGGATTGATCATGGGCAGAAGAAGATGGAAGGTTCTGCGAAAGATGTTTCGGAAGCTTATCTTGCTGCATTATTTAAACAGAGTAACAGGAATGTATCCGTCAAGCGTCAAAACAAGGATGTTACCGAGGTTGTAGCTTATAAAGATATGCGTACTAGTTTTATTAATGCTAGTAATTTACGTAATGATATAGAACTGTTTTCTTTTAATGATGAAAGTAAACAGTTTGGTGAGAATGGCGCAGAGATCTATAGTGTAAGGCTAGAGGATCAAAACGGTGAACCCTTATCATGGGTAGTTGGTGGTGAAGAAGTTAAGCTTAGAATAAGTGTTAAATGCTTGAAAAGTATGTTTAGCCCAATAATCGGTTTCTATATAAAAGACCGACTTGGACAAACCTTATTTGGTGATAATACATACCTTTCTTATATGGATACACCACTCAGTATGCAACCTAATGACAATATGGATAGCATTTTCGAGTTTAACATGCCTATACTTCCAGTCGGTGAATATAGTATTTGCGTCGCAGTAGCAGAAGGTAGTCAGCAAGAACATATCCAACATCACTGGATACATGATGCGGTAATTTTTAAATCGCATTCTTCCAGTACGGTGACTGGGCTAGTCGGTATTCCAATGAAAAATATTAGTATCTCGGTGAATTAAGAGTAATTATTTTATGACTATGATTAATAAATCAATGCTTTCCAGACCTAGAAAACTGACTTTCCCATTTGGCTGGTGCGGCCATATCCCCTTTGTCAGTTGGCTTGTTGAGGAAATGAAACCGGGTACTATTGTTGAATTAGGTACGCATTCAGGAAATTCATATTTTGCAATCTGCCAGGCTGTCCTGGAAAATAATACCGGTTCCAAATGCTATGCTGTTGATACGTGGCAGGGGGATGAGCATGCTGGTAGCTACAGTGAAGATGTTTTCAGGGATGTAAGTGCATGGAATCAGCAGTATTTCTCTGCATTTTCAAGTTTAATGCGCATGACCTTTGATCAGGCGAACGAATATTTTTCTGCAGGTAGCGTTAATTTATTGCATATCGACGGCTTACATACCTATGAAGCTGTTAAACATGACTTTGAATCCTGGAAATCAAAATTAGCAGATGATGCGGTTGTCCTGTTCCATGACACCAATGTCCGTGAACGAGGATTTGGTGTATGGCAGCTTTGGGATGAACTTCAACAACAGTATCCATCTTTTGAATTTTTGCATTCATATGGCCTGGGTGTGCTTTTTGTAGGCAAAAAAAGCCAAGCTCTTTATGAAAAGTTGGCTTCTTTTGGTGAGCCTGCTCTCATTCGAGAAGCATTTTCACGCCTAGGTGAGTTAATTACTCTACGCGAAGAAGCCCATAATCATATCCAGCATATTGAATCAGCCAGATCCGTTCTTGAGAGTCAAAACCAAGAACTTCAGCATCAACTTAATAAATCAAAAGAAGAAAACGAACTCTATATAAAGAGAATCCAGGAAGATAAAAATATTAAAAATGTTATGGCTGGCAGAATCCATGAACTGGAAAACAGTCAGCATCATATTTCCGGCAATGTCCATGCACTCGAAAAGGAAATTGAGCGGCTGATTAATACTAACTCGTGGAAAATCACTAAGCCGCTAAGATTCATGTTTCGAGTACTCCGCGGCCAACAGAAAGATGCGATGTGGCATATTAAAAAAGAAGTCCGTAACATTGCCAAGTCAGCTTATTATCGAACCCCTTATAAGTATCGCGAACAACTATTAACCATGGCATTTAAGGTTCGACCTAGTTGGTTCACTAGTCATCCTAAATTTATGGCTGCTCATTCTCTGATATCAAATGAATTAGAGGTAAGTGATAAGCTTATCGATATTAATTTATTAAGTGACGATATTAATACACAGCCTGGAAGAATTGCTGTTCAATGTCATATTTTTTATCCAGACTTAATCGATGAATTTGTGGCACAATTGTCAACAATGCCGTTTAAGTTCGATGTTTACATTTCAGTAACAAATGAAGAAGCCAAACAACAATGCAACCTGCAATTTAAGAAGATTAAAAATATCGAAAATCTCGATGTGCGAGTAGTGCCTAATCGCGGTCGTGATATTGCTCCAGTATTCGCCGAGTTTGGTTCCGCCTTAAAACAATATGATTTTGTTTGTCATATTCAAAGTAAGAAGTCATTATATAATGAGGGAAAAACAACCGGTTGGCGAGAGTATTTACTGAATGGTTTGTTCGGTTCGGAATCTAATGTAAAACGAATATTTAAAGCATTTAAAGATGATAATTCGTTAGGGATTATCTATCCTCAAGTTCATCATACATTGCCTTATATGGCATTTACCTGGTTAGCCAACAAACAGCAAGGCAGTGAACTTTGCGCTAAAATGGGAATAGCCTGTCCTGATGGATATTTCAATTTCCCAGCAGGTTCAATGTTTTGGGCCCGTGTAGATGCTTTGTCCCCGTTATTCGAGATGAATTTAGCGTGGCAAGATTTTCCTGAAGAAAAAGGACAGACTGATGGGACTACAGCACATGCAATTGAACGTTTGTTAGGTATAGTCCCTCAGGCTTTGAATTATGGTTCATTAATTATAAAAGACTGTGAGAATGAGTCAAAATCCACTTTCCGTTGGGATCATCAATATTTCCCTAGAACGTTAGAGTCGATTCATCAAATAATTTCTGATCCAAGCAAAAAAGTTATTGCTTTTGATATTTTTGATACTTTGTTGATTCGTCCTTTACTTCATCCTGACCATACAAAACAGATCATTGCCAGCCAATTGTCTGCTGAGGAAGCGTCCGAGTTTCTGTCTAAAAGGCCTGCCGCAGAGCAGAGTGCAAGGCACCGCGCTGGGCGGGATATCAGTATTGACGATATCTATAATGAATTGCAGCAACATTATCAGGTTGAACATTCAGTCGCCAAAAAGTTTCGTGAGCTCGAAGAACGGGTTGAAATTGCTTCTGTTTCGGCTCGGCCGGATATGTTGGGAATTTTTGAGTTTGTTAAAAAGAGTGGTAAAAAAATCGCTATTGTCAGCGATATGTTTTTACCGCTTGAAACTATCGTTAATATGCTCGAATCTAATGGTTTTACCGGATGGGATAAAATTTATTTATCATCAGATAAAGGTAAAAGAAAGGATACGGGTGAACTGTACGAGCTTCTTTTTACCGAGTATGGTGTTTCCGGTAATGAAGTCGTGATGATTGGTGATAACGAGCGTAGTGATTTACAGTTGCCTTGCGATCGGTTCAACACTCTCGGTTTGCATATTGTTAGAGCTACGGACTTAGCACTTCATACTCCAGAGTATGCAGGGTTAGCAAAGCAGGCGTTTAATTCGGATCTAGACGGAGAACTGACCTTTGGTCTTTTGACGAGGAAAAATTTAAGTCAAATTGGGAGTTTCTCTCCGGAAAAATTAAAGCTTTTCTCTTCAAGTCCGTATCAGATTGGTTACAATCTTGCAGGTCCATTGCTTACCTCATTTGCTGAATGGCTGAGAAAGCGCGCCGCACAATCTGATATTCAAGACTTATATTTTCTTGCCAGAGAAGGGAAGATAATTAAAGACGTTTATGATCTTTGGTGTGATGGGGCAAAAACTGCACCTCAAAGTCATTACCTGATTTTGTCTCGCCGTGCGGTTAACGTTCCTAATGTAACAACACTGAATGATGTCTTGGATATAGCTAAGTCGACTTTCTTTGCCAATACACTCGAGATGTTTTTACGGGAACGTTATGGATTGGTCCTACCTGAAGAGAAATTATCCTCTTTATACTCTTCTGGGCTTTGGTCTAAAGGCAAGTTAGTAGAAGTGCAGAATGAGGATATTTCCGAAATTAGGTCATTACTGGAATATCTTATGCCTGATATTCTTTCTGAAGCTCATGCTGAAAAGCAAGGTTTGTTACAATACCTTAAACAGGAAGGATTCTTAACATCAGGTCATAAGACGGTCGTTGATGTTGGATACTCAGGAACGATCCAGAAAGCGCTTATAAATATTGTAGCTGACAGAGTCGATGGTTATTATATGGCAACATCTGAAACTGCAGGAAAGGGCTTAAAGAACGGAAGTAAAGCTCATGGTTGTTTTATTGATAACTCGATCTCACTTCAAAATGAAAACTCAGTGATTCTACGTCAAAGCTTCGAACTTGAAAAATTGTTAAGCTCGGATGATACCCAAATTGTTAAATATATCCTGGAAAACGCGACCGTTACGCCAGTATATAAACAGCAGCGTCCAGAAGAGCTTATAACAAAAGACATCAGAACGGAGTTACAAAAGGGCTGCATGGATTTCGTTCGTGATGCAAGAGATGTACGAAATACGCTTTACCCTGATTTTTCGCCTTCATTGACAATAGCTGATTCTTTATATAGTGAGTTTATTTCAAGTTGCAATCGAAAAGAAAATGACTTCGTGAAAAAAATGACCTTAGATGATGATTATTGTGGTCGTGGTTTAGTAAATTAAATTAAAAATAACCCCTCTATCCGCGAATAGCAGATAGAGGGGCAGGGTTTCAGAATGAACCGAAGTGTTGCTATTTTAATGGCTGTAAGAAATGGTCAGGAGTACCTTCAGCCTCAACTTGATTCATTTCTTAACCAAACATATAAGAACTGGTGTTTATATGTTTCTGATGATGGCTCGACCGATTCGACAGCCGAAATTGTTAATAACTTTTATCTTTCTCATCCAGAGATTTCTGGTTTTTTAAAAAAAGGCCCTTGTCTTGGTTTCTGCCTAAATTTTCAGTCCATGATCAACGATGAAAAAATCATTGCTGATTATTATGCTTTTTCTGACCAGGACGACATTTGGTTACCCGAAAAAATAGAAAATGCAGTTCGCTTTTTGGACAGTGTCCCCTCAGATACACCTGCTCTCTATTGCTCGGCTACTACTCTTATCGATCAGGCTGATAATATTATTGGGGAATCACTTTCACCCAATAAGGCACTCAGTTTTGCCAATGCTCTGTTGCATAATGTTGCTAGCGGCAATACTATGGTATTCAATCATAAAGCCAGAGAGTTATTAATGGCTGCCTCGTCTGAAGAAATGGTGGTACATGATTGGTCGCTCTATCAGATAGTAAGCGCATGCAATGGACGCATTTATTTTGATCACACCCCTGGAGTGTTGTATCGCCAACATAGTAATAATGTGATTGGTGATGGACGTAATATTTTTCTACGTGTGCGTAATTTCTTTTCATCTTTTAAAGGAAATCGTGCGGACTGGAATAAACGGAATAAAACCGTTCTCGATAAGATAGTGGCTCACTTCGGTGAGAATGAAAAGCAAGTTTATTATAACTATAATAATATAAGTAAAAGTAGGTTTTTGAAAAGGATTTATTTTTACATAAAATCTGGTGTTTACCATCAATATAAACTCGGTACATTATCAACCATAATTTACGTTTGTGTTGGGAAAATGTAGTAAGGTGCTATGTGAATATACTAGCTTCGCTTGTTCTTTATAAACATTCTTTTCAAGAAATTGAGCTTACGCTTGATTCGTTATTAAATGAAAAGAATATCGATAAACTAGTTATAGTGGATAATGGTTCTTTTTGTACCTGGTTGGATGATTATAAGCACGATAAAGTTGATGTCATAAGATTAACTGATAATGAAGGTTTTGGCGCAGGGCATAATAAAGTTTTTGAACATTATAAAAACCAATGTAGTTATTTTTTGATTTGTAATCCTGACATTTACTATGCTCAGGGCGAGGTTGATAAACTTTTTTCCTTTTGTAAGGAAAATTCGGTCGACCTTTCAGTCCCTAAAATCATATATCCAAATGGTGCATTGCAATATGCGACAAAGCTATTGCCGGCACCATTTCAACTTTTCGGACGTCGTTTTCTCTCATCATTTTTTCCCAACATAAATAATGAGTATGAATTGCGTAACGCTAATTTTAATGCTGCATTCTACGCGCCATCGATGTCAGGATGTTTTATGATGGTGAGCAATAACGCCATTCTACAAGTTCAAGGTTTCGACCTTCGATTCTTCATGTATTTAGAGGATGTCGATTTTTCGCGCCGTATCAGTGCGGGAAATTTTAATGTTGTTTATTGTCCTGATTCTACAGTGGTTCATCTATCGCAAAGAAAATCATATCACAGCTTTAAATTCCTGTTTTATCATATGACCTCTGCGATTAAATATTTCAATAAGTGGGGTTGGTTTTTTGATAAAGAAAGACAACAACTCAACAAACGTTGTCTTTCATCATTACCCACCAGATCGGAATAATGGCTTGTAACATGAGTTAATGGTAAACAAAAGGCAGATTTGAGGACAAATCTGCCTTTTATATTTGCGGAATTAACTAGTACTAATATTACTTATGCCGTGCTCTTAAATTATCAATCACTTCCCCGAGATCCAGCCCTTGGTCCTGCAGCAGCACCAGCAGGTGGTACATCAGGTCCGACGCCTCATTCTTCAGCTCAAAGCGGTCGTTCACCGTGGCGGCCAGCGCGGTCTCCACGCCTTCTTCCCCCACTTTCTGCGCAATACGCTTGGTACCGCTGGCATACAGCTTCGCCGTGTAGGAGCTCTCCGGGTCGGCATGCTTACGCTCGGCCAGCAGTTGCTCCAGCTGATAGAGGAACAGCCACTGGTGGCCGGTTTCGCCGAAGCAACTGGTGGTGCCTTTATGGCAGGTCGGCCCGATCGGGTTTACCAGCACCAGCAGCGTATCGTTGTCACAGTCCGGCGTGATGCTCACTACGTTGAGGACATTGCCCGAGGTTTCACCCTTGGTCCACAGCCGCTGTTTGGTGCGCGAGTAAAAGGTGACCTTGCCGGTGGCTTCGGTTTTCTCCAGCGCCTCCTTGTTCATGTAGCCCAGCATCAGCACCTCGCCGGATACGGCGTGCTGCACGATGGCCGGCATCATGCCGTCCGTTTTTTCCCAGTCCAGCTGTTCAGTCAACATACCCTTATCTCCACGCCCTGTGCCGCCAGGTACGCTTTCAGTTCGCCAATATTAATAATCTGTTTGTGGAATACCGAGGCCGCCAGCGCGCCGTCAACGTTGGCGTCACGGAAGGCTTCGAGGAAGTGTTCCATGGTGCCTGCGCCGCCGGAGGCGATCAGCGGGACATGGCACACCGCGCGAACCTTCGCCAGCTGCTGCAGGTCGTAACCGTTGCGCACCCCGTCCTGGTTCATCATATTGAGGACGATCTCGCCCGCGCCGCGCTTCTGCACTTCCTCCACCCAGTCGAGGGTTTCCCACTGCGTCACCCGCGTGCGGGTCTCGTCGCCGGTATACTGGTTGACGTGATATTTGCCGGTCTCAGCATCAAACCAGGTATCAATCCCCACCACAATGCACTGCACACCAAAGCGGTCAGCAAGGCGGGTGATCAGCGTCGGGTCAGCGAGAGCAGGGGAGTTAATCGAAATCTTATCGGCGCCGAAGGAGAGGATCTGCGCCGCGTCTTCCAGCGACTTGATCCCACCCGCCACGCAGAAAGGAATATCGATCACTTCCGCCACGCGCGACACCCAGCTCTTGTCGACCACCCGGCCGTCGCTGGAGGCGGTGATATCATAGAACACCAGTTCGTCGGCCCCTTCGTCGGCATAGCGCTTGGCCAGCGGGACGATGTCGCCAATGATCTCGTGATTACGGAACTGCACGCCTTTCACTACCTGGCCGTCGCGGACGTCGAGGCAGGGGATTATCCGTTTTGCCAGCATTGAATGGCCTCCGTTACGTTGAATTTACCTTCCAGCAGCGCGCGACCGACAATCACGCCGCGCACTCCAGTGCCGCGCAGCGCGGCAATATCATTAAGATCGCCGATGCCGCCGGATGACTGAAACGCCACCTGCGGGTAGCGGGCGCAGACTTCCTCGTACAGCGAGACGTTAGAGCCTGCCAGCGTGCCGTCGCGGGAAATATCGGTGCACAGCACATGCTGCAGGCCGACCGGTAGATAACTTTCCACCAGCTCCTCCAGCGTCACGCCGGAGTTTTCCTGCCAGCCGCTGACCGCCACCTGCTTATTGCCGTCGGCGTCAATGCGCACGTCGAGCGCCAGCACCAGCCGTTCAGGGCCAAAGCGTTTAAACCAGCCTTTCACTTCCTCCGGGGACTTCACCGCGGTGGAGCCGACCACCACGCGGGCGACGCCGGTCTCAAGCAGGGCCGCGACATCCGCTTCGGTCCGCACGCCGCCGCCAACCTGTACCGGGACGTCAACGCCGGCGACCAGCGATTTCAGCAGCGGGATCTGGCGTTTCGCCGGATCCTTCGCCCCGGTCAGGTCGACCAGGTGCAGGACTTCCGCCCCCTGAGCGGCATAGGACTGCAGGCGCGGCAGCGGATCGCTGCCATAGTCGCGCTGCTGGCCGTAATCGCCCTGGTGGAGACGAACGACGGTGCCGTCGATTAAATCTAAAGCAGGAATAATCATCACATCTCCAGGAAGTTTTTCAGCAACTGCGCCCCGGCGCTCCCGGAGCGCTCCGGGTGGAACTGCACGCCAAAGAAGTTATCTTTCTGCACCGCGGCGGTGAACGCCTCGCCGTAATTGCACTGGGCGATGGTGTACGGGTTGACCGGCATGGCGTAGCTGTGCACGAAGTAGAAATACGCGCCTTCTTCAATGCCGCGGAACAGACGATCGCCTGCTTTGGCATACACCCGGTTCCAGCCCATGTGCGGCAGCGGCAGACCGTGGTCGGTCATCTTCGGCACCTCTTCTTCGATAATGCCCAGCAGATCGACGCCGTTGTTCTCCTCGCTGCGCTTGCCGAGCAGCTGCATACCCAGGCAAATCCCCAGCACCGGCTGGGTACAGGCTTTGATCAGGTCGATCAGCTCGCGGTCGCGCAGCTGGTCCATCGCCGCCTGGGCGGTGCCGACGCCGGGAAGAAACAGTTTATCGGCACGTAATACCACCTCCGGATCGCGGCTGACCACCGGCTCATAGCCGTGGCGGCCAATCGCCGATTTCACCGAATTGAGGTTGGCGCACCCGGTATCAAGGATCACCACATTCATCACAGCACCCCTTTGGAAGACGGCAGGGCATCGCCCTGGACGCGGATCGCCTGGCGCAGCGTACGGCCAAAGGCTTTGAACAGGCTCTCCACGCGGTGGTGATCGTTCTTGCCCTTGGTTTTCAGGTGCAGGGTCACCGCCATGGTGTAAGAGAGCGAGCGGAAGAAGTGTTCCACCATCTCGGTGCTCAGATCGCCAACGCGCTGATAGGTGAAGTCCGCCTTATACTCCAGGTGCGGACGGCCGGAGATATCCAGCGCGCAGCGGGCGAGACACTCGTCCATCGGCAGCACAAAGCCGAAGCGGTTGATACCGCGCTTGTCGCCAAGCGCCAGCTTCAGGGCTTCGCCGAGGGCCAGGCCGGTATCTTCCACGGTGTGGTGATCGTCGATGTACAGATCGCCGCCGACGTTGATCTCCATGCGGAAGCCGCCGTGGGTGGCGATTTGGTCGAGCATATGGTCAAAAAAGCCGACGCCGGTGTGGATCTTGCTGCCGCCTTCGCGGTCCAGCCACACCTTCACGTCCACCTGGGTCTCTTTGGTGATACGCTCGACGTGGGCATAGCGGTCGCGGCGGGTCAGCTGCTCGCTGATGGTCGGCCAGTCCAGGGTCTCGCGGTCATAGCGCAGGCCGGTAATCCCCATGTTATCCGCCAGCTCAAGGTCGGTGACCCGGTCGCCAATCACATAGCTGTGGCTTTTATCCAGTACGCCGTCTTCCAGCCACGGCAGCACCAGCTGCGTTTTCGGCTTGCGGCAGGCGCAGTTGTCGCCCGGGAAGTGCGGGCAAATCAGCACCTCTTCGAAATTGACGCCCTGCGAGGCGAAGATCTGCATCATCAGGTTGTGCGGGCCATCAAACGCTTCCTGCGGCAGACTGTCGGTTCCCAGGCCATCCTGGTTGGTGATCATCACCAGCTTATAGCCTTCCTGCTGCAGCTTCAGCAGCGCCGGGATCACCTGCGGCTCAAACGCCAGCTTGTCGAAACGGTCCACCTGGAAATCCACCGGCGGTTCGGAAATCAGGGTGCCGTCACGGTCAATAAAGAGATACTTCTGGGTCATACATTCTCCGCAGTCAAGGCGTCAATCACGCGCTGGCTCTCAGCACGGGTACCGATAGTGATACGCAAACAGCCGCTTAATGAAGGTTGTTTATTCTGGTCACGTAAGATAATGCCCTGATCCCACAAAGATTTAAACACTGCGCTGGAGGCGGTTATCCGCGCCAGAACATAGTTCGCTTCGGAATCGAAGACCTGCTCCACGCAGGCGATGCCGCGCAGCTGTTCCACCAGGTAGCGGCGCTCGTCGAGGATCTGCGCCACACGCTGGCGCATCGCCGCGATCCCTTCCGCGCTCAGTGCCTGGGCGGCGATATCGGCCACTGGCGTGGAGAGCGGATACGGAGCGATCACTTTCAGCAGCACGTTAATCACCTCGGCGTTGGCGAGGGTGAAGCCGCAGCGCAGGCCGGCGAGGGCGAAGGCTTTGGACAGCGTGCGCAGCACCACCAGGTGCGGATAGTCGCTGAGCCAGCCGGCGAGCGTCGCCTGCGGGCAGAATTCAATATAGGCTTCGTCGGCGACCACGATGGCTTTATCGCGGGTCATCTCCAGCAGGTCGCGTATCGACTGCGGATCGATGATCTGACCGGTCGGGTTGTTCGGGCTGCAGACAAAGACCACCTTCACGCCGTCCAGCTGCGCCTCGATACCCGGCAGGTCGAGCTGCCAGTCGGCGAGGGTCGGCACGGTGCGGCATTCGACGCCGATGGTCTCGGCGCTGACGCTGTACATGCCGTAGGTGGGCGGGCAGTAGAGTAGCGCGTCTTTGCCGGGCTCACAGAAAGCGCGGATCAGCAGCTCAATCCCTTCGTCGGCGCCGCGGCTGACCAGCACCTGCTCCGGTTTGACGTCGGCGTAGCGGGCGTAGCTCTCGATGACTGCCTTCGGCTGCGGCTCCGGATAGCGGTTCATCGTTTGCGCGGTAAGCTGGAAAGCCACGGCGGTCGGGAATTCGTTGGCGTTCAGCCAGACGTCGCCTTTGCCGCCCAGACGGCGAGCGGATTGATACGGGGTCAGCGCACGGACGTTGGCGCGGGCTAAATCTTCAATGCTCATGCTTGCTCCTTCAGGGCGGCAACGCGCAGCGTTACGGCGTTTTTGTGGGCGTCAAGGCGCTCGGCGGCGGCCAGGATCTCAATCGTTGAGGCGAGGGCGGCAAAGCCGTCGCGCGACAGCTCCTGCACGGTCATCCGCTTCTGGAAGTCGGCCAGGCCGAGGCTCGAACAGGTGGCGGTATACCCATAGGTCGGCAGGACGTGGTTGGTGCCCGAGGCGTAATCGCCCGCGGATTCCGGTGACCAGTCACCGAGGAAAACCGAACCGGCGCTGGTGATGCTGTCCACCAGCTCGCGGGCCTGACGGGTCTGAATGATCAGGTGCTCCGGACCATACTGGTTGGAGATAGCCACGCACTGCGCCAGGTCGCGGGCCACGATGATCCGGCTGGCGGATAGGGCCACGCGGGCGGTTTCCGCACGCGGCAGGGTGGCCAGCTGGCGTTCGACGGCCTCAGCGATGCGGCTGCCGAGGTCGGCGTCCGGGGTCAGGAGGATCACTTGCGAGTCCGGGCCGTGTTCCGCCTGCGACAGCAGGTCGGAGGCGACAAAGTCCGGGGTGGCGCCGCTGTCGGCGATCACCAGCACTTCCGACGGGCCGGCCGGCATGTCGATGGCTGCGCCGTCCAGACGCTGGCTGACCTGACGTTTGGCTTCCGTGACGTAAGCGTTACCCGGGCCAAAGATTTTATCCACCTTCGGCACCGACTCGGTCCCGAGGGCGAGGGCGGCGATAGCCTGGGCGCCGCCGACGTTAAAGATGGTTTTCACGCCACACAGCTGCGCGGCATAGAGGATCTCATCGGCAATCGGCGGCGGTGAGCAGAGCACCACCTGCTGACAGCCGGCGATGCGCGCCGGCGTCGCCAGCATCAGCACCGTGGAGAACAGCGGCGCCGAGCCACCCGGGATGTACAGCCCGACAGAGGCGATAGGGCGGGTGACCTGCTGGCAGCGCACCCCCGGCAGCGTTTCGACATCCACCGCCTGCAGCTGTTGCGCGTTGTGGAAGGTCTCGATGTTTTTCACCGCCACCGCCATCGCCTGCTTCAGCTCGTCGCTGAGGCGTTCGCCGGCGGCGGCGATCTCCGCCTCGCTCACCTGCAGCGCGGCGACGGTGGTTTTATCAAACTTCGCACTGTATTCGCGCAGCGCCGCGTCGCCGTTGGCTTTGACGTTATCGAGGATCTCCGCCACCGTTTTACTGATGCTGTCGGAGGCGGAAATCGCCGGGCGCGTTAAGAGTTGTTGCTGTTGGTCTGCGCTACAGCCGTTCCAGTCGATGATTGTGTTGAAGCTCATGATTGTTTTCCCCTGTGTGTCCCGTGACCGGCTGGCCGATTACTCCATCATCTTCTCAATCGGCAGCACCAGAATGGAGCTGGCGCCCAGCGCTTTCAGTTTTTCCATGGTCTCCCAGAACAGGGTTTCGCTGCTGACCATGTGCATCGCCACGCGCTGCTTGTCGCCTGCCAGCGGCAGAATAGTCGGACGCTCGGCGCCCGGCAGCAGGGCAACCACTTCTTCCAGGCGTTCGGTCGGAGCGTGCATCATGATGTATTTCGACTCGCGGGCCTGGATCACGCCCTGAATACGGGTCAGCAGGCGGTCAATCAGCTGCTGTTTGGCGTCGGCCATCTCGCCGTCGCGCTGGATCAGGCAGGCTTTGGAGCGGTAAATCACTTCCACTTCGCGCAGGCCGTTGGCTTCCAGGGTGGCGCCAGTGGAGACGAGGTCGCAGATAGCGTCGGCGAGGCCGGCGCGCGGCGCCACTTCCACGGAGCCGTTCAGCAGACAGGATTTAAAGGAGATACCTTTTTGATCGAGGTAGCGCTTCAGCAGGTGCGGGTAAGAGGTGGCGATGCGTTTGCCGTCCAGCGCCGCCGGGCCGTTCCAGGCTTCATCCACCGGGGTCGCCAGCGATAGGCGGCAGCCGCCGAAGTCCAGACGACGCAGGGTGAAGTAGCGCGGGTCTTCGCCCTGAGCGCGGCGGCTGAGCAGCTCTTCTTCCAGCACGTTTTCGCCGATAATGCCGAGGTCGACAACACCGTCCATCACCAGGCCCGGGATATCGTCATCACGCACGCGCAGAATGTCGATTGGCATATTTTCCGCCAGCGCAATCAGACGCTGGGTGTGCAAATTGACTTTAATGCCGCAGCGGCTGAGTAATTCGCGTGAATCTTCGCTTAAACGGCCTGATTTCTGAATAGCTATGCGTAAACGGGTGTTGTCTAACATTGTTCTTTTCCTCTGAATACCTGTCTGAATCTGTCCGAATTTGGTCCAAAAAAAAGCCCCCGGAAGTGAATCTTCCGGGGGCTCTCTGCGCGTTCATGCACCACTGGAAGATCCAAATGTCTTCCAGCACACATCGCCTGAAAGACTAGTCAGGATGATGGTGATGATGGTGGTGTTTAAATTGAACGCGGTTCATAAAAATTCTCTGTGAATGACTATGCATTTGATGTCCTTTAACCTAAACCACTTCCGCCGCAGAAAGCAAGGGCTTTTTTCTATCATTAATTCATTTCACATTGAGCGAAGAAATTGTCAGTTGCCGCTGGCTGGCGTAGCCTGTAATCAGCACAGCGAAAGAGTCAGGAGCCTGGGATGAAAAAGGTCGCGATAGTCGGTTTGGGATGGCTGGGGATGCCGCTGGCGCTGTCGTTGATGGCGCGAGGCTGGCAGGTCACTGGCAGTAAAACCACGCAGGATGGCGTGGAGGCGGCGCGGATGTGCGGGATTGACAGCTATCCGCTGCGCCTGGAGCCGCAGCTGGTCTGTGATACCGAGGACCTCGACGCGCTGATGAACGTCGATGCGCTGGTGATCACGCTGCCGGCCCGGCGTACCGGGGCAGGAGAAGGGTTTTATCTGCAGGCGGTGCAGGAGATTGTCGATACCGCGCTGGCGCACCATATTCCGCGGATCGTCTTCACCAGTTCCACCTCGGTGTATGGCAACGTCAACGGCACGGTGAAAGAGAACTCCCCGCGCCAGCCGCAAACCGCCAGCGGGCAGGTGCTCAAGGAGCTGGAGGACTGGCTGCACAACCTGCCGGGGACGTCGGTGGATATTTTGCGCCTGGCCGGGCTGGTGGGGCCTTCCCGTCATCCGGGACGTTTTTTTGCCGGTAAGTCGGCGCCGGATGGCCAGCACGTGGTCAATCTGGTGCATTTGCAGGATGTGGTGGCCGCTATCGAACTGCTGTTGCAGGCCCCGAAGGGCGGGCACATCTATAATCTATGTGCGCCCCGCCATCCGGCGCGTGGCCTCTTTTATCCGCAGATGGCCCGTGAGCTGGGGCTGCCGCCGCCGGTGTTCAGCGACAGCCCGGACGGCGGTCAGGGCAAGATTGTGGATGGCAATCGTATCTGCAATGAGCTGGGGTTTGAGTACCAGTACCCCGATCCGCTGGTGATGCCGATGGAGTGATCTGCCAGCGGTGATTCGCATACCGTAAGGGGGTAGCGATGAAACCACTGCTGGATGTCCTCGTGATCCTGGATGCCCTGGAAAAAGAGGGGAGCTTTGCCGCCGCGTCGGCAAAGCTCTTTAAAACGCCCTCGGCGCTGAGCTACACCATTCACCGGCTGGAAAGCGATCTCAATATTCAGTTGCTCGACCGCAGCGGCCACCGTGCGCGCTTTACCCCCACCGGACAAATGCTGCTGGAGAAAGGGCGGGAGGTGCTGCATATCGCCCGCGAACTGGAGATCCGGGCGGTCAAGTTGCAGCAGGGGTGGGAGCACACCCTCCGCCTGGCGGTGGACAGTACTTTTCCCGTAGCGCAGCTCTCGCCGCTGATCGCGGCATTTTATCAACAACAGCCGCTGACCCGGCTGCACTTCAGTTTGAGTCCCTCGCTGTTTGACTGGCGGCCGCTGACCGACGGGCAGGCCGATCTGCTGCTGGGCGCCCTCGGCGAGCCACCGCCGCTGAGCGGCTATGACTCTCTCCCCCTCGGCGAACTGGAGCTGCTGCTGGTGGTTTCCCCGCAGCATCCGCTGGCGCGACATCGTGCTCCGCTGAGCTGGCGGACCCTGCGCCGTTACCGGGCGGTGGCCACCGGCGAGGGCGGGGTGCTGCTCAGCGATCAGGAGACCCTGACGGTGTGTGACGCCGCGGGGCAGCTGGCGCTGCTGCGCATGGGTCTGGGCTGGGGCTGCCTGCCGCGCTATCAGGTGCAGGGGCTGCTGGAGAGCGGCGAGCTCATCAGCATGGCCGTGAGCGGGCAGTCGCCCCGCCAGCATGCCTGGATCGCCTGGAATGACGCCACCTGCGGTTTGGCGAGCAAATGGTGGCGCGAAGCGCTATTAGCAAATAGTGCTATTTTTGCAATTTATCATACGGAAATCGTATAGATATTAGCATGTTAAAAATTATGCTTACGCAATGAACTTCATAGCATCTTGTCAACGCCGTTGAATTTGTTGCAAAATATGCGGCCTGAAAACCAGAGACTAGCCGACGCTTTTTTTTAAAGTGTCGGTTATTTTTTTGGTCGAAAGACACATCATTCAATACCAAGAGGCCGGGCTTCGTACCGGATAGATATTTACTAAAAACCGACAGTCGTTGTCGCTGAGGAATAGAAAGAAATGGGGCAATTTTTTGCTTACGCGCTGGCGTTCACCGTAAAAGGGGATAACTATGTCGCATAACGCTACTCCAAATACCTCTCGCGTGGAATTACGTAAAACACTTACGTTAGTTCCGGTTGTAATGATGGGCCTGGCCTATATGCAGCCGATGACGCTGTTCGATACGTTTGGTATCGTCTCTGGTATGACCGACGGTCACGTGCCGACGGCCTACGCCTTTGCGTTAATCGCTATCCTGTTTACTGCCCTGAGCTATGGCAAGCTGGTACGTCGTTACCCTTCTGCCGGCTCGGCGTATACCTATGCCCAGAAATCCATCAGCCCGACCGTTGGTTTTATGGTGGGTTGGTCCTCGCTGCTTGACTACCTGTTCGCGCCGATGATCAACATTCTGCTGGCGAAAATCTATTTTGAAGCGCTCATTCCTTCGATACCCTCGTGGGTGTTTGTTATCGCGCTGGTCGCCTTTATGACCGCCTTTAACCTGCGCAGCATTAAATCCGTGGCCAACTTCAACACCGTGATTGTGGTGCTGCAGGTGGTGCTGATTGCCGTCATTCTCGGCATGGTGATTTATGGCGTGTTTGAAGGCGAAGGCGCCGGTACGCTGGCCAGCAGCCGTCCGTTCTGGTCCGGTGACGCGCACGTGATCCCGATGATTACCGGGGCGACGATCCTGTGCTTCTCGTTTACCGGCTTCGACGGCATCAGCAACCTGTCTGAAGAGACCAAAGATGCAGAGCGCGTCATCCCGCGCGCGATTTTCCTGACCGCGCTGATCGGCGGCCTGATCTTCATTTTTGCCACCTACTTCCTGCAGCTGTACTTCCCGGACATCTCGCGCTTTAAAGATCCGGATGCGTCACAGCCGGAAATTATGCTCTACGTAGCAGGCAAAGCCTTCCAGGTTGGCGCGCTGATCTTCTCCACCATCACCGTGCTGGCTTCCGGTATGGCGGCGCACGCTGGCGTGGCGCGTCTGATGTACGTGATGGGCCGCGACGGCGTATTCCCGAAAAGCTTCTTCGGCTACGTCCACCCGACCTGGCGCACCCCGGCGATGAACATCATCCTGGTCGGCGCTATTGCGCTGCTGGCGATTAACTTCGACCTGGTGATGGCGACGGCGCTGATTAACTTTGGTGCGCTGGTGGCGTTTACCTTCGTTAACCTGTCGGTGATTTCGCAGTTCTGGATCCGTGAGAAACGCAACAAGACGCTGAAAGACCACTTCCAGTATTTGTTCCTGCCGATGTGCGGCGCCCTGACCGTTGGCGCGCTGTGGGTCAACCTGGAAGAGAGCTCGATGATTCTGGGCCTGATCTGGGCCGGTATCGGTCTGGTCTATCTGGCCTGCGTGACCAAAAGCTTCCGCAACCCGGTGCCGCAGTACGAAGATGTGGCCTAAGGCATAGCGTGATGTAAATGAGAAAAGCCGGAGGGAAACCTCCGGCTTTTTTTCGTTTGGCCCGGTGCGATATCTTTTGCC
The DNA here is from genome assembly GCF_002810615.1 of Klebsiella sp. G-Nf4. Classification (NCBI taxonomy): domain Bacteria; kingdom Pseudomonadati; phylum Pseudomonadota; class Gammaproteobacteria; order Enterobacterales; family Enterobacteriaceae; genus Klebsiella; species Klebsiella sp. G-Nf4. Next base: position 612 of record NZ_PION01000012.1, on the reverse strand, counting down.
CGGCGGCGCTGCGCTTGCGCGGGCCTACGGTGATGGTTAACCTTCTGAAATTCAATGGTTATGTAGGCCGGGTAAGCGAAGCGCCACCCGGCAATATGTTGGGCACGGAGCCTGATGTATTACCCGGCGGCGGGGAGACTGTTATCGGTTTACTACGTTCTCAGACTCCGTAGGCCGGGTCAGGCGCAGCCGCCACCCGGCAATATGTTGGCCACGGAAACGACGGCCGGACGGTTCCCTCTCACTCCGGGAGAGGGTTAGGGTGAGGGCAAGCACCGTCGTGCGATCCTTTATGTTATTAGTGACTTCAGCGCACATTGCGCTCCCGGTTAGTCTTCTGCGTTATGTCTCTTATGGCGCAGGGAGCGCACAGGGGGCGGCCAGTCGCCGCCGCCCCCTGTACCCCCCGGCTCCGGCCAGCAAAATCGCCACTTCGTGGTACCTTCGACTTATCCCTGCAGGCTTCGGGTCGGGCCGAGGCAGCGTATATGGACGCTCCCGGAATGCAATGCTTTCTTCAGTTCAGTAATAAAACGGGTAGGTGCAGCCATATATCCGGTTTCTGATGGGATTTCTTTATCCCGAACCATGATGAAATCCGCCAGGCAGGTA
>NZ_PION01000011.1:0-220414 GCF_002810615.1 Klebsiella sp. G-Nf4 | reverse complement strand
GACGGTTCACGGCGAGGGACATTCCCTGAATGGCAAAGATGAGCAGCAGCAGGAACACCAGCACAAAGCCCATGCCGAGAAACATCAGGGTGAAGCCTTCGCCCAGGAGGACGGCATTGTCAGTCATTGGTACATCTCAAATAGAGGCACGATGGCGCGCTGCCTGGCGACGTTTCTGGCGTTTCCGGCTAAGGAGTAGGGTGGATTTCCCTCTGCCGCTCCCGGCATTGGACCCTGATAAGCCATTTACCTCGTCAGTCCAACGCGCCACCGTGCAAATGGGTTAAATCATCATGCCGAACACGATACTGGCGATGACCAGCACAATACCGCCGCCCAAACGGGAGGAGATTTGTGCATAAGAGATGAGGCTCATACGGTTACAGGCGGAAAGGACTTCCAGGTCTCCGGAACCGCCGCGGTTAGCCATACACAGGCCTGCGGTGATCGCCGATTCAATTGGGAAGAAGCCCATCATCCAGCCGCCGATCGCCGCGCCGATCACCGCACCGATAACGATAATGGCGGCGATAACGACGTTAGCGAAGGTGATGGCGTTGATGATTTCCTGCAGGTCGGTGTAGCAGACGCCGACGCCGACCATCAGTACCCACAGCAGCTGTTTAGAGAAGAAATCAGACAGACGCTTGGCGCCGGCTTTGATTTCTGGTGAGCACAGGCCGGAGGCGTTTAGCGCCGCAACGATCAGCACCATCCACGCGAAGTAGTGAATCGAAACGCCGCCAATGCTGGGCAGGATTTTCTTGGCGACGACGTACGCCAGCAGGAAGCAGGTAGTGGACAGCACCAGGCCGACGGCGGTTTCACGATGGGTGATTTGTCCCGCTTTTTCATCGTCTTCCACTTTGAATGAGGCTTTACGCACCAGTTCGCCTTCACCGCTCAGCCAGGTGTGCTTTTTACCGATGATATCGAGTATCGCGGCAAAGACGATGGCGAAGATGTTGGCGATGGTCAGGATAGCGATGGCAGTAGAGTAATACTCTTCACGTGAGCGGCCGGTGACGGAGTGATAAATCTCCGATAGCGGTACCGCGCCCGCGCCGTTGCCGCCGCCCATGATCGGCAGAACGTAGAGCATCATGATACGATCAACCGGAATCCCGAACACCAGACCGATAGCGATACCGAAAATCGACGCGCCGATAATGCCCATCAGGATGGTTGGGATGTAGCCGAGCAGCGATTTCAGCAGCAGGCGGCGGTTCACCGACAGAATCGCACCGGTAATTAATACCGCGATGAATAAGTTAAGGAAGTTACTCTTATCCATCACGTTGCTGATGGCATCGATCTCTTTCTGCGTGAAAATACCGGCATAGACGAAATAAGCCGCCACCAGGAAAATCATCACCGGTGCGCCACCGATATATTTATTGAATATTGGCAGGCGTTTACCAATTTCGCCGAACAAGGCGCCGATAATAAACATGATGGCGAAACCGCCGACAATGTCGGTGGGTAAAGCGTTATAGAAATGTGAAAGTAATAGTGTAATTAACGCAAACGCGTAAAGAGGTAGCGGCATGCCGAAGATTTTAAATCCCAGCAGGTCGCTAACGCCCTTCTTCTCCGTTGCCGGAGCCTGACTCATGTTAGTCATAAACGTTATCCTGTTTATCGATGGAGTATTAAGACCGGCGCATAGTAATAAATAGACCCAGTGGTAAGGTGTGATTACCTTCACTGAATACTCGTGTTTTTTATTAATTTAATTGTTTTTATTATTCTGAATTAATTAACAACATAAAAACCATAAAGCCAATTAAGCCACGAGAAAAACTGTGACTTAAATACAAGAATCCATAGCCGAACGCTGGCGAAATACAGGTCGTTTTGAAATGACGAAGCGCTAAAAAATGACACTGATATTAAAACGCGTTCAGCTATTAAAAGATAAACCGCGGCGAGAGGCGATCGATCGGTTTCTCCGCCAGCATCAACTGTCGTTAGAGGCCGACTGCGAAATGGCGATTATCGCCGAGTATCAGCAGCGGCTGGTCGGCTGCGGTGCTATCGCCGGCAATGTGCTGAAATGCATCGCCATCGATCCCTCGCTGCAGGGGGAGGGGCTGAGCCTTAAATTACTGACCGAGCTCCTGACGCTGGCCTATGAGCTGGGGCGCAGCGAGCTGTTTTTATTCACTAAACCCAGTAACGCTGCGCTCTTTTCCGGGGCAGGCTTCTGGCCAATTGCCCAGGCGGGCGATCGCGCCGTATTAATGGAAAATAGCCGCGAACGGCTGACCCGCTACTGCCGACAGCTGGCGATGTACCGTCAGCCGGGGCGCAAAATCGGCGCCATCGTGATGAATGCCAACCCGTTTACCCTCGGCCACCGTTGGCTGGTGGAGCAGGCGGCACGCCAGTGCGACTGGTTGCATCTGTTTGTCGTGAAGGAAGATGCCTCCTGCTTTTCCTATCACGATCGCTTTACGCTTATCGAAAAAGGTATTGCCGGCATCGACAAGGTGACGCTGCATCCCGGTTCGGCGTACCTCATCTCACGGGCGACGTTCCCCGGCTACTTCCTCAAAGAGCAGGGCGTGGTCGATGACTGCCACAGCCAGATCGACCTGCAGATCTTCCGCGAACGCCTGGCCCCGGCGCTGCAGATCACCCATCGCTTTGTTGGCACCGAGCCGCTGTGTTCGCTGACCCGCAGCTACAACCAGCGCATGAAAGCGTTGCTGGAAGCGCCCGGTGATGCGCCGCCTGTTGAAGTGGTTGAGCTGGCGCGTATCGAAAAAAACGGTGGGCCGATATCCGCTTCTCGCGTGCGCGAGCTGTACCGACAGCGCAACTGGCAAGCCGTCGCGGCGCTGGTGCCGCCGGGAACCCTCTCTTTTCTGATGCAACTGGCGGAGAGCGAACATCAAACCGCCTGATTTATACGCCCTAACTAAGGATTTTCCCCTATGGAAATGAAGATTGACGCCCTGGCCGGCACGCTGGAGTCCAGCGATGTGATGGTCAGGATTGGACCGGCGGCGCAGCCGGGCATTCAGCTGGAAATCGACAGCATTGTGAAACAACAGTTTGGCGCCGCGATCGAGCAGGTGGTCAGAGAAACGCTGGCGCAGCTTGGCGTGAAGCAGGCCAACGTGGTGGTCGATGATAAAGGCGCCCTGGAGTGTGTTTTGCGAGCCCGCGTACAGGCCGCGGCGCTGCGCGCGGCGCAACAGTCTCAATTGCAATGGAGCCAGCTATGAAACCACGTCGCAGTATGCTGTTTATCCCTGGCGCCAACGCCGCCATGTTAAGCACGTCATTCGTCTACGGTGCTGATGCGGTGATGTTCGACCTGGAAGATGCCGTCTCGTTACGGGAGAAAGATACCGCCCGTCTGCTGGTGTATCAGGCGCTGCAGCATCCGCTGTATCAGGATATCGAAACCGTGGTGCGCATTAACCCGCTGAACACCCCGTTTGGTCTGGCCGATCTTGAAGCGGTGGTACGCGCGGGCGTGGACATGGTGCGTCTGCCGAAAACCGACAGCAAAGAAGATATCCATGAGCTGGAAGCGCATGTTGAGCGGATTGAGCGCGAATGCGGCCGGGAAGTGGGCAGCACCAAACTCATGGCGGCCATCGAGTCGGCGCTGGGCGTGGTGAATGCGGTAGAGATTGCCCGCGCCAGCCCGCGTCTGGCGGCGATCGCGCTGGCGGCTTTCGACTACGTCATGGATATGGGCACCTCCCGTGGTGACGGTACTGAACTGTTCTATGCCCGCTGCGCCGTGCTGCATGCCGCGCGCGTTGCCGGCATCGCCGCCTATGACGTGGTGTGGTCGGATATCAACAACGAAGAGGGCTTCCTCGCGGAAGCGAATCTGGCGAAAAACCTCGGCTTCAACGGCAAATCGCTGGTCAACCCACGACAAATTGAACTCCTGCATCAGGTCTATGCCCCGACGCGCAAAGAGGTCGACCATGCGCTGGAGGTGATTGCCGCGGCGGAAGAGGCAGAGTCGCGCGGTCTGGGCGTGGTGTCGCTGAACGGCAAGATGATCGACGGACCGATTATCGACCACGCTCGCAAAGTGGTGGCGCTCTCGGCTTCCGGTATTCGTGATTAAGGGGAACAAGATGAAAGAAACTGTAGCAATGCTTAATCAGCAGTACGTGATGCCGGAAGGACTGACCCCTTATAGCGGCGTGACGGCGAAAAGCCCATGGCTGGCCAGTGAAACAGAAAAGCGCCAGCGTAAAATCTGCGACTCGCTGGAAACGGCAATCCGTCGCTCCGGCCTGCAAAATGGTATGACTATCTCGTTCCACCACGCGTTTCGCGGCGGTGACAAAGTGGTCAATATGGTGGTGGCGAAGCTGGCGGAGATGGGCTTTCGCGATCTGACCCTGGCATCCAGTTCGCTGATCGACGCCCACTGGCCGCTGATCGAGCATATTAAAAATGGCGTGATCCGCCAGATCTACACCTCCGGTCTGCGCGGCAAGCTGGGCGAGGAGATCTCCGCCGGCCTGATGGAAAACCCGGTGCAGATCCACTCTCACGGCGGTCGCGTACAGCTGATTCAAAGCGGCGAACTGTCGATTGATGTCGCGTTTCTCGGCGTCCCCTGCTGTGATGAGTTTGGTAATGCCAATGGCTTTAGCGGTAAATCACGTTGTGGTTCGCTGGGCTATGCGCGCGTTGATGCGGAACATGCCAAATGCGTGGTGCTATTGACCGAAGCGTGGGTGGATTACCCAAACTATCCGGCCAGCATTGCCCAGGATCAGGTGGATCTGATCGTCCAGGTGGACGAAGTCGGCGATCCGGAAAAAATTACCGCTGGGGCGATCCGTCTGACCAGCAACCCGCGCGAACTGCTGATTGCCCGCCAGGCGGCGAAGGTGGTCGAGCATTCCGGTTACTTTAAAGATGGCTTCTCGCTGCAGACCGGCACCGGCGGCGCCTCGCTGGCTGTCAGCCGCTTCCTCGAAGACAAAATGCGCCGTAACGGCATCACCGCCAGCTTCGGCCTCGGCGGCATCACCGGCACGATGGTCGATCTGCACGAAAAGGGGCTGATCAAAACGCTGCTTGATACCCAGTCGTTCGATGGCGACGCCGCGCGCTCGCTGGCGCAGAACCCAAACCACGTCGAGATCTCCACCAACCAGTATGCCAGTCCAGGTTCCAAGGGCGCCTCCTGCGAGCGGTTGAACGTGGTGATGCTCAGCGCGCTGGAAATCGATACCGACTTTAACGTCAACGTGATGACCGGCTCCAACGGCGTGCTGCGCGGTGCATCCGGCGGACATAGCGATACCGCCGCCGGCGCGGATCTGACCATCATTACCGCGCCGTTAGTTCGCGGCCGTATTCCCTGCGTCGTGGAAAAAGTGCTGACCCGTGTGACGCCCGGAGCCAGCGTGGATGTACTGGTCACCGACCACGGCATTGCGGTAAACCCGGCGCGCCAGGACCTGATCGACAATTTACGCAATGCGGGTATTCCGCTGATGACCATTGAGGAGCTGCAGCAGCGTGCAGAGCTGTTGACCGGCAAGCCGCAGCCGATCGAATTTACCGATCGGGTGGTGGCGGTCGTGCGCTATCGCGACGGTTCAGTCATCGATGTGATTCGTCAGGTGAAAAACAGCGACTAAACGTAGAGGGGAAAGGCCATGAGCGACGTGTTAATGAATCCTGCGCGTGTGCGACGCGTGAAGCCACTGAGCGCCGAAGAGGTGGTCAGCGCGGTAGAGCGCGCGCTGTTGACCGAAGTTCGCCTGACCCCCAAGCCCGGGCTGGTGGATATTCGTAACGCTGGCGCGCACCGGGATATGGATCTGGCCTCGTTTGAGGCCAGCACCGCGGTGGTGGCGCCGTGGATGGAGAAGTTTTTTATCATGGGTCACGATACTGCGGCGGTCGCGCCGGAGCAGGTATTGATGATGCTGCGCCCGGTAGGGATGGCCTGTGAGAACGATATGCTGGAGGCCACCGGCGGGGTGAATACCCATCGCGGGGCGATCTTCGCTTTCGGTTTGCTGAGCGCGGCGGCGGGAAGGCTGGTGTCGAAAGGTGAGCCGATTGAACAACACCGGCTTTGTGACCAGGTGGCGCGCTTCTGTCGCGGCATGGTTATGCAGGAATTGTCCGCCGCGAGTGGGGAACGGCTCAGTAAAGGTGAGGCCCATTTTCTGCGTTATGGCCTCTCCGGGGCCCGTGGCGAGGCGGAGAGCGGTTTCCTGACGGTGCGTACCCAGGCATTACCGGTCTTTACCCGCATGATGGAAGAGACCGGCGACAGCAATCTGGCACTGCTGCAAACCTTGCTGCATCTGATGGCGTGGAATGATGACACTAACCTGGTCTCGCGTGGCGGGCTTGCCGGGCTGAACTTTGTCCAGCAGGAGGCGCAGCGACTGCTGTGGCAGGGCGGTGTGCTGGCTGACGGCGGGCTGGAGGCGCTGCGCCAGTTTGACGACGAGCTGATTGCCCGCCATCTCAGCCCCGGCGGCAGCGCCGATCTGCTGGCGGTGACCTGGTTTTTATCCGCGTTTCCCGCCGGCGCACTTTTCCCGCTATAACCCGCTATAACCCACTACAACACCGCTTTCGCCCGCATTGTGCGGGCGAAGGCGCCATCATTAGCCTTCCCGGTTGTCACTACGTAAACATGGAATTGCGGCACAATCGTATAGTTTTTACTGATATCGTCCGCCGTTTGTCATAAATTTCTAATTATCGGCGTTTTTGAGTAGCGGCCCGCTGACGGGCTGGTTACTCTGAAAACAATTTACGTAATGTTAACAAAAGAGAATAGCTATGCATGATGCACAAATCCGCGTGGCCATCGCCGGCGCGGGCGGCCGGATGGGACGCCAGTTAATTCAGGCTGCATTGCAGATGGAAGGCGTGGCGTTGGGCGCGGCGCTGGAGCGCGAAGGGTCAAGCCTGGTGGGCAGCGACGCCGGGGAGCTGGCGGGCGCCGGCAAAGCGGGCGTCGCGGTGCAGAGCAGCCTCACGGCGGTAAAAGATGATTTCGACGTGTTGATCGATTTTACCCGCCCGGAAGGCACGCTGAACCATCTGGCGTTTTGCCGCGAGCATGGCAAAGGGATGGTCATCGGCACCACCGGTTTTGACGACGCCGGCAAACAGGCGATTCGCGACGCCGCGCAGGAGATTGCCATTGTCTTCGCCGCTAACTTTAGCGTCGGCGTCAACGTCCTGTTAAAGCTGCTGGAGAAGGCGGCAAAGGTGATGGGCGACTACACCGACATCGAAATTATCGAAGCGCACCACCGGCATAAAGTGGATGCACCGTCAGGCACCGCGCTGGCGATGGGCGAAGCGATCGCCGGAGCATTGAACAAAGATCTGAAGGACTGCGCCGTCTACAGTCGTGAAGGTCATACCGGCGAACGCGTTCCGGGCACCATTGGCTTCGCGACCGTCCGTGCGGGCGATATCGTCGGCGAACATACGGCAATGTTTGCCGATATTGGCGAGCGTATTGAAATCACCCATAAAGCGTCCAGCCGCATGACCTTTGCTAATGGTGCAGTTCGTTCGGCATTATGGCTTAAAGATAAGAAAAGTGGTCTTTTTGACATGCGTGATGTGCTGGATTTGAACAGTTTATAACGATTATTACCCATCGTGATGTGGTTATTGCAATCAATAAGTCATTGATGCAAGGGGCAATATATTGTTGCCCTTTTTTATTTTTATGGGTTTGGTTTGTATTTTTGCATTAGTTGGCTATAAAGTATCATTTTTCTGCTGTTTTGGGTGAATGAAATGTAAATTTTGACCATTTGGTCCACTTTTGAGCTCTCCGTCGCCAGGTTTTACACTCTTTTCCTTCCGCAAGCGTTTTCTCAGCCAGGTTTGTTGATCTTTTTGGCGTAAAAATCACGTGTTATGCGCCAGTGGCGTAAAATGACATTAAAAATCTCCGCTTTAAGTTGACTTTTATCCGACATCTCTCCAGAATGCCGCCGTTTGCCAAAATTCTGCGGGCAACAGATTTGCATTGATTCAGATCGTGTTTATGAATTAATATGCAAATAAAGTGAGTGGATATTCTCTGGAGGGTGTTTTGATTAAGTCAGCGCTATTGGTTCTGGAAGACGGAACCCAGTTTCACGGTCGGGCCATCGGGGCAACCGGCACGGCGGTTGGGGAAGTCGTTTTCAATACTTCAATGACCGGTTATCAAGAAATCCTCACTGATCCTTCCTATTCCCGCCAAATCGTCACTCTTACTTATCCTCATATTGGTAATGTCGGCACCAACGCCGCCGATGAAGAATCTTCTCAGGTACACGCGCAGGGTCTGGTTATTCGCGACCTGCCGCTGATTGCCAGCAACTACCGCAATACTGAAGATCTTTCTTCTTATCTGAAGCGCCATAACATTGTGGCGATTGCCGATATCGATACCCGCAAGCTGACGCGTCTGCTGCGTGAGAAAGGGGCGCAAAACGGTTGCATCATCGCGGGCGACAACCCGGATGCTCAACTGGCGCTGGAAAAAGCGAAAGCGTTCCCGGGCCTGAACGGCATGGATCTGGCGAAGGAAGTGACCACCGCAGAAACCTACAGCTGGACGCAAGGCAGCTGGACCCTGGCGGGCGACCTGCCGGAAGCGAAAGCGGAGAGCGAGCTGCCCTTCCACGTCGTGGCGTATGACTTCGGCGCAAAACGCAACATCCTGCGCATGCTGGTTGATCGCGGCTGCCGCCTGACGGTGGTACCGGCGAAGACCTCGGCGGCGGATGTCCTGGCGCTGAATCCGGACGGTATTTTCCTCTCTAACGGCCCTGGCGACCCGGCGCCGTGCGATTACGCTATCGACGCGATTGAAAAATTCCTTGAGACCGATATTCCGGTATTCGGCATCTGCCTTGGCCATCAGCTGCTGGCGCTGGCGAGCGGTGCGAAGACCATTAAGATGAAGTTCGGCCACCACGGCGGCAACCACCCGGTTAAAGATATTGATAACGACGTGGTGATGATTACCGCTCAGAACCATGGTTTTGCGGTTGATGAAGCCACGCTGCCAGCCAACCTGCGCGTGACTCACAAGTCACTGTTCGACGGCACCCTGCAGGGCATTCATCGTACCGACAAACCGGCGTTTAGCTTCCAGGGGCACCCTGAAGCGAGCCCGGGGCCGCACGATGCCGCGCCGCTGTTCGACCATTTTATCGAGTTAATTGAGCTCTACCGTCAGTCCGCGAAATAATCAGGAGTAAAAGAGCAATGCCAAAACGTACAGACATAAAAAGTATCCTGATTCTGGGCGCGGGCCCGATTGTTATCGGTCAGGCGTGTGAGTTTGACTACTCCGGCGCGCAGGCCTGTAAAGCCCTGCGTGAAGAGGGCTACCGCGTTATCCTGGTGAACTCCAACCCGGCGACCATCATGACCGACCCGGAAATGGCCGATGCGACCTACATCGAGCCGATTCACTGGGAAGTAGTACGTAAAATTATCGAAAAAGAGCGCCCGGATGCGGTGCTGCCGACCATGGGCGGCCAGACGGCGCTGAACTGTGCACTGGAGCTGGAACGTCAGGGCGTGCTGGCAGAGTTCGGCGTGACCATGATCGGCGCCACTGCCGACGCGATTGATAAAGCGGAAGACCGTCGTCGCTTCGACGTGGCGATGAAGAAAATCGGCCTCGACACCGCGCGCTCCGGCATCGCCCACACCATGGAAGAAGCGCTGGCGGTTGCCGCCGACGTTGGCTTCCCGTGCATTATCCGTCCGTCCTTTACGATGGGCGGCACCGGCGGCGGTATCGCCTATAACCGCGAAGAGTTCGAAGAAATCTGCGAACGCGGCCTGGATCTCTCTCCGACCAACGAACTGCTGATCGATGAATCGCTGATCGGCTGGAAAGAGTACGAGATGGAAGTGGTGCGCGATAAGAACGACAACTGCATCATCGTCTGCTCGATTGAAAACTTCGATGCCATGGGGATCCATACCGGCGACTCCATCACCGTTGCCCCGGCGCAGACCCTGACCGACAAAGAATACCAAATCATGCGTAACGCCTCGATGGCGGTCCTGCGTGAAATCGGTGTGGAAACCGGCGGCTCTAACGTGCAGTTCTCGGTGAACCCGAAAGACGGTCGCCTGATCGTTATCGAAATGAACCCGCGCGTCTCCCGCTCTTCGGCGCTGGCCTCGAAAGCCACCGGCTTCCCGATTGCTAAAGTGGCGGCCAAGCTGGCGGTGGGCTACACCCTCGACGAGCTGATGAACGACATCACCGGCGGCCGCACTCCGGCTTCCTTCGAGCCGTCCATCGACTACGTGGTCACCAAAATTCCACGCTTTAACTTCGAAAAATTCGCCGGCGCTAACGACCGTCTGACCACCCAGATGAAATCCGTCGGCGAAGTGATGGCGATTGGCCGCACCCAGCAGGAATCGCTGCAGAAAGCGCTGCGCGGCCTGGAAGTGGGCGCTACCGGCTTCGACCCGAAAGTGAGCCTCGACGACCCGGAAGCGCTGACCAAAATCCGCCGCGAGCTGAAAGACGCTGGCGCCGAGCGTATCTGGTACATCGCGGATGCTTTCCGCGCCGGTCTCTCGGTAGACGGCGTTTTCAACCTGACCAATATCGACCGCTGGTTCCTGGTGCAGATTGAAGAGCTGGTGCGTCTGGAAGAGAAAGTGGTGGAAGTGGGCATCAACGGCCTCGACGCCGACTTCCTGCGCACCCTGAAGCGTAAAGGCTTTGCCGATGCGCGTCTGGCGAAACTGGCTGGCGTGCGTGAAGCGGAAATTCGCAAGCTGCGCGACCAGTATGACCTGCACCCGGTCTACAAGCGCGTGGACACCTGCGCCGCCGAATTCGCCACCGATACCGCCTACATGTACTCCACGTATGAAGAAGAGTGTGAGTCCAACCCGTCCGTTGACCGCGATAAAATCATGGTCCTCGGCGGCGGCCCGAACCGTATCGGCCAGGGTATCGAATTTGACTACTGCTGCGTACACGCCTCTCTGGCGCTGCGCGAAGACGGTTACGAGACCATCATGGTCAACTGTAACCCGGAAACCGTGTCTACCGACTATGACACCTCCGACCGTCTGTACTTCGAGCCGGTGACCCTGGAAGACGTGCTGGAAATCGTACGCATCGAGAAGCCGAAGGGCGTTATCGTCCAGTACGGCGGCCAGACGCCGCTGAAGCTGGCGCGCGCCCTGGAAGCCGCAGGCGTACCGGTTATCGGCACCAGCCCGGACGCTATCGACCGCGCGGAAGACCGTGAGCGTTTCCAGCACGCGGTTGACCGTCTGAAGCTGAAGCAGCCGGCGAACGCCACCGTCACCGCCATTGAGCAGGCGGTAGAGAGAGCGAAAGAGATTGGCTACCCGCTGGTGGTTCGTCCGTCTTACGTGCTTGGCGGCCGGGCGATGGAAATTGTTTACGACGAGCAGGATCTGCGCCGCTACTTCCAGACCGCGGTTAGCGTCTCCAACGATGCACCGGTACTGCTGGATCGCTTCCTCGACGACGCGATTGAAGTGGATGTCGATGCTATCTGCGACGGCGAGATGGTGCTGATTGGCGGCATCATGGAGCATATCGAGCAGGCGGGCGTACACTCCGGCGACTCAGCCTGTTCCCTGCCAGCGTATACGCTGAGCCAGGAAATTCAGGATGTGATGCGCGAGCAGGTGCAGAAGCTGGCTTTCGAGCTGCAGGTTCGTGGTCTGATGAACGTCCAGTTCGCGGTGAAAGATAACGAAGTTTATCTGATTGAAGTGAACCCGCGTGCGGCGCGTACCGTACCGTTCGTCTCCAAAGCCACCGGCGTCCCGCTGGCGAAAGTCGCGGCGCGCGTAATGGCCGGTAAAACGCTGGCGCAGCAGGGCGTGACCAAAGAGATCATCCCGCCGTACTACTCGGTGAAAGAAGTGGTCCTGCCGTTCAACAAATTCCCGGGCGTTGACCCGCTGTTAGGGCCAGAAATGCGCTCTACCGGGGAAGTGATGGGCGTGGGTCGCACCTTTGCCGAAGCGTTCGCCAAAGCGCAGCTGGGCAGCAACTCGACCATGAAGAAAAAGGGTCGTGCACTGCTCTCCGTTCGCGAAGGCGACAAAGAGCGCGTGGTCGACCTGGCGGCGAAGCTGCTGAAGTTTGGCTTTGAGCTGGATGCGACCCACGGTACGGCGATTGTACTGGGCGAAGCGGGTATCAACCCGCGTCTGGTGAACAAGGTGCATGAAGGTCGTCCGCACATTCAGGACCGTATCAAGAATGGCGAATACACCTACATCATCAACACCACCGCAGGTCGCCAGGCGATTGAAGACTCCAAGCTGATTCGCCGCAGCGCGCTGCAGTACAAGGTGCATTACGACACCACCCTGAACGGCGGCTTTGCCACTGCGATGGCGCTGAATGCCGATGCCACCGAGAAGGTGATTTCGGTTCAGGAAATGCACGCGCAAATCACCAAATAAGCGCACCGGCCTGGCCGGATAACAACAAGCCTGGGCTGACGACATCGTCAGCCCTTTTTTTTGGTTACGGTCATCTTCGGAGAGTTCTGCTTTTAACCACCTGTCGGGTCAGGCTAACTATAGTTAGCACCATAACGATACCTATTGATGAAAAGACAGGAGGATACAATGCGGAACAATATTCTGGTGGCATCCGCACTGGCAGCGACGGCAATCATGTTCGTGGCCGGCTGCTCATCGAATCAGTCGATCAAAACCACCGATGGCAAGACCATTGTCACCAGCGGCAAACCGCAGGTGGATGATGACACTGGCCTCGTCTCATACAAAAATGCCGAAACCGGCCGCGTGGAGCAGATTAACCGCGACCAGGTAAAATCCATGGATGAGCTGGATAACTAAGTGGTTATCCCAGGCCCCGCGGGGAGCGTGCGGGGCCGAACGATCGCGTTACAGCAGCGCGCGATCGATTTTGACCACGATTTTGCGCAACGCTGCGCCTTGCTCGAGGCAGGCCATCGGGCGGTGTAATTCACCGGGGAAGAGGATCGCCAGCTCTTCCGGGTGGAGATGAATCAGCGTTTCGCTGTCGATAGCCTGGCAGAAACCGATATCCTGCGCCGTGTTGAAGGGGCCATCTTCAACGAGCGGCAGCCCTTTATTCCCGGCACCGATGATCTCTTCGCCTTTCAGCACAATGTGAATGTCGAGATATTGACGATGATATTCCGGGCGTTGCTCGCTCAGCGGCCGGGTGTGACCTTCGACGACGGTAAAAAACACATTATCACTCTCGACGGTATATTTCCCCGGCGGCAGCGCGTGCGGTTGTTGCTGTAATACGGCCTGCAGCGCCTGGCGAATCACCGGCGGATAGAGCTCATTTTCGGCGGCGGCGGTTAAGGTATCGATAATCATGCCGGGATCCTCTGCGGTTGTTGCGAATGAAGTAACGTTAATGAGTGAGCGACAATACTGGCGACGTCGGGGGTAATATCGACGGCCAGAACATCGCTTTCACTGGCGTCTGGCGTCTCCAGGGCGGCGAACTGGCTACGCAGTAGCGCCTCTGGCATAAAGTGGCCTTTACGCTGGCGCATACGCTGCAAAATGCAGTCATAATCCCCGGTCAACCACAGGAAGCGTAGCTTCGCGTTCCCCTCACGCAGGCGGTCGCGATAGCGCTTTTTCAATGCGGAACAGACCAATACACCAGACTCGTTTTTCTGCTCAAGGCTGAAAATAACGTCGGCGATACGCGTCAGCCACGGTTGACGATCCTCATCATTCAGCGGCTGGCTGGTGGCCATTTTGACGATATTGTTACGTGGATGAAGGTCGTCGCCGTCGATAAATTTCGCCCCCAGCGCGTGGGCCAATGCCTGACCGACGGTGGATTTGCCGGTCCCGGAGACGCCCATCAAAATAATGCATTGTCCTGCCATCATGCGCTCCCTCACTCAGACCGCGACCAGCATGCCGCCATCAACGAACAGCAGATGGCCGTTGACGAAATTCGACGCGTTTGACGATAAAAAGACGGCAGCGCCGACCAGCTCCTGCGGATCGCCCCAGCGGGCGGCAGGGGTGCGTTTGCATAACCAGTCGGTAAACGCCTTATCCTCAACCAGCGTCCGGGTCATCGCCGTATTAAAGTAGCCCGGGGCAATGCCGTTGACCTGAATGTTGTGCCGCGCCAGCTCAACGCACATCCCGCGGGTTAGCATCTTCACCGCGCCTTTGGCGGCGGCGTAGGGGGTGATGGTGTCGCGCCCCAGCTCGCTCTGCATGGAGCAGATATTGATGATTTTTCCCTGCTGGCGGTCAACCATGCGCTTCGCGACGGCCTGAGAGACGAGAAAAACCGCCGTCTGGTTAACCGAAATCACATCATTCCACTCCTGCACCGGGAATTCGGTAAACGGGTGTCGACGCTGGATCCCGGCGTTATTGAATAACACGTCGATTGGGCCAATATGCGCTTCGATATCGGCAATGGCCTCTTCAACGGCCTCGGCATCGGTCACGTTAAATACCGCAGCATGGGCGATGGCGCCTTCATCGCGGAGCTTCATCACTGCATCGTCCGCTCGCGGGGCAGAAAGGTCATTAATAATGATTTCTGCGCCATATTGCGCCAGACCCTGGGCCATGACAAAACCGATCCCCTGTCCTGCACCCGTAATTAAAATGCGTTTACCTTGTAAGCTGAAAAGATCGTTCATCTCGATATCCTGATTAGCGGCTGAAGAAAACCTGTGCCCTATCTCACGGATTTTTACCGGGGGAAACTGTGATGAAGATCACTCGAAACCGTGTTACAAAAAGGGGTTACCTTAATCGTGACGCTGCCGGTAAATCTCGCTGACTCAACGGGTTAACGGCTACGGACTGGCATTCTCTTTTTACCCCCCGACAGGCATAATGGCCTGAAGCAGTCAGGTATTTGGCGGACACACAGATGAAAGCACAACGCATTACGCTCCATGATATTGCCGAGCTGGCTGGCGTAACCAAGATGACCGTTAGCCGCTATTTACGCACCCCGGAAAAGGTGAAACCGGAGACGGCGGAGCGCATTGCCAGCGTGATAGCGGAGATCGGCTATCAGCCCGACCCGGATAATCCGGCGATGACCAGCGTCGCCGTGCCGCGGATTGGCGTACTCATTCCCTCCTTTCATAATCAAATTTTTGCCGATCTGCTGGCCGGCATCGAATCTGTCGCCGCCGGGCATGGCTACCAGACGCTGGTGGTGAATTACGACTACGATCGCCAGCGTGAAGAGGAGCAGATTGCCGCCGTGCTGGCATTTAACGTGAAAGGGCTGCTGCTGACCGAGTCGGTGCACTCCCTGCGGGCGGACAAGTATCTGAATGCCGCGAAGATCCCGATCGCTGAAGTGATGGGGCTGGCGGAGAATCCGGGACGCATCAACGTCGGATTCGATAACTTCCAGGCCGGTTTCGATATGACCACCATGCTGCTGGCCAGCGGTAAACGACGGATCATCTACTTCGGCTCGATGTCCGACGTCCGCGACGAGCAGCGTTATCTGGGCTACTGTCGGGCGATGGAGAATGCCGGGCTGGCGGTGGGGCGCATTGCGCCGAATAAAGTCTCGTCGGTTTCCATTGGCACCGGCATGATGACCCTGGCGCGGCAAATGTACGCCGATATGGACGGTATTCTGTGCACTAATGACGACCTGGCGGTGGGCGTGTTACAGGAGTGCCTGGCATCCGGTATCAGCGTGCCCCAGGAGCTGGCTATCGCGGGCTTTCATGGCCTGGAGATCGGCCAGATCGTCTCTCCCCGGCTGGCCAGCGTCCTGACGCCGCGCTTCGAGATGGGTAAGGTGGCGACAGAGATTTTAATAAAGAAAATCAAAGGACTGCCCACCATTGAAAAAGTGGACCTCCACTACCGCCTGTCGATGGGCGAAACGATTTAACGTCCATCAGCCAGCGCCTGCCGCGTGTTAGCGAAAGGTTAATGCGCGCGCGGTCCATCGCCTGTCTGGTCGCCGTTTTGTCTTCACGATCACGCGTCCGGTAACACGCATTTTTAACACGATTCAGCGTGATACAGATCGCAAAATCCCCCGGTAAAAACCCGTTTGATAGTGGCTACCGTCGTAACCAAACGTCAAACAGGTGATCTGATGAAGAGTGTTATTCCCCGCGCCGTCCTTTTAGTGGCCCCCGTAATTGAAACCCTGCAGCTGCAGCTGGCGGAGCATTTCCCGCTGCTGCGTCTCTACGAGCAGGACGACCCGATCGCCTTTCTGCGTGAGCAAGGTGAGAACATTGCCGTCGTGGTCACTCGCGGCGACGTCGGCGTAGCAAACAGCGTCCTTGAGTTGCTGCCTCAGGCTGGGCTGATTGCCATCTTCGGCGTCGGTACCGATGCGGTGGATCTGACGTATACCCGCTCGCGGCAAATTGCCGTCACCATCACCTCCGGGGTGTTGACGAATGATGTCGCTGACCTGGCGATGGGGCTGCTGCTGGCCGGTTCCCGTCAGCTCTGTCAGGGCGATCGCTTTGTCCGCGAGGGACGCTGGCTGAGCGGTGGTATGCCGTTGGCGACTCAGGTGAGCGGGAAGCGTATCGGCCTGCTGGGTATGGGGAATATTGGCCAGGCGATCGCCCGCCGGGCGCGGGGTTTTGATATGCAGGTGCTGTATACCGACCGTAAAAAGATTGCGGGCCTCGATTATCAGTGGTGTGCCGACCTGCATACCCTGGCGCATGAGAGCGATTTTTTGGTGATTGCCGCATCCGGCGGCGAGGCGAACCGCGGCATCATCGACGCCTCGGTGTTTAACGTGATGCCGGCGCATGCCTGGCTTATCAATATTGCCCGCGGTTCGCTGGTGGATGAAAAGGCGTTGATCCACGCGTTACAAAACGGCGTTATCGCCGGGGCCGGGCTCGATGTTTTCGAACAGGAACCCCAGGTCCCGGCGGCGCTGATCGCCCTCGATAACGTGGTGCTGCAGCCGCATGTCGCCAGCGCCACGCAGGAAACACGACAGAAAATGAGCGAAGTGGTTTTTGCTAACGTCGCCGCCTGGTTTGCCGGCGCAGCGCTGCCAAACGCTATCGATTAATTAGCTTTTTATTTCTGTACCCGCGCGATCTCAATCAAAACAATAACCTCTGCATAGAGAGTGCAAATATATGAACGAGAAAATTCCCAGCACCCGTTGGCTGCGTATCATTGTGCCGGTGTTAATTGCCTGCATTATGTCATTTATGGATCGGGTTAATATTAGCTTTGCCCTGCCGGGCGGCATGGAGGCCGATTTAGGCATTACCAGCCAAATGGCCGGCGTGGCCAGCGGTATTTTTTTTATTGGTTATTTATTTTTGCAAATTCCCGGTGGGCGAATTGCGGTTAACGGCAGCGGTAAAAAATTTATTGCCTGGTCGCTGGTAGCCTGGGCTATCGTTTCCGTGGCGACAGGGTTTGTGACTCATCAATATCAGCTGCTGGTGCTGCGATTTATTCTCGGGGTATCGGAAGGGGGAATGCTGCCGGTAGTGCTGACCATGGTCAGCAACTGGTTTCCGGAAAAAGAGCTGGGTCGCGCGAACGCGTTTGTGATGATGTTTGCCCCGCTCGGCGGTATGCTCACCGCGCCGGTCTCCGGCGCCATTATTGCGGCGCTTGACTGGCGCTGGCTGTTTATCATCGAAGGGCTGTTGTCGCTGGTGGTGCTGGTTGTGTGGTGGTTTATGATCAGCGACCGTCCGCAAGAGGCCCACTGGTTGCCCGCCCGCGAGCGTGACTATCTGGTGACCACCCTGGCCGCCGAGCGTGCGGCGAAGCAGGCCGAAGCCCCAGTCAGCAAGGCGCCGGTGAAGGATGTGTTTGGTAATGCCGGACTGATGAAGCTGGTGATCCTCAATTTTTTCTACCAGACCGGGGATTATGGCTACACGCTGTGGCTGCCGACCATTCTGAAGGGGTTAACCGGCGGCAACATGGCCAGCGTTGGCTTCCTGGCGGTGCTGCCGTTTGTCGCCACGCTGGCCGGGATCTATGTGATTTCGTTGTTCAGCGACCACAGCGGTAAGCGTCGTCTGTGGGTTCGCTTCTCGCTCTACAGTTTTGCGGCAGCGCTGGTGGCGTCGGTGGTGCTGCGCGACCATATGGTGGCGGCCTATATCGCGCTGGTGATCTGCGGCTTCTTTCTCAAATCGGCTACCAGTCCGTTCTGGTCGATGCCGGGGCGTATCGCTTCGCCGGAGGTGGCGGGCAGCGCACGCGGGGTGATCAATGGCCTGGGCAATCTCGGCGGATTCTGTGGCCCCTATCTGGTGGGCGTGATGATGTATCTCTACGGCCAGAATGTGGCGGTCTGCGCCCTGGCCGGTTCGTTGATTATCGCCGGCACAATGACCTTTCTGCTACCGAAGCAATGCGATCTGGTCGACAGCGATTCTGATGTGGCGATCAAGAATCAACCCCGAAATGCGTAACCCACTGCGACATAAATCACAGTTATCATTGTAAGCCGTTGGCTTAACTGTCTACACTCTTGCTGATTATGACAAGAGCAAACACAGGCCAATCAATGATTCTGATAATTTATGCGCATCCTTATCCGCAGCATTCTCATGCGAATAAGCGAATGCTTGAACAGGCAGGGACGCTTGAAGGCGTAGAGATACGCTCCCTCTATCAACTCTATCCCGACTTTAATATCGATGTCGCCGCCGAGCAGGCGGCGCTGGCCCGTGCCGATCTGGTTATCTGGCAGCATCCCATGCAGTGGTATAGCGTGCCGCCGCTGCTGAAGCTGTGGATGGATAAAGTGCTGGCGCACGGCTGGGCCTATGGTCACAACGGTATTGCCCTGCGCGGTAAATCGCTGATGTGGGCGGTGACCACCGGCGGCGGTGAAAGCCACTTTGACATCGGCTCATTCCCTGGTTTTCCGGTGCTGGCGCAGCCGTTGCAGGCAACCGCGCTTTATTGCGGAATGAAATGGCTGCCGCCGTTCGCCATGCACTGCACCTTTATCTGCGATGACGAAACGCTGCAGGCGCAGGCCCGCCACTATCGTCAACGCTTAATCGACTGGCAGGAGGCACACCAGAATGGATAGCCATACCCTGATACAAGCGCTGATTTACCTGGGCGCCGCGGCGCTGATTGTGCCCATCGCCGTCCGCCTGGGGCTGGGGTCGGTGCTGGGCTATCTGATCGCTGGCTGTATTATCGGCCCGTGGGGGCTGCGGCTGGTGACCGATGCCGAGTCGATTCTGCACTTTGCCGAGATCGGCGTGGTACTGATGCTGTTCGTGATTGGTCTGGAGCTGGATCCGCAGCGACTGTGGAAGCTACGCGCCTCGGTGTTCGGCGGCGGCGCGCTGCAGATGGTGGCCTGCGGGGTATTGATTGGCCTGTTCTGTATGCTGCTGGGCCTGCGCTGGCAGGTGGCCGAGCTGATAGGCATGACCCTGGCGCTCTCTTCCACTGCCATTGCGATGCAAGCGATGAATGAGCGCAATCTGACGGTGTCGCAGATGGGGCGGAGCGCCTTCGCGGTGCTGCTGTTCCAGGATATCGCGGCGATCCCGTTGGTGGCGATGATCCCGCTGCTGGCGGCCAGCGGCGGCGCTACTTCGCTGGTGGCGTTTGCTATCTCTGCGCTGAAGGTGGCCGCGGCGCTGGCGCTGGTGGTGGCCCTGGGGCGCTATCTGACCCGTCCGCTGCTGCGCTTTGTCGCCCGTTCCGGCCTGCGCGAAGTGTTCAGCGCCGTGGCGCTGTTCCTGGTCTTCGGCTTTGGATTGCTGCTGGAGGAAGTCGGGCTGTCAATGGCGATGGGGGCGTTTCTCGCCGGGGTGCTGCTGGCCAGCTCCGAGTATCGCCATGCGCTGGAGAGCGATATCGAGCCGTTTAAAGGGCTGCTGCTGGGGCTGTTCTTTATTGGCGTCGGCATGTCGATTGATTTCGGCACTCTCGTGACCCATCCGCTGCGGATCGTTATTTTGCTGCTCGGTTTCCTGGCGATAAAAATGCTGATGCTGTGGCTTATCGCCAGGCCGCTGGGCGTGCCACGCGCCCAGCGCCGCTGGTTTGCGGTGCTACTGGGGCAGGGAAGCGAGTTCGCGTTTGTGGTCTTTGGCGCCGCGCGGATGGCGGATGTGCTGGACGGTGAATGGGCAAAGGCGCTGACCCTGGCGGTAGCGCTGTCGATGGCGGCAACGCCAGTCCTGCTGGTCCTGCTGACTCGCCTGGAGAAATCGGCCAGCGGCCAGGCGCGCGATGCTGACGAGATTGATGAAGAGCAGCCGCGGGTGATTGTCGCCGGCTTTGGTCGCTACGGGCAAATAGCCGGTCGTGTGCTGCTCTCCAGCGGAGTGAAAATGGTGATCCTCGATCACGACCCGGATCATGTTGATACCCTGCGCAAATTTGATATGAAGGTTTTCTACGGTGATGCCACCCGGGTCGACCTGCTGGAGTCGGCTGGCGCTGAAAAGGCGGAAGTGCTGATCAATGCCATCGACGATCCGCACGTCAGCCTTGAGCTGGTGGAGAGGGTGAAAGAGCATTTTCCGCATCTGCAGATTATCTCCCGCGCCCGCGATGTCGATCATTACATCAAGCTGCGCCAGGCTGGCGTCGAGGCCCCGGAGCGTGAAACCTTTGAGGCGGCGCTGAAGTCCGGCCGGATGACGCTGGAGGCGCTGGGGCTCGGCGCGTATGAAGCCCGCGAGCGGGCCGATCTGTTCCGTCGTTTCAACCTGCAGATGGTTGAAGAGATGGTGGCGATGGCGGAAAACGACGCGGCGTCGCGGGTGGCGGTCTTCAAGCGGACCAGCGATATGCTCACCGGCATCATTAACGAAGATCGTCATCATCTGTCGCTGGTGCAGCGTCACGGCTGGCAGGGGACGGAAGAGGGCAGGCACACCGGGGATATTGCCGATGAGCCGGAAAATAAGCCCTCAGCCTGACGCTCGCCAGTAACATTTTGTTTTCCGTTTAGAACCGGTTCTGGCGGCCCACGGTGTGAACGTGGGCTTGCCAGCAAATCAGAAAATTTTCTTATTCTTTACCTTCCGGCCAGTCGACGAAGTAGTACGCTTTCCGTATAGTGGCGACAATTTTTTGCACTCGGGAATGAATGAATGATCAGTCTGATTGCGGCGTTAGCGGTAGATCGCGTCATTGGTATGGAAAACGCCATGCCATGGAACCTGCCTGCCGATCTCGCCTGGTTCAAACGCAACACGTTAAATAAGCCGGTGGTGATGGGGCGTCTGACCTGGGAATCCATTGGGCGCCCGTTGCCGGGGCGTAAAAATATCGTGATCAGCAGCAAACCCGGCAGCGACGATCGCGTGCAGTGGGTCTCCTCAGTGGAGGAAGCGATTGCTGCCTGCGGTGATGTGGAAGAGATTATGGTGATCGGCGGCGGCCGCGTTTATGAGCAGTTCCTGCCGAAAGCGCATAAGCTCTATCTGACCCACATTGATGCGGAAGTGGAAGGCGATACCCATTTCCCGGATTACGATCCGGACGAGTGGGAGTCGGTGTTCAGCGAGTTTCATGACGCTGACGCGCAGAACTCCCACAGCTACTGCTTTGAGATCCTCGAACGCCGTTAAGCGGGAAGGATAGCAATGAAAAAACCCCGGTCGCGCCTGGCGTGACCGGGGTTTTCTTTTGCGTGAATTCCGCGACGATTGCGCACTCAGTATCTCGTCATATTTCCCGTCGCGGGCTTCGTCTTTCGGGAGCGCTGCCCGGGCGACAAATCGCAAGGAAATGTAGCCCGGATAAGGCGCAACGCGCCGCCATCCGGGAAGACTCAGGAAGCGACGGCTTCGCCTTCGTCGAGGCTTTTCTGGCGGTTCGACGGCTGGGTGAAGTACTGCTTATCTTCCCAGCGCAGGCAGGTGAGTTCACCGCCCCAGCAGCAGCCCGTATCCAGGGCGTAAATCCCCTCCGGCGTACCGCGTCCCTCCAGTGAAGCCCAGTGGCCAAAGGCAATGCTGTAGGCATTGCTGACCGGGCCAGGAATGGCAAACCACGGCTTCAGCGGCGCCGGGGCGTCCTCGGGCGCCTCTTTCGAATACATATCCAGCTGGCCGTTCGGGAAGCAGTAGCGCATGCGGGTAAAGGCATTAGAGATAAAGCGCAGGCGCGCCAGACCACTCAGCTCGTTGCTCCAGTGATTCGGCATGTCGCCATACATGGCATCGAGGAAGAAAGGGTAGGAGTCGCTGGAGAGCACCGCTTCTACATCGCGCGCGCACTGCTGGGCGGTCTCCAGATCCCACTGCGGCGTGATGCCCGCGTGGGCCATCACCAGCTTTTTCTCTTCATCCACCTGCAGCAGCGGCTGGCGACGCAGCCAGTTGAGCAACTCATCGGCATCCGGGGCTTCCAGCAAGGATTTCAGACGATCCTTCGGCTTGTTACGGCTGATACCGGCGAAGACGGCCAGCAGGTGGAGGTCATGGTTGCCCAGCACCAGTCGCACACAGTCGCCCAGAGATTTGACATAGCGCAGGACCTCCAGCGACCCCGGGCCACGGGCCACCAGATCGCCGGTCAGCCATAGCGTATCGGTGCTCGGGTCGAATTCAACCTGCGCTAATAATGCGATCAGTTCATCGTAGCAACCGTGAACGTCGCCAATAAGGTATGTTGACATTGTTTTAATGAATGAGCGTTGGAACTGCGAGACGGAACACAGGGATCTCGATACGGAACGGCGCGCCGTCGATATCGATCATCTCATAATGACCCTGCATGGTTCCCAGCGGCGTTTCGATGACCGCGCCGCTGGTATATTGATATTCACCGCCAGCGGGAATATGCGGTTGCTCGCCGACCACCCCTTCACCCTGCACTTCAGTCTCACGACCGTGGCCGTTAGTGATGAGCCAGTAGCGGCCAAGCAGCTGAACCTGACTCCGCCCCAGATTGCGAATGGTGACCGTATAAGCGAAGACGTAACGCTCTTCTTCCGGAGAAGACTGCGATTCGATATAGACGCTTTGCACCTGAACGCAAACACGAGGCGAATTAATCATGGTTAGCTCTCCTTCGAAGGCAGATTGTTGGATAACCAGTTGGCCATCTTACAGTACTGCTCTACAGAAATATTTTCCGCACGCACTGCCGGGTCGACGCCCAGCTCGGTCAGCACTTCAACGCTAAACAGATTGCCGAGACTATTGCGGATGGTCTTACGGCGCTGGTTGAAGGCTTCGGTGGTGATGCGGCTCAGTACCCGGATCTCTTTTACCGGATACGGCATGGTGCGGTGCGGCACCAGGCGAACCACCGCGGAGTCGACTTTAGGCGGCGGGGTAAACGCGCTCGGCGGCACTTCGAGTACCGGGATCACCTGGCAATAATATTGCGCCATCACGCTTAACCGACCATACGCCTTACTGTTCGGCCCGGCAACCAGACGATTGACCACTTCCTTCTGCAGCATAAAGTGCATATCGGCAATGGCATCAGTATAGCTGAACAGATGGAACATTAGCGGCGTCGAGATATTGTACGGCAGGTTACCGAAGACGCGCAGCGGCTGGCCCATTTTCTCCGCCAGTTCGGCGAAGTTCATGGTCATCGCATCCTGCTGATAGATGGTCAGCTTCGGTCCGAGGAACGGGTGCGTCTGCAGGCGAGCTGCCAGATCGCGGTCCAGTTCGATAACGGTCAGCTGGTCAAGACGTTCGCCGACCGGCTCGGTCAGCGCGGCGAGACCTGGGCCGATTTCAACCATCGCCTGGCCTTTCTGGGGATTAATCGCCGAGACGATGCTGTCGATCACAAACTGATCGTTGAGGAAGTTCTGCCCGAAGCGTTTACGGGCTAAATGGCCCTGATGGACTCGATTATTCATTGGGTATTAACAATCATTTTGATGGCGAGATTAAGCGCCGTGATAAAACTGCCGACGTCCGCTTTTCCCTGACCCGCTAATTCCAGTGCGGTGCCGTGGTCGACGGAGGTACGAATAAAAGGTAAACCGAGCGTAATGTTCACGCCACGGCCAAAGCCCTGGTATTTTAGCACGGGCAGGCCTTGATCGTGGTACATCGCGAGTACCGCATCGGCATGGTCAAGGTATTTGGGCTGAAAGAGGGTATCTGCCGGCAGCGGACCGCTGAGGTTCATCCCCTTCGCGCGCATCTCTTCCAGCACCGGAATGATGGTATCTATCTCTTCCGTGCCCATATGGCCGCCTTCGCCAGCGTGCGGGTTAAGCCCGCAAACCAGCACATGCGGCTGGGCAATGCCAAATTTCGTGCGCAGATCGTGATCGAGAATGGTGATGATCTCGCGCAGCAGCTCGGGCGTTATCGCTTCGCTGATGGCCTTCAACGGCAGATGGGTCGTCACCAGCGCCACCCGCAGCTCCTCGGTCGC
The DNA here is from genome assembly GCF_002810615.1 of Klebsiella sp. G-Nf4. Lineage (NCBI taxonomy): Bacteria > Pseudomonadati > Pseudomonadota > Gammaproteobacteria > Enterobacterales > Enterobacteriaceae > Klebsiella > Klebsiella sp. G-Nf4. The sequence continues at coordinate 196,027 of NZ_PION01000011.1, read as the reverse complement.
CAGCATCATCACCACTTTGCTGGCCTTCGCGCGCTCTTCGAAGAACTCGGTATGACCGGTGAAGGCGATGCCGGCGTCGTTGATGTTGCCTTTGTGCACCGGGCCGGTCACTAACGCCGCAAATTCGCCGCTAAGGCAGCCGTCGCAAGCGCGCGCCAGCGTTTCCACGACATAGGCGCCGTTTTGCACGCTCAGCACGCCGGGTTCCGCCGGAACGTTCAGCGGTACGTTAAGCAGCGTTAGCGTACCAGCGCGTTGCGGAACGGACGGTTGCGCAGGATCGTATGGGCGGAGAGATAAAGGAAGACCGAGCCGCTGGGCTCGGTCAGTTAACAGGGCGCCGTCGGCGCAGATCACCAGCTCAACTGGCCAGTCGCGCTGGGCAAGCTGCACGACCAGGTCAGGGCCAATCCCGGCGGGTTCGCCGGGAGTGATGACAACTTTACGGATTTCAGGCATCGATATTAGTTGCTCAGAATTTTAACATACGCACTGGCGCGCTGTTCCTGCATCCAGGTTGCCGCTTCTTCAGAGAATTTGCGGTTCATCAGCATGCGGTATGCACGATCTTTCTGCGCGGCATCGGTTCTGTCGACCTGACGGCTATCCAGCAGTTCGATCAGATGCCAGCCGAAGGAAGAGTGCACCGGTCCGCTGGTCTGCCCTTTGTTCAGACGCATCAGCGCATCGCGGAATGCCGGATCGAAGATATCCGGTGTCGCCCAACCTAAATCACCGCCCTGGTTCGCCGAGCCCGGATCTTCAGAGAACGCTTTCGCCGCTTTGGCGAAGGTGGTTTTCCCGCTCTTAATGTCAGCCGCGATCTGTTCCAGCTTGGCCTGGGCCTGGGCATCGTTCATGATCGGCGACGGCTTAAGCAGAATATGACGGGCATGGACTTCGGTGACGGAGATGTTCTGAGTCCCGCCGCGCAGGTCGTTGACTTTCAGAATGTGGAAGCCGACGCCAGAGCGAATCGGGCCGACGATATCCCCTTTTTTGGCGGTGCTTAACGCCTGGGCGAAAATACCTGGCAGCTCCTGGATACGACCCCAGCCCATCTGGCCTCCCTTCAGCGCCTGTTGGTCAGCGGAGTAGGTGATGGCCAGTTTACCGAAGTTGGCGCCGTTACGCGCTTGCTCAACGATGGAATTCGCTTGCTCCTGGGCTGCGGCAACCTCATCCGCGGTCGGGTTTTCCGCCAGCGGGATCAGGATGTGGCTCAGGTTTAGCTCGGTGCTGGCATCGTTCTGGTCGCCAATCTGTTTTGCCAGCGCTTCGACTTCCTGCGGCAGCACGGTGATACGACGACGCACTTCATTGTTACGCACTTCCGAAATCAGCATCTCTTTGCGGATCTGGCTACGGTAGGTGTTGTAGTTGATGCCTTCATAGGCCAGACGGCTGCGCATCTGATCCATGGTCATATTGTTTTGTTTAGCGATGTTGGCGATGGCCTGATCGAGCTGGTCGTCAGAGACCTTCACGCCCATCTTCTGCCCCAACTGCAATACGATCTGGTCCATGATCAGTCTTTCGAGGATTTGATGGCGCAGGGTCGCGTCATCCGGCAGCTGTTGGCCAGCCTGACCCGCATTGAGCTTAACTGATTGCATCAAACCATCGACGTCGCTTTCCAGCACGACGCCATTATTGACGACGGCCGCTACTTTATCGACCACCTGAGGGGCAGCGAAACTGGTATTCGCGATCATGGCGATACCGAGAAGCAGCGTTTTCCAGTTCTTCATACTTTTTCCATTTCAATTAACCGCAAATGCGGACGATGTTGTAAACCAGCCGCATCACAGGGAGCTCTGGTACGGTAAAATGTTCGAACGCAGCATCTGCTGGGTGCCGAGGCCGTAGTTAGAGCTCAGACCGCGCAATTCAATATTGATTCCGAAGGTGTTGTCGTATTTGCTCTCGCCGCCGTTGTTGTTGCTATCCCAGCCGTTGACTTTACGTTCGTAGCCAAGACGGATGGCGTAGCAGCAGGAGTTATACTGAACACCCAACATCTGGTTTGCTGCTTTCCGGGTATTGGTATCGAAGTAGTATGCCCCGACCACGGACCAGCGATCGACGATCGGCCAGCTGGCGGTCATCCCCACTTGCGAAATACCCTGTTTATATTGTGCCGCCGTGGAATATGACGGCAGTGTAGCCTGAATATATTCCGGGCTGGCGTAACGATAGTTAAGCTGAACTAAGCGGTTTTCATCACGACGGTATTCAATGGTGCCGTTACCGGTGGCGACGTTATCCAGACGGGTGTCGTACTGGATCCCCCCGCGTAAGCCCCAGTCATCGGCGATGCGCCAGTAGGTATCTCCGGCCCATACCAGTGAACCCGTGGTGTCGTTGTTCTCCCAGTTGATGTTGTCATCACCGGTGCGTGACTCGGTGAAATAGTAGATTTGACCAACGGAAATATTAAAACGTTCCACGGCGGCGGCATCATACACGCGAGAGGTGATGCCGGTGGTGACCTGGTTGGCTGACGCGATGCGGTCCAGACCGCTGTAGGTACGGTCGCGGAACAGGCCGCTGTAGTCTGACTGCAGTAGCGTGGAGTCGTAGCTGCCGATTTCACTCTGATCGCGGTACGGCACGTACAGATACTGCATGCGCGGTTCCAGCGTCTGAGTGAATCCCTCCTGCAGGTCGCGCTCAAAGACCATTTTACCGTCGACTTTAAACTGCGGCATTACGCGGCTGACGGACTCTTTGTAGTTGGTACCGTTGGCGGCGTTGTAATCATCGAGGTTGCTCTGCTGGTAGTGGGTCGCCAGCAGCTTGGCTTCAGTATTCAGACTACCCCAGCCGTTGGACAGCGGCAGGTTGATCGTCGGTTCGAAGTGAACACGGGTCGCTTCCGGCATGTTGTTATTCGAGTTAACAAAGTGAGCGACCTGGCTGTACAGATGGGTATCGAACGGACCGACATCGTTCTGGTAGTAGTTGATGTCCAGCTGCGGCTCAGCCGAGTAGGAGTTGCTCGATTCCCGGTTAAAGACCTGGAACTGCTTGGTCGATACCGTCGCGTCAAAGTTCTGGTTGACGTAACCTGCGCTGAATTTCTGCGTCGCATAGCCATCGGTACTGGAACCATATTTCGAGCTGAAATCGCTGAAATAGTCTGGATCGCTCACCTTGGTGTAGTCAGCGTTCAGACGCCACACCTGATCGATAACCCCGGAGTGGTTCCAGTAGAACAGCCAGCGGCGGCTGTTGCTGTCTTTGGAGTGGTCGTCTTCGTAGACTTTATCCGATGGCAGGTAGTCGAATTCGGTTAAGCCGCTGCCGAGCTGGGTCAGATAGCGGAATTCGTTTTCCCACATCACGCCGCCGCGTTTGTTCATATAGTGCGGGGTGATGGTGGCATCGAAGTTCGGCGCGATATTCCAGTAGTACGGCAGGGAGAATTCCACACCGTTTTTGGTACTGTATTTAGCGTTCGGGATCAGGAAACCGGAACGACGTTTATCGCCCACTGGCAACTGCAGGTAAGGGCTGTAGAAAATCGGTACCGAGCCCAGCTTAAAGCGGGCGTTCCAGATCTCGGCAACCTGCTCTTCACGGTCGTGGATGACTTCGCTGCCCACGACGCTCCAGGTGTCTGAGCCCGGCAAACAGGAGGTAAAGCTGCCGTTTTCCAGAATGGTATAGCGGTTTTCGCCGCGCTGTTTCATCAGATCGGCGGTGCCACGCCCCTGGCGTCCGACCATTTGATAATCGCCCTGCCAGACGTTGGTGTCTTTGGTGTTCAGGTTTGACCAGGCTTTAGGCCCTTTGAGGATCACCTGGTTATCGTCGTAATGGACGTTGCCCAGCGCATCCACCGTTCGCACCGGTTGCGCCTGGCCTGCTGCCTGCTGCTGATGCAGCTGAACTTCGTCGGCACGGAGGCGGCTGTTCCCTTGATTAATGTCGACGTTACCGGTGAAGACGGCATTATCAGGGTAGTTGCCCTTCGCATGATCGGCATTAATCGTCACCGGCAACTCGCCGGGTCTCCCTTCCACGAGTGGACGATCAAAGCTTGGCACGCCAAGCATACATTGCGTTGCGAGATCGGCAGCGAGGCCTTGTTGGCTATACAAGGCGCTGGCAATCATCGTAGCCAGGAGGCTGGGAATACGTTTTTTCATACGTTGTATTTATTGTTCCATCATCTTGTGGCAGCGGCTTGCAAACGGTCAGAGCCTAACTTACTCAACTTTATCACGCTAGTGTTAATCCTGCCCGTTTCGAGCCCGAGCGTTAGGCACCCTGTTGAATGACGAGTATGATAAAGCAAATTATAGGCTATGTCCCACAATTGACCGAGGCGCGAGTGCCGGGTAACGTGCGGTCATATTCGAGCTTAACGGCGATAAACAGTTGGGGAGTCTATGCAGTATTTGGGTAAAGTGATTGGCGTGGCGGTGGCTTTGCTGATGGGCGGTGGGTTTTGGGGCGTCGTGCTCGGCTTCCTGGTGGGCCATATGTTTGACCGGGCGCGCAGCCGCCGGTTGAATCTCTTCGCTAATCAACAGGAACGCCAGTCGCTCTTCTTTTCCACCACTTTTGAAGTGATGGGGCATCTGACCAAATCCAAGGGCCGCGTCACCGAAGCCGATATTCATGTCGCCAATGTGCTGATGGATCGCATGAACCTGCACGGCGCATCGCGTACGGCGGCACAGCAGGCGTTTCGCGACGGTAAAGCCGACAACTATCCGCTGCGCGAGAAGATGCGTCAGCTACGCAGCGTCTGCTTTGGCCGCTTCGATCTGATTCGGATGTTTCTGGAAATTCAGCTGCAGGCCGCGTTTGCTGATGGCGAATTGCACCCTAACGAACGTGAAGTGCTGTTCGTCATCGCTGACGAGCTTGGCATCTCCCGCGCCCAGTTCGATCAGTTCCTGCGGATGATGCAGGGCGGCGCCCAGTTCGGCGGTGGTGCGCAGCAGCAATCGTATGGTCAGCACGGCGGCAATGCCGGCTGGCAGCAGGCGCAGCGTGGGCCAACCCTCGAAGATGCCTGCAATGTGCTGGGGGTGAAACCGACCGATGACGCGGCGACGGTGAAGCGCGCCTATCGTAAGCTGATGAACGAACATCACCCGGACAAGCTGGTGGCAAAAGGGCTGCCGCCGGAAATGATGGAGATGGCCAAACAGAAAGCCCAGGAGATCCAGAAGGCCTGGGAGCTGATCAAAGAGCAGCGCGGCTTCTGAGTTTTCCTGCCCCTCCCGTCCGGCGAGGGGCTTTAGCTTTTAGGCTGCGCGCGTCGGTACAGCCGCCGCGGATGGCCGATTTTTCCGTACAGCATCTCCACTTCCAGAAAGCCGGTCTCAACGCCGTGTTCCAGATAGCGCCGGGCGGTGGTTTTGCTGAGCCCGGCGGCGCTGACCACCTCATCGACGGAAAAACAGTGCGCTTCCCGACCGCTAAACAGCCCCTGCACCAGCGCCAGCGTCTTCTCTTCAATGCCCTTACTGCCATTATCCACGCGATAGTTCTTAGCCTGCAGTTGATAGAGCGAATCGACGTTCTGCTGATCAACGATTTTCCATTCCCGCTGCTGATCGTAAAACTGGATAAAGCGCTCAAGCGACTGGCTCAGCCGCTTCCACGAAACGGGCTTGAGGATATAGTCGAAGGCGCCGTTACGGATCGCCAGGCTGCAGGTTTCCATATCGCTGGCGGCGGTGATAAAGATCACCGAGCAATGGGTGGTCGCCAGCACCGGGTCAGTCATCAGCGTGACGCCTTTGCCGTCCGGTAAATAATTATCCAGCAGCACCAGCTGCGGCGGACTGGCGTGGAGCAGTTGCCGCGCCTGAGCGAGGGAGGCCGCCATGCCTGCCAGCCGCAGTCGCGGGTGTTTTTGCACAAGCTCGGCGTGCAGGCGCGCCAGCTCGCTCTCATCTTCAATGATCAGCACATCGACCAGGTCATGATGCATCGTGGGCCTCCGTTTGCGGACAGGCGGGCGCATCGGCCGGGATAAACAGGGTAAAGATGGCTCCCCGCGGCGCGTTGTCAGCGACTTCGATGGTGCCGCCCGCCTGAGTGACATAATGTTCAATAAGATACAGACCAATGCCGTGATCGCCACGGGTTTTGGTGGTCACGCCACGCTCAAAAATGCGGTCGCGAATATCAGGACGGATGCCGACGCCGCGGTCGGCCACTTCGATGATCAGCTCCCGGGCGTTGAGCTGAATCAGTACTTCCACGGGCTCGTGCGGAAGCTCGGCGCGCTGCGTGGCTTCGATGGCGTTATCCAGCAGGTTGCCGATAATGGAGATCAGTTCGGATTCCTTCAACGACGGCAGCGGACGATCGATACGGCAGGCCGGGTCGAAGCTCAGTTCAACCCCTTTTTCGCGAGCACGGGTGGCCTTGCCCAACAGCAGGCCGCACAACGTCGGCGAGTGGAAGTGCGAGGAGATGAAGTCCAGCAGCTCCTGGGCATGCTCCGACTGGGCCTGAATATAGCGGATCGCTTCGTCATAGTGGCCCATATGCAGCAGGCCGGAGAGGGTGGTCATCCGGTTGAGCTGCTCGTGGCGCATGATGCGCAGGTTGTCGACATAGCGCTTCACCTGGCTGAGCTGGGCGGTGAGGGCATTGATTTCGTTGCGGTCGCGGAAGGTGATCACCCAGCCCTGCAGCGTATTCTCCAGCATAATGCGCACCCGGCTGGCGAGCACGGTCAGCTGGTTGAAGCGGCACAGTTCGTCATGGGTGTCACGCTCGAGCATGTCGTCGCTGGCGAAAAACGGCTGCGGCGAAATGACGCTGTCGATCGACTGGCCGCGCAGCTGGCGGGCAGGCTGGCTGAGCTCCAGCAGGCTGCGGGCGGCATGGTTAATCACCTCAATGCGCCGCTGGTGATCGATGACAATCACCCCTTCAAAGATAGACTCCATCATTGCCTTTTGCTGACGTACCAACAGGCCTATCTCTCGCGGCTCGAGCGAAAAAATCTGCTTCTTGATACTGCGGGTAAAATACCAGGAGAAGATAAACAGGGCGATGAGCAGCAGGACGGCGGCTATAAAAATATTGATCACTTTGGTCAGCGTGATGCTGTCGAGATAGCTGGTGAGGTAGCCAACGGAGACAATACCGATCACCCGCCCCTCGTCATCGACGATGGGCGTTTTGCTGCGCAGCGAGACGCCCAGGCCGCCTTTGCGAATGGTGGTGATGGTGTGCCCCTCCAGTACCGCCTGGTTGTCGCCGCCGACCAGCCGCGTGCCAACCCACTCCGGATGGACGGAGTGAAACAGATGCACGCCCTGGCGGTCGCCGATGACGATAAAACTGGCATCGCTATGGGCGGCGATTTGCTGCATAAACGCCCGAATCGCCTGCGGGTCGTGCTGGCTGACCTGCTGGCGTAAATTAGGCATCAGGGCTATCTCTTCGGCCTGAATTTTGGCCCGGCCACTCATTTCCTGATACAGCTGGCGGCTGGCATCAAAATAATAATAAATGCCCAGCGCAATAAAGAGGACCGAGAAAAAGGCGACCAGCGAAATAAACAGCTTATATTGAAAAGATACTTTCATAGGTCCCGGACAGCGTATTCACCATACCGGCACTCTATCATTTTTCTGTCACGTGACGTAAATGTTAAGGAAAAGTTGTGATCGCCTGCGCAGGCGCTGACTGTCGGCGGGGGGCTCGACGGAAATAACGCGTCAGAGAGAATAAACACCATAAAAACCACGACAATAAATCAGAGATATATCACCCCTGCGCGGTTCCGCGAATAGAAACCATAAAAACCATAGTGACCATTAAAACTTCTTTTTTAATCTGGGGAGCTTCACATTAACGACGCCGCTGTCCCTTTACGCTGAAAATGAATAATAACGACAGGGCTGAATTTATGAGCACCACAGACAATGCATTCTCTGCAACCCTTGAACCGATCAATACGCCGAAAACCACGCTGAAGCAGCGCTGGTGGCACATCATGGATAACTGGAAGGTAGGGATCGTCCCGCTGCCGCTGTTTTTGCTGGCCGGGGGGCTGATTGCCCTCGACTGCCTTGGCGGTAAACTGCCGAGCGATATCGTGGTGATGGTGGCCACCCTGGCTTTCTTTGGCTTCGCCTGCGGCGAGTTTGGTAAGCGCCTGCCGGTGCTGGGGAAACTCGGCGCGGCGGCGATCTGCGCCACTTTTATCCCTTCCGCGCTGGTCCACTACGGTCTGCTGCCGGACGTGGTCGTGGAATCCACGACTAAATTCTATAAATCCACCAACATCCTCTATCTCTACATCTGCTGCATCATCGTCGGCAGCATCATGAGTATGAACCGTACCACGCTGATTCAGGGCTTTCTGAAGATCTTCTTCCCGATGCTGTGCGGCGAAGTGGTTGGCATGCTGGTGGGCATCGGCGTCGGCACGCTGCTGGGCATGGAGCCGTTCCAGGTGTTCTTCTTTATCGTGCTGCCGATCATGGCCGGTGGCGTGGGGGAAGGGGCGATCCCGTTGTCGATGGGTTACGCCGCGCTGATGCATATGGAGCAGGGCGTGGCACTGGGCCGGATATTGCCGATGGTGATGCTCGGCAGTCTGACGGCGATCGTTATCTCCGGCTGCCTCAACCAGCTCGGCAAGCGTTCCCCGCATCTCACCGGTGAAGGACAACTCATGCCGAACCGCAGTAATGAAACCCGTAGCCTCGGCGAGAGCGAAGGCGTGAGCGGCAAAACCGACGTCGGGACCCTGGCCTCCGGCGCGTTGCTGGCGGTGCTGCTGTATATGATGGGGATGCTTGGCCACAAGCTGATTGGCCTGCCGGCGCCGGTGGGCATGCTGTTCCTCGCGGTGCTGTTAAAGCTGGCTAACGTGGTGTCGCCGCGCCTGCAGGAGGGATCGCAGATGGTGTATAAATTCTTCCGCACCGCGGTGACTTACCCGATCCTCTTTGCCGTCGGCGTGGCGATCACCCCGTGGCAGGAGCTGGTAAACGCCTTCACGCTGACCAACCTGCTGGTGATCGTCAGTACCGTCTCGGCGCTGGTGGCGACGGGGTTCTTTGTGGGTAAAAAAATAGGGATGCACCCGATCGATGTGGCGATTGTCTCCTGTTGCCAGAGCGGGCAGGGCGGCACCGGCGATGTGGCGATCCTGACCGCCGGTAACCGCATGAGCCTGATGCCGTTCGCGCAGATCGCTACCCGGATCGGCGGGGCGATAAATGTCTCGCTGGGACTGCTGTTCCTCAGCCACTATCTGGCGTGATTAAACGCTGCGCTAAGCGATAAATCTGCCATTTTCCGCTACAGAACGCAGAAAATATCTGCGTTCTGTATCCTAAATGCTCCTCATTTAGCGTTACAATCAGCGCGCGATCGGCTATCGCATCCATCATCATGACAGCCCAGGCGCTGTCGCATTTATCATATGTAGGAGAGGAATTAATGTCAGTGGATACTCCCGCCCAGGCGGGCGTCAGCATCGATGCATTGCTGGCGGCGAAAGAGCAGCGTGCAGCCCGCCAGGCTGACTGGCTGGCCCATTATCAGCAGCCTGTTATTTCCCTGACCCTGGTGACCCCGGGGGCGGTGAAAGACAGCATTCGCTATCGCAACATGATGGGCGTTGCCCTCCAGGCCTGCGACCAACTGCTGTGGAAGCACCGCTGGCAAGCGCTGGATCGTCAGGTGCTGTGGTTGCCGACCGGGCCCGAAGCGCTGTGGTGCGTGGCGCACCCGGCCAGCGAAATCAAAGCGATGTGCAGTACGCTGGAGCAGAGCCATCCGCTGGGACGCCTGTGGGATATCGATGTGATCTGTCCACAGAACGGGCAGGTAGGTCGTCAGTCGCTGGGTGAGTCGCAGCGCCGCTGTCTGCTGTGTGATGAGCCTGCGCACGCCTGCGCGCGCAGCCGTCGACACGACACCGATCTCGTCGTGGCGCGCGTTGAGCAGATGATTGATGCGTGGTTTGCCCGCGACTAACGGGTCAGTATTCCCCGGCGGCAAGGCGGCACCGGGGACGTCCTAAAAGTCGACCGGCGCGCGAAAGGTCATCGCGTTGCCGTAGGCAGGGTGGGTGATGGTGAGCGTCTCGGCGTGCAGCAGCAGACGCGGGGCCATCGCCAGCGCCTCCGGCGTGGCGTAAAAGCGGTCGCCGAGAATCGGATGCCCCAGCGCCAGCATATGCACGCGCAGCTGGTGCGAACGTCCGGTAATCGGCTTCAGGCGCACGCGGGCGGTATTATCCTCTGCGTACTCCAGCACCTCATATTCGGTTTGCGCCGCTTTGCCGGTTTCATAGCACACCTTCTGCTTTGGCCGGTTCGGCCAGTCGCAAATCAGCGGTAAATCCACCAGACCTTCCGCCGGCTGCGGATGTCCCCAGACGCGGGCGACGTACTGCTTTTTCGGCTCGCGCTCGCGGAACTGACGTTTCAGTTCACGCTCCGCGGCCTTATTCAGTGCCACCACAATCACACCGCTGGTGGCCATATCAAGGCGATGCACCGATTCGGCCTGCGGGAAGTCGCGCTGAATGCGCGTCATCACGCTGTCTTTATGCTCATCAAGACGACCGGGTACGGACAACAAGCCGCTTGGCTTGTTGACCACCATGATGTGCTCATCCTGATACAGGATCACCAGCCAGGGATCCTGCGGCGGATTGTAGTTTTCCATCGCCATTTCGCGTTCCGTTACTGGTGGGTGACGACGATCAGACGCAGGGCGTCCAGACGCCACCCGGCCTGTCCCAGCGCCTCCAGCACCTGCTGACGGTTGCTTTCGATCGCCGCCAGTTCGTCGTCACGGATGTTCGGGTTCACCGCCTTCAGCGCTTCCAGGCGCGACAGTTCCGCTGTCAGTTTATCATCGGCTTCGCGACGCGCCGCGTCGATCAGCGTCTGCGCCGCTTTGGCGATCTGCGCTTCGCCCTGCTGCAGAATCGCGTGAACGTCCTGCTGCACCGCGTTGACCAGTTTGCTGCCGGTGTGGCGGTTAACCGCGCTCAGCTGGCGGTTGAAGCTTTCAAACTCCACCTGGCCGGCGAGGTTGTTGCCGTTTTTATCCAGCAACATGCGGACCGGCGTCGCTGGCAGGAAGCGGTTAAGCTGCAGCTGTTTCGGCGCCTGCGCTTCGACCACGTAGATCAGCTCCAGCAGCAGGGTGCCGACCGGCAGCGCCTTATTCTTCAGCAGGGAAATGGTGCTGCTGCCGGTATCGCCGGAAAGGATCAGATCCAGACCGTTGCGGATCAGCGGGTGTTCCCAGGTGATAAACTGCGCATCTTCACGCGACAGCGCCACGTCACGCTCGAAGGTGATGGTGCAACCGTCTTCCGGCAGGCCCGGGAAGTCCGGGACCAGCATATGGTCGGAAGGGGTCAGGACGATCAGGTTTTCACCGCGGTCATCCTGGTTGATGCCGACGATATCGAACAGGTTCATCGAGAAGGCGATCAGGCTGGTGTCGTCATCCTGCTCTTCGATGCTCTCCGCCAGGGCCTGGGCCTTCTCGCCACCGTTAGAATGGATCTCCAGCAGGCGGTCACGGCCCTGCTCCAGCTGCGCCTTCAGGGCGTCATGCTGCTGGCGGCAGGATTTGATCAGATCGTCAAAGCCGTCGGTGGATTCCGGTGCTGCAAGGTAGTTGATCAGTTCATCATGGACGCTGTCGTAGACGGTCCGACCGGTCGGGCAGGTATGTTCGAAGGCGTCGAGGCCTTCGTGATACCAGCGCACCAGCACCGACTGCGCGGTCTTTTCCAGGTATGGAACGTGGATCTGGATATCGTGTGCCTGGCCGATACGGTCGAGACGGCCGATACGCTGCTCAAGCAGATCCGGGTTAAACGGCAGATCGAACATCACCAGGTTGCTGGCGAACTGGAAGTTACGTCCTTCGGAGCCGATTTCGGAGCACAGCAGCACCTGGGCGCCGGTGTCTTCTTCGGCAAACCACGCCGCGGCGCGGTCGCGTTCGATAATCGACATCCCTTCATGGAACACCGCGGCGCGGATGCCTTCGCGCTCGCGCAGCACCTGCTCCAGCTGTAGCGCGGTGGCGGCTTTGGCGCAAATCACCAGTACCTTCTGCGAGCGATGGCTGGTCAGGTAGCCCATCAGCCACTCGACACGCGGGTCGAAGTTCCACCAGGTACCGGTATCGCCTTCAAATTCCTGATAGATCTGCTCCGGATAGAGCATGTCGCGCGCGCGCTCTTCCGCGGTTTTGCGGGCGCCCATAATACCGGAGACTTTGATGGCCGTCTGGTACTGGGTCGGCAGCGGCAGACGAATGGTGTGCAGCTCGCGTTTCGGGAAGCCTTTGACGCCGTTACGGGTGTTACGGAACAGCACGCGGCTGGTGCCGTGGCGGTCCATCAGCATGGAGACCAGCTCCTGGCGCGCCGCCTGAGCGTCTTCGCGATCGCTGTTAGCAGCCTGCAGCAGTGGCTCGATATCCTGCTCGCCGATCAGATCGCCAAGGGTATTGAGTTCATTATCGCTCAGCGTGTTGCCTGCCAGCAGCAGGGCGACGGCGTCGGCGACCGGGCGGTAGTTTTGCTGTTCTTCAACAAACTGCTCGAAATCGTGGAAGCGGTTTGGATCCAGCAGACGCAGACGCGCAAAGTGGCTCTCCATACCCAGCTGTTCCGGCGTCGCGGTCAGCAGCAGAATGCCCGGCACGCGTTCGGCCAGCTGTTCGATCGCCTGATATTCACGGCTCGGCGCCTCTTCGCTCCACACCAGATGGTGCGCTTCATCGACCACCATCAGGTCCCACTCGGCGTCGCACAGGTGCTCCAGACGCTGCTTACTGCGGCGCACGAAGTCTAAAGAGCAGATCACCAGCTGTTCGGTTTCAAACGGGTTGTAGGCATCGTGCTGCGCTTCGGCATAGCGCTCGTCGTCGAACAGCGAGAAGCGCAGGTTGAAGCGGCGCAGCATTTCCACCAGCCACTGGTGCTGGAGGGTTTCCGGGACCACGATCAGCACGCGCTCGGCGGCGCCGGAGAGCAGCTGCTGATGCAGGATCATCCCGGCTTCAATGGTTTTACCTAAGCCCACTTCATCAGCCAGCAGGACGCGCGGCGCGTGACGACGGCCCACATCGTGGGCGATATTCAGCTGATGCGGGATCAGGCTGGTGCGCTGGCCGCGCAGGCCGCTCCACGGCATGCGGTACTGTTCGCTCTGGAACTTACGCGCGCGGTAGCGCAGGGCAAAGCGGTCCATACGGTCAATTTGACCGGCAAACAAGCGGTCCTGCGGCTTGCTGAACACCAGTTTGCTGTCGAGCAGCACTTCACGCAGAGTCACGTTAGCTTCCTCGGTGTCCAGCCGGGTACCGGTGTAGGACAGCAGCCCGTTCTCTTCATTCACTTCGTCAACGTGGAGCTGCCAGCCTTCGTGGCTGGTGATGGTGTCTCCCGGGTTAAACATCACGCGGGTGATCGGGGAATCGTTGCGAGAATACAGACGGTTTTCGCCGATGGCGGGGAAAAGGAGAGTGACCATGCGCGCATCCAGCGCTACCACCGTTCCTAATCCTAGTTCGCTCTCTGTGTCGCTAATCCAGCGTTGACCAAGTGTAAAAGGCATATGTGTTCGGCTCTTTGTTCTTTAATTGCAGGCAATAGTTGATCATCTCCATGAATAATCGGAGATACGTCAAAATTGGGGCCAGGAATGGAAAGGGCGCTATATTACTGGATGGAGGAACGTTCGTCACCTCCTCCGCACCCTTCATTTTTCGGCTTTTGTGCCTGTGGAAGGGGTGAGAAAAAATCAAAATAGTCCCAGCTGCCCTGTCACTATTGTAGCAAAGTCATCGTTGACGAAGGGCAGGATCCCTTCCGCCACTGGCTGCAACTGCTTTGTTAAATAGTGATCATAATCGAGCGGCGACAGCTGGTAATCCACCGGCTCCGGGCCGCTGGTGGTCCAGACGTATTTAATGGTGCCGCGCTGCTGATACTGCTGCGCACGTCCCCGCTTCAGGTTGTGCTCATCGGCAAGCCTGGCCGCGCGTACGTGCGGCGGTACGTTGCGTTGATACTCGGCCAGCGGTCGGCGCAGGCGCTTGCGGTAAATCAGCTGTTCGTCGAGCTCGCCGTTCATCAGCCTGGCGATAGTCTCCCGCACATAGTCCTGATACGGCTGGTTGCGGAAGATGCGCAGATATAACTCCTGTTGGAACTGCTGGGCCAGCGGCGTCCAGTCGGTACGCACCGTCTCCAGACCCTTAAACACCATGCGCTGGGCATCGCCCTCCTGAATCATCCCGGCATAGCGCTTCTTGCTGCCAGTATCGGCGCCGCGGATCGTCGGCATTAAAAAGCGGCAGAAGTGGGTTTCATACTCCAGCTCCAGGGTGCTGGTCAGTTGGCTTTTGCCAAGCTCCTGCGCCCACCAGGTATTGACGTCGCTGACCAGCTCGCGGCCGATTTCTGCGGCCTGCGCTTCGCTGTGCGGGCGTTTCAGCCAGACGAAGGTGGAGTCGGTATCGCCGTAGATAACGTCGTAGCCTTTGGCTTCAATTAACGCTTTGGTCTGGCGCATGATCGCGTGGCCGCGCATGGTAATTGACGAGGCGAGACGCGGGTCGAAGAAGCGGCAGGCGCTGGTGCCCAGCACGCCGTAGAAGGCGTTCATGATGATCTTCAGCGCCTGGGAGAGCGGCTTATTATGCTGGCGTTTGGCTTCATCGCGGCCGTGCCAGATCTGCCCGACGATCCCCGGCAGGCAGTGCTTGTCGCGCGAGAAGCGGGCGCCGAGAAAGCCCTCGGTACTGTGCTGGTCATCGGGTTGCGCCAGGCCTTCCACCAGGCCGACCGGATCGATTAGAAAGGTACGAATAATCGACGGATACAGGCTTTTGTAGTCCAGCACCAGCACCGAGTCATACAGACCGGGGCGGGAGTCCATCACGTAGCCACCGGGGCTGGCCTGCGGGGGGACGTCGCCGAGATTCGGCGCCACGTAGCCCAGGCGGTGCATGCGCGGGAAGTAAAGATGGCTGAAGGCGGCGACCGAACCGCCGTGGCGATCGGCGGGCAGGCCGTTAACCGTCGCTCGTTCGAGCAAAAACGGCATGATCTCGGTTTTATGGAAGATCCGCGTGACCAGCTCGCAATCCTGCAGGTTATAGGTTGCCAGCGCCGGTTTGTCTTCATGGAAGCGGCGATCGATCTCGTCCATCCGATCCCACGGGTTGTCAATGGCTTTACCTTCACCCAGCAGTTCGCGGGCCACGGCCTCCAGTGAAAAGGAGGAGAAATTCCAGAACGCCGATTTTAGCGCGTCGATGCCGTCGATAATCAGCCGCCCGCAGGCCTGGGCGAAAAAGACGCCGTTCTTAAAACCGTGCTCGCGCCACTCCAGCTCACTGTTGCCGCGGCCAAGACGCAGGGGGATGCGGTAGCGCTCGGCGTGCTTTTGCAGGACGCGGAGATCGAACTGCACCACGTTCCAGCCGATCAGCACGTCGGGGTCGTGTTCGGCAAACCAGGCGTTGAGCTTTTCCAGCAGCAGGGGGCGGCTGGCGATGTAGACCAGCTCGAAGTTGACGTCTGGCGGCGTTTCCGGTTCGGGGCCCAGCATGTAGACCACCCGCTGGCCGCAGCCTTCCAGCCCGATGCAGTACAGCTCGCCGTGGCGGCTGGTTTCGATATCCAGCGACACCCATCTCAGCGGCGGGCGATAGTCAGGGTTCGGTTTCATGCGCGCGTTGACCAGCTGCGAGCCGCGCGTTTCGCCTTCCACCCACACCGGGGCGGTAATAAAGCGCTCCATCAGGTAGCGCTCCGGCGGGCGGATATCGCCCTCGTAGACGGTGACGCCGCTGTCGCGGAGCATCTTCTCCAGACGCATCAATTGACGATGGGCGCGGCAGTAGAGGCCGACAACCGGTTGCCGGTGGAAATCTTTCAGGGCCAGCGGCGCGAAGCGGAAGCCTTTCTCCCCCTGCAACAGCCGTTCAGCCTGCGCCCGCTGCGCTTCGGGGATAAAGGCAACGGACTCCTGCGGCGGGAGTGTGACTTGCAGCGGGCCGTCGTCGGTGGCCAGCCAGAAGGAGAGCTCGGTGCCCTGCGGGGTGTCCCGCCAGTGACGGGTGAGTAAAAAACCTGCTCGTGGCTGGGTCACGGGTATTCTCGCCGATAAAAAACCAGGCCTGATTATAGCCTGGTTTCTCAATAGGTGCTGGGGTTTTATACAGTTATTCGGTGCTAAGGTGGCCCCGGATTGCGGCTTGCGCCTTATCCGGTCTACCAGACGGTGGCGAGCAGGGTGATTATTGGCCGTAGTAGGCTTTAGCCCCGTGCTTACGCAGATAGTGCTTATCGAGCAGCGTTTGTTGCATATCCGGCAACTGCGGCGCCAGCTGGCGGCAGAAGATGCCCATATAGGCGATCTCTTCCAGCACGATGGCGTTATGCACTGCGTCTTCGGCATTCTTACCCCACGCAAACGGGCCGTGGGAATGCACCAGCACGCCGGGCATCTGCGCCGGGTCGATTCCCTGCTGACGGAAAGTTTCGACAATTACGTTGCCGGTTTCCCACTCATATTCGCCGTTGATCTCCGCATCGGTCATCAACCGGGTGCAGGGGACCGGGCCATAGAAATAGTCAGCGTGGGTGGTACCGGTCGCTGGAATGGATTGCCCGGCCTGCGCCCAGATGGTGGCGTGGCGTGAATGGGTATGCACAATACCACCCAGCGTCGGGAAGGCCTGATACAGCAGGCGATGAGTTGGGGTATCCGACGAGGGCTTCTTATTGCCTTCCACCACCTCGCCAGTCTCCAGACTGACCACCACCATATCGTCGGCGGTCATCACGCGGTAATCCACGCCGGAGGGTTTGATAACCAGAACGCCCTGGTCGCGGTCGACGGCGCTGACGTTGCCCCAGGTTAAGGTCACCAGATTATGCTGCGGCAGCGCTAAGTTGGCTTCCAGAACCTGGCGTTTAAGATCTTCTAACATAATGTGCTCCGAATAGCAGGCGAGTCGGGTATCCCTCACCCCGGCCCTCTCCCAACGGGAGAGGAAGAAAGGCGGCATGACGCCCTGTCGGTATCCTCTCCCCAACGGGGAGAGGGAAAGGGTGAGGGGACGGCCTCTTAGCGTTTTGAACCGTAATACACTTCATTCCAGCGCAGCGCGTCCTTGAAGGACGGCAGACGGGTATCGTTGTCGATGACCGTCAGCTCGATATTGTGCAGCTCGGCGAACTGGCGCATATCGTCGAGGTTCAGCGCATGGCTGAAGACGGTATGGTGCGCGCCACCGGCGATGATCCAGGCTTCCGAAGCGGTACGCAGATCCGGCTGCGCTTTCCACAGGGCGTTGGCCACCGGCAGCTTCGGCAGATCGTGCGGCGTCGGGACGGTTTCAATGGTGTTGACCAGCAGACGGAAGCGATCTCCCAGATCGATCAGGCTGGCGACAATCGCCGGGCCGGTCTGGGTATTGAAGATCAGGCGTGCCGGATCCGCTTTGCCGCCGATACCCAGCGGCTGGACGTCGAGGATCGGTTTCTCGGCGGTAGCGATCGTCGGGCACACTTCCAGCATATGCGAGCCGAGCACCAGATCGTTGCCGTTGTCGAAGTGATAGGTGTAATCCTCCATAAAGGAGGTGCCGCCCTGCAGACCGGTTGACATCACCTTCATGATGCGAAGCAGAGCGGCGGTTTTCCAGTCGCCTTCGCCGGCAAAGCCATAGCCCTGCTGCATCAGGCGCTGTACGGCGAGACCAGGAAGCTGTTTCAGGCCGTGGAGATCTTCAAAGGTGGTGGTAAAGGCGTGGAAACCACCCTGCTCGAGGAAGCGTTTCATCCCCAGCTCAATGCGCGCGGCGTCCAGCACGTTCTGGCGCTTGTCGCCGTGAACCTGCGCTGCCGGGGTCAGACGGTAGCTGCTTTCATATTCATCGACCAGCGCGCTGATATCGCCGTCGCTGATGCTGTTGACCACCTGCACCAGATCGCCGACCGCCCAGGTGTTCACTGAGAAGCCAAACTTGATCTGCGCCGCCACTTTATCGCCGTCGGTCACCGCCACTTCGCGCATGTTATCGCCGAAACGGCACACTTTAAGATGGCGGGTATCCTGTTTGGAGACCGCCTGGCGCATCCAGCCGCCGATGCGCTGGTGGGCTTCTTTATCCTGCCAGTGGCCGGTGACCACGCTGTGTTGCTGGCGCATACGGGCGCCGATGAAACCGAACTCGCGGCCGCCGTGCGCGGTCTGGTTCAGGTTCATAAAGTCCATATCGATGCTGTCCCACGGCAGCGCGGCATTGTATTGCGTATGGAACTGCAGCAGCGGCTTGTTGAGGATGGTCAGGCCGTTGATCCACATTTTTGCCGGCGAGAAGGTATGCAACCAGACCACTAACCCGGCGCATTTGTCATCGTAGTTGGCGTCGCGGCAGATATGGGTGATTTCGTCCGGGGTGGTGCCCAGCGGCTTAAGGACCAGTTTGCACGGCAGTTTGGCTTCCGCATTCAGGCTGTTCACCACATGTTCGGCATGCTTCGTCACCTGGCGCAGGGCTTCCGGGCCGTACAGATGTTGGCTGCCAATAACGAACCATACTTCATAGTTATCAAAAATCGTCATTTTCGTATCCTTAATGGGTGAGCGCTGCCTGAGATTGCGGGGCTTTTTCCGTCTTTGCAGCCGAAGGGAGATAGTGTTGTTCAGCGCTGACCGACCACTGCTGGTAGCGCTGATAGAGTTGTTCGAAACGTTGTGCCTGCGCCGGGCGCGGCTGCAGAGTGGTTTCCACCTGGCTTGCCATTCGCTGCTGGGCGGCGGGAATATCGTCGTAGACGCCGGCGGCGACGGCGGCGAAGATAGCCGCCCCCAGCGCACAGCACTGATCGGAGGCGACAATCTGCAGCGGGCGGTTCAGCACGTCGCAGCAGGCCTGCATGATGACCTGGTTTTTCCGCGCGATACCGCCGAGGGCCATCACGTTGTTAACCGGGATCCCCTGCTCGGTGAAGCACTCCATAATGGCGCGCGCGCCAAAGGCGGTGGCGGCGATCAGGCCACCGAACAGCGCAGGGGCGTCGGTCGCCAGATTAAGGTCGGTGATCACCCCTTTCAGACGCTGGTTGGCATTCGGCGTGCGGCGGCCGTTGAACCAGTCGAGCACCACCGGCAGGTGATCGAGCGAGGGATTACTGGCCCAGGCTTCGGTGAGCGCCGGCAGTAACTGTTTTTGGCTGGCTTTGATTTGCTCGCGCAACGCCGGTTGCTGTTGAGCCAGCTGTTCCAGCGGCCAGCCGAGAATGCGGCCAAACCAGGCGTAAATATCGCCGAAGGCGGACTGGCCTGCCTCCATGCCGATAAAGTGCGGAACCACGCTGCCGTCGACCTGCCCGCAGATGCCTTTTACCGTGCGCTCGCCGACGCTCTCTTTATCGGCAATCAGGATGTCGCAGGTGGAGGTGCCGATGACTTTCACCAGCGCGTTAGGCTGTGCCCCGGCGCCAACGGCGCCCATATGGCAATCGAAGGCGCCGCCGGAGATGGCCACAGTCTGCGACAGACCCAGACGCTCGGCCCACTCTGCGCTCAGCGTGCCGACCGGCACATCGGCCGTCCAGGTATCGGTGAACAGCGGCCAGGCCAGATGCTGGTTAATGATGGGATCAAGCTCATCGAAGAAGCTGGCCGGCGGCAGACCGCCCCAGCTTTCGTGCCACAGCGATTTATGTCCGGCGCTGCAGCGGCCGCGGCGCAGATCCTGCGGGCGCGTGGTGCCGGAGAGCAGGGCAGGCACCCAGTCGCAAAGTTCTACCCACGAGGCGGCTGCCTGGGCGACGGCGCTATCTTCGCGGGTGACGTGAAGGATTTTGGCCCAGAACCATTCGCTGGAGTAGATACCGCCGATATAGCGCGAGTAATCCTCTTTACCCGGCTGGTGGCACAGGCGGGTGATCGCCTCGGCTTCCTCGACCGCCGTGTGATCCTTCCACAGGACAAACATGGCGTTAGGGTTGTCAGCGAATTCTTCGCGCAGCGCCAGCACCTTGCCCTCGGCATCTACGGGAGCCGGGGTTGAGCCGGTGCTGTCGACGCCAATGCCCACGACGTCGGCGCGCTGTTCGGCGCTCAGCGAAGCGAGCACGCTTTTCAGCGCCGCTTCCATGGACTCGATATAATCTCGCGGGTGGTGGCGGAACCGGTTGTTAGCCCCATCGCAATACTGTCCTTCCCGCCAGCGCGGATACCACTCCACGCTTGCCGCCAGCTCTGCGCCGGACGCGCATTCCACCGCCAGGGCGCGGACTGAGTCACTACCAAAGTCGAGGCCAATCGCAATTGCCATCTTGTTACTCCATGCAGAAATCATTCATGCAGCAACAGTAGATACCCCCGGCAAAATCCGTCAGGCCGGATTCGCTAATCTTATGGATTATTTTGCTGTCACCTCGCAAAGTGTGACGCCGTGCAAATATTCGATGTGGACTTTCCTGCCGTATTTATAGACACTTTTGTTACCCGGCATATCACGGTGGAATGCACGCTGCTGGCGCTTTTTTCGCTTACTGTGCGGCTTTTTAGCGAAATTCCCACCGCCGTCGCAGTCGCGACAGGGCCGAGAGCGATAAAATGATGAATATGGACAATTGGTGTCACTAATACCTTCGGGGAGAACCACGCGTATGGCCGAAACGCAAAACGATCCGCTGCTGCCGGGCTACTCTTTTAACGCTCATCTGGTCACCGGCCTCACGCCGATTGAGGCGCAGGGATACCTGGATTTCTTTATCGACCGCCCGCTGGGCATGAAAGGCTATATTCTCAACCTGACGATCCGCGGCGAGGGTGTTATCAATAACCACGGCGAGCAGTTCGTCTGCCGGCCGGGCGATATGCTGCTGTTCCCGCCAGGGGAGATCCATCACTACGGCCGCCATCCCGACGCCAGCGAGTGGTATCACCAGTGGGTCTACTTCCGGCCACGCGCCTACTGGCACGAGTGGCTCAACTGGCCGACGATCTTCGCCCAGACCGGCTTTTTCCGTCCGGATGAACAGTGGCAGGCGCGCTTTGGCGAACTGTTCGGCCAGATCGTCGATGCCGGGCAGGGGGCGGGGCGCTATTCCGAACTGCTGGCGATAAATCTGCTGGAACAGCTGCTGCTGCGGCGCATGGAGGCGATCAACGAATCGCTGCATCCGCCGCTGGATAACCGGGTGCGCGACGCCTGCCAGTACATCAGCGACCATCTGGCCGACAGCCATTTTGATATTGCCAGCGTCGCCCAGCACGTCTGCCTGTCGCCCTCGCGTCTGTCGCACCTGTTCCGCCAGCAGCTGGGGATCAGCGTGCTCGGCTGGCGGGAAGATCAGCGCATCAGCCAGGCCAAACTGCTACTGAGCACGACGCGGATGCCGATCGCCACCGTCGGGCGCAACGTCGGTTTTGAAGATCAGCTCTATTTTTCGCGCGTATTTAAAAAATGCACCGGCGCCAGCCCGAGCGAATTCCGTGCAGGATGTGAATAAAAAGTAAAGAAAGTGAAATGATGACCCGCTTAAATGTCACAGCCAGTAAACTATTAAGACAATTGGTGGCTTGACGAGGGCGCGATGGCTCCGGAGAATCCGGGCTTCGTTTTTTAACCGGGTACATTATGCAAGCATTGCTGGAACACTTTATCACCCAATCCACGGTCTACTCGTTGTTAGCCGTGATGCTGGTGGCCTTTCTCGAGTCGCTGGCGCTGGTGGGGCTTATCTTACCCGGAACGGTGATGATGGCCGGCCTTGGGGCGCTTATCGGCAGCGGTGAGGTTAACTTCTGGCAGGCGTGGCTGGCGGGGATCGTAGGCTGCCTGCTGGGCGACTGGATCTCATTCTGGCTCGGCTGGCGTTTCAAAAAGCCGCTGCACCGCTGGTCGTTTATGAAGAAAAACCGTGCCCTGTTGGAGAAGACCGAGCATGCGTTGCATCAGCACAGCATGATCACCATTCTGATCGGCCGCTTTGTTGGGCCGACGCGACCGCTGGTGCCGATGGTCGCCGGGATGCTCGATCTACCGGTGGCGAAGTTTGTGCTACCGAATATTATCGGCTGCCTGCTCTGGCCCCCGCTCTATTTCCTGCCCGGCATTCTCGCCGGGGCGGCGATTGATATTCCGGCCGATGAAAACAGCGCCAGCTTTAAATGGCTGCTGTTAGGGGCGGCGCTGCTGGCCTGGCTGGCAGGGTGGCTGTGCTGGCGGCTGTGGCGGAGCGCGAAAACCTCAGGCGATCGCCTGACCCGCTGGCTGCCGCGCGGCCGACTGCTGTGGCTGTCACCGCTGATGGTGGTGGTCGCCGCGACGGCGCTGACTCTGGTCTGCCGCCATCCGCTGATGCCGGTCTATCTGGCGATCCTGCACAAGGTTATTGCGCGCTGATGCCCATCAGATGCGAGGCGCTGCTGTTGCCGCTTAACAGCTCGGCGGTGGCGCCATCCCAGACAATCCGCCCTTCGGCGACCACTATCGAGCGCGGCGCGATGCGCGCGGCATCTTCCACGCTGTGGGAGACCATCAATAGCGTGAGCTGCTGCTGCTCGCAGACATCGGCGACCAGGGACAGCATCTCCTGACGCAGCGCCGGGTCAAGCGCTGAGAAGGGTTCATCCAGTAACAGCACTGGCTGCTGGCGCACCAGACAGCGGGCCAGCGCCGCGCGCTGCCGCTGACCGCCGGAAAGCTCGCCCGGCAGGCGTTCCAGCAGCGCATCAATTCCCATCTGTCCGGCCATCGCCGCCACCTGCGCCTGCTGCTCGCGGCTCAGTTTCAGGCCCGGGTGGATCCCGAGGCTGATATTCTGCCGAACCGTGAGATGGTTAAACAGGTTATTCTCCTGGAACAGCATTGAGACCGGACGCTGCGCCGGCGGCGTCGCGTTATGCGTCTCGCCGTTGATCTGCAGGCTGCCGCTGGCGGGCGGCAGAAAACCGGCGATCAGATTCAGCAGCGTGCTCTTTCCGGCGCCGCTGGGGCCGAGCACCGCGATACGCTCGCCGCGCGCGACGTCGAGGGTAAAGCGCATCGGCAGATGCTGGTACAGCCAGGTCACATCATTGAGTTTTAGCATCACGCCCCGGAAGTTTTTCAATCAGCGTAAATAATAAGAAACAGAGCAGCAGCAGGAGCAGGGCGGTGACGGCGCCGTCCTGGCTGCGGTAGGCGCCTATCTGCTGGTACAGATAGAAAGGCAGGGTGCGGAACGCCTCGTTACCGAACAGGGCCACCACGCCAAAGTCACCAATCGACAGCACGCAGGCGAAGGCGAGCGCCTGGGCCAGCGGGCGCCGGAGGGCGCGAAGCTCAACCACCCGCAGCCGCGTGAAGCCTTCAATCCCCAGCGACTGGCACAGCATACTGTAGCGGGCGGTCACGTCGCGCATCGGGTTTTCCAGCACTTTAAGCGCGTAGGGGATCGCCATCAGGGCATTGGTGAAGATGACGATGCCGTCGGCTGACTCCGGCAGTCCGACGCTGTTACTGAGCAGCAGAAAAAAGCCAGTGGCGAGCACAATCCCCGGCATCGCAAGGATTAACATGCCACTCAGCTCCATCGCCTGCCCGGCCAGCGGCCGCTGGCGGGCGCGCAGCTCCCGGCTGCTCCACAGCAGCATCATCGTCAGGGTTACGCTCAACAGCCCGGCGGCGATGGCGATGCGCAGAGAGGTACTCAATGCCTGCCAGAGCGCCGGCTGCGCCAGCACGTTCAGCATGTTGCGGTTGATCCCGTCGACGATGACCGCCAGCAGCGGCGGGAGCAGCAGCAGCAGGGCGGCGCCGATCAAGAGTCCATCACTCAGGCGGCTATGCAGGCGATCGTCAGGGTCGCGCCAGCCGTGGACATGGCTGACGCCGATAGCCACCGCTTTACTCAGACGCTGGCTGAGCAGCACCAGCGCGAGGCAGCAAAGCATCTGGATCAGCGCCAGCATTGCCGCTCGCGCCGGATCGTAGTCAAAGCTCAGCGCCTGGTAGATAGCCAGCTCAATCGTGGTGGCTTTCGGGCCGCCGCCCAGCGAGAGCACGGTGGCGAAGCTGGCAAAGCAGAGCATAAAAATCAGCGCAGCGACGGCGGGAATGTGCCGGCGCATCCACGGCCATTCGACGAAGCGGAAGAAGGCATAGCCGCGCATGCCAAGCTGGGCGGCAATTTGCCGCTGTTCACCAGGGATACTCTCCAGCGCCTGCAGCAGCAGGCGGGTGGCCATCGGCATATTGAAAAAGACGTGCGCCAGCAGGATGCCCTGCAGACCGTAGGGCGAGAAATCCCACTGCCAGCCGAGCGCGTGGAACAGCGCGGCGATCCACCCCTGGCGGCCATAGACGCTGAGGATGCCAAACACCGCCACCAGCACCGGCAGGATCAGGGTCATTGCGCACAGGCGCAGCAGCAGCGTGCGGCCCGGGAAGCGACGCCGGTAAAGCGCGCGGGCGAGAAAGATCGCCGGCCCCACCGAGAACAGCGCTGACAGCGACGCCTGCCAGAAGGAGAAGCGCACCACGTGCCACAGGTAGCTATCGCTGAAGACCGATTGCCAGCCCGCGCCGGGCGCGCTAAACCACAGCGCCATAAATGCCGCTAGCGCGACGACGCAGAGCAGGGTGGCGGCAAAAAGGCCCGGTAATAGCCCGCTAAGGTTTAGCGGCTGACGGCGCGTTGCCATGCATTAATCCAGGTCTGACGCTCGCTGGCGACCTGCTGCGGGGTAAACGACAGGGTGGTCTGCGGCTTCACCAGGGTATCAAACCCGGCCGGCAGCGCGACCTGAGTCACCGGGTACATCCAGTTCCCGGTGGGGATGGCGTTCTGGAAGCCAGGCGAGACCATAAATTTGAGGAACTTCTCCGCCAGTTCCGGCTGCTTGCTGGCGGCGGTACGCGCGGCAACTTCGACCTGCAGATAATGGCCTTCAGCGAAGCTCGCCGCCGCATAGTTGTCTTTCTTCTCTTCAATTATGTGGTAAGCCGGCGAGGTGGTGTAGCTTAAGACCAGGTCGCTTTCCCCTTTCAGAAACAGACCGTAGGCTTCACTCCAGCCCTTGGTGACGGTGACCGTTTTCGCCGCCAGCTTCTGCCAGGCCTCGGGCGCTTTATCGCCATAGACCTTTTGCATCCACAGCAGCAGACCCAGCCCCGGGGTGCTGGTGCGGGGATCTTCGTAGATGACGCGCCATTTCTGCGGGCTCTCAACCAGCTCTTTCAGGCTCTTCGGCGGGTTAGCCAGTTTATTTTTGTCATAGACGAAGGCGAAGTAGCCGTAATCGTAGGGGACAAAGGTGTCATTATCCCAGCCGCCCGGCACGCTGACCGCGCTGGCAGGTACGTGGCTTTTGGCGAACAGTTTACTCTGCGCCGCGGCTTCCAGCAGGTTGTTATCCAGGCCAAGCACGATGTCGGCTTTGCTGTTCTTGCCTTCCATGCGCAGGCGATTCAGTAGCGAAACGCCATCTTCCAGGGCGACGAACTTCAGTTCGCAGCCGCAGTCCGCTTCAAAGGCTTTTTTGACCGCCGGGCCGGGGCCCCAGTCGGCAGAGAAGGAGTCATAGGTATAGACGGTGAGGACAGGCTTAGCCAGAGCGGGCATGGCGACCAGCGCCAGCAGCGGGAGTAATTTTTTCAACACTTTGCACCTCAGAAAAAAGGGGTGGCAAAGGATTTTGAGTGAGCCTCAAATCCCTTCGCCGGCGTTATCCGGATCAGGTTCGACGGGTATTTTCTCAGCCCATACGCTTCATCCTTCAAGCCGCATCTGCGTTAGCTTCGCGCGTTCACCCAAGTCACATAGTTATCTATGCTCCAGGGGATTCACCCGCTTGCTGCCTTGATGCAACTTGAATGATATTGCGTATGTTTATTAGCACCCCGTTGAGAACGGCCTTAGTGTAATGATTTTGTCAGATGACGGAAAGCGCTTACGGCTCCGGCGGCGCAAACCACGCGGATTTAAAGTCGAACCAGCCGAGGGTGTTCATCCGTACGCCGCGCATACTGCGCTGCCCCTGAATCATCAGCCAGTGGTGGATCAGCGGCACGATATGTTGCCCGGCCAGCAGCCGCTGGCTCCAGGTGGCCGGATTAAACTCTCCCGCGCGCCAGTTGCAAGCGTCTGCCTGCCAGTCAATGGGGATGCAGCGCTGAATGAGCGGGACTTCGTACAGATAGGCGAAGAGTGAGAATTCGATCGGCAAGGTGAAGTTAACGCTGTTGAGCCAGATATCGCTGACCACCTCGCCGCGATGCCAGGCATCGTACTCCAGCTCCTGGATCTCCAGCTTCACCTGATGCGCTGCCAGCAGGTCACGCATAATCCCGCCGATCACCCGGTGTTCGACATGATCGCGGTAATAGGTGAGGGTGACGGTCTCCAGCCCCGCA
Organism: Klebsiella sp. G-Nf4; assembly: GCF_002810615.1. NCBI lineage: Bacteria > Pseudomonadati > Pseudomonadota > Gammaproteobacteria > Enterobacterales > Enterobacteriaceae > Klebsiella > Klebsiella sp. G-Nf4. The sequence goes on along the minus strand of NZ_PION01000011.1, from coordinate 169,609 downwards.
GGCTTCTCGCAGGCGTGGTTACTGGCGTGATGCCAGCGCGGCAGCAGGCCGTAGGCGGGAAACCAGTTGCCCTGGTAGTGTTCGCCCGCATGGTAGAGCAGGTTGGCGGGCTGAAACAGATAGCTTAACCAGCGACGCACCGCGTCGTTGGCCCCCAGCGGGCTTCGCGAGTCGAACAGCAGGTAATAGCAGCCCTCTTCCAGGCGACTCTCCACCGCTTTTTCGCTTTCGGTATTGCCCTGCAGCGTCAGGCCCCCATTGGGCTCTTCACTAATTTCCGGCAGCACCCAGACGTTCACCTCATCGATCAGCGCCCGGTAGCCAAAATAGTCTTCAAAGGCATGGATCTTGAGCTGGTTCTGATTGTTACGCACCACGGCATAAGGGCCGGTGCCGACCGGCATGGAGGAAAAGTGGTTCATGGTCTGCCACTCCTGCGGCAGCACCATCGCCGGCACCTGACCCAGCAGCCAGGGCAGCCAGCGGTCGGGCTGGCGCAGATGAATATCCAGGGTCCAGGCGGTGGGCGATTCGATGCGTTCGATATGTGAATAGAGCGGCAGGGCATTGCTGCGCTGCAGAGAGGCGATTACATCCTCCATCTCCAGCTCACGGCCATGGTGAAAATGGATGCCCGGGCGGAGGAAAAAGCGCCAGTGGGTGGGGGTCAGTTGCTGCCAGTGGTGGGCAATATCGGCTTCCAGTTCCCCATTTTCCTCATTTACCCGCGTCAGGGCGCTGAATATTTGCCGGGCAATATGCGTTTCCGAACGCCGCAGCGCGCTGCCGGGCAGTAAATTCTTCATCGGACGGTAGTAAAGCACGCGCAGGATATGCCGCCCCTGGCGAAAGCTGCGGCCAAGATGAGAGATCAGCATCTGGCGGACGGCGGCCTTATCGCCGACCAGCTGCACCAACTGATCGATGCGATCCTGCTCGAGGAGATCTTCGGCACGCTGCTGCTGCAGGGCGAGACCGGTATAGAGAAAGGTCAGCCGCGAACGCTTGCCGCGGCCTGCCTCCGCCTCCCAGGCCAACCAACCGCGGGACTCCATCATATTGAGCAAGGTGCGCATATGACGGCGCGAGCAGCTCAGCATTTCCGCCAGCTCGTTGAGGGTGGTCTCCTGCGACTTGCCGTCGCAGCACTGCCATAAGCGGATGAACTGTTGTTGCAGACGGCTGGAAGACATAAAAGGGGAACTCCTGCGCAAAACTCAGCAATTTATTACTCCCCATATTAAGCCAATAATGAATCCCGATGAAGCGAGGAGGTGAATATGATGAGGTCTACCGCAAAATCGTTCTACCAGCGCTATTTTTCTGCGACGCAGGATGCGTCCTGGCTGGCCCGCCTGATGGCAGGACGACAACAGGAAATCCTGGGAGAACTGATGCAGTGGGGAGTGACGTCAAAGGCCTCTGATCATTGACTTGCAGACATCATGTGTGACTGAGTATTGGTGTTATACTCGTCGTTTTTCACGCTGCAGGGGCGTTGGCCGCGACCGATCGTTTCGCTGTCGATGCGCTCAGGGCCTAACGTTTTGGCCACGCTCACCCTTTCAGGGCCAGCGCAAGCGCTGTGCAAAACGGTTAACCGTTTTGTCCTGCAACATGAAACCCATAGAGTATAGAATCACCCGCCAGCAGAAATCCTCTGCTGGCTTTTTTCGTTTACTTCGCGTGTGTTAAGGACATTTCATGCTGTGGTTGATGACGATGGGGCGACGGCTAAACGGCGTCTATGCCGCCTTTATGCTGGTTGCTTTTATGATGGGCGTGGCGGGCGCGTTGCAGGCGCCGACGTTGAGTTTGTTTCTCAGCCGCGAAGTAGGGGCGCAGCCGTTCTGGGTGGGCCTGTTCTACACCGTGAATGCTATTGTCGGGATTCTGGTGAGTCTGGCGTTGGCTAAGCGCTCCGATAGCCGCGGCGATCGGCGGCGGTTAATTATGCTCTGCTGCCTGATGGCGGTGGGCAATGCGCTGCTGTTTGCCTTCAATCGTCACTACCTGACGCTAATTACCTGCGGCGTGATGCTGGCGTCCATCGCCAATGCCGCGATGCCGCAGCTCTTCGCCCTGGCGCGGGAGTATGCCGACAGCTCAGCGCGGGAAGTGGTGATGTTCAGCTCGATCATGCGCGCCCAGCTGTCGCTGGCGTGGGTGATTGGCCCGCCTCTGGCCTTTATGCTGGCCCTCAATTATGGCTTTACCACCATGTTTTCCATTGCGGCGGGCATCTTTGTGATTAGTCTGGCGCTGATTGCCATCAAACTGCCCTCGGTCCCGCGGGTGGAACAGCCTTCGGAAGAGGCGGCGGCGCTGGTGCAGGCCGGCGGCTGGCAGGATAAGAACGTACGCATGCTGTTTATCGCCTCCACGCTGATGTGGACCTGCAACACGATGTATATCATTGATATGCCGCTGTGGATCAGTAGCGATCTCGGCCTTCCCGATAGCCTGGCCGGGATCCTGATGGGCACTGCCGCCGGACTGGAGATACCGGCGATGATCCTCGCCGGTTACTACGTGAAGCGCTTTGGCAAACGGAAAATGATGGTGGCGGCGGTCGCGGCCGGTGTGCTGTTTTATGCCGGGTTGATTCTGTTTCATGAGCGTACGGCGCTGCTGGCCCTGCAGCTGTTTAACGCGGTCTTTATCGGTATTATCGCCGGGATCGGGATGCTGTGGTTCCAGGATTTAATGCCGGGCCGGGCGGGGGCAGCGACCACCCTGTTCACCAACAGTATTTCCACCGGCGTGATCCTCGCCGGGGTGATGCAGGGGGCGCTGTCGCAAAGTTATGGCCACGCCAGCGTCTACTGGACGATCGCCGCGATTTCGCTGGTGACGCTGTTTTTGACCAGCAAGGTGAAGGATATCTGACAAACCGCCTTGCCCCGGCGTACAGCGTCGCCGGGGCAAGCTGACTACTCCAGGACGATACGCTTGATATCGCCGATGATAAAAATGTAGGCAATCACGCCGATCAGCGCCGTCAGGCCGACGTAGATCAGTGCGTAAAAGAAATTACCCGTTGCGGAAATAATCACGCCAATTATCAGTGGCGCAATAATGGATGCCATATTGGCACAGAAATTAAATATGCCGCCGGTGAGGCCTGCCATATTTTCCGGGGCAATATCAGAAATTAATGTCCAGCCCAGACCGACCATTCCCTGGCCAAAAAACGCCACCGACATAATAATGATAACGGTGCTGTTAGCGCTTACCCAGTTCGCCGCAATAATACAGCTGGACAACAATAAACCGGAAATTATTGGTAACTTTCGACTGATGTTGACGGAGCCGGTTCGCTTCAGCAACCGGTCCGAGAGCCAGCCGCCGAAGAGGATGCCGATTGCGGCGGCGAGGAAGGGCCAGGTGGCGAAGAATCCGACGTGAAGCCAGGGAAGATGGCGCTCATTGGCAAGATAGCTGGGAAACCACGTCAGGAAAAACACCAGCGTAGTGTTCCCGGCGAACTGACCCAGACTGGCGCCTACGATCTGACGACAGCCCAGCAGACGCCTGGCGTCACGCCAGTTAAATGGAATGTTCTGGATTTTATTGTTAATGTTGTTTGCGCCGATGTAATCCAGCTCTGCTTTATTAGCCGTGCGTGATTCATGCGGTTCGTGATAAAAACGCCACCATACCAACGTAAATAAAATACCTAATCCGCCGGTGAGAAAAAACAGCGTTCTCCAGCCATGGTGTTCGAGGATTAGAAATAACAGCGGCGAGAAAGCGGCCAGCCCTATATATTCGCCAACTGTATATGTTGCCGTCGCCCGCGCGCGCTCATGCTGGGGAAACCAGGTGCTGACGATGCGGCTGTTGGCCGGAAAGCAGGGCGCTTCGCTGACGCCAAGCCCCAGGCGCAGGAGGAGCAGGGTTTTCAGCCCGAGGGTAAAACTTTGCAGCAGAGTAAACAGCGACCAGAAGAAAATAGACAGGGCATAAGTGAGCTTGTTACCAAAACGGTCTAAAAATACCCCGCCAGGGATCTGCGCCAGCGCATAGGTCCAGGCAAAGGCGGAGAAAATGATGCCCATCATCGCTGGATCGATATGAATTTCCTGGGTTAATTGTGGGGCGACAATACCCAGGATGGTGCGATCGAGATAATTGATCATCGTTCCGACGGACAACAGCAGTAAAATAACTATCCGAACGCGGCTTCTTTTTTTCGTCCCCGATGAGGAAGTGAGGACTTCCTGAGAGTTTGACATACTCATAGCGAGTTCCTTTAAAGTTTAAAATATTTTTGCATATATTCGCACATGCAAAAACATCTCCAGGAACTATAGATAGTATCTATGAATGGCAACGCTTTGTTGCACATTCATACGCTTCACAAAAGAATATTTGATGTAACGCCGATATTTACCCGCTCCCGCACATTATTGGTGGCTTGCATGGTATATTAGCGTCAGTGCATTTATTCTTATATTATACGGGCAAAAATAATGAACCTAAAGCAACTTTATTATTTTAAACGTCTGTCTGAAACCGAACATTACACCGAAGCCGCCTCCAGTCTGTGCATCACCCAGCCCTCGCTAAGCCATGCGATATCGGAGCTGGAGAAGGAGTTAGGGGTCGCGCTGTTCGCCAGACAGGGACGGAACGTTAAAATTACGCAAAACGGCAAGCGTTTTTTGCCGTATGTCGAAGATGCGCTGGCCTCGCTGGAGAATGGCCGGATGACATTACAAAAAAATGGCGCCGAGAATAAAGAGAATATTCGCATCGCCTTTATTTACACGATGGGCGAATATGTTGTTCCGCAGTTAATTAATCAATATTCTCTTTCACCTGAATGTCACAACGTTACTTTTTCTTTTACTCAGGGGACATCGCTGACCCTATTGCAGGAGCTGAAAGCTGGCAAAGTCGATCTGGCGATTTGCTCTTATATTGCGGATGAGCCGGATATCGATTTTATTCCTGTTATTCAGCAGGAGCTGGTGGTGGTCACGGCGAAGGATCATCCGTTGGCCCGCCTGTATGAACATGAGGTCGATCTGGTAGAGACGATTCATTATCCCTATATCTATTTTTCAGAGAATAGCGGTTTACGTCCGTTTATCGATAATGTGTTTATGCAGCAAAAGCTGGTACCGGAGATCGCCTGCTACGTGGAAGAGGATACCGCGATGGCCGGGCTGGTCAGTATTGACTATGGGATCGCGATTATGCCGCGGATCTCTGCGCTCTCCTATTACAACGTTCACATCCTGAAGATTAAAAACACCATCCCCCCACGTTACATCTATCTGGCGACAATGAAAGATCGGCTACTTTCCCCGGCGCTACAGTCATTTAAAAATGTGGTTATCCACGACAGCCAGAATCTCTGTTAGCGGATGGCCCGGAGATCGCCTCCGGGCCATTCGGGCATCAGGAGAGAATATCCATCACTTCACGTAGTTTGGCGATGGCGATCTGTCCTGGCGCAGAAGCCTGTCCTACGGTGCCGAAGGTCATCGCCGAGCCGAATAAGCGCCCGGTCACCCGGCTAACGCCACCGGATTTCCCCATCGACATGGTAATCAGCGGGCGAGTCGCATATTTTTCTTTCATGGTCAGCGTGGCGGCGAGCAGGGTCAGAACGTCCTGCGGCGACTGCGGCATCACCGCGATCTTCGGCAGGTCGGCACCCAGATCCTGCATGCGGCGCAGGCGATAGATAATATCTTCCTGAGCGGGGGTCTTGTGGAAATCATGGTTACTCATGATCACCTTGACGCCCGCGGCATGCGCATCGTCAACCAGCGCGCGGATCTGCGCTTCATCATTGAATAGCTCGATATCGATAACATCAACCAGTCCGCTGCGCGCGGCTTCGCGATTGAGCGTGAAATATGCTTCGTCGCTGATCTCGGTTTCGCCACCTTCTTTTTTGCTGCGGAAGGTGAACAGCAGCGGGAGCGCTTTCAGCGCGCCACGGATTTCCGCCAGCGCGGTCATCACCTGGGTCATGTCTCTGACCTGGGTAAAGTGGTCAACGCGCCACTCGATAATATCGGCCCCGGCGTCAACCAGGCCGTGGGCGTTACCCAGTATCTCATCCAGGGTTTTGCCGATCAGCGGTACACAAATGAGGGTTTCCCCTTCCTGAAAGGTTATGTTCTTTACGGTTACTGCATTTGTCATGTAGGTATCCATTATTGTTCGCGTTGAACCTCAGGCGGTGACTGCGGTGCGGGACACTTTTTGTGCCGCCCGAGCCTGCAGTTGACGATAGCCGATGTACAGGGCGATCACAAAGCCGATTACGGCGATCAGAAGATCAAACCACATAATGCTGGCGATACTGATCTGCGAAAGCTTTGCGGTGATCAGCGGGATCGTGAAGCTGGCGATACTGCCGGCGGTGTAGAAGATCCCGGTTGCCTTGCCTTTTCCGTTCGGGAAACTCATCGCCATGATGGTTGCTCCCAGCTGCAGTACCCCGCCGGCGGCGGCAAAGCCGATGACAAAGGCGAAGCCGGTGACCATCATCGGCGTCGGGAACAGGCACACCAGCAGCAGCGAAATCATCGACAGGCCAGTATAGATGATCATGGCGATGGCTGAGCTGAACACCTCTTTGACGAAGGCGGCGGTCACGAAGACGCAAACCAGCGAACCGACGGTATAGATGCTAAGCAGTTTAATCGCCGAGGCATAGGGCAGGCCGACCACAAACTGACCGTACTGCGCCAGCCACTGGCTGACCAGATAGAAGGTTGCCATGCCAATGTAGCCGTACAGGGTGAAGACCACCATATCCAGTTTATTGGCCTGCGGCCGGGCAGTTGCTTCCGCCTGCGCCGTGGAGGTTTCCTCTTTTTTCGCCGACTGGCTATCAGGGAACGGCATTTTGAGCAGGTAGATACCGCTCAGGACAAACAGCCCCGCTGCAATCACGAACGAATAGCCGAACCACAGATTCGCCCAGATCAGGAAGCTGATAATGAACGGCAGCAGGAACTGCCCGGCGGAAACGAAGGCTTTGATCAGCACGTTGGCCCGGCTGGCGGAGTGCGGGAAAGACTCCATCAGCGCCGGATAGGTTCCGGAGTCGAGGAAGCTATTCGCCAGGCCCGCCATAATGCCGAAGACGTAGGCCAGATAGATATTTTTAGTCAGCAGGATGCCGACAAAGAAGATTAGATAGCTGAGGATCCCCAGATAAATAAAAGGCTTACGGCCAAAGCGATCCGACAAAAAGCCGGTCACAATGGTCGCCAGCTTGCCGATACCTAACGAGGAGATAACGATGGATACGCCAGCAGCATCTGTTCCCCACTGTTCCTGAAGATGGGCCATGTTGAGGGTGATTAAAAGCACCCCCATGCCGTGGATCAGGTAGTTGAGATACAGCCCTGCCGCAGTAGGGATGTATTTATTTTTCATCATTCGCCTCTTAGAACAGAATGCTCTTGATGTAATCAACCGGCATCTGTTTACCCGTCCAGATTTCGAACGCGCGCGCGCCTTGCCACAGCATCATCCCCAGACCGTTCAGGGTGCGGCAGCCTTTTTTCTCCGCCACTTCCAGCAGGTGGGTTTTACGCGGGTTGTAGACGACGTCAGAGACGATCAGATCCGGGCGCAGGAAGCTGTCGTTCGGCAGCAGCATTTGGCCTTCGAACGGCTTCATGCCAACGCCGGTGGCATTGGTCAGGATCACGCTGCTGTCGATTTCGGCGCGCAGCTTGTCATGATCGTCGAGATCGAACAAATGGATCTCGCAGTTGGTGTTGTTGCGGATCTTAGCTACCGTTTCTTCGGCGTTGGCGAAGAATTTATCGCGGCGGTTAAAGATGGAGATTGCTTTCACGCCATCCAGTGCCGCCTGGACGCAGAGCGCGGTCGCCGCACCGCCGGCGCCGAGCACGGTCATCTTCTTGCCGATGATATCGATACCCGCTTCGCTAAGGGCGCGCATATAGCCGGTGCCGTCGGTGATATGCCCGGTCAGTACGCCATCGTCGTTGACCACGGTGTTGACCGCCCCGACCAGCTGCGCCGCCGGCGACAGTTTATCGAGATACTGGCAAATTTCGGTTTTGTTCGGCATAGAGACATTAAAGCCGCGCAGCTTCATTGCCCGGAAGCCCTGCACAACGTCTTTCAGCTCCTGATTACCGACTTCAAAAGCCAGATAAACATAGTCCAGCCCGAGATGGGCGAAAGCCTCGTTATGCATGGTGGGTGACATGCTGTGGCGAATCGGGGTGGCGATCAGGCCAATCAGCTCAGTGTGTCCAGTAATACGTTCTGCCATGACAAAAATCCTCAATAAGTTAGAAAGGGAATTCGTTGTGCTTCGCGGCTGCCCAGCGCACCCATGTCTTCCAGGGTATCCAGCACGTTGCGGCCTTCGCGGATGCCGTCGATAATGCGCCGCGCCATCAGGCTGTCGCCGATATTCATGATTTTGACGTTATTGGCATTGGCCCAGCGCTCGATCTCGTCGAGACCCGTCCGGTTGGCGCGCATCCCCAGGCAGACAAAGCCATAGTCAAAGGGGATATCGAAGGTTTGCTGTGTATTTTTCACCCGGAAATGGTCAGCAGCGACCGCCATCAGTTGGGTATTCATGTGCTGTTCGACCTGGTGCTCGTCGAGCATGGTCAACATGGCATTTTTGGTAATGATGTCGAGGTCGCGACCGGCGGCGTCCTGCATCTCGATTAATACCGCCTGTGCGCCGCGTGCCGTAAAGTATTCGATAACGTCGAGGCCAACGGCGCCTGCGCCGACGACGGCGATACGTTTACCCTCGATATTGGTAAATTTCGCCAGGTTGTCGATCATGCCGGTAATGGAAAAGACTTTGCCGTCCGCGGTATCAATGTTTTCCCGCAAGCCTTCAATGGGCGGCAGCAGCGGCGTTGAGCCGGTGGCGTTGACAATCAGATGCGGATGCAGGGCGGAAACTGAGGCCACGTCGGCACGTTTGCCGACCTGCAGCATCAGGTTGTCCAGCGAGGCGATGCGATTTTTCATAAACTGCGGGAAATCGGCGATGCGCTTTTTCTCTGGCAGACGGGAGATATCGCTGGCGAGACCGCCGACGTGGTTTTTCGCCTCCAGCAGCCAGGTATGGCAACCGACTTCCGCCGCGGTGCAGGCGGCTTCCATCCCGGCGGTGCCGGCGCCGATGACTACTACGTTCGTTTCGCGACTGACGCGGCGCATTTTGTAGGCATCGCCGTGGATGATGTCTGGGTTAATCGAACAGCGCAGCGGGCGCGAGCGGGCGATGCGATGGTCAGCGCAACCGATATTGCAGGAGATGCATTTGCGCATCAGGCGCTCTTTACCGCCTTGCACCTTCTGCACCCACTCCGGCTCGGCAATCAGGCCGCGGCCAATGGCAATAAGGTCGGCATCGCCGCTGGCGAGAATATCCTCGGCCACCTGTGGTGAGCGAATATTGCCGGCGATGACCGTGGGCTTATGGAATTTATCGCGCACCGCGCGGGAAAGATAGCGCTTCCAGCCATCCTCCAGCGACATCTGGTCGATTTGCAGATTCAGGTTGTCATTCTGCGCCGCAGAGACGTTGATGATATCGACCTTATCCTGGCAGAGTTCAAGGATCCGCAGGGAATCTTCGAGGGTATTGCCACCTTTGAGGAAGTCATCGGCGCTGATGCGCAGGCTGACCGGAAAACGCGGCCCCACGCAGGCGCGCACTTTATCGATAATCAGACTTAATATCCGGGTACGGTTTTCGACGCTGCCGCCAAATTCATCGGTGCGTTTGTTAAATAACGGCGATAAAAACTGGCTAATTAAATAGGAATGACCGGCATGAATTTCGACGCTGTCAAAACCCGCACGACGAACGCGCTCCGCGGCATCACCAAATTTTTCAACGGCATGATAAATTTCCTCATGCGTCATCGGGCGCGGAATATTTCCGTTCTTTTTCGAGGGCGTCGAGGAGGAGGAGAGCGGCGTCTGACCGTCGAGGCGGTAGGCATAAGCGGAAGCGCCAGCATGATTTAACTGAATGGATACGCAGGCGCCATGTTTATGCAGGGTTTCGGTTAATTTAAACAGTCGCGGAATATATTGATCGTTATCGATGCGCAGCTGTGTGGTGCCATTGGAAGCGAAGGGAAAATCAATACAGATATTTTCGATGGTGATAAGTCCGGTGCCACCTTTAGCCCGCAGTTCGTAGTATTCAAGCTGTTCCTGCGAGACCTCGCCGTTGAGCGTGGCCATATTTGTGCCCATAGGGGGCATGATAATGCGGTTTTTAAGCGTCATGCCGTTGATGGTCAACGGACTGAAAAGGTGCGGGTAGTGGCTCATCTCTTCTCTCCACAGGAGGCCGGGAGGCCGATATGCGGGGGCCCGGGCGTGTCCTTAGTTAATATTTCTCTGTGGTAAAAGATAGCGAGGGGAAAAATCGAAAAATAATGCTTTTTTTTGTTCTGAGCTATAGGGGTTCTCTATGAGATTAACGCTTCCTTCACATTCTTATATTTTTATATTAAACACTCGTACCTTATTTTTACTTGCAGTGAAGGGATAATACATAAACAGCGCAGAGAAAGGGGAGGAAAGCGGAATGATTCGCCTTTATCTCTCAGTACAGGTCAGCGTAATGGTCTGGCGACCAGCGCGAGAATATTGTTTTTTGTGCGCGGGATCTCAATTTCCCGTCACGATAAAATAAAAAGCCCGGTCAAATGACCGGGCCCGAAGGTTAATTCATAAACGCCGGCAGCTTGCGTTCATAGTCGGAAATCGCCTCTCCGTGCTGCAGCGTCAGGCCGATGCTATCCAGGCCGTTGAGCATACAGTGGCGACGGAAGTCGTCGATCTTAAAGCTGTAGGTTTTATCCCCAGCTTTAACTACCTGCGCTTCCAGATCCACTTCAAACGTCATGCCCGGGTTGGCCTGCACCAGCTTGAACAGCTCGTCGACCTGCTCGTCGCTCAAGGTTACCGGCAGCAGCTGGTTATTGAAGCTGTTGCCGTAAAAGATATCGGCAAAGCTTGGCGCAATAACGACCTTAAAGCCGTAATCGGTCAACGCCCACGGCGCGTGCTCGCGCGAGGAGCCGCAGCCGAAGTTTTCACGTGCCAGCAGGATTGACGCCCCTTTGTATTGCGGGAAATTCAGCACAAAATCCGGGTTCGGCTGCTGGCCTTTATCGTCGAGAAAGCGCCAGTCGTTAAACAGGTGGGCGCCAAAGCCAGTGCGGGTCACTTTCTGCAAAAACTGCTTGGGAATAATCGCGTCGGTATCGACGTTTGCAGCATCCAGCGGAACCACCAGGCCGGTATGTTGGGTAAATTTCTCTGCCATGATGGTCTCCTTACTTCAGATTACGGATATCGGCGAAATGACCGGTAACAGCTGCCGCTGCGGCCATTGCCGGGCTCACCAGGTGCGTGCGTCCGCCGCGGCCCTGACGGCCTTCAAAATTACGGTTGCTGGTGGAGGCACAGCGCTCGCCCGGATTCAGGCGGTCATTGTTCATTGCCAGACACATCGAGCAACCCGGTAAGCGCCACTCAAAGCCGGCTTCGATGAAAATCTTATCCAGGCCTTCCGCTTCCGCCTGCGCTTTCACCGGACCGGAACCCGGCACCACCAGCGCCTGGACACCCGGCGCCACTTTACGCCCTTTAGCGATTTCCGCCGCGGCGCGTAAATCTTCGATTCGCGAGTTGGTGCAGGAGCCGATAAACACTTTATCGATAGCCACATCCGTCAGCGGGATCCCGGATTTCAGGCCCATGTAGGCCAGCGCTTTTTCGGCGCTGGCGCGTTCCACTGGATCGCTGAATGACGCCGGATCGGGGATATTATCCGTCACTGAGATCACCTGGCCCGGGTTGGTGCCCCAGGTCACCTGCGGGGCAATCTCTGCCGCCTGCAGCGTCACCACGGTATCAAACGTCGCGCCGTCGTCGGTTTTCAGGGTTTTCCAGTACGCGACGGCATCGTCAAAATCTTTGCCTTTCGGCGCGTGCAGACGGCCGCGTACATAATTGAAGGTGGTTTCGTCTGGCGCGACCAGGCCCGCTTTGGCACCCATCTCGATCGCCATGTTGCACAGGGTCATACGCCCTTCCATGCTCAGATCTCGGATCGCTTCGCCGCAGAACTCAACCACATGGCCGGTGCCGCCGGCGCTACCGGTTTTACCGATGATGGCCAGCACGATATCTTTGGCGGTAATGCCCGGCGCCGCTTTGCCTTGAACTTCGATTTTCATGGTCTTCGCGCGGCCCTGTTTCAGGGTCTGGGTCGCCAGCACATGCTCCACTTCGGAGGTGCCGATACCGAACGCCAGCGCCCCGAACGCGCCGTGGGTGGCGGTATGGGAGTCACCGCAAACAATGGTCATCCCTGGCAGGGTGACGCCCTGTTCCGGGCCCATGACGTGGACGATGCCCTGGTATGGGTGATTCAAGTCATACAGCTCAACGCCAAACTCTTTACAGTTCTTAATCAGCTCCTGCATCTGGATGCGGGCCATCTCGCCGGACGCGTTGATATCTTTGGTCTGCGTCGAGACGTTGTGATCCATGGTAGCGAAGGTTTTACCCGGCTGGCGCACCTGGCGGCCATGTGCGCGCAGGCCGTCAAACGCCTGCGGGGAGGTCACTTCGTGCACCAGATGGCGGTCAATGTACAGCAGCGGGGTTTCGTTCTGCGCCTCATACACTACGTGCGCATCAAATAATTTTTCGTATAACGTCTTCGCCATGATTACACCCCTTCTGCGACATAGCGGGCAATAATATCGCCCATTTCATCAGTACTGACCGCCGCCGTACCGCGCGCCAGGTCGCCGGTACGAACCCCTTCTTCTAAGGCACGGTTGATGGCGCTCTCAATGGCGGTCGCCGCTTCGTCAGCGTCGAGGCTGTAGCGCAGCAGCAGGGCCAGAGAGAGGATCTGCGCGATCGGGTTAGCGATATTTTTGCCGGCGATATCCGGTGCGGAACCGCCCGCCGGCTCATACAGGCCAAAACCTTGTTCGTTGAGGCTGGCGGATGGCAGCATACCCATCGAGCCGGTGATCATCGCGCACTCGTCGGAGAGGATGTCGCCAAACAGGTTGGAGCACAGCAGCACGTCGAACTGGGACGGATCTTTAATCAGTTGCATGGTGGCGTTATCGATATACATATGCGCCAACTCAACGTCCGGATACTCCTTGCCGATCTCGGTGACGATTTCGCGCCACAGAATGGACGACTGCAGGACGTTGGCCTTATCGATGGAGGTCACTTTGTGACGACGCTTACGAGCGGATTCAAAAGCGATGCGCGCGATACGTTCGATTTCAAAGCGGTGATACACCTCGGTATCAAAGGCTTTCTCATGCTGACCGCTGCCTTCGCGGCCTTTTGGCTGGCCGAAGTAGATGCCGCCGGTCAGTTCGCGAACGCAGAGAATGTCGAAGCCGTTGGCAGCGATGTCGGCGCGCAGCGGGCAGAACTCCTCCAACCCCTGATACAGTTTGGCCGGACGCAGGTTGCTGAACAGTTTGAAGTGCTTACGCAGCGGCAGCAGCGCACCGCGCTCTGGCTGCTCGGCGGGCTGCAGGTGTTCCCATTTCGGGCCGCCAACGGAGCCGAACAGGATCGCATCCGCCTGTTCGCATCCGGCGACGGTCGCCTGCGGCAGGGGAGTCCCCTGACGGTCAATAGCCGCCCCACCGACGTCATACTGGCTGGTGGTAATGTGCATGGCAAAACGTTGGCGCACGGCTTCCAGTACTTTCATCGCCTGGTTCATCACTTCCGGGCCAATGCCATCACCCGGCAAAACGGCAATATGGTAATTCTTCGACATTACACGGTTTCCTTATTGTTCTCTTTATTCTGAGCTTTGCGTTGCAATTCTTTTTCGACTTCGGCGGCGCGCCAGATGTTGTTCAGCACGTGAACCATGGCTTTTGCTGACGACTCAACGATATCTGTGGCCAGACCCACCCCGTGGAAGCGGCGGCCGTTGTAGTCAACGACGATATCCACCTGGCCCAGGGCGTCTTTGCCGTGGCCTTTCGCACTTAAGCCATACTTCACTAAATCAATGTTGTAGTTTGTCACGCGGTTAATAGCCTGGTAGATGGCGTCGACCGGACCGTTGCCATTAGCGGCTTCGGTTTTGATTTCATCCCCGCAGACCAGCTTGATTGAAGCGGTGGCGATATCGCTGGAGCCGGACTGGACGTTGAAGTAGTCCAGGCGGAAATGCTCCGGCTCTTCCTGCTGCTTGTTGATAAACGCCAGCGCTTCCAGATCGTAATCGAAGACCTGGCCTTTTTTGTCCGCCAGCTTCAGGAAGGCGTCGTACAGATGATCCAGGTTGTAATCGCTCTCCTGGTAACCCATCTCTTCCATCCGGTGTTTCACCGCCGCGCGGCCGGAGCGGGAGGTCAGGTTCAGCTGTACCTGGTTCAGGCCGATGGATTCCGGGGTCATGATTTCGTAGTTTTCGCGGTTCTTCAGCACGCCGTCCTGGTGGATGCCGGAGGAGTGGGCGAAGGCGCCGGTGCCGACGATGGCTTTGTTGGCCGGGATCGGCATATTGCAGATTTGGCTGACGGTCTGGCTGGTGCGCCAGATTTCATGATGATTAATGTTGGTGTGCACGTTCATGATGTCTTTGCGCACTTTGATCGCCATGATGACCTCTTCCAGCGCGCAGTTACCGGCGCGTTCGCCGATACCGTTCATCGCGCCTTCTACCTGGCGTGCACCGGCGTGGACCGCGGCGAGGGCGTTACCGACGGCGATGCCCAGATCATCATGGGTGTGGACGGAAATAATCGCTTTGTCGATATTCGGCACGCGATCATACAGGCCGCTGATAATGTTGGCGTATTCGAACGGCATAGTGTAGCCGACGGTGTCCGGGATATTAATGGTGGTGGCGCCAGCGTTGATCGCCGCTTCGACGACGCGAGCCAGATCGGCAATCGGCGTACGGCCAGCGTCTTCACAGGAGAATTCGACATCGTCAGTGTAGTTGCGCGCCCGCTTCACCATATAGATCGCGCGCTCAATCACTTCATCCAGCGTGCTGCGCAGTTTGGTGGCGATATGCATCGGCGAGGTCGCAATAAAGGTATGGATGCGGAAAGCTTCAGCCACCTTTAAGGATTCCGCTGCTACATCAATATCTTTCTCAACGCAGCGCGCCAGAGCGCAAACACGGCTGTTTTTGATGGTGCGCGCGATACTTTGCACCGATTCAAAATCGCCCGGGGACGAGACCGGGAAACCGACTTCCATTACGTCGACCCCCATACGCTCAAGGGCCAGAGCGATCTGCAGCTTCTCTTTGACACTCAGGCTTGCCTGTAACGCTTGTTCGCCATCACGTAAGGTCGTATCGAAAATAATGACTTGCTGGCTCATGGTTTGGATCCTTAGTCTGTGTCCTGGCGCCTTGTTGACGAGCATAAAAAAACCCGCGCCAAGGCGCGGGTTTTATAGTCTTGCTGGAAGATGACTTAACGCTGAACGTCGCCCAACAGCCTACCGCGCAAATGGCATGCGTTTAGTAGTAGTAGGCTGGTGATACGAGCGGTGCGAATCATTGCGTCAAACTCCAGATGAAATCGTTATGCTTTTAGAGTTACTGGATAGCCGTTTTAAAGTCAACCCCTGGCACGGAAAAAGCGTTATTGGCTCACGATGTGAATTAGCAAATTGTGCTGATGTAAGCCCTGTTTTGCCGAAGATCCTATTTTGGACAAAGGGAGGCGCGTCCTCATTTGTTTCATTTGAAAAAGTGCTTTGCATTCAACGCATCGCCCACGATGTGCCATGAACGAGGCGGCAAAAAAAAGCTATCTGAATGAAAATATTATATTTATTTTCCTTGTGAATGTATTTGCTCATTAGCGGATTATTTTTCAATGATAAGTATTTGTTAATAATATGGTGTTAAAACTAAAATACTTTATTATTGCTTAAGTTACAGTTAACTATTGGTGTTGTTTTTATTTTTACGGATTATGGTTACACTCATCATCATTAAGTAACTGGTATGGTTTGAGCGGTTCATTTTCCTGGTAATCCCGCTTTTTCACTGCCACTCATAGCCTTGATATATTCCTAAAAATCTCCTTTGCTATTTTGCAAATGTCATTTGCATGATAAATGATATTTTCGACGCTAATTATAGTGGTTTAGTAAAGGGAATTCATCGTGACGGCGGAATTAGATATGTTAATTGAAACTCCAGAATATAAAACAGCCCCCGGACAGGAAGTCGTTAAACCTCAACTACGGATGGTTGATCTCAATCTGCTCACCGTTTTTGATGCGGTGATGCAAGAGCAGAATATTACCCGTGCCGCCCATACGCTCGGCATGTCGCAACCCGCGGTGAGCAATGCGGTTTCACGTCTGAAAGTGATGTTTAATGATGAGCTGTTTGTGCGCTATGGCCGCGGTATTCAGCCGACGGCGCGGGCCTATCAGCTTTTTGGTTCTGTGCGCCAGGCACTACAGCTGGTACAAAACGAATTGCCGGGCTCTGGTTTTGAACCGCTAAGCAGTGAGCGCGTTTTCAATCTGTGCGTCTGCAGCCCGCTGGATAACATCCTGACGTCGGTTATTTTTAATAAAGTTGCGGAGATCGCGCCCAATATTCATTTGGTCTTTAAATCCGCGCTGAATCAAAATACAGAACATCAGTTACGTTACCAGGAAACGGAATTTGTGATCGGTTATGAAGAGTTCCGTCGCCCTGAGTTTGCCTGCGTCCCGTTATTCAAAGACGAAATGGTTTTGGTGGCCAGTCGCAACCACCCCCGTATTTCCGGGCCGGTGATGGAGGCGGATATTTATCGTGAGGAGCATGCTACGGTGGCTCTCGATCGGTATGCCTCATTCAGTTTACCGTGGTATGACACCGCCGATAAGCAGGCGCGTATCGCCTATCAGGGTAATGCGATGGTCAGCGTATTAAACGTGGTATCGCAAACCCAGATGGTGGCCATTGCGCCACGCTGGTTGGCCAATGAGTTTGCCGATAAATTAGCACTGCAAATATTACCCTTACCGTTGAAGGTCAACAGCCGGACCTGCTATCTCTCGTGGCATGAAGCGGCTGGCCGCGATAAAGGCCATCAGTGGATGGAAGAGCTGCTGGTGGATATTTGCAAGCGCTGAGTCGATGGCAACGAGGATGAAAGGAGCTTCGGCTCCTTTTTTTATATGATATAAATTCGATAACGCAGAATTTTGTTCTGTTTGGCCTGTGCGAGACGCTCGTCGGGTTCGTGAAAAATGGATCAATTCCTGCTATCACGCCTTTTCTCCGAGTATTTACCATTCCCTTTTCTTATCTCTGAAGCAATCCACCATATTTTCACCTCTCCGCTTTCTTTTCTTCTTATTACGGGGGGAACACATCCCCTGCGGCGAATTGCCTGCCTGCTGGCGAGCAGTTATGGTAGTGGCATGCAGTCCATTCACCTCAGTGCGGAGGGTCTCTCCTCCGCATCGTGCGAGCGCGCGGAAATTGAGTTCCGCTGTCGTAAAACAATAAGCCTGGAGGCAAACCATGGAGATGTTGTCAGGAGCCGAGATGGTCGTCCAATCGCTTGTCGATCAGGGCGTCAAGCAAGTATTCGGCTATCCCGGAGGCGCAGTCCTCGATATCTACGATGCGTTACATACCCTTGGCGGTATCGATCATGTGCTGGTTCGCCACGAGCAGGCGGCAGTGCATATGGCGGATGGTCTGGCGCGGGCGACCGGCGAGGTTGGCGTCGTGCTGGTCACCTCAGGACCAGGGGCCACGAACGCCATCACCGGCATCGCGACGGCCTATATGGATTCCATTCCGCTGGTGATCCTCTCCGGGCAGGTGGCAACATCGCTGATCGGTTACGATGCCTTCCAGGAGTGCGACATGGTGGGAATTTCCCGTCCGGTGGTGAAGCACAGTTTCCTGGTGAAGCAGACGGAAGATATTCCCGGTGTCCTGAAGAAAGCCTTCTGGCTGGCGGCCAGCGGTCGCCCCGGACCGGTGGTGGTCGATCTGCCGAAAGATATTCTCAATCCGGCGAAAAAGCTGCCGTACGCCTGGCCGGACGCGGTGAGTATGCGTTCGTATAACCCGACTACCAGCGGCCATAAGGGACAGATTAAACGCGCCTTGCAGACCCTGGCGGCGGCGAGTAAGCCGGTTGTTTACGTCGGCGGCGGGGCGATCAATGCGCATTGCGAACCCCAGCTGCGTGAGCTGGTGGAAAAGCTGAAGCTGCCGGTTGCTTCCTCCCTGATGGGGCTTGGCGCTTTCCCGGCGACGCACTCGCAGGCGCTGGGGATGCTGGGTATGCACGGCACCTATGAAGCCAACATGACCATGCACCATTCGGACGTCATTTTCGCCGTCGGCGTCCGCTTTGACGATCGGACCACCAACAATCTGGCCAAGTACTGTCCGAACGCGACAGTGCTGCATATTGATATCGATCCGACCTCGATCTCGAAAACCGTGCCGGCAGATGTGCCGATCGTCGGTGATGCCCGGCTGGTACTGGAGCAGATGCTGGAGCTACTGGACCAGGAAGAGACGCAGCAGCCGCTGGACGACATTCGCGACTGGTGGCAACAGATCGAGCAGTGGCGTGCCCGCCATTGTCTGCGCTACGACGACCAGAGCGATAAAATCAAACCGCAGGCGGTGATTGAAACTATCTGGCGGCTGACCCAGGGCGATGCCTACGTCACTTCCGATGTGGGCCAGCACCAGATGTTCGCCGCCCTTTATTACCCCTTCGACAAGCCGCGGCGCTGGATTAACTCCGGTGGCCTCGGCACCATGGGCTTTGGCTTACCGGCTGCGCTGGGGGTCAAAATGGCTCTGCCGGACGAAATGGTGGTCTGCGTGACCGGTGACGGCAGTATCCAGATGAACATTCAGGAACTCTCTACTGCGCTGCAGTATGAGTTGCCGGTACTGGTGCTCAACCTTAACAACCGCTATCTCGGGATGGTGAAGCAGTGGCAGGATATGCTCTATTCCGGACGCCATTCGCAGTCCTATATGGAGTCGCTGCCGGACTTTGTGCGTCTGGCGGAAGCCTATGGTCACGTCGGGATCCGCATTAGCGAGCCGCAGGAGCTGGAGTCAAAGCTTGCTGAAGCGCTGGAGCAGGTGCGCCAGCGCCGGCTGGTGTTTGTCGATGTCACCGTCGACGGCAGTGAGCATGTGTACCCCATGCAGATCCGCGGCGGCGGCATGGATGAGATGTGGTTGAGCAAAACGGAGAGGACCTGATTATGCGCCGGATATTATCGGTATTACTGGAAAACGAATCGGGCGCATTGTCCCGCGTTATCGGCCTCTTTTCCCAGCGCGGCTATAATATAGAAAGCCTGACTGTGGCGCCGACGGACGACCCTACGCTCTCCAGAATGACCATCCAGACCGTGGGCGATGAAAAAGCGATCGAGCAGATTGAAAAGCAGCTGCACAAGCTGGTGGATGTGCTGCGGGTCAGCGAGCTGGGGCAGGGGGCCCATGTCGAACGCGAAATCATGCTGGTGAAGGTACAGGCCAGCGGTTATGGCCGTGAAGAAGTGAAGCGCAACACCGAAATCTTTCGTGGGCAGATTATCGATGTGACGCCTTCTATCTATACCGTTCAGCTCGCCGGGACCAGCGATAAGCTTGATGCTTTCCTGGCCTCGCTGCGTGATGTCGCTCGGATCGTGGAAGTCGCTCGCTCCGGTGTGGTCGGCCTGTCTCGCGGTGATAAAATCATGCGCTGAGGATCGGGAACTGATGCAAAAATAGCCCGGCAGCGACTGTCGGGCTTTTTTTTTGCGAAATCAGTAGGAACTGTAAGCGAAAGCGGTTGCTGCGCTAACTATTCTGCGCTTAGATGTTATAAAAAGGGTTCCATACCTGAATAATGGTTATGTTTGGCACTTCTTACCCAAGGGGCAATTGTGAAACTGGATGAAATCGCCCGGCTGGCCGGTGTTTCAAGAACCACCGCGAGCTATGTGATTAATGGCAAAGCGAAGCAGTACCGCGTAAGTGACAAAACGGTCGAGAAGGTGATGGCTGTGGTGCGAGAGCACAACTATCATCCGAATGCGGTCGCTGCTGGCCTGCGTGCAGGACGCACACGATCTATCGGTCTGGTGATCCCGGATCTGGAAAATACCAGCTATACCCGCATTGCAAATTATCTGGAACGTCAGGCGCGTCAGCGCGGCTATCAGCTGCTGATTGCCTGCTCTGAGGATCAACCCGATAACGAGATGCGCTGCATTGAGCATCTGCTGCAGCGCCAGGTTGACGCTATTATCGTCTCCACCTCGCTGCCACCAGAGCACCCTTTCTATCAACGCTGGGCTAACGATCCTTTTCCTATTGTCGCGCTTGACCGCGCCCTTGACCGCGAGCATTTCACCAGTGTGGTCGGCGCTGATCAGGATGACGCTGAAATGCTCGCTGCCGAGCTGCGGACCTTCCCTGGCGAAACGGTACTTTATCTCGGTGCGCTGCCGGAACTGTCGGTGAGCTTCCTGCGCGAGCAGGGCTTCCGCAAAGCCTGGCAGGACGATCCGCGTGAGGTGCATTATCTCTATGCCAACAGCTATGAGCGCGAAGCGGCGGCTCAGCTATTTGAGAAATGGCTTGAAACCCATCCGATGCCCCAGGCGCTGTTTACCACCTCTTTCCCGTTGCTGCAGGGAGTGATGGATGTGACGCTGCGCCGCGAGGGCAAACTGCCCTCTGAGCTGGCGATCGCCACCTTCGGCGATAATGAGCTGCTCGATTTTCTGCAGTGCCCGGTGCTGGCGGTGGCTCAGCGCCATCGCGATGTCGCTGAGCGGGTGCTGGAGATCGTCCTTGCCAGCCTCGATGAACCGCGCAAGCCAAAGCCGGGCCTGAGCCGTATTCGCCGTAATCTTTACCGTCGCGGTAGCCTGAATCGCCGTTAAGGGTGCTATATCGCCAGCGTCCAGGATTATTCCTGGCGGGCCTGCCGGAAAGCAGGCCTTTGGCGATTAATCAGGCAACTGACGTTAAAAATGCAAAACTGAATATATTTCAGACAAATCCCTAAACTTCTTTACGCGTTATTTTGTTTTATTCGCTGGCAGTCATTTTTGTTACTCAAAACGGGACACAAAAAATGATTAAGCGGGCTTTAATTGTATTATTTTGTTACATTCACCGGGTTAATTGCTGAATTAACACCCATTTTGTTCGCCCCGACCTTTCTCTCCTGCCTTATCCCGCGCCTGGTCCGCCCTTCAGACAGCAACAGGTACTGTTAACGGCCGGCATAATGGCCTAAAATGCCGCTCGCGTCGCAAACTGACACTTTATATTTTCCCGCCGAAGATATTTTGTTGTTTATAACTGTTACGAGTTTGTTGGTTATTTTCTTACACGTATTCATAACGTTAATTTGCCTCGCCTGTTGATGAATTTTTCATCAGGGCTAATGTCGGCTGTAAATAATGGGTTTTTGAGCTCTGTTGGCATCCGTGCTGGCTTGACAAGCTTTTCCTCCGCTCCGTAAACTCCTTCTGGTGGGAATTTGTGGGATAAAGTGGCGAAAAGGGGTGAGGCTGGCATGTTCCGTGGAGCAACGTTGGTCAATCTCGACAGCAAAGGCCGCCTGGCCGTGCCAACGCGTTATCGCGATGGGCTGATCGAGGACGCTGCCGGTCAATTGGTGTGCACCATTGACATTCATCACCCGTGCCTGCTGCTTTATCCATTGCCTGAATGGGAAATCATCGAGCAGAAATTGTCGCGTTTATCGAGCATGAATCCCGTTGAGCGGCGCGTGCAGCGTCTGCTTCTGGGTCATGCCAGCGAATGTCAGATGGATAATGCCGGACGATTGCTCATCGCGCCGGTGTTACGGCAGCATGCCGGGCTGACAAAAGAAGTGATGCTGGTCGGGCAGTTTAATAAGTTTGAACTGTGGGATGAAACGACCTGGTATCAACGGGTCAAGGAAGATATCGACGCTGAGCAGTCCGCGACCGGTGAACTGTCGGAGCGCCTGCAGGATTTGTCCTTATAAAAATGATGGAAAATTTTAAACACACTACGGTACTTCTGGATGAAGCCGTCAATGGCCTCAATATTCGTCCAGACGGTATCTATATTGATGGTACCTTTGGCCGCGGCGGTCACTCGCGCCTGATCCTCTCCCAGCTGGGAGCGGAAGGACGTTTGCTGGCAATCGATCGCGATCCACAGGCGATTGCTGTCGCAAAAACCATCGATGATCCCCGCTTTTCCATCGTACATGGTCCTTTTTCACAGCTCGCTGACTACGTCGACGAGCGCAATCTTACCGGTAAGATCGACGGCATTCTGCTCGATCTTGGCGTCTCCTCTCCGCAGTTGGATGATGCGGAACGCGGCTTTTCCTTTATGCGCGACGGTCCGCTGGACATGCGCATGGATCCGACGCGCGGTCAGTCTGCGGCCGAATGGCTACAAACCGCCGAGGAAGCGGATATTGCCTGGGTGATTAAAACCTTTGGTGAAGAGCGGTTTGGCAAACGTATCGCCCGCGCGATCGTGGAGCGTAATCGTATTGAACCGATGACCCGCACCAAAGAGCTGGCGGAGGTCATCGCCGCCGCGATGCCGGTAAAAGATAAGCACAAACATCCCGCGACCCGTACCTTCCAGGCGGTGCGCATTTGGGTAAACAGTGAACTGGAGGAGATAGAGCAGGCGCTAAAAAGCTCGCTCAGCGTGCTGGCCCCGGGTGGACGGCTGTCGATCATTAGTTTTCATTCGCTGGAAGATCGCATTGTGAAACGCTTTATGCGTGAACAAAGCCGCGGTCCGCAGGTTCCGGCGGGAATACCGATGACCGAAGCGCAGCTCAAAAAACTGGGCGGCCGTGAGTTACGAGCACTAGGCAAGTTGATGCCGGGCGAAGAAGAGGTGGCAGAGAATCCACGTGCCCGTAGTTCAGTGCTGCGTATCGCAGAGAGGACGAACGCATGATCGGCAGAGTGACAGAGGCCTTAAGCAAGGTTAAAGGGTCGATTGGAAGCAACGAGCGCCATGCTTTGCCTGGCGTGATCGGGGACGACCTTCTGCGGTTTGGGAAACTGCCACTCTGCCTGTTCATTTGCATCATTATTACGGCGATTACCGTGGTCACCACCGCGCACCATACGCGCCTGTTGACCGCGCAGCGTGAACAACTGGTTCTGGAACGCGACGCCCTGGATATTGAGTGGCGCAACCTGATCCTCGAAGAGAACGCACTCGGCGATCACAGTCGGGTTGAGCGGATCGCGACCGAGAAGTTGCAGATGCAGCACGTCGATCCATCACAAGAAAATATCGTTGTACAGAAATAAGGATTATTGCGACGGATGAAAGCAGCGCCAAAAACGCCAAAAGCAAAGCGTCAGGAAGAACAGGCCAACTTTATCAGTTGGCGTTTTGCGTTGCTGTGCGGCTGTATTCTGCTGGCGTTGACTTTCCTGCTGGGGCGTGTCGCCTGGCTACAGGTGGTCAGCCCCGATATGCTGGTGCGTCAGGGCGATATGCGCTCGTTGCGCGTACAGGAAGTGTCTACCGCGCGCGGGATGATTACCGACCGCTCCGGGCGGCCGCTGGCGGTCAGCGTGCCGGTGAAGGCTATCTGGGCCGATCCGAAGGAACTCCATGATGCCGGCGGGGTCACCCTGGATACGCGCTGGAAGGCGCTGGCGGATGCCCTCAATATGCCGCTGGATCAGCTGGCAACGCGCATCAACACCAATCCGCGGATGCGTTTTATCTATCTGGCGCGTCAGGTTAACCCTGACATGGCCGACTACATCAAAAAGCTGAAGCTGCCAGGCATTCATCTGCGCGAAGAGTCCCGTCGTTACTATCCTTCCGGAGAAGTAACCGCTCACCTCATTGGCTTCACTAACGTCGACAGCCAGGGGATTGAAGGGGTCGAAAAAAGCTTTGATAAATGGCTCACTGGTCAGCCGGGCGAACGTATCGTGCGTAAAGACCGCTATGGCCGTGTGATTGAAGACATCTCTTCTACCGACAGCCAGGCGGCACACAACCTGGCGCTGAGTATCGACGAGCGCCTGCAGGCGCTGGTTTATCGCGAGCTGAACAACGCCGTGGCCTTTAACAAAGCGGAGTCAGGTACTGCCGTTCTGGTAGACGTTAACACCGGCGAAGTGCTGGCGATGGCCAACAGCCCATCGTACAACCCGAATAATTTCGCGGGCACCTCCAAAGATACCATGCGTAACCGCGCCATTACCGACGTGTTCGAACCGGGTTCAACGGTGAAACCGATGGTGGTGATGACGGCGCTTCAGCGCGGCATCGTTAACGAAAATACGGTGCTGAATACCATTCCCTATCGAATTAACGGCCACGAAATCAAAGACGTGGCGCGCTACAGCGAATTGACCCTGACCGGGGTGCTACAGAAGTCGAGTAACGTCGGTGTTTCTAAGCTGGCGTTAGCGATGCCGTCCTCAGCGTTAGTAGATACTTACTCACGTTTTGGGCTTGGAAAGGCGACCAATTTGGGGTTGGTCGGAGAACGCAGTGGCTTATATCCTCAAAAACAACGGTGGTCTGACATAGAGAGGGCCACCTTTTCTTTCGGCTATGGGCTAATGGTAACCCCGTTACAGTTAGCGCGAGTCTACGCAACGATTGGCAGCTATGGCATCTATCGCCCGCTGTCGATTACCAAGGTTGATCCACCGGTTCCGGGCGAGCGCGTCTTCCCGGATTCACTCGTTCGTACCGTCGTTCATATGATGGAAAGCGTGGCGCTGCCCGGCGGCGGCGGCGTGAAAGCGGCGATCAAAGGCTATCGCATCGCGATTAAAACCGGTACGGCGAAAAAAGTGGGGCCGGATGGCCGCTATATCAACAAATATATTGCTTACACCGCAGGCGTTGCGCCCGCCAGCCATCCGCGCTTCGCGCTGGTGGTGGTGATCAACGACCCGCAGGCAGGTAAATACTACGGTGGCGCCGTTTCCGCGCCGGTGTTCGGTGCCATCATGGGCGGCGTATTGCGCACCATGAACATCGAGCCGGATGCGCTGGCAACGGGCGAAAAAAGTGAATTTGTAATTAATCAAGGCGAGGGAACAGGTGGCAGATCGTAATTTGCGCGACCTACTCGCTCCGTGGGTGCCAAACGCACCGGAGCGCATTCTGCGAGAGATGACGCTGGACAGCCGGGTGGCTGCTTCCGGCGATCTCTTTATCGCGGTACAGGGTCATCAGGCGGACGGGCGTCGTTATATCCCGCAGGCGATAGCGCAAGGTGTGGCTGCCATTATTGCTGAAGCGCAGGGCGAGGCTGAAGACGGTGAGATCCGTGAAATGCACGGCGTGCCGGTTATCTACCTGAGCCAGCTTAACGAACGTCTATCGGCGCTGGCCGGGCGTTTTTATCACCAGCCATCGCAACAGCTGCGTCTGGTGGGCGTCACCGGTACTAACGGTAAAACGACCACCACCCAACTGCTGGCGCAGTGGGCGAAACTGCTCGGCGAAACCAGCGCAGTGATGGGTACCGTTGGCAACGGCCTGCTGGATAAAGTCGTGCCGACCGAAAATACCACCGGTTCTGCGGTAGACGTTCAGCATGTGCTCTCCAGTCTGGTCGAGCAGGGGGCAACCTTCGGCGCGATGGAAGTCTCTTCCCACGGTCTGGTGCAACACCGCGTGGCGGCGCTGCAGTTTGCCGCCTCGGTGTTTACCAATCTGAGCCGCGACCACCTCGACTACCATGGCGACATGGAGCACTACGAAGCGGCGAAATGGCTGCTGTACTCGACCCATCATTGCGGTCAGGCCATCGTCAATGCTGACGATGAAGTCGGGCGTCGCTGGCTGGCGAAACTGCCGGATGCGGTGGCGGTGTCGATGGAAGATCATATCAATCCGAACTGCCACGGCCGCTGGCTGAAGGCCACCGGGGTTAACTATCACGACAGCGGCGCGACCATCCAGTTTGACTCCAGCTGGGGTAAGGGTGAAATCGAAAGCCGCCTGATGGGCGCCTTTAACGTCAGCAACCTGCTGCTGGCGCTGGCCACGCTGCTGGCGCTGGGCTATCCGCTGGCCGATTTGCTGAAAACCGCAGCGCGTTTACAGCCAGTATGTGGCCGTATGGAAGTGTTCAGCGCGCCGGGTAAACCGGCCGTGGTGGTGGATTATGCCCATACCCCTGACGCGCTGGAAAAAGCGCTGCAGGCCGCGCGCCTGCACTGCAGCGGCAAGCTGTGGTGCGTTTTCGGCTGTGGCGGCGACCGTGATAAAGGCAAGCGTCCGCTGATGGGCGCTATCGCTGAAGAATTTGCCGACATCGTGGTGGTCACTGATGACAACCCGCGTACTGAAGAGCCGCGGGCGATCATCAACGATATTCTGGCCGGGATGCTCGATGCGGGTCATGCGAAGGTGATGGAAGGCCGCGCGGAAGCGGTCACTAACGCTGTGATGCAGGCGAAAGAGAACGACGTGGTGCTGGTGGCGGGTAAAGGCCATGAAGATTACCAGATCGTCGGCAATCGCCGTCTGGATTATTCCGACCGCGTCACCGTCGCGCGTCTGCTGGGAGCGGTAGCATGATTCGCTTTACGTTAAGCCAGCTCGCCGCGATCACCCATGGCGAACGGCAGGGTAGCGACATCGCTATCGACGAGGTGACCTCCGATACCCGTAAAGTGACGGCGGGCTGCCTGTTTGTGGCGCTGAAAGGCGAGCGTTTCGACGCTCATGATTTTGCCGAACAGGCGAAAGCCGCTGGCGCTGGCGCACTGCTGGTGAGTCGTCCGCTGGCCTGCGATCTCCCGCAGGTGATCGTGAAAGATACCCGCCAGGCTTTCGGTGAGTTAGCCGCCTGGGTGCGTCAGCAGGTACCGACCCGGGTCGTCGCCCTGACCGGCTCGTCCGGTAAAACCTCGGTCAAAGAGATGACCGCGGCGATTCTTAGCCAGTGCGGCAACACGCTGTATACCGCCGGCAACCTGAACAACGATATCGGCGTACCGATGACCCTGCTGCGTCTGACCAAAGAGCATCAGTACGCGGTGATCGAACTCGGCGCCAACCACCAGGGCGAAATCGCCTGGACCGTCAGCCTGACGCGTCCGGAAGCGGCGCTGGTCAACAACCTCGCTGCGGCGCACCTTGAAGGCTTCGGCTCGCTGGCAGGCGTGGCGAAGGCGAAGGGCGAAATCTATACCGGTCTGCCGGAAAATGGCATCGCTATTCTCAATGCCGACAATAACGACTGGCTGAACTGGCAGACGGTGATTGGCGATCGCAAAGTGTGGCGCTTCTCACCGAATGCGGCCAACAGCGACTTCACGGCGACCAACGTGCAGATCACCAGCCACGGTACCGAATTTACGCTGCAGACCCCAGCCGGCAACGTTGACGTACTGCTGCCGTTGCCGGGACGCCATAACATCGCTAACGCGCTGGCGGCGACCTCGCTGGCGATGGCGGTAGGCGCCGATCTGGCGGCGGTAAAAGCCGGTCTGGCGCAGTTGCAGGCCGTTCCGGGGCGTCTGTTCCCGATCCGGCTGACGGAGAGCCAGCTGCTGCTGGATGACTCCTACAACGCCAACGTTGGTTCGATGACCGCGGCGGTGCAGGTACTTTCAGAGATGCCCGGCTTCCGGGCGATGGTGGTCGGCGATATGGCGGAGCTTGGCGCGGAAAGCGCGGCCTGCCATCGCGAAGTCGGCGAGGCAGCGAAAGCGGCAGGGCTGGATTGCGTTCTCAGCGTCGGCACCTTGAGCGCGGATATCAGCCGCGCCAGCGGCGTGGGCAAACATTTTAATGATAAAGCCGCAGTAGTGGCTCGCCTGCGCGAGCTGCTGGCGGAGCACAAGATAATGACCATTTTAGTGAAGGGTTCACGTAGTGCCGCCATGGAAGAGGTAGTACGCGCATTACAGGAGACTGGGACATGTTAGTATGGCTGGCCGAACATTTGGTCAAATATTATTCCGGCTTTAACGTCTTTTCTTATCTGACGTTTCGCGCCATTGTCAGCCTGCTGACCGCGCTGTTCATCTCATTGTGGATGGGCCCGCGCATGATCGCCCGTCTGCAAAAACTCTCCTTCGGCCAGGTCGTACGTAACGACGGTCCGGAGTCCCACTTCAGCAAACGCGGCACGCCGACCATGGGGGGGATCATGATCCTCACTGCGATCACCGTCTCCGTTCTGCTGTGGGCTTACCCCTCCAACCCGTACGTCTGGTGCGTACTGACGGTATTAATCGGCTACGGGATCATCGGCTTTGTTGATGATTACCGTAAAGTCGTGCGCAAAGATACCAAAGGCCTGATCGCCCGCTGGAAATATTTCTGGATGTCGGTGATTGCGCTGGGCGTGGCGTTCGCGCTCTATCTGGCGGGGAAAGACACCCCGGCGACCGAGCTGGTAGTGCCATTCTTTAAAGATGTGATGCCGCAGCTGGGCCTGCTCTATATCCTGCTGGCTTACTTCGTTATCGTCGGTACCGGCAACGCCGTCAACCTGACCGACGGCCTCGACGGCCTGGCGATTATGCCGACCGTCTTCGTTGCGGCCGGCTTCGCGCTGGTGGCATGGGCCACCGGCAACATGAACTTCGCCAACTACCTGCACATTCCCTATCTGCGCCATGCCGGCGAGCTGGTGATCGTCTGTACGGCGATTGTCGGCGCGGGTCTGGGCTTTCTGTGGTTTAACACCTATCCGGCGCAGGTCTTTATGGGCGACGTCGGTTCGCTGGCGCTCGGCGGCGCGCTGGGCATTATCGCCGTGCTGCTGCGTCAGGAATTCCTGCTGGTGATTATGGGCGGCGTTTTCGTCGTGGAGACTCTGTCGGTGATCCTGCAGGTTGGCTCCTTTAAGCTGCGCGGTCAGCGCATCTTCCGTATGGCGCCGATTCACCATCACTATGAACTGAAGGGCTGGCCGGAGCCGCGCGTTATCGTGCGCTTCTGGATTATTTCGCTGATGCTGGTGCTGATTGGCCTGGCGACGCTGAAGGTACGTTAATCATGGCAGATTATCAGGGTAAAAAAGTCGTCATTATTGGGCTGGGTATGACCGGCCTGTCATGCGTGGACTTTTTCATGGCGCGCGGCGTGACGCCGCGTGTAATGGACACCCGCGTCGCGCCTCCGGGGCTGGATAAACTACCCGAATCGGTCGAGAGCCATATTGGCGGGCTCAATGATACCTGGCTGCTGGCGGCGGATCTGATTGTCGCCAGTCCCGGGATCGCGCTGGCCCATCCTTCCCTGAACGCGGCGGCCGATGCTGGCGTAGAAATCGTTGGCGATATCGAACTGTTCTGCCGCGAAGCGCAGGCGCCGATTATCGCCATTACCGGCTCTAACGGTAAAAGCACCGTCACTACCCTGGTGGGCGAGATGGCGAAAGCGGCCGGGGTTAACGTCGGCGTGGGTGGTAATATCGGCCTGCCGGCGCTGATGCTGCTGGACACCGATCGTGAGCTGTATGTGCTGGAGCTCTCCAGCTTCCAGCTGGAAACCACTTCCAGCCTGCAGGCTGTGGCGGCAACCATCCTCAACGTGACTGAGGATCATATGGACCGCTATCCGCTTGGGCTGCAGCAGTATCGTGCGGCGAAGCTGCGAATTTACGAGAATGCAAAAACCTGCGTGGTGAACGCGGACGATGCGCTCACGATGCCGGTACGCGGCGCGGACGATCGCTGCATCAGCTTTGGTGTCGATGTCGGTGACTACCACCTTAACCGCCAGCAGGGCGAAACCTGGCTGCGGGTCAAAGGTGAGAAAGTGCTCAACGTGAAAGAGATGTCCATCACCGGGCAGCATAACTACAGCAATGCGTTAGCGGCGCTGGCGCTGGCCGATGCCGCAGGCCTGCCTCGGGCCAGCAGCCTGAAGGCATTGACTACCTTCACCGGCCTGGCGCATCGCTTCCAGTTGGTGCTGGATCACAACGGCGTCCGCTGGATTAACGATTCAAAGGCGACCAACGTCGGCAGCACCGAGGCGGCGCTGAACGGCCTGCAGCTGGATGGCACGCTGTATCTGCTGCTGGGCGGCGACGGCAAGTCCGCTGATTTTACTCCGCTGAAGCGCTACCTTGGCGGCGATCGTATTCGCCTGTACTGCTTTGGTCGCGACGGTGCCGAACTCGCTGAGCTGCGTCCGGACGTGGCGGTACAAACTGAGACCATGGAACAGGCGATGCGTCAGATTGCTCCCCTGGTGAAAGCGGGCGATATGGTCCTCCTGTCGCCAGCCTGCGCCAGCCTGGATCAGTTTAAGAACTTTGAACAACGGGGCGATATTTTTGCCCGTCTGGCGAAGGAGTTAGGTTGATGCGTTTCTCTCTCCCACGCCTGAGAATGCCGCAGCTGAGCTTGCCTCGGTTGAGACTGCCGCGACTGCCGGGGATGTTTATCTTCGCCTGGCTGTTCGCCGCGCTGAAAGGCTGGGTGATGGGCTCGCGCCCGAAAGATAACGACAGTCTGGTGATGTATGACCGGATGCTGCTGTGGCTGACCTTCGGCCTGGCGGCGATCGGCTTTATCATGGTCACCTCTGCGTCAATGCCGGTGGGACAGCGCCTGGCGAGCGATCCTTTCCTTTTTGCCAAGCGTGATGGCCTGTACATCGTGCTGGCTTTTGTCCTGGCGCTGGTGACGCTGCGGTTGCCGATGGACTTCTGGCAACGCCACAGTACCGCGATGCTGATTGCCTCAATTGTGATGCTGCTGATCGTACTGGTGGTGGGTAGCTCGGTAAACGGGGCATCGCGCTGGATCGCCCTTGGCCCGCTGCGTATTCAGCCGGCGGAGTTCACCAAGCTGTCGCTGTTCTGCTATATCGCCAACTATCTGGTGCGTAAAGCCGACGAAGTGCGTAACAACCTGCGCGGGTTCTTAAAACCGATGGGTGTGATTTTCGTGCTGGCGATCTTGCTGCTGGCGCAGCCTGACCTCGGTACGGTGGTGGTGCTGTTCGTCACCACGCTGGCGATGCTGTTCCTCGCCGGCGCGAAGCTGTGGCAGTTCATCGCCATTATCGGCATGGGTATCTCAGCGGTGGTCCTGTTGATCCTCGCCGAACCGTACCGTATTCGCCGCGTGACTTCCTTCTGGAACCCGTGGGAAGACCCCTTCGGCAGCGGCTACCAGCTGACCCAGTCGCTGATGGCCTTCGGCCGCGGCGAGATGTGGGGGCAGGGCCTCGGTAACTCGGTGCAAAAACTGGAGTATTTACCGGAGGCGCACACTGACTTTATCTTCGCCATTATCGGCGAAGAACTCGGTTATATCGGTGTGGTACTGGCGCTTTTAATGGTATTCTTCGTCGCTTTCCGCGCCATGTCGATTGGCCGTAAAGCGCTGGAGATCGACCATCGCTTCTCCGGCTTCCTCGCCTGTGCCATCGGTATCTGGTTTAGCTTCCAGGCGTTGGTTAACGTCGGTGCGGCGGCGGGAATGCTGCCGACCAAAGGTCTGACGCTGCCGCTGATCAGTTATGGTGGTTCCAGTCTGCTGATTATGTCGACAGCCATCATGTTGTTGTTGCGAATTGATTATGAAACGCGTCTGGAAAAAGCCCAGGCGTTTACGCGGGGTGTTCGATGAGCGGTCAGGAAAAGCGGTTGATGGTGATGGCGGGCGGAACCGGTGGGCATGTGTTCCCGGGGCTGGCGGTCGCGCACCATTTAATGGACCAGGGCTGGCAGGTTCGCTGGCTGGGTACCGCCGATCGTATGGAAGCGGATTTAGTGCCGAAAAACGGCATCGAGATTGATTTTATCCGTATCTCCGGCCTGCGTGGCAAAGGGATAAAAGCGCAACTGTTGGCGCCGGTGCGTATCTTCAACGCCTGGCGTCAGGCGCGAGCGATCATGAAGCGTTTCCAGCCGGATGTGGTGCTGGGCATGGGCGGCTATGTCTCCGGGCCTGGCGGTCTGGCGGCGTGGTCGCTGGGGATCCCGGTGGTCCTCCACGAGCAAAACGGTATTGCCGGCCTGACTAACAAGTGGCTGGCGAAGATTGCGAAGAAAGTGATGCAGGCGTTTCCCGGTGCGTTCCCGCATGCGGACGTTGTCGGGAACCCGGTGCGCACCGACGTACTGGCGCTGCCGCTGCCGGGTCAGCGTCTGGTGGGGCGTCATGGACCGATTCGCGTGCTGGTGGTCGGTGGCTCTCAGGGCGCGCGCGTCCTGAACCAGACCATGCCGCAGGTGGCGGCGAAGCTTGGCGATGCGGTGACCATCTGGCACCAGAGCGGTAAAGGCGGCCAGCAAACCGTGCAGCAGGCCTATGCCGCTGCGGGGCAGCCGCAGCATAAAGTGACGGAATTTATTGATGACATGGCCGCGGCGTATGCCTGGGCAGATGTCGTGGTTTGCCGTTCCGGCGCGCTGACGGTCAGCGAAATCGCTGCCGCCGGTTTACCGGCGCTGTTTGTACCGTTCCAGCACAAAGATCGTCAGCAGTACTGGAATGCGCTGCCGCTGGAGAAAGCCGGCGCGGCGAAAATTCTCGAACAGCCTGAGTTCACGGTAGAGGCGGTTGCCTCTACCCTGGCGAGCTGGGATCGGGAAACGCTGTTGGATATGGCGGAACGAGCGCGTGGCGCTTCGATTCCGGACGCTACCGAGCGAGTAGCAGAAGAGGTCAGCGCCGTAGCTTTGGCGCGCTAATTGCGGTGATTTTCACCGCCCGAATGACAGAAGTTGATGGCGTAAAGAATGAATACACAAGATTTGGCAAAACTGCGTTCCATAGTGCCCGAGATGCGTCGCGTCCGGCACATTCACTTTGTCGGCATCGGCGGTGCCGGTATGGGCGGTATTGCCGAAGTGTTGGCTAATGAAGGTTACCAGATCAGCGGCTCCGATCTCGCGCCGAATCCGGTGACCCAGCAGCTGTCGCAGCTTGGCGCCACTATTTATTTCAACCATCGCCCGGAAAACGTGCGCGATGCCAGCGTTGTGGTCGTTTCCAGCGCGATTTCCGCGGATAACCCGGAAATCGTTGCCGCGCACGAAGCGCGCATCCCGGTGATCCGCCGTGCGGAAATGCTGGCGGAGCTGATGCGCTTCCGTCACGGGATCGCGATTGCCGGAACCCACGGCAAAACCACCACCACCGCAATGGTTTCAAGTATTTACGCCGAAGCCGGACTTGACCCGACCTTCGTCAACGGCGGGCTGGTGAAAGCGGCGGGCGTGCATGCCCGTCTCGGCCATAGCCGTTACCTGATTGCGGAAGCGGATGAGAGTGATGCGTCGTTCCTGCATCTGCAGCCGATGGTCGCGATTGTGACCAACATCGAAGCCGACCATATGGATACCTACCATGGCGACTTCGAGAATCTGAAGCAGACCTTTATTAATTTCCTGCACAACCTGCCGTTCTACGGACGCGCGGTGATGTGCGTGGACGATCCGGTGATCCGTGAACTGCTGCCGCGCGTCGGCCGGCAGATCACCACCTACGGTTTTAGCGACGACGCCGACGTTCGCGTTGAGGATTACCGTCAGCTTGGGGCGCAAGGTCATTTCCGCCTGGTGCGTCAGGATAAAGAGATCCTGCAGGTCACGCTCAATGCCCCGGGACGCCATAACGCATTGAACGCGGCGGCGGCGGTGGCCGTAGCGACGGAAGAGGGGATTGACGACCAGGCGATCCTGCGCGCGCTGGAAAGTTTCCAGGGAACCGGACGCCGCTTTGATTTTCTTGGCGAGTTTCCGCTGGCGGAAGTCAACGGCAAGCCGGGCAGTGCGATGCTTATCGATGACTACGGACATCACCCGACGGAAGTGGACGCCACCATCAAAGCCGCGCGCGCTGGCTGGCCGGATAAAAATCTGGTGATGCTGTTCCAGCCGCACCGTTATACCCGTACCCGCGATCTGTATGACGATTTCGCCAACGTGCTGACCCAGGTCGATGCGCTGCTGATGCTGGATGTGTATCCGGCGGGTGAAGCGCCGATCCCGGGCGCCGATAGCCGCTCACTGTGCCGTACCATTCGCGGTCGCGGTAAAGTTGACCCGATCCTGGTCTCTGACCCGGCCCAGGCCGCGGAGATGCTGGCGTCGGTGCTGACCGGTAACGATTTAGTGCTGGTGCAGGGCGCGGGCAATATCGGAAAAATTGCCCGTCACCTGGCTGAAATCAAACTGGCTCCGCAAAAAACGGAGGAAGAGCGCCATGGCTGATAAAATCGCGGTGCTTTTCGGTGGAACCTCCGCTGAACGTGAAGTGTCGCTGAATTCAGGCGCCGCGGTGCTGGCCGGGCTGCGCGAAGGCGGAGTGGATGCTCATCCGATCGACCCGCGCGACGTCGATATTACCCAGTTAAAAAATCTGGGCTTTAAGAAAGCGTTTATTGCCCTACATGGCCGCGGCGGGGAAGATGGCACGCTGCAGGGGCTGCTGGATCTGATCCAGTTGCCTTATACCGGCAGCGGGGTGATGGCCTCCGCGCTGTCGATGGATAAACTGCGCAGCAAATGGCTGTGGCAGGGGGCGGGATTACCGGTCGCGCCGTGGGTCGCGCTGACCCGCGCACAGTTTACTGCAGGACTTTCTGCTGCTGTTGAACAACAGATTGCGGCGCTGGGCCTGCCGGTCATCATCAAGCCGAGCCGTGAAGGCTCCAGCGTCGGGATGTCAAAAGTCAGCGAAAGCTGTGATTTACCGAGTGCATTGGCGCTGGCTTTTCAGCATGATGATGAAGTTTTGGTCGAAAAATGGCTTAGTGGGCCGGAATTTACCGTCGCCATCGTCGGTGAAGAAATTTTACCGTCAATACGTATCCAGGCCGCGGGAACCTTCTATGATTATGAGGCGAAGTATCTGTCTGATGAGACGCAATATTTCTGCCCTGGATTTGAAGATCCCGCGCGTGAGTCAGACATCCAGAGCCTGGTGCTTAAAGCCTGGAATGTTCTGGGGTGTAAAGGCTGGGGCCGTATTGACGTGATGCTGGACAGCGATGGCCAGTTTTATCTGCTGGAAGCAAATACTTCCCCGGGCATGACCAGCCATAGCCTTGTACCGATGGCGGCGCGTCAGGCAGGAATGAGCTTCTCCCAGCTTGTTGTACGAATTCTGGACCTGGCGGGGTGATATGTCGCAGGCTGCGCTGAATACGCGGAACCATGAAGAGGACGTTTCTTCTTCGCGTCGGAGTAATGGAACGCGGCTGGCAGGGATCGTTTTCCTGCTGGCGGTGCTGTTTACCGTGCTGGTCAGCGGGTGGATGGTTCTTGGCTGGATGGAAGATGCGCAGCGCTTGCCGCTGTCGAAGATGGTGGTGACCGGCGAGCGTCACTATACGCGCAATGATGACATCCGCCAGGCGATTCTGGCGTTGGGTTCACCAGGTACTTTTATGACTCAGGATGTGAACATCATTCAGAGTCAAATTGAACGCTTGCCGTGGATTAAGCAGGCGAGCGTCCGTAAGCAGTGGCCCGATGAATTGAAGATTCATCTGGTTGAATATGTGCCGATTGCGCGCTGGAATGATCAACATATGGTGGATGCAGAAGGAAATGCCTTCAGCGTACCGGCGGATCGCACCAGTAAACAGAATTTACCGATGTTATACGGCCCGGAAGGCAGTGAGAACGAAGTGCTGCAAGGGTATCGTGACATGGGGCAGGTGCTGGCAAAGGATAAATTCACGTTGAAAGTGGCGGCGATGACCGCCCGTCGCTCCTGGCAGTTGACGCTTAATAATGACATTAAGCTCAACCTTGGCCGTGGCGATACCATGAAACGGCTTCAGCGCTTTATGGAACTCTACCCGGTTCTTCAGCAGCAGGCGCAGACCGACGGCAAACGGATTAGCTACGTTGATTTGCGTTATGACTCGGGTGCGGCAGTGGGCTGGGTACCTGCTCCCGCAGAGGAAACTAATCAACAACAGAATCAGGCACAGGCAGAACAACAATGATCAAGGCGACGGACAGAAAACTGGTAGTTGGACTGGAGATTGGCACCGCTAAGGTGGCCGCTTTAGTAGGGGAAGTTCTGCCCGACGGCATGATTAATATCATCGGCGTGGGCAGTTGCCCATCACGTGGTATGGATAAAGGCGGTGTGAACGACCTCGAGTCGGTGGTGAAATGCGTACAGCGCGCCATCGACCAGGCCGAACTGATGGCGGATTGCCAGATTTCATCAGTTTATTTGGCACTTTCGGGTAAACATATAAGCTGTCAGAATGAAATCGGGATGGTACCGATTTCGGAAGAAGAAGTGACGCTGGATGACGTTGAGAACGTGGTCCACACCGCGAAGTCGGTTCGCGTCCGCGATGAACATCGCGTCCTGCACGTCATTCCGCAGGAATATGCCATCGACTACCAGGAAGGGATTAAAAATCCGGTAGGGCTGTCTGGTGTGCGTATGCAGGCGAAGGTGCATCTGATTACCTGCCATAACGATATGGCGAAAAACATTGTTAAAGCGGTGGAACGTTGCGGTCTGAAAGTTGACCAACTTATTTTCGCCGGGTTAGCGGCCAGTTATTCGGTATTAACAGAAGACGAACGTGAGCTGGGCGTCTGCGTCGTGGACATCGGTGGTGGTACAATGGATATCGCCGTCTATACCGGCGGCGCGCTGCGTCATACCAAAGTGATCCCGTATGCCGGGAACGTGGTGACCAGCGATATCGCCTATGCCTTTGGTACGCCGCCGAGCGATGCCGAAGCAATTAAGGTTCGTCACGGTTGCGCATTAGGTTCCATCGTCGGTAAAGACGAAAACGTCGAAGTCCCGAGCGTAGGCGGACGTCCGCCGCGCAGCCTGCAGCGTCAGACGCTGGCAGAGGTGATTGAACCGCGCTATACCGAGCTGCTTAATCTGGTCAACGAAGAGATCCTGCAGCTGCAGGAACAGCTCCGCCAGCAGGGTGTCAAACATCATCTGGCGGCAGGGATTGTGTTAACCGGCGGCGCGGCGCAAATTGAAGGCCTGGCGGCCTGTGCGCAGCGGGTTTTCCATACCCAGGTGCGTATTGGCGCGCCGCTGAACATCACCGGTTTAACGGATTACGCCCAGGAGCCGTATTATTCGACGGCGGTTGGGCTGCTGCACTACGGCAAAGAGTCACATTTGAGTGGTGAAGCGGAAGTCGAAAAACGCGTGACGGCGTCAG
Organism: Klebsiella sp. G-Nf4; assembly: GCF_002810615.1. NCBI lineage: Bacteria > Pseudomonadati > Pseudomonadota > Gammaproteobacteria > Enterobacterales > Enterobacteriaceae > Klebsiella > Klebsiella sp. G-Nf4. The sequence continues at coordinate 132,408 of NZ_PION01000011.1, read as the reverse complement.
TGGGCTCGTGGATTAAACGACTCAACAGCTGGCTGCGAAAAGAGTTTTAATTTTTTAAGAGAACGCAGACAATTAGCGTTCTCAGGCGACAGGCACAAGACGGAGAGAAACTATGTTTGAACCTATGGAACTGACCAACGACGCGGTGATTAAAGTCATCGGCGTCGGTGGTGGCGGCGGTAACGCCGTTGAACACATGGTGCGCGAGCGCATTGAGGGTGTTGAATTCTTCGCGGTGAACACCGATGCGCAGGCGCTGCGTAAAACGGCTGTTGGCCAGACTATCCAGATCGGTAGCGGTATTACCAAAGGTCTGGGCGCTGGCGCGAACCCGGAAGTCGGCCGTAATGCGGCGGACGAAGACCGCGAAGCGCTGCGTGCGGCCCTTGATGGCGCAGACATGGTGTTTATCGCGGCTGGCATGGGCGGCGGTACCGGTACCGGTGCGGCGCCAGTGGTTGCGGAAGTGGCGAAGGATCTGGGTATCCTCACCGTTGCGGTGGTCACGAAGCCGTTTAATTTTGAAGGCAAGAAGCGCATGGCGTTTGCTGAGCAGGGGATCACCGAGCTGTCCAAGCACGTTGACTCACTGATCACCATCCCGAACGACAAGCTGCTGAAAGTACTCGGCCGTGGTATTTCTCTGCTCGACGCGTTCGGCGCGGCAAACGATGTACTGAAAGGCGCGGTGCAGGGTATCGCCGAACTGATTACGCGTCCGGGCCTGATGAACGTCGACTTCGCGGACGTCCGTACCGTGATGTCAGAAATGGGCTACGCGATGATGGGCTCCGGCGTGGCGAGTGGTGAAGACCGTGCGGAAGAAGCGGCTGAAATGGCTATCTCTTCTCCGCTGCTGGAAGATATCGACCTGTCCGGCGCGCGCGGCGTACTGGTTAACATCACTGCGGGCTTCGACCTGCGTCTGGATGAGTTCGAAACCGTGGGTAACACCATCCGTGCCTTTGCGTCGGATAACGCGACCGTGGTTATCGGTACCTCTCTGGACCCGGATATGAACGACGAGCTGCGCGTGACCGTGGTGGCGACCGGTATCGGCATGGACAAGCGTCCGGAAATTACCCTGGTGACCAACAAACAGGTTCAGCAGCCGGTGATGGATCGCTACCAGCAGCACGGCATGTCGCCGCTGACGCAAGAGCAGAAGCCGGCAGCAAAAGTGGTGAACGACAATACGCCGCAAACCGCGAAAGAGCCGGATTATCTGGATATCCCAGCCTTCCTGCGTAAGCAAGCCGATTAAGAATCGACTGGAAGTTGGGCATCTGCGCTCTTTGTGCTAAACTGGCCTCCCGATAGTGGTGTACACTTCGGTTGGATAGGTAAATTGGCGAGATTATACGATGATCAAACAAAGGACTCTTAAACGTATCGTTCAGGCGACTGGTGTCGGTTTGCATACCGGCAAGAAAGTCACACTGACGTTACGCCCTGCGCCGGCAAATACCGGGGTCATCTATCGTCGCACCGACTTGAATCCACCGGTAGATTTTCCGGCTGATGCCAAATCTGTGCGTGATACCATGCTCTGTACTTGCCTGGTTAATGAGCATGACGTGCGGATTTCTACGGTTGAACACCTGAACGCCGCATTGGCTGGCCTGGGTATCGACAACATTATTGTTGAAGTCGATGCACCGGAAATCCCGATTATGGACGGTAGTGCGGCTCCGTTCGTTTATCTGTTGCTGGACGCCGGCATCGATGAACTGAACTGCGCCAAGAAATTTGTCCGTATCAAAGAGACTGTTCGCGTCGAAGATGGCGACAAATGGGCTGAATTCAAACCGTACAATGGTTTTTCGCTGGATTTCACCATCGATTTTAACCATCCGGCGATTGATGCCAGCACCCAGCGCTATACGCTGAACTTCTCGGCCGATGCGTTCATGCGTCAGATTAGCCGTGCGCGTACCTTCGGTTTCATGCGCGATATCGAATATCTGCAGTCCCGCGGCCTGTGCCTGGGCGGCAGCTTCGATTGTGCCATCGTTGTTGACGATTATCGCGTACTGAACGAAGACGGTCTGCGCTTTGAAGACGAATTTGTTCGCCACAAAATGCTGGATGCGATCGGTGACCTGTTTATGTGTGGTCACAACATTATCGGCGCATTCACGGCGTACAAATCGGGTCACGCGTTGAATAACAAACTGCTGCAGGCGGTCCTGGCAAAACAGGAAGCCTGGGAGTATGTGACCTTCGAAGACGACGCAAAACTGCCTATGGCGTTCCGCGCACCGTCGATGGTTCTGGCGTAAGCCTGACCATTCAGTAAATTCGACTGGTAACCTGGTACTCTCTCCGACCAGGGAACCAGTCGTTTTTCTTTTATAACCCCTTCCAGTTATTTTTCGCAGTGATTGCCGGGCAATAATTAGCGTGCGTTCGCTGTTTTATTAAGCGTTTTCCCCGGGCAATCGCCTTCATTCATGCTGCCTCAGCGCGGTAATAATGTTAGTATTTGAGCGCAAAATTATTTCTCCGGGTTGCTTTACCCCGTGGATGTCAGGGTGTCCTGCAAAAAACGCTAATTAAGAGGCAGCCTGAACGATAACGGGTATACCAACGAAAGGTAATAAAAGTGAGTGGATTGCTGACGCGCTGGCGACAGTTTGGCAGACGGTATTTTTGGCCGCATCTCCTGTTGGGGATGGTCGCGGCCAGCTTTGGCCTGCCCGCGCTTAGCAACAGCCATGAAACCGCGACGCCGGCGAAGGCGACGGCCAGCAACCACAATCCGAGCAAAGTCAATTTCTCCCAGCTGGCGCTGCTGGAGAGCAATCGTCGGCCAAACTTTACCGTCGACTACTGGCATCAGCACGCCATTCGCACCGTCATTCGTCATCTCTCCTTCGCGATGGCGCCGCAGGCATTGCCGGTGGCGGAAGAGTCGTCCCCGCTGCAGGCCCAGCATCTGGCGCTGCTCGATACGCTCAGCGCGCTGCTGACCCAGGACAGTACGCCGCCGGTGGTGATCCGCCAGGTGGCTTACATCCCTTCCTCATATTCTGCGTTCCGCGTGAGTGCCTGGATTAGCCAGGTGGCGGGGATCCGCGCAGGGCCTCAACGTCTCAGCTGAAAATAACCACGGACCATCCTATTTTTTGTGACTCCGCACCGCGGGGCGTTTGAGATTTTATTATGCTTATTAAAATGTTAACCAAGGTTTTCGGCAGCCGTAACGACCGTACGCTGCGTCGTATGCGCAAAGTTGTCAATATCATCAACGGTATGGAACCGGCGATGGAAAAACTTTCTGATGACGAGCTGAAAGCGAAAACTGCTGAATTCCGCGCGCGCCTGGAAAAAGGCGAAGTGCTGGAAAACCTGATCCCGGAAGCCTTTGCCGTCGTTCGTGAAGCCAGTAAGCGCGTGTTCGGCATGCGCCACTTCGACGTCCAGCTGCTGGGCGGTATGGTGCTTAACGATCGCTGTATCGCCGAGATGCGTACCGGTGAAGGTAAAACCCTGACTGCGACCCTGCCAGCGTATCTCAACGCGTTGACCGGTAAAGGCGTTCACGTGGTCACCGTCAACGACTACCTGGCGCAGCGTGACGCCGAAAACAACCGTCCGCTGTTCGAATTCCTTGGCATGAGCGTGGGCATCAATATGTCCGGTCTGCCAGCGCCGGCGAAGCGTGAAGCCTACGCTGCCGATATTACCTACGGCACCAACAACGAATACGGCTTCGACTACCTGCGCGACAACATGGCCTTCAGCCCGGAAGAGCGCGTTCAACGTAAACTGCACTATGCGCTGGTGGATGAGGTGGACTCCATCCTGATCGACGAAGCGCGTACCCCGCTGATCATCTCCGGCCCGGCGGAAGACAGCTCTGAAATGTACCGCAAGGTAAACAAAATCATCCCGCACCTGAACCGTCAGGAAAAAGAGGATTCGGATACCTTCACCGGTGAAGGCCACTTCTCCGTTGATGAGAAAGCCCGCCAGGTTAACCTGACCGAACGCGGTCTGGTACTGATCGAAGAGCTGCTGGTGCAGGAAGGCATTATGGAAGAAGGTGAGTCGCTGTACTCCCCGACCAACATCATGCTGATGCACCACGTGACCGCCGCGCTGCGTGCCCATGCGTTGTTCACCCGCGACGTTGACTACATCGTTAAAGATGGCGAAGTTATCATCGTCGATGAGCACACTGGCCGTACGATGCAAGGCCGCCGCTGGTCCGATGGTCTGCACCAGGCGGTTGAAGCCAAAGAAGGCGTGGAGATCCAGAACGAGAACCAGACGCTGGCCTCTATCACCTTCCAGAACTACTTCCGCCTGTACGAGAAACTGGCGGGGATGACCGGTACAGCGGATACTGAAGCCTTCGAATTCAGCTCTATCTATAAGCTGGATACCGTTGTCGTGCCGACCAACCGTCCGATGATCCGTAAGGACATGGCGGATCTGGTCTATATGACCGAAGCGGAAAAAATTCAGGCGATAATCGAAGATATTAAAGATCGTACCGCTGCTGGTCAGCCGGTGCTGGTCGGTACTATCTCGATCGAAAAATCAGAAGTGGTTTCACGCGAGCTGACCAAAGCCGGCATTAAGCACAACGTCCTGAACGCCAAGTTCCACGCCAGCGAAGCGGATATCGTTGCTCAGGCGGGTTACCCTGCCGCGGTGACCATTGCCACCAACATGGCGGGTCGTGGTACCGATATTATGCTCGGCGGTAGCTGGCAGGCGGAAGTCGCCGCGCTGGAAAATCCGACGCCGGAACAGATTGAAAAAATCAAAGCGGACTGGCAGGTGCGCCATGATGCGGTTCTGGCCGCAGGCGGTCTGCACATCATCGGTACCGAGCGCCATGAATCACGCCGTATCGATAACCAGCTGCGTGGCCGTGCGGGTCGTCAGGGTGATGCCGGTTCTTCCCGCTTCTACCTGTCGATGGAAGATGCCCTGATGCGTATCTTCGCCTCCGATCGTGTGTCCGGCATGATGCGCAAACTGGGGATGAAACCGGGTGAAGCCATCGAGCACCCATGGGTGACTAAGGCTATCGCCAACGCCCAGCGTAAAGTGGAAAGCCGTAACTTTGATATTCGTAAGCAGCTGCTGGAATATGATGATGTGGCCAACGACCAGCGCCGCGCGATCTACACTCAGCGTAACGAACTGCTGGACGTGTCTGATGTCAGCGAAACCATCAACAGCATCCGCGAAGATGTCTTTAAAGCGACTATCGATGCGCATATTCCGCCGCAGTCACTGGAAGAGATGTGGGATATTGAAGGCCTGCAGGAGCGTCTGAAAAACGACTTCGACCTCGATCTGCCGATCAAAGAGTGGCTGGATAAAGAGCCGGAGCTGCATGAAGAGACCCTGCGTGAACGTATTCTGCAGAGCGCGGTAGAAACCTACCAGCGTAAAGAAGAAGTGGTCGGCGCCGAGATGATGCGCCACTTCGAGAAAGGTGTGATGCTGCAGACCCTGGACTCCCTGTGGAAAGAGCATCTGGCGGCGATGGACTACCTGCGCCAGGGTATCCATCTGCGCGGCTATGCGCAGAAAGATCCGAAGCAGGAGTACAAGCGCGAATCGTTCTCTATGTTTGCTGCGATGCTGGAGTCACTGAAGTATGAAGTGATCAGCACCCTGAGCAAAGTTCAGGTGCGGATGCCGGAAGAAGTTGAAGCGATGGAGCAGCAGCGTCGTGAAGAGGCCGAGCGCCTGGCGCAGATGCAGCAGCTCAGCCATCAGAGCGATGATGAGGCCGCTGCCGAGGATCTGGCGGCACAAACCGGCGAGCGTAAAGTGGGGCGTAACGATCCCTGTCCGTGCGGTTCCGGTAAAAAATATAAACAGTGCCACGGCCGTCTGAGCTAAGGCCTGATAAAAAAACAAAGGCGCAGAGTTCTGCGCCTTTTTTATGGAGCTGATTCAATGAAAAAACTGCAAATCGCCGTCGGGATAATTCGCAATCCGCAAGGCGAAATCTTTATTACCCAGCGCGCCGCTGATGCCCATATGGCGAATAAGCTGGAGTTCCCGGGCGGGAAGATTGAATCTGATGAGACGCCGGAGCAGGCGCTAATTCGCGAGCTGCAGGAAGAGGTTGGAATTACGGTAAGGTCTGCAACGCTATTTGATAAGCTGGAGTATCAGTTCCCTGACCGCCATATAACGCTGTGGTTTTTCCTTGTGGAAAGTTGGCAAGGCGAGCCATGGGGTAAAGAAGGGCAGCCGGGGCGGTGGATGGCGGGACAAACACTGGATCCAGAGGCGTTCCCCCCGGCGAATGAACCGGTTATTAGCAAACTCATCGCCCAGGGCTGAGCATCAGGCTACGATGCTAACCCGATAATTATCGGGTTAGCATGTCGGTAAATCAGGGCTGCTGTTCACTCCATTCATCGCTGTCGGAGAGATCGCCCGCGCTGGGGATACGCTTCTCTTCTGCGGCCCATTCTCCCAGGTCGATCAGCTGACAGCGCTTGCTGCAGAATGGACGAAAGGGACTCTGCTCGCCCCACACCACGTTTTTGCCGCAGGTCGGGCAGTTGACGATGGTCTCTTCAGACATGTTATCTCCTTAGCAGCAGGCCAGTTCAAAATCAAAGCGCTCCGGCACGATCCCATACTCACTATCCAGCGGCATGAAGCGGATGGCGAAACGGCTCTTATGGCCGGAGATCTGCGGATACAGCTGGTGAGCCAGATCGAGACGCAGGCGTAGCAGGTCAGCATCATCGCCATTATCCTGGTAAAAACCATTGAGGCTGGTCTGTTTACGAAACGGCGCAGAGTTACGGATCAGGTCGAGGATCAGGTTCAGGGACTGTACCAGCGGATCGAGGCTGGTAAGCCAGCTGGCCACCTGCTCGTCTCGATGCGCCTGTGGCATATGGAGCCAGATATGCAGGGTCGGTAAATCGAAGCTGCAGCAGCCACCTGGAATACTCAGGCGCTGACGCACCAGCGCAATCAGGCGATCTTCCCGCAGAAACTGACCAATACGCGGCGCGGCCATCAGGGTGCTGGAGGACTGTTTCAGTTGCTGGCGCAGCTCGTTAATACGCTCCTGATCGACGCCCGGCACTTCTGCCCAGGACTGGAGCTTGCGCTGCTGGCGCTCCAGTTCTTTAACCAGGTCGGTACGCACCTCGCCACGCTCCAGCACATCCAGGAGATCGCCGGCGTTACGGAAAAAATGGAGCGCATCGGCATGAGTGGCAATCATCGGATGGAAAGCCATCTGCTGGATCAGAAATTCGATGCGCAGCCAGGTACGCATTTTCTCATTAAGAGGATGTTCAAACAGAACGGGGGTATGCATTACGAGTTTTCCTGTGAGGCGGCCTGCGATGCCAGCGTTAAATACTTTTCGTGCAGGCGGGCAACATCCGATGCCACTGCATCCGGCGTGCCAGTGTTTTCAATAACATCGTCCGCGACGGCCAGGCGCTGCTCGCGCGTGGCCTGAGCGGCAAGAATATGTTCAGCATGTTCGCGGCTGACCTTGTCACGCAGCATGGTGCGTTCGATCTGCGTTTCTTTTGGCACATCGACGACCAGTACGCGATCGGCCTGGCCGGACAGGCGGTTTTCGACCAGCAAAGGTACGACCCAGAGGAGATAAGGGGAGGTAGCAGCCTGCATCTGGCGGCGCGTTTCCTGCTGGATCAGCGGATGTAACAGCGCGTTAAGCCAGGCTTTATCCTCCACGTGAGCAAAAATTTTTTCCCGCAACAGGCGGCGGTTCAGCGTGCCGTCGGGGGCAATCATCTGCGACCCAAAGTGGCTGGCGATGGCCTGGAGCGCTGGGGTGCCAGGTTCGACTACCTGGCGGGCGATAACATCGGCATCAACAACGTTAACCCCGAGCTGCGCGAAGGCGTCGGCGACAGTGCTTTTACCGCTGCCGATCCCACCTGTTAACGCGACTGTGTACCCCATATCTTCTGACCCTGAAACGGATTGCTCGTATTTTTTGCATTCAGACAGCGATGACTGGCCGCACGTCGGAGAGGTGATAGTGATCATATCGTGATAGTCACGTGTCAACCGGGATCGCCGCCCGCTATTTTGTTTCTTTTAATCAAGCAAATCAAATGGTTAAAAATAATACGCTGGCGGGGAAAGGCATAAGTGCTTTTTTCTCCATTCACCAGGTAAATTTATACGATTGTAGCGTAAAAAAAGTGAAAATCGCAGTCTTGCGCAGGCCTGATTCGTGCGTATGATAACGTCACTGGAGTTGTGCTCTCACAATAATGCAATTAACCCCAGGAATTCGCACATGCGTATTGAAGAAGATCTGAAGCTTGGTTTCAAAGACGTTCTTATCCGCCCGAAACGCTCTACTCTCAAAAGCCGTTCTGATGTTGAGCTGGAACGTGAATTCACTTTTAAACATTCAGGCCAGACCTGGTCCGGTGTGCCAATTATTGCGGCCAACATGGATACCGTCGGCACCTTCAGTATGGCGAAAGCGCTGGCCACTTTTGGTATTCTGACTGCGGTACACAAGCACTACACCGTTGAGGAATGGCAGGCGTTTGTACAGGGCGCATCCGCAGACGTCCTCAAGCATGTGATGGTTTCCACCGGCACTTCCGATGCCGATTTCGAAAAGACCCAACAGATCCTCTCTCAGAATCCGCAGCTGAACTTTGTGTGCATCGATGTGGCTAACGGCTACTCTGAGCACTTTGTGCAGTTTGTGGCGAAAGCCCGTGAAGCCTGGCCGCAGAAAACCATTATCGCCGGGAACGTGGTCACCGGTGAAATGTGCGAAGAGCTGATCCTCTCCGGCGCCGATATTGTGAAAGTCGGGATTGGCCCAGGTTCCGTCTGCACTACCCGCGTCAAAACTGGCGTCGGCTATCCGCAGCTCTCCGCCGTGATCGAGTGCGCTGATGCGGCACATGGCCTGGGCGGCCAGATCATTAGCGACGGCGGATGCACCATGCCGGGCGATGTGGCGAAAGCTTTCGGCGGCGGCGCCGATTTCGTGATGCTCGGCGGCATGCTGGCGGGCCATGAAGAGAGCGGCGGAACTATCGTTGAAGAGAACGGGGAAAAATTCATGCTGTTCTATGGCATGAGCTCCGAGTCGGCAATGACGCGCCATGTGGGCGGTGTCGCGAAATACCGCGCGGCGGAAGGGAAAACCGTTAAGCTGCCGCTGCGTGGCCCGGTGGACAATACTGCTCGCGATATCCTTGGCGGCCTGCGTTCAGCCTGCACCTATGTTGGCGCTTCGCGTCTGAAAGAGCTGACCAAACGGACGACCTTTATCCGCGTTCAGGAACAAGAGAACCGGATATTCAATAGCCTGTAATCGGCTTCGCTGGCGCCTGTGCTGCGCCAGCGTTTCTCACCCTCCCGCCCCACCAATGGCATCGCCCAGATGAAAAACGGGCAAATACATCGCCACCACCAGGATGCCGACCAGTGAGCCGGTTATCACCAGCATGAGGGGTTCGAGATGCGCAGCCAGACTGTCGGCTCGCTGATGCGTTTGCTCTCGATGATGGCGCGCCAGATTTTCCAGCATCTGATCCAGCGCCCCCGCGCTTTCACCCGTACGGATGAGCTGCAGGCACAGCGGAGTAAAACCGCCGCACCGGCTTAACGCCTGCCAAATCGGTTCCCCCTGGGCTATCAGCGCACGGGCTTGCGCCAGGCGCTGGCGCCAGAGCGGGCACGACAGGGTTGCTTCCACACTTTGCAGCCCCTGCAGAAAGCTAATACCGGCGCTTTGGGTTAACGCCAGGACGGTGAAGATCAGGCTCAGCTGTTGGCCGCCGATCAGGGGGCCGATGAGAGGGAGCGCGTTCAGCAGCCGCTGGCGACGCAGCAACCAGTCGCTACGCCGCCGGACCAGCTGGTTGAGCAGCAGCGGGCTCAGGAAAAGGGCCAGCAGTAGCGGCCAGCCGCGACTGAGCATGTCGCCTGCCGCAACGACCATCCTCGTCAACAGCGGCAGCGGCGTACTGAACGTCTGGTAGATGGCGGTGAACTCGGGCAGGACAAAATAGAGCATTCCCAGCACCACCAGCAGCGCCAGGGCGAGCACAATCAGCGGGTAACGCAGCGCTTTTTTGACCTTGCCGGCGAGCCTCTGCTGCTCCTGCTGTTGGTTGGCCAGCTGCAGGCAGCAGATATCAAGCTTGCCTGTCAGTTCGCCGGTGCTAATCATCGCCAGATAAAGTGGCGGAAAGGCTTGCGGCCACTGCGCCAGCGCGGTAGAGAAAGCTACACCCTGAGCCAGCTCGCGGCCCAGAGCCTCAAGCAGGGCTTGCCACTGGGCGTGCGGTTGCTGCTGCGCCAGTAGCGATAAACCGTCCGCCAGCGGCAGGCCGGCCTGCAGCAAGGTGGCGAGCTGACGGATCGTTTCGCTGCTGTAGCGAGGGTGCCAGAGGCTCAACTTCACTGCACAGCGGCGCACGGCCAGCGGCATGACGTGCTGCTGCTGCAGGTGATGCAGCACCTCCAGACGACTGGTTTGCCATAGCATCCCCTGGCTCGGGGCGCCGTGCGCATCGATACCGCGCCAGCGCCAGAGACGTTTAGTCGCCATGGGGGATCCCCAGCACCCGCACCACCTCTTCAAGGCTGGTCAGCCCTTGTTCGATAGCCTGACAGCCGCTTTCAAAAAGCGTCATCATCCCCGCGGCTCGCGCCAGAGATTCAATCTCAATGGCATTCAGCCCCTGGACTATTCCCTGGCGTAACCCGGGGGTGACAGGCATGACCTCAAACAGCGCCAGCCTGCCGTGATAACCGTGATAACAGTGTTCGCAGCCAGCCGCCTGCCAGCGCGGCAGCGGGCGCGGCCACAGGCTGTGCGGCAGGTCGGCGGCGCTACCGACATTGCGCCGACAGTGGGGGCACAGCTTGCGGACCAGGCGCTGGGCGATAACCAGCGAGAGCGCTGAAGATATCATCCAACGGGCAATGCCCATTTGCTGCAGGCGAGTAAGGGTTTCGCTGGTGGAGTTGGTGTGCAGGGTGGAAAGCACCAGGTGGCCGGTCTGAGCGGCTTTGAGCGCGATTTCAGCGGTCTCGGCATCGCGGATCTCGCCCACCATGACAATATCCGGATCCTGGCGTAACAGGGCACGAAGTACGCTGTGAAAGGTGAGTCCGGAACGCGGATTAATTTGCGTCTGATTCATCCCGGCGATGGGGATCTCCAGCGGATCCTCAACGCTACAGATGTTCACTTGCTCCCGGTTTCTGGCCTGCAGGGCGCTGTAGAGGGTCACCGTTTTACCGCTTCCGGTCGGGCCGGTGACCAGCAGTAGACCCTGCGGCTGATTCAGCGCCTGGCGAAAGGCCGCCAGCTGGGAAGAGGAGAGCCCGAGGGCCTCCAGATCCAGGGCCTGGTCAACCTGATGCAGAAGACGCAGGACAATTTTTTCGCCATAGCGGCAGGGCAGAGTGGCTATGCGAAAGGAGAGCGGTCGTCCGCCGAGGTTCAGCGCGAACTGACCATCCTGTGGTAAACGATGCTCGGCGATATCCAGACTGGCCATCACCTTGAGTCGCGCGATAACCGGTGCGGCCAGCTCGGGGGCCAGCAACGGCAGGGCGTGAAGGACGCCATCGACCCGCAGGCGGATGCGTAAATGCGTTTCCGTGGGTTCGATATGAATATCGGACGCCCGCTGACGCAGAGCCTGTTCGAGGATCTGGTTGACCCGTTCGGCGATATTCTCTGGCCCCGCGTTTTGCGCCAGTTGCGCCTGCTTTTCCTGGGCCTGCAGACGCTTGTCCATCTGTTCCTGGTTCCAGCATTCAATATCGATTCGCTTTTGCGTCGCGAAGCGCAGCGCCTCCATCAGTTCCGCCGGTGGGGTATCGACCACCGCAATGGCTATTGTCTGCTCGTCGCTATGCAGCAGCATGGCGTGATAGCGGCGGCAGAGAGGGATCAGTTGTTCTGTTTTCATGTGTTTTCCCTTACTTCACCCGGAAGACGTCTTCGCAGGCCTGCTGAAGGGCGCTGTTGCCGGTGATGGTGCAGACGCGCTGCCAGCCAGTGACGCCCTCGGCGTTATCCCAGGTCGGCGTCAGAGTGACGCCCAGTCCGTTCAGGCTTTCCTGGCCGGTGAGGGTGACGACCCCTTTGGCCACGCTCATGGCGGAGAGGTAGCGCGTGGTTGTCGGCGAGGGAATGCCGTTGCTGCCGCCGTCACATACCGTCAGGCCGCCATGATCGAGCGCGCAAAGTTCGATGGCCGTCCGATAGGGGACAAAGGTCTGCAGCAGGTCGGTGAGGGCGGCTTTACGCAGGTAGTTCTGGTAGGCCGGGATGCCAATGGCGCTGAGAATAGCGATGATCCCAATGACCACCATCAGTTCAATCAGGGTGAAACCACGTTGTTTATCCATAAGTTGCTCCTTGTTGTGACAGGAGCACTGTGACGGGATTCGGGATACCAGGCGAGGAGGCGAAAACGATCCGGGAAACCAGATTCCAGGGTTTTTACTTTGATTACATGGTGGGCATGAACGGCTGCGAGTCGGCTCGCAAATTCAGGCCCTCACGCCCGGAGGCGTGAAGGCCAATTGCTTAGCGAAAACGCATCGACAGGTCGAGCGCCTGCACATGTTTGGTCAGGGCACCGACAGAGATATAGTCGACGCCGGTGTCGGCAAATTCGCGGATGGTGTCAAAGGTGACGTTACCGGAGACCTCCAGCGACGCCTGGCCTGCGGTGATTTTCACCGCCTCGCGCATCAGATCGATGGTGAAGTTATCGAGCATAATGATATCGGCCCCGGCTTTTAACGCCTGCTCCAGCTCATCCAGGGTTTCTACTTCCACTTCCACCGGCACATCAGGATGTAGCCAGAACGCCTTTTCTACCGCCTGACGGATCGAGCCGGAGGCGATGATATGGTTTTCTTTAATCAGGAAAGCGTCGAACAGGCCCAGTCGATGATTGGCGCCACCGCCGCAGAGTACCGCGTATTTTAGCGCAGTACGCAGCCCTGGCAGCGTTTTACGCGTATCCAGGAGTTGGGTTTTGGTCCCTGCCAGCAGGTCGACGTAGCGGCGGACGACGCTGGCGACGCCGGAGAGGGTTTGCACAAAGTTCAGCGCCGTGCGTTCGCCGGTGAGCAGAATACGCGACGGACCTTCGAGTTCAAACAGCGGCTGATCGGCTTTGACCGCATCGCCGTCGGCCACGTGCCAGGTGATGTTCACGTCGTCACCGGCGAGCTGAATAAAGACCTCTTCCACCCAACGTTTGCCACAGAAGACGCCATCTTCGCGGGTAATGACCACCGCATGGGAGCGTGCATCCTGCGGCAATAATTGCGCGCTAATATCGTTGTTGGCGTCGACTTCGCCGCCCAAATCTTCCCGCAGGGAGTGTGCGACAGCATCGGTAATATCGAGATTAATACGTTCCAGCAGCACGTCACGGCGGCGGTCGGGGTTGTAACGACGAGGCGACATGATAAAGCTCCAGATAGATAAGATTCAGAAGTGGGAAACATGCTAACCTGAACGACGTTTCAGTACCATACACACTTCATCCTTTGGGCCGGCGTGTGGCCCGGAAGCATGAGTTCGCGAAAGGAGATCCCGCATGCAGTTGAACGAGGGATGGCTGGTCGGCGCGCGTCGGGTTCCCTCGCCGCACCATGACTGCCGTCCGGATGAAGAAGCCCCTTCCTTACTGGTGGTGCATAACATTAGCCTGCCACCGGGTGAATTTGGTGGTCCGTGGATTGATGCGCTGTTCACTGGCACCCTGGATCCGCATGCGCATCCTTTCTTTGCCGAGATTGCTCATCTGCGCGTTTCGGCACATTGTCTGATTCGCCGTGATGGCGAAATCGTGCAGTATGTACCTTTTGATAAGCGTGCGTGGCATGCGGGGGTCTCCTGCTATCAGGGGCGCGAACGCTGCAATGACTTTTCCATCGGCATTGAGCTGGAAGGCACGGATACCCTGGCGTATACCGATGCGCAGTACCAGCAGCTGGCGGCGGTGACGGAACTGCTTATCACGATTTACCCGGCTATCGCCGAAAATATCGCGGGCCACAGCGATATCGCGCCCGTGCGGAAAACCGATCCAGGACCGGCCTTTGACTGGATAAAATTCCGGGCGCTACTCAGTGCGCCGTCAGATAAGGAGACCTCATGACGCTGTTTACGACGCTGCTGGTGCTTATCGCCGAACGGCTGTTTAAGCTGGGCGAACACTGGCAGCTTGATCATCGGCTGGAGGTGGTGTTCCGCCGGATAAAACATTTTTCGCTGCTGGGCACGCTGCTGATGACGGTGGTGGCTGTCGTGGTGGTGTATCTCATTCAGCGCCTGCTGCAGGGACAGCTATTTAACATACCATTGCTGGTGTTCTGGATCTTGCTGGGCCTGCTGTGCATCGGGGCTGGCAAGGTTCGGCTGCATTATCATGCCTATCTGAAAGCGGCGTCGCGCAATGACAGTCGAGCCTGCGATGCCATGGCCAGCGAGCTGACGCTGATTCACGGCGTACCGCCGGGCTGTGATGAGCGTGAATACCTTAGCGAACTGCAAAATGCGCTGCTGTGGATTAACTATCGCTACTATTTGGCGCCGCTTTTCTGGTTTGTCGTGGGGGGGGCGTGGGGCCCTCTGACGCTTATCGCTTACAGCGTACTGCGGGCCTGGCAGACGTGGCTGGCGCGCTACCAGACGCCGCATCACCGTTTGCAGTCCGGAATCGATGGAATCCTGCATATTGTGGACTGGCTGCCGGTGCGTCTGGTGGGGGTGGTCTATGCCCTGGTGGGGCATGGTGAGAAAGCCCTTCCGGCGTGGTTTGCCTCGCTAGGCGACCGCCATTCGTCGCAGTATCAGGTATTGACCCGCCTGGCGCAGTATTCCCTGGCCCGTGAACCGCATGTGGATAAAGTGGCGACGCCAAAAGCCGCGGTATCGATGGCCAAGAAAACCTCGCTGGTGGTGGTGGTGATCATGGCGCTGCTGACGATTTACGGCACCCTGGTTTAACGACCTGAGTCCGCACTCTGCCTGCCACGATGCACGCACCAGCGGGACGCTTGTTGCCGGGTGGCGGCTGCGCCTGACCCGGCCTGCAGAACCCGCGCCAGCGGGCGTCATAGCGAACCGCTACAGCGTATCCGCCGGCGGGATGCCGAAGTCGGGCATCCCGTCCTCCCTCCAGCTGACGAGTTTTAACCGCGTATGGCGATTGGGGTCATACAGCGGGTCGCCTTCTATCTCGGTGTAATTCCGCGCGTGATACACCAGCACATCTTCTCCTTCCGGCGTTTGGGTAAAACTATTATGGCCTGGGCCATACTGGCGGTTTTCATAGCTGGTACGAAAGACCGGCTGCGGGGCTTTATGCCAGTTCGTCGGCTGCAGCGGATCGGCCTGCAGATCGATCCAGAGTAACCCCATGCAGTAGTTTTCATCGGTGGCGCTGGCGGAATAGCTGATGAACAGCTTATCGCCATGCACCAGCACCGCAGGACCTTCGTTGACCTTAAATCCCCGGCACTCCCAGTCGAACTCCGGCTTGCTCAGCATGACCGGCTCGCCTTTTAGCGTCCATGGGTTGGCCATTTCAGCAAGATACAGGTTTGAGTTGCCTTCGATATGCGGGGATTTTTGCGCCCACAGATACCAGCGTTTGCCCTGATGGATAAAAGTAGTGGCATCGAGGGCGAAGGTATCGAAAGGCGTGACCACCTGGCCTTTTTCCTGCCAGCGACCGGTCAGCGGATCGTTGTCGGCGCACTCGAGAACGAACATGCGATGCTGGAACATCCCCAGCGCATCCAGATCGTGAGTATGGGTGGCGGCAAAATAGATATACCACTTACCGTCTATTTCATGCAGCTCCGGCGCCCAAATCAGCTGGCTCATCGGCCCGCTTTGCGGCGCGCGCCAGACCACTACCGGCTCAGCATCGCGCAATCCTTCAAGGGTGGCCGCGCGCCGGATCTCCAGCCGGTCATATTCCGGTACCGAGGCAATAAAGTAGTAGTGATTAAGGTGGCGCAGAATAAAGGGGTCTGCGCGCTGTTCAATAAAGGGGTTTGGCCAGTTGTTCATCAGGCTTTCCTTACGTGTTCACTGGTTTTCAGTTCCTGGTATTCGTTCAGCTCGCTGTAGTTGCTGCGGCGCTTCTCTAAATCGCTTTGAATCTGGCGCATCAGGGTGCGGTCAACCTTCAGCAGGCGCACCACGCCGGCGGTGATCAGATAGCCGACGCCGGGGATGACCGAGAATAGGAGCACGATGCCGTTGAGGGCGGAGGCGCTTTGCGCTTTCGCGCCGGCGTCGTAGCCGTACCATGACAGCAGGAAACCGACCATTGCCCCGGCGACCGCCAGGCCGACCTTGAGGAAGAACAGATTGCCGGAGAAGCTAATGCCGGTGATGCGCTTACCGGTTTTCCACTCGCCATAGTCGTCAACGTCGGACATCAGCGACCAGTGCAGCGGAGAGGGGATCTGGTGCAGGATGTTGAGCAAGAAGTAGAGCGCCATAATCAGCGTGGTGGCGTGTGGATTAAAGAAGTAGAAGGCGCAGGAGAAAATCGCCAGCGCGATGTTGGTCCAGAAGAAGACCTGCAGTTTGCACCAGCGGTCGGTGAGGACTTTCGCCAGCATGCTGCCAATCATCATCCCGACCACGCCGAGGCTGATAAACAGGGTAGCAAAATGGGTGCTTTGTCCCATCACCCAGGTGACGTAATACATGGTGGCGGCCATGCGGATAAAGCCCGGACAGACGTTGCACAGCGTGAGCAGCAGGATGCGCACCCACTGGTCATTTTTCCACACGTCTTTGAGGTCTTTTTTCAGTTCATCATTCGTCTGCACCGCCGGGTGTATGCGTTCACGCACGGTAGCGAAGCAGAACAGGAACATACACATGCCGATAAAGGCCAGCACGGTCATCGCCATCTGGTAGCCCTTCGCTTTATCGGCGCCGCCGAACCAGTCGGCCATTGGCAGCAGCGTCAATGACAGCAGCAGCGTGGCGATACCCACCATCACAAAACGATAGGACTGGCAGGCAACGCGCTCTTTCGGATCAGCGGTCATCACCGTTCCCAGCGAGCAGTAGGGGATGTTAATCGCGGTATAGGTCACCGACAGCAGAAAGTAGGTCACGAACGCATAGATAACTTTGCTGTTATAGGTCCACTCAGGGGTAGTGAACATCAGCACGCTGAACAGGGCGTAGGGGAAGGCAATCCACAGTAACCATGGACGAAAGCGGCCATATTTACTGCGGGTACGGTCGGCAAGGGCGCCCATAATCGGGTCGGTCACCGCATCGATGACGCGCACCGACAACAGCAGTACGCCGACCAGCGCCGGCGCCAGACCGAAGATATCGGTATAAAAATAGTTCACAAACAGCATGATGGCGCCAAAGATGATATTGCATCCGGCATCACCCATCCCGTAACCAATCTTTTCCTTTATTGATAGTCTATTGTCTGCCATGTGCGGTCTCTCCGTTGCAGTATGGAGAGAATTATTGGCCGCTATCGAGGGAAATACGTTGCAGGAACTCGTTAACGATATGGATATATCAGCTATGGAGGGGAAAGTGTGAAGCAGGTAACAATGCTCTGCGCCCGTTATTCAGGGAGGGGCGCAGAGCAAAGAGAAATATTTATGAGATGTATTATTGTGCTTTTATGGCGGCGGCGGCTTTCTGTTTAAACAGATAGCCCACGCCCAGCACCGCAACCCATACCGGGATCAGCCAGACGGAAATCGCCATCCCAGGGGTCATCAGCATTATCACCAGCACTGCCGCCATAAACAGCAGACACACCCAGTTACCCAGCGGGTAGAAGAGGGCAGGGAAGCGAGTGGTGACGCCCTGCTGCTGTTTGGCGCGACGGAATTTAATGTGCGCCAGGCTGATCATCGCCCAGTTGATGACCAGGGCCGAGACCACCAGCGCCATCAGCAGGCCGAAAGCGGATTCTGGCGCCAGATAGTTGATCAGCACGCACAGCGCGGTCACCAGGGCCGAGACGAGGATGGTATTCACCGGCACGCCGCGTTTGTCGACGCTGAGTAGCGCTTTCGGCGCGTTACCCTGCTGGGCAAGGCCGAACAGCATACGGCTATTGCAGTAGACGCAGCTGTTATAAACCGACAGAGCCGCCGTCAGCACCACGACGTTAAGGGCATTTGCCACCAGCGTATCGCCAAGCTCATGGAAAATCAGGACGAATGGGCTGGTGTCCGCGGTCACGCGGGTCCACGGCAGCAGGGAGAGCAGCACCGCCAGCGAGCCAACATAGAAGATCAGGATACGGTAGATAACCTGGTTGGTGGCTTTCGGAATGCTTTGCTCCGGATTATCCGCTTCCGCCGCGGTGATCCCCACCAGCTCCAGACCGCCGAAGGAGAACATGATGATCGCCATCATCATCACCAGTCCGGTAAAGCCGTGCGGCAGGAAGCCACCCTGATCCCACAGGTTACGAACCGTCGCCTGCGGGCCGCCGTTGCCGCTGAACAGCAGCCAGCCGCCGAACAGAATCATCGCCACCACGGCGACCACTTTGATAATCGCGAACCAGAACTCCATTTCCCCGAACACTTTCACGTTGGTCAGGTTAATGGCGTTGATAGCGATGAAGAAGACGGCCGCCGAGGCCCAGGTCGGGATTTCCGGCCACCAGAACTGGATGTATTTGCCGACGGCGGTCAGTTCCGCCATGGCCACCAGGACATACAGTACCCAGTAGTTCCAGCCGGAAGCGAAGCCGGCAAAGCCGCCCCAGTATTTATACGCGAAGTGGCTAAATGAACCGGCTACCGGCTCTTCCACCACCATTTCACCCAACTGACGCATGATCAGAAAGGCGATAAAACCGGCGATAGCGTAACCAAGAATGATACCCGGGCCGGCGGACTGAATGACGGACGCGCTCCCCAGAAACAGGCCGGTGCCGATAGCCCCGCCCAGCGCGATAAGCTGAATGTGGCGGTTTTTCAGGCCGCGCTTCAGCCGATCGCCGTGCTGTTGACCTTCCATATGAAACCTCGTGTGTGGTTATTTTTTGTGTACGTCATCCGTCAGATTGCTGCTTCACTGCTGTCCCTGCCAGAAAGCATAGCCAGCGAAAATTTGGGCGAAATGGCCCGCGTTTTATCTGAGTGATGTCGCGCACATATTGTTGTGTTTGTGTATTTAGTGACTTCCGTTTCTGTATTGTTTTGTTTACGGAAGGCAGTGCGGTAATTCAGAAAAAGGCCTTTCGTCTGAGGGAGAATAGTGTTAAGCGCGACCGAATGCACCTGCTTTATGAAGGGATGATGACGATGTGTCTAAAAAGACATCAATAGACATATTCTGTATTATTCCGTCTCACTACCCTGTAGTGGTTATCTATTCTATTAAAATGATTTTATATTCATTTATGGCACAGTTGAATCGGTTCAGATAGCGTAATTTTTCGTTTCCATAAAGTTAACGCTACCCCTTTGTGAGTAAACGTAACATTTGTGCAAGGTTACATTTCTGAAATGTTATTTCTGTAAGGTTGTTAAAATGTCCGCGGTTTACTGATTTCAATCAAAACCTGTATGGACAGAAGGTGAATACTTTGTTACTTTAGCGCTACGAACTTTAAATTGGTAAGACCAATTGACTCCGGGCTAATGGCAGAGACAGGGAATATGGCCTACAGCAAAATCCGCCAACCAAAATTATCCGATGTGATAGAGCAGCAGCTGGAGTTTCTGATCCTTGAGGGGACCTTGCGCCCCGGTGAAAAACTTCCGCCCGAACGCGAACTGGCCAAACAGTTCGACGTTTCCCGCCCCTCGCTGCGTGAGGCGATTCAACGCCTCGAAGCCAAGGGCTTGTTGCTTCGTCGTCAGGGAGGTGGAACGTTTGTTCAGAGCCGCCTGTGGCAGAGCTTCAGCGATCCGCTGGTCGAGCTGCTGTCCGATCACCCTGAATCCCAATTCGATCTGCTTGAGACCCGTCACGCGCTGGAAGGCATCGCGGCTTATTACGCGGCGCTGCGCAGCAATGATGAAGATCGCGATCGTATCCGCGAGCTGCATCAGGCTATTGAACGCGCTCAGCAGTCGGGCGATCTGGACGCTGAGTCCGGCGCCGTCGTCCAGTATCAAATCGCCGTCACCGAGGCGGCACACAATGTGGTTTTGCTCCATCTGCTAAGGTGTATGGAGCCGATGCTGGCACAAAACGTTCGTCAGAACTTTGAATTGCTGTATGCCCGCCGGGAAATGCTCCCGTTGGTCAGCAACCATCGTACTCGCATTTTCGAGGCGATAATGGCCGGGGAGCCGGAGCAGGCGCGTGAGGCGTCGCACCGTCACCTGGCGTTCATTGAGGAAATTTTGCTGGACCGTAGCCGTGAGCAGAGTCGTAGAGAACGCTCACTGCGTCGTTTACAGCAACGAAAGGACGAGAACTCCGGTTCTTAAGCGCCATTTTTAGAGCGCGGCAACTAAACGCAGAACCTGTCTTATTGAATTTTTGGTTGTTCAAACGTGAAGAGCAAAGAGTTCAATGGGACAGGTTCCAGATTAATCAACGATTAGATAGATAAGGAATACCCCCCATGTCAGAACGTTTACCAAATGACGTGGATCCGATCGAAACTCGCGACTGGCTACAGGCGATCGAATCGGTCATCCGTGAAGAAGGTGTTGAGCGTGCTCAGTATCTTATTGACCAACTCCTTTCTGAAGCCCGCAAAGGCGGGGTGAAAGTGGCTGCTGGCGCATCGACCGGCGGTTACGTAAACACTATTGCCGTTGAAGATGAACCGGAATACCCGGGTAATCTGGATCTGGAACGTCGTATCCGTTCTGCGATCCGCTGGAACGCCATCATGACCGTTCTGCGCGCATCGAAAAAAGATCTCGAACTGGGCGGCCACATGGCGTCCTTCCAGTCTTCCGCAACCTTCTACGAAGTGTGCTTCAACCACTTCTTCCGTGCACGCAACGAGCAGGATGGCGGCGACCTGGTTTACTTCCAGGGTCACATCTCTCCGGGCGTATATGCGCGTGCTTTCCTGGAAGGTCGTCTGACTGAAGAGCAGATGAACAATTTCCGTCAGGAAGTTCACGGTAAAGGTCTGTCCTCTTATCCGCACCCGAAACTGATGCCGGAATTCTGGCAGTTCCCGACCGTTTCGATGGGCCTGGGCCCAATCGGGGCGATTTATCAGGCTAAGTTCCTGAAATATCTGGAACACCGTGGTCTGAAAGACACCTCCAAACAAACCGTTTATGCTTTCCTGGGCGACGGTGAGATGGACGAGCCGGAATCTAAAGGCGCGATCACCATCGCCACCCGTGAGAAGCTGGACAACCTGGTCTTCGTTATCAACTGTAATCTGCAGCGCCTTGACGGCCCGGTGACGGGTAACGGCAAAATCATTAACGAACTGGAAGGCATCTTCGGTGGTGCTGGCTGGAACGTTATCAAGGTTATCTGGGGCGGTCGTTGGGATGAGCTGCTGCGTAAAGACACCAGCGGTAAGCTGATTCAGCTGATGGAAGAAACCGTTGACGGCGATTACCAGACCTTCAAATCCAAAGACGGCGCTTACGTCCGCGAGCACTTCTTCGGTAAATATCCGGAGACCGCAGCGCTGGTTGCCGACTGGACTGACGAGCAGATTTGGGCCCTGAACCGCGGCGGCCACGATCCGAAGAAAGTTTACGCTGCACTGAAAAAAGCGCAGGAAACCAAAGGCAAAGCGACCGTAATCCTCGCCCATACCATTAAAGGTTACGGCATGGGTGACACCGCTGAAGGTAAAAACATCGCCCACCAGGTTAAGAAAATGAACATGGACGGCGTTCGTTACGTCCGCGATCGTTTCAACGTGCCGGTTGCCGATGCCGATCTCGAAAAACTGCCGTACGTCACCTTCCCGGAAGGTTCCGAAGAGCACACCTATCTGCACGCTCAGCGCCAGAAACTGCACGGCTATCTGCCGAGCCGTCAGCCGAACTTCTCTGAGAAGCTGGAGCTGCCGACGCTGGAAGATTTCGCTCCGCTGCTGGAAGAGCAGAATAAAGAGATCTCTACCACTATCGCGTTCGTTCGTGCCCTGAACGTGATGCTGAAGAACAAATCCATCAAAGACCGCCTCGTGCCGATCATCGCCGACGAAGCGCGTACTTTCGGTATGGAAGGTCTGTTCCGTCAGATCGGTATTTACAGCCCGAACGGCCAGCAGTACACCCCGCAGGACCGTGAGCAGGTTGCCTACTATAAAGAAGACGAGAAAGGCCAGATTCTGCAGGAAGGGATCAACGAGCTGGGCGCAGGCGCATCCTGGCTGGCTGCGGCGACCTCTTACAGCACCAACAACCTGCCGATGATCCCGTTCTACATCTACTACTCGATGTTCGGGTTCCAGCGTATCGGCGACCTGTGCTGGCAGGCAGGCGACCAGCAGGCTCGCGGCTTCCTGATCGGTGGTACTTCCGGTCGTACGACGCTGAACGGCGAAGGTCTGCAGCACGAAGATGGCCACAGCCATATTCAGTCGCTGACTATCCCGAACTGTATCTCCTACGACCCGTCTTACGCGTACGAAGTGGCGGTCATCATGCATGACGGTCTGGTTCGTATGTACGGCGAAGCGCAAGAGAACGTTTACTACTACATCACTACGCTGAACGAAAACTACCATATGCCGGCTATGCCGGAAGGCGCCGAGGAAGGTATCCGTAAAGGTATCTACAAACTCGAAACCATCGAAGGTAGCAAAGGTAAAGTTCAGCTGCTGGGCTCCGGTTCTATCCTGCGTCACGTTCGTGAAGCAGCGCAGATCCTGGCGAAAGACTACGGCGTGGGCTCTGACGTCTATAGCGTCACCTCCTTCACCGAACTGGCGCGTGATGGCCAGGATTGCGAACGCTGGAATATGCTGCACCCGCTGGAAACCCCGCGCGTGCCGTACATCGCTCAGGTGATGAACGACGCTCCGGCCGTGGCATCCACTGACTATATGAAACTGTTCGCCGAGCAGGTTCGTACTTATGTACCGGCTGATGATTACCGCGTACTGGGTACCGATGGCTTCGGTCGTTCCGACAGCCGTGAAAACCTGCGTCACCACTTCGAAGTCGATGCTTCCTATGTGGTCGTTGCGGCGCTGGGCGAACTGGCTAAACGTGGTGAAATCGATAAGAAAGTGGTGGCTGACGCTATCGCTAAATTCGACATCGATGCAGAAAAAGTTAACCCGCGTCTGGCGTAAGAGGTAAAAGAATAATGGCTATCGAAATCAAAGTACCGGACATCGGGGCTGATGAAGTTGAAATCACCGAGATCCTGGTCAAAGTTGGCGACAAAGTAGAAGCTGAACAGTCGCTGATCACCGTAGAAGGCGATAAAGCCTCTATGGAAGTCCCGTCTCCGCAGGCTGGCGTCGTGAAAGAGATTAAAGTCTCCGTCGGCGACAAAACCGAGACTGGCAAACTGATTATGATTTTCGATTCCGCCGAGGGTGCAGCAGCCGCTGCACCTGCGCAGGAAGAGAAGAAAGAAGCCGCTCCGGCTGCGGCTGCGCCAGCAGCTGCCGCGGCAGCGAAAGAAGTTCACGTCCCGGATATCGGCGGCGATGAAGTTGAAGTCACCGAGATCATGGTTAAAGTGGGCGACACCATCGCCGCTGAGCAATCCCTGATCACTGTAGAAGGCGATAAAGCCTCTATGGAAGTGCCGGCGCCGTTCGCGGGTACCGTGAAAGAGATCAAAATCAACACCGGCGATAAAGTGTCCACCGGCTCCCTGATCATGATCTTCGAAGTGGCGGGTGCTGCGCCTGCCGCGGCTCCGGCACAAGCTGCCGCTCCGGCTGCCGCGGCACCGGCTGCCGCCGCTGGCGCGAAAGACGTTAACGTCCCGGACATCGGCGGTGATGAAGTTGAAGTCACTGAAGTGATGGTTAAAGTCGGCGATAAAGTGGCTGCCGAGCAGTCCCTGATCACCGTCGAAGGCGACAAAGCTTCTATGGAAGTGCCGGCGCCGTTCGCAGGCACCGTCAAAGAGATCAAAATCAGCACCGGCGATAAAGTCAAAACCGGTTCCCTGATCATGGTCTTCGAAGTGGAAGGCGCTGCGCCTGCCGCCGCTCCGGCTCAAGCTGCTGCTCCGGCACCGGCTGCTGCACCGGCTCAGGCTGCTAAGCCTGCCGCAGCACCGGCTGCGAAAGCAGAAGGCAAAACCGAATTCGCTGAAAACGATGCTTACGTTCACGCGACGCCGCTGATTCGCCGCCTGGCGCGCGAGTTCGGCGTTAACCTGGCGAAAGTGAAAGGCACCGGCCGTAAAGGTCGTATCCTGCGCGAAGACGTTCAGGCTTATGTGAAAGACGCGGTTAAACGCGCTGAATCCGCACCGGCGGCTGCCGCTGGCGGCGGTATCCCGGGCATGCTGCCATGGCCGAAGGTTGACTTCAGCAAGTTTGGTGAAATCGAAGAAGTGGAACTGGGTCGTATCCAGAAAATCTCTGGTGCTAACCTGAGCCGTAACTGGGTGATGATCCCGCACGTTACCCACTTCGACAAAACCGATATCACCGATCTGGAAGCGTTCCGTAAGCAGCAGAACGCCGAAGCTGAGAAGCGTAAACTGGACGTGAAATTCACCCCAGTGGTCTTCATCATGAAAGCCGTTGCCGCTGCGCTTGAGCAGATGCCGCGCTTCAACAGCTCGCTCTCCGAAGATGGCCAGCGCCTGACGCTGAAGAAATACATCAACATCGGTGTGGCGGTTGATACCCCGAACGGTCTGGTGGTTCCGGTCTTCAAAGACGTGAACAAGAAGAGCATCACCGAGCTGTCTCGTGAACTGACCACCATCTCGAAGAAAGCGCGCGATGGCAAGCTGACGGCTGGCGAAATGCAGGGCGGTTGCTTCACCATCTCCAGCATCGGCGGCCTGGGCACCACCCACTTCGCGCCGATTGTTAACGCGCCGGAAGTGGCCATCCTGGGCGTGTCTAAGTCCGCGATGGAGCCGGTATGGAATGGTAAAGAGTTCGTTCCGCGTCTGATGATGCCGATCTCTCTGTCCTTCGACCACCGCGTCATCGACGGTGCTGATGGTGCCCGCTTCATTACCATCATTAACAACACCTTGAGCGACATTCGCCGCCTGGTGATGTAATCGAAAAAGCCGGCCTGACGGCCGGCTTTTTTCTGATAACCTCAGGCTGTTGGGGATTATCAGCAACAAAGGACAAAATCGTTTGCCGTTTGTTGTTTAAAAATTGTTAACAATTTTGTAAAATACACGCGGATAGAACGTCCCGGTGGACTTGGGCGTAAGAATAATAGCGTCAGACCCGCCGGATATAAATTACAGAGGTCATGATGAGTACTGAAATCAAAACTCAGGTCGTGGTACTTGGGGCAGGCCCCGCAGGTTACTCTGCAGCCTTCCGTTGCGCTGATTTAGGTCTGGAAACCGTCATCGTAGAACGTTACAGCACCCTCGGTGGTGTTTGTCTGAACGTAGGTTGTATCCCGTCTAAAGCGCTGCTGCACGTGGCAAAAGTTATCGAAGAAGCGAAAGCGTTGGCCGATCACGGCATCGTTTTCGGCGAACCGAAAACCGACATTGACAAGATCCGCACCTGGAAAGAAAAAGTTATCACTCAACTGACCGGTGGCCTGGCTGGTATGGCCAAAGGCCGTAAAGTGAAAGTGGTTAACGGTCTGGGTAAATTTACCGGCGCCAACACCCTGGAAGTGGAAGGCGAAAACGGTAAAACCGTGATCAACTTCGACAACGCGATCATCGCGGCGGGCTCCCGTCCGATTCAGCTGCCGTTTATCCCGCATGAAGATCCGCGCGTATGGGATTCCACCGACGCGCTGGAACTGAAATCCGTACCGAAACGCATGCTGGTCATGGGTGGCGGTATCATCGGTCTGGAAATGGGTACCGTATACCATGCGCTGGGTTCAGAGATTGACGTGGTTGAAATGTTCGACCAGGTTATCCCGGCGGCCGATAAAGACGTGGTGAAAGTCTTCACTAAACGCATCAGCAAGAAATTCAACCTGATGCTGGAAACCAAAGTGACTGCCGTTGAAGCGAAAGAAGACGGTATTTACGTTTCCATGGAAGGCAAAAAAGCGCCGGCTGAAGCACAGCGTTACGACGCCGTGCTGGTGGCTATCGGTCGCGTACCGAACGGCAAAAACCTCGATGCAGGCAAAGCCGGCGTGGAAGTGGACGATCGTGGCTTCATCCGCGTTGACAAACAAATGCGCACCAACGTGCCGCACATCTTTGCTATCGGCGATATCGTCGGTCAGCCGATGCTGGCGCACAAAGGCGTCCATGAAGGTCACGTTGCCGCAGAAGTTATCTCTGGTCTGAAACACTACTTCGATCCGAAAGTGATCCCGTCCATCGCCTACACCGAGCCAGAAGTGGCATGGGTTGGTCTGACTGAGAAAGAAGCGAAAGAGAAAGGCATCAGCTACGAAACCGCCACCTTCCCGTGGGCTGCTTCCGGCCGTGCTATCGCTTCCGACTGCGCAGACGGTATGACCAAACTGATCTTCGACAAAGAGACCCACCGTGTTATCGGCGGCGCGATTGTCGGCACCAACGGCGGCGAGCTGCTGGGTGAAATCGGTCTGGCTATCGAAATGGGCTGTGACGCTGAAGACATCGCGCTGACCATCCATGCTCACCCGACTCTGCACGAGTCTGTTGGCCTGGCGGCAGAAGTCTTCGAAGGCAGCATCACCGATCTGCCAAACGCCAAAGCGAAGAAAAAGTAACTTTTTCTTTCAGGCTAAAAGCATAAGCGGCTCCCGGAGCCGCTTTTTTTATGCCTGATGTTTAGAACTATGTCTCCGTTCATAAACCGCTACACCTCATACATACTTTGAAAATAATCACGCAATAAACTTATAGGCAGTTAACGATATAGTTGAGGTGTGAGATGAAACGCTTTTTAACCGCAGCGCTGGTCGCTGCAACGTGCCTATCCGGTGTGGCCTGCGCGGCTGACGCCACCATCCCCTGGGCGGACAACAGCGGTGGCACGGAAACGACCCATATTGCGGCGATGGGCCAGGATCTGAATGCCCAGCATCAGCAGGTGACAAAGAGCAATGAAGGGGTATGGGCGGCGAACTCCGGAAGCATCAGCGCTGATGAAGCGGCATTATCCAGCACAAAGCCGACTTTTGCTGGCGACCCGTCTCTGATGCCCCATCAGGGCTAAGCGAAGGGCTAAGCGAATAGAAACGCCAGGTTGCTTGAGCGCAACCTGGCGTTTTTTTATGGTTTGACAACCTGCCAGCCGGCGTCAGCATCGGGGGCAAAGCGCGTGATGGCCTGCGCTTTTGCGGCGCTCTCTTCACCGAGATTAGCCTGATAAACGGTATCGTGCTGATCGATCATAAAGCTCATCACCCCGGTTTCGCCCCATTCCACAGGCCAGGCCAGCAAGGCCGTATCCTGGTCTTCGCGGCCTGCGATAATGCGGAAACGATAGCCATGATAACCGGTACCGGGCTCTGTTGGGCTGAAAGCTGGCCCCAGCGGGCTGGGCGTTTCACCCGGCGACGTCGGCCAGTACAACCCATCTTTTTTGCCTTCACTGCTGATGATTTTCTGCGCCCAGCGGTGGTTCAGCTGGTAGTAATCCTGCTGGGCATCAACGTAAGCGTGCATGGCGGCTATCGCTGACAGCTCATTGCGACCGATGGCGCGGGTGAGGATCTCCTCTTCGCCTGCGGCCATATCAAAGCGCCATCCCTGTGACGTTTTTACGATAGGCACGGGCAGCCGCCATGCCTCGCTGCCGACGTCGAGCCAGGCGTTATCACCCTGCTGCACGATGACATGTTTCACCTGCCAGTCGCGCTGAAAGCGGTCGACGGCGCTGGGGTCGATCCCATCGGGCGGTAAAAATTGCTGCCAGTTATCGCCGAGCACCTTGCTCAGCGCCGCTTCATTTTGCTGGCTGAGCGCCTCAGCCAGCGCGCTCGCGGCCTGTTCCGGGGTAGAAAACTGCTGCTGGGCGAACGCGGCTAACGGTGACAGCATCAATGTGAACAGGGCAATAGGTAATAGATTTCTCATTCTGCTCATCCTCAGCGGCGGCGCAGTTCATGGTGTTCGGAAGAACGTTCTCTGGCGCCGTTGCGCTGTTCGCGGTTTACGCCGGAAAACTGGCGGCTTTGCAGTCCCCGTTCCTGCTGCGCTTGCCAGGAGGGGGCGCGGCTTTCGTTGCCGCTAAGAGCGCTGGTACGTAAATGACTAACCTGCTGCTGCCGACGCTGTTGCTGCTGAGGTGTCGGGTTCTGCTCGCGGCTTTTGACGGTTTCTCGACGCTGCTGTTGCTGCGGCGTGGGATTTTTCAACTGCGTTTTTGCCGCATCGCGACGCTGCTGCTGGGTCGGTGTGCTGTCGTAACCGCGATAGTTGCTGCGCTGGGTAGCTTGTTTTAATTGCGCCGAGGCTGCCTGACGTTGGGCATCACGCGAGGGATTGTTTGCCGCCAGGTTACCCGCTGTGGCCGCCGGCGCATTGCGCTGCTGAAGCTGGGTCATTGCCGCCTGGCGCTGGGCATCGCGATCGACCGGCGTATGCTGGGTGGCGCTCAGTCCACCGGCAACGTTGGTCTGATGGAAGCGCTGGGCGACGGTATTATCGGGATAAGGCACGTTTCCGCGATAGGCTGGGTTGTGTTGCCAGTTAACGCGGTTGCCCGGCAGATTCTGCCCGGTAATGTGGTTGAAATTATTCACATTGATATTGATGTTATCGCCATTGTGCTGGTAACCGCCGTGATGGTAATCGTCATCGTGATGATGGTCATCATCATCCCAGTCGATGCTGCTAAACAGCGCCCAGGTCGTGGCGACGCCGAGGCTGTAACCAAAGCCTTTGACGAAGCTGTCGGTAAACTGCTCGCCGGGAGGGGGCGGCAGGTAGACCGGCGGATAGGCGCTATTCGGCCAGGTGCCATAGACCGAGGCAGGGTTGTAGTTCGGGACATACACCACCTGCGGGTCGGTCGGTTCTATTTTAATGACCTGGGTCGGCGCGGGCGCCGCCGCGGTAGTGGTTGACGTTGATACGGTGTTGCTTTTTGCGGTAGTGGTCGGTGCAGGCGCAGCAGCGGTGACAATCACTTTCTGCTGCGGCGTGGATTTCAGCGTCCCGGTCTGCTGGGCAATGGTGCGCAGGCGCTGCACCGAGTCCATCACATCGTGTGGCTGGGCCAAAAACGCGTTGCCGAGGTTTTCTACCCACGGCGGGTTCTCGCCCATCATCGCCAGCAGGGCTGGGAAGGCGACAAGGGATTTGACGCTGGGATCCCACGGCTGGCTGGTCACCGCCTGCACGGCCGCGTCACCTTTCAGGGTAGGGTTGTCCTGGGACCACTGCACCGCCTGCATGACGTTGTCCGGATAGGTGGAGGCCATCAGCACCTGCGACAGCAAACTGTCCGGATAAAGCGCGATGGGCGCGACCCACTGATCAATCTGCGCCGGCGTATAGGTGGTGGCTGCCGGTTGTGCGGTGGCAGGTGGCGTGGCTGGGGTTGGCGCAGGTGTCGGTGCAGGCTGCGCCGTCGCCTCAGTGACCGTCTCTGGGGTACGGCTTTGCACATAGAGTGTTCCCGCCGCCGCGAGTAAGCCTGCGCTGCAGACCAGGGCGATAATATGGGGTTTGAACGGCAGTGACATAGAAGCTCCTGACCCAAAAAGTAACCCATCTCGCTTAAGTATCGGCGAAAACGGCTCGTCTGCTGAGTATATGTAAGTGGTGTGTTTTTTTTTGATTTTTGTTGGGATCGGCCCAGCAAACTCGACACCGAGAGGAATTTTTGTCGCGGGATTTGAACAGAAAGCCTGCAATATCCTGCCCTTAACGATTCAGCTAAATTTTAATGTTGCTTTTTTGTAAACAGATTAACACCTTTCAAAAATCCTGCTATGCTGCCGACGCGGTATCGGGCATTTACCCTACAAACTGCTGTCTCACAGGAGCGTGAAGAAAATCGCCCAGCCACTAAATCCTTCAAGATGCGTCAAGGCGGCAAACTGCCAATACCGAAGCAGATTGATTGAGGACGTGTAGGCCGCATTATGACAATGAGAGCGAGGAGAACCGTCGTGCTAGAAGAATACCGTAAGCACGTAGCTGAGCGTGCCGCCATGGGGATTGTTGCCAAACCCTTAGATGCAACCCAAATGGCCGCGCTGGTAGAACTGCTGAAAAACCCGCCTGCGGGCGAAGAAGAATTCCTGTTAGACCTGCTGATTAACCGTGTACCGCCGGGCGTTGACGAAGCCGCCTATGTTAAAGCTGGATTCCTTGCCGCGATCGCCAAAGGCGAAGCGACCTCCCCCCTGGTAACCCCTGAAAAAGCCATTGAACTGCTGGGCACCATGCAGGGCGGTTACAACATTCACCCGCTGATTGATGCGCTGGACGACGCGAAACTGGCGCCGATTGCCGCGAAAGCGCTGTCTCATACTCTGCTGATGTTCGATAACTTCTACGACGTAGAAGAGAAAGCAAAAGCAGGTAATGAGCATGCTAAACGGGTCATGCAATCCTGGGCTGATGCTGAGTGGTTCCTGAACCGCCCGCAGCTGGCAGAGAAAATCACCGTTACCGTCTTCAAGGTCACCGGCGAAACCAATACCGATGACCTGTCTCCGGCGCCGGATGCCTGGTCTCGCCCGGATATCCCACTGCATGCGCTGGCGATGCTGAAAAACGCCCGCGAAGGTATTGAGCCGGATCAGCCGGGTGCGGTCGGCCCGATTAAACAAATCGAAGCGCTGCAGCAGAAAGGCTACCCGCTGGCCTACGTCGGCGACGTTGTCGGTACCGGTTCTTCGCGTAAATCCGCCACCAACTCGGTGCTGTGGTTTATGGGCGACGATATCCCGAACGTGCCGAACAAGCGCGGCGGCGGCCTGTGCCTGGGCGGCAAAATTGCCCCAATCTTCTTCAATACCATGGAAGATGCGGGCGCGCTGCCTATCGAAGTGGACGTGAACAACCTGAACATGGGCGACGTGATTGACGTTTACCCGTTCAAAGGCGAAGTGCGTAACCACGAGACCAACGAACTGCTGGCCAGCTTCGAGCTGAAAACCGATGTGCTGATCGACGAAGTGCGCGCCGGTGGCCGTATTCCGCTGATCATCGGCCGCGGCCTGACCACCAAAGCGCGCGAAGCGTTGGGTCTGCCGCACAGCGATGTATTCCGTCAGGCGAAAGACGTGGCGGAAAGCAACCGCGGCTTCTCCCTGGCGCAGAAAATGGTTGGCCGCGCCTGCGGCGTTGCCGGTATCCGTCCGGGCGCCTACTGCGAGCCGAAGATGACCTCCGTCGGTTCTCAGGATACCACCGGTCCAATGACCCGTGATGAACTGAAAGACCTGGCGTGCCTGGGCTTCTCCGCTGACCTGGTGATGCAGTCCTTCTGCCACACCGCGGCTTATCCGAAGCCGGTTGACGTGACCACGCACCATACCCTGCCGGATTTCATCATGAACCGCGGCGGTGTTTCTCTGCGTCCGGGCGATGGCGTTATCCACTCCTGGCTGAACCGTATGCTGCTGCCGGATACCGTGGGTACCGGCGGTGACTCCCACACCCGTTTCCCCATCGGTATCTCCTTCCCGGCGGGCTCTGGTCTGGTGGCCTTCGCCGCTGCGACCGGCGTGATGCCGTTGGATATGCCGGAATCGGTGCTGGTGCGCTTCAAAGGGAAAATGCAGCCGGGTATCACCCTGCGCGACCTGGTTCACGCCATCCCGCTGTATGCCATCAAGCAGGGCCTGCTGACCGTTGAGAAGAAAGGTAAGAAAAACATCTTCTCTGGCCGTATCCTGGAGATCGAAGGTCTGCCGGATCTGAAAGTCGAGCAGGCATTTGAACTGACCGATGCGTCCGCTGAGCGTTCTGCTGCCGGCTGTACTATCAAGCTGAACAAAGAGCCGATCGTTGAGTATCTGAACTCCAACATCGTCCTGCTGAAGTGGATGATCGCCGAAGGCTACGGCGACCGCCGTACGCTGGAGCGTCGTATCCAGGGTATGGAAAAATGGCTGGCGGATCCGCAACTGCTGGAAGCCGATGCTGACGCGGAATACGCAGCAGTGATCGACATCGATCTGGCGGATATCAAAGAGCCAATCCTGTGTGCGCCGAACGATCCGGACGATGCCCGCCTGCTGTCAGACGTGCAGGGCGAGAAGATCGACGAAGTGTTCATCGGTTCCTGCATGACCAACATCGGCCACTTCCGTGCCGCCGGTAAGCTGCTGGACAGCCACAAAGGCCAGCTGCCGACTCGCCTGTGGGTGGCGCCGCCAACCCGTATGGACGCCGCGCAGCTGACCGAAGAAGGCTACTACAGCGTGTTTGGTAAGAGCGGAGCGCGTATCGAAATCCCTGGCTGTTCCCTGTGTATGGGTAACCAGGCGCGCGTGGCCGACGGTGCAACGGTGGTTTCCACCTCTACCCGTAACTTCCCGAACCGTTTAGGTACCGGCGCTAACGTCTATCTGGCCTCTGCCGAGCTGGCAGCGGTGGCTTCTCTGCTCGGCAAACTGCCGACGCCGGAAGAGTACCAGACCTTCGTGGCGCAGGTGGATAAGACAGCGGAAGATACCTATCGTTATCTGAACTTCAACCAGCTGGATCAGTACACTGAAAAAGCTGACGGCGTGATCTTCCAGACCGCGGTGTAAAACCATTCGGTCAGCCCGGCTGACCGTTTGGCGACAAACTCCCCAATGCCCGGTGAACATTGCATCACCGGGCATTTTTATTTCCAAACCTCCTGCCCGTTACGCTTTTTTTCTTTCTGTCTGCTGCGATAATTACTGCATGGGTACAGTGCAGCGGTGACGCATTGCCCTTGCAGAGGAAAAGACTATGGACTACGAATTTCTGCGCGATATTACCGGAGTGGTAAAGGTGCGAATGTCGATGGATCACGAGGCGATTGGCCACTGGTTCAACGAAGAGGTGAAAGACAATCTTGCCCTGCTTGATGAAGTAGAGCAGGCTGCACGCACCGTGAAGGGCAGTGAACGTTCCTGGCAGCGGGCTGGCCATGAATATACGCTGTGGCTGGATGGCGAAGAGGTGATGATCCGCGCCAATCAGCTGGAGTTTTCTGGCGATGAAATCGAGGAGGGGATGAGCTACTACGACGAAGAAAGCCTCTCTCTCTGCGGCGTGGAGGATTTCCTGCAGGTCGTTGCCGCTTATCGTGAATTTATGCAGCAGCGTTAATTATGCCGGGTGGCGCAAGACCGTAACCCTGCTAAGCGTAGCGTGAGCAGGGGAAATCCCCGGGTAGCGGCTGGTGCCTTACCCGGGCGACCAGGCGGCGCAGAACCCCAGGCCCGGCAAGCACAAGCGCCACCGGGCCTTTCTAATATTACACGGCAGGAATATTGCGGCCGTAGTAAATCTCGCGCATCTCTTTCCACAGCAGGTCGGTAATGACCTTGCGCTCTTCGGCGGTCAACTCTTCCGGTCGGGTATGGAACATGTAGTGCTTAAGGTCAAACTCCTTGAGCAACATTTTGGTATGGAAGATATTTTCCTGATAGACGTTCACATCGACCATGTCATACAACGACTTAATGTCATCGGACATAAAGTTCTGAATCGAATTGATTTCATGATCGATAAAATGCTTCATCCCATTGATATCGCGGGTAAAGCCGCGCACGCGGTAGTCAATGGTCACAATGTCCGATTCCAGCTGGTGGATCAGATAGTTCAGCGCTTTGAGCGGTGAAATGACCCCGCAGGTAGAGACTTCGATATCGGCGCGGAAGGTGCACAGGCCGCCTTCCGGATGGCTCTCCGGGTAGGTATGCACGCAGATATGGCTCTTATCGAGATGGGCGACCACGGTTTCCGGTAGCGGACCTGGATGTTCGGTTTGGTCGATAAGCTTGGGATCGACAGGCTCTTCGCTGACCAGAATGGTCACGCTGGCGCCCTGGGGTTCATAATCCTGGCGGGCGATATTCAGGATATTGGCGCCGATAATAGAACAGGTTTCTGTCAGGATCTCCGTCAGGCGATTGGCATTATAAAGTTCGTCGATATAGGCGATGTAGCCGTCGCGCTCTTCCGCCGTTTTGGCGTAACAGATATCGTAGATACAAAAACTCAGGCTTTTGGTCAGGTTGTTAAAGCCGTGCAGCTTCAATTTTTTCAATTTAGTTCACCCCCTTACTTCGCGTCACGGTGCGGACAGAGCATCATGCAGATATTGTGGTAAGGCGAAGGCCGCCGTATGAATTGCCGGATTGTAGTAACGGCAGGTCAGGTTGGCTTTGTGAAAGCGCGCCTGAATGATTTCGCTGGAGAGATGGCGCAACGCCTCGTTGTCGCTCGCCCAGGCAAAGGTCATGATCCCGCCGTAATAGGTCGGGATGGCTGCCTGGTAGAAGCTGACGTCGCGAAAATAATGGCTCAGCTTGCGATGGCTTCCGACCGCTTCGTCCTGCTGCAGGAAACAAACGCCGTTTTGCGCAACGAATACGCCCCCCGGGTTCAGGCAGCGTTTGCAGCCTTCATAAAAAGCCGAGGTGAACAGGCTTTCGCCCGGACCAATAGGGTCGGTACAGTCCGAAATGATCACGTCAAACGTTTGCGTCGTCTGGTTAACAAAATTGACGCCATCATCAATCACCAGCGTGAAGCGCGGATCGTCGTAGGCCCCGGCGCTATGGTTGGGCAGGTACTGACGGCAGAATGAGACCACCCCGGCATCGATTTCCACCATGGTGATGGTTTCGATGCTACGGTGACGAGAGACTTCGCGCAGCATCGCGCCGTCGCCGCCGCCGATGATCAGGACATGCTTCGCGTTGCCGTGGGCCAGCAGCGGCACGTGGGTCATCATTTCGTGATAGATAAACTCATCACGTTCGGTGGTTTGTACGACGCCATCCAGCGCCATCACCCTGCCAAAGGCGCGGTTGTCGAAGATGATCAAATCCTGATGATCGGTTTTTTCGTGGTACAGCACGTTATCAACGCTAAAGTACTGACCAAAATGGTCATGCAGCGTTTCATGCCACAGTGGATTATCGGCCACGGTGAGGCTCCTCTTCGTTAACATCTGTTACACCCGTAAAACGAGTGCAACATCATAGACAACTATAGATGAGGATGCACGGCGGTTATTGCAGCAATGCGGCAGGAATAAACGCCACCGCCCGGGGAGGGCGGTGAGGTGGACGAGATTATTTCGCCGGTGCGGGTTGGGTATCTACTATCCGCACGGAGTAAACCATGGTGGCGCCAGGCGGGATTTTCGGTGGCAATCCTTTACTGCCATAGGCTTTTTCGGGCGGGACGACCAGCGTCAAGGATCCATGGTTCTGCAGACGTTGCAGCGGTCCGCGAAACACCGGGGGATAGGCATCCAGCTTCTGGGTGAGCGCCTGATCTTTCGCTTCCATATCGTTGATCACTGTCCCGTCCGTCAGCGTCTCTTTGATTACTACGGTGACCAGATCGTTACCGCTTATTTTTCCTTTGCCTGGATAATCGATACGACTGTAGACGCCATCTTTGAAGACCACATCTTTTTTGCGCGCAAACGTCTGCTGATATTTCTTACCGGCGCTGATGTTTTTCTGCTCGATTTTATTCAGGTTCTGGAAAACCTGCTGTGAGACGTCAAACAGCGCCTTGTTACGCTCCTGTTCTCCGAGACGAAGCTGGCCGCTAAAGGCATCTTCGATACCCCGTAGCACCAGCCCGGCGTCGACGGTAATCCCCTGAGTGCGACGGGTGGTGAGGACGTTAAGGGCTTCTGTTCCCATCGAGGCGCCGATCGCATAAGCCTGCTGTTCTCCGGATGCGCTGAGTTTGATGTTGGCGCTCTCGCCGCTACGCGTTTTGGACTGTACAGAAAGCTGTGTTCTCAGCAGTTGGATTTCATCTTCTTTCATCCGTAGCTGGGCGTTGTCTTTGTCCGCCTGCAGGCGGTAGGCCGCAACAACCACCGCCATCTCCGGTGGCTCATTTTTTGGCGCTGCGGCTGGATCAGGACGGGTCGTTGGCGCTTTTTCCGCGGCGGCCAACCGGGCGGTCAACGACTGCTTGTCGGCGTTTAGCGCCTTGACCTGGTCGAGAGCGGCCTGCTGCGTTTTCTCCGCGGCGTCGAGCCGGATAGTCAGCGACTGCTTATCGGTGGTCAGCGCTTTAACCTGCTCGAGGGCAGCCAGCTTCTCTTTTTCCGCCGCGGCCAGTCGGGTGGCCAGCGGCTGTTTGTCGGCGTTAAGGGCTTTGGCCTGGTCGAGGGCGGCCTGTTTCTCTTTTTCCGCAGCCATCAGCCGGGCGGTGAGTGACTGCTTGTCTGTGTCGAGGGCTTTGAGCTGGCCGAGCGCGGTCTGCTGTGCTTTTTCCGCGGCGGCCAACCGGGTGGTCAGCGTTTGTTTATCCGTATTCAGCGTGGTGAGGCTGGCGCTGAGCCGTTTATTTTCCGCTTCGACGTTCTGAAGCTGCGACGTTAATTGTTGGATCTGCTTAAGTGCGGCAGCCTGGCTCTGTTGCAGAGTATTATTCTGGGCAACCGCTTCCTTTTTAATTAACGTCTCATTTTCCGCCGTGGCGGCGGTTAAGGCGAGCTGTAATTGTTGTATTTTATTATTTAACGCCGCTTGCTCATTCGCAATGGACGTTTCCGTGGCTGGCGTGGCGGTAAGCTGTTTTTTTAATTGTTGAATAGTTTTATCTTTTTGCGCAATCGTTGCCTGCTGGCTGGCGATTCTTTTTTGCAACTGTGCGTTATTGGCCGTCGTTTTTTTATTGTCCGCGTTCTGGCGAGCGTCTGACGCTTGCTTTGCTGTGGCCGCAGAGCTTTTCTCTTCTTGCGCCTGAGCTTGCTGAGTTTGCTGCTGGGCGTAATCGAGAAAAGCCGGCGTAGCACCGGCGTAGAATGAGGTTGAAAGCGCCAGCGCCGCGACGAGCATCAGCAGTGGTGCTTTAGGAGTCAGCGTGGCGGGTTTGTTCATGGCAGTTTGTTTTCACCACGCTGTACCAGGGTATCGATCAGCGTTTTCTGGATATCGGAACACAGTTTGATGGATTTAAACTGATACATGGAGTCAATGCCCAGTCGGGTGGGATCGGCCACTTTCTCGCGCACGTTGTTGTATTGCGATGCCGAACGCACCAGGGCATTGAACTCATTGCTGAGTTTAGTTGCCTGCTGTGGGTTCACCTCTTTAAGTGAATCCAGCGCCTTTCGGCAGGACTCAATACGCTCCTGTTCGCTGGCCGCTCGCTCCTGCTCAGCCTGCTGCTGTGATGTGAGCGGCGTGGTGATCGGTTTTACCTGCTGGCGAGATGAGGTATTGCTACAGCCCACTAATAAAAGTGCGGCGAGCGGGATAATACGGAGAGTCGGCGAGATATTCACAATTTCAGTCCATGAAGTAGATATATTTTTACCGGATTCTAGAAGGGTGCTTTTTATTTTGCAATATATGAATAATGATATTTTATTAGTTTTTTAGTCATTCATCATTATTAGGGGTTTAATTTATTTGGCGAATTGATAGGTTTGCAATTAAATAATGTTTGTTTATATACAATAATAAATATAGATATAAATATTTAAATGTGACAAATGAAACGGCAAAGGCGCGGAGCGTGACCGTCCGCGCCGGTCATTATTTGACGTAAGCCAACAGGCTGAGCGAATCGCGGGCCAGCGCTTTGCATTTTTTCGCCGTCGGGATGTTAATACCGCTGAGATCGCGGTAGCTGTCCTCACCAAGCGCTTTCATGTTGTAGCTGTCGTAGTTGCTCAGGTCCCACTGGTTCTGTTGGGCAAAGAACACCAGCGCGCGTCGGATCTGTGTATTGGGCAGGTTCTGGTAGCCACAGTCGTTTTTCAGAAACACAAAAACTGCGGTTAAATCAGCCATATCTTCTGCTTCTGATTCGCTGAGCGCGTAGCTGTTGGCGGAGAGAGCAAGCAGGCTGCCGAGTACCATTGTTCTGAAAAGCGTCTTCATTTTTTCTACCATTAGATCACCGACGCTTCAAATTAGCATACTTCTTTACACAGCGCCGATCTTTATTCTTACTCTTCTGCTTGACCTTCCCGTTACGGTAGGGTTTAAGCTCAAATATTCGCCCGCAGAATAAAAAGGATGTGAATATGCAACGTCGAGACTTCCTCAAACTGACCGCCGCGGTCAGCGTGGCCAGCGCATTACCGCTATGGAGCCGTGCGGTTTTTGCGGCCAGTCGCCCGGCTCTGCCGATACCGACGCTGTTGACGGCCGATGCGCGCAACCGTATCGCCCTGACGATCCAGGCGGGCAAAACGCAGTTTGGCGCTCTGCACGCCACCACCTGGGGCTATAACGGTTCGCTGCTGGGTCCTGCGCTACAGTTGACGCAGGGGAAGGCCATCACGGTGGACATTACCAACCAGCTGGCGGAAGAGACCACGCTGCACTGGCATGGTCTGGAGGTCCCGGGCGAGGTCGACGGAGGGCCGCAGGGCGTTATCGCCCCGGGCGCCACCCGTACGGTGAGCTTCACGCCGACGCAGCGGGCGGCCACCTGCTGGTTTCATCCCCATCAACACGGGACCACCGGCCGGCAGGTGGCGATGGGGCTGGCCGGCCTGGTGCTGATCGAGGATGAAGAGAGCGGACGCCTGCTGCTGCCTAAACAATGGGGAATCGATGATGTGCCGGTGATTGTCCAGGACAAGAAGTTCACCGCCGCCGGCGAGATCGACTACCAGCTGGATGTGATGAGCGCCGCCGTCGGCTGGTTTGGCGATACGCTGCTGACCAATGGCGCTCTCTATCCCGAACATGCCGCCCCGCGCGGCTGGCTCCGTCTGCGCTTGCTAAACGGCTGTAATGCCCGTTCCCTCAATTTTGCCACCAGCGATAAGCGTCCGCTGTACGTGGTGGCCAGTGACGGCGGTCTGTTGGCCGAGCCGGTCAAGGTCGATGAATTGCCGGTTTTGATGGGGGAACGCTTTGAGGTGCTGGTGGACACCAGCGACGGTAAACCTTTCGATCTGGTGACCCTGCCGGTGAGCCAGATGGGCATGGCTATTGCGCCTTTTGATAAACCGCAGCCGGTGCTGCGCGTTCAGCCACTGATCATTCCCGCCTCCGGCAAACTGCTGGATACGCTGGCCGCGCTGCCAGCGCTACCGTCCCTGACGGGGCTGACGCAGCGTCAGCTCCAGCTGTCGATGGATCCGATGCTCGACAGGATGGGCATGCAGGCGCTGATGGAAAAGTATGGCGACCAGGCGATGGCGGGAATGGACCACGGCATGATGGGGCATGGCGGCATGGGCGACATGAGCAATATGCACCACGGTGACATGAGCAATATGAGCAATATGAACCACGGGGCTGGTCGGGATCATGACATGTCGTCAGGCAAGGGGTTTGATTTCCACAACGCCAACCGCATCAACGGCAAAGCCTTCGACATGAATGTGCCGATGTTTGCCGCAGCCAGAGGCCAGTACGAGCGCTGGGTGATATCGGGTAAGGGCGACATGATGCTGCATCCGTTCCATATCCACGGCACCCAGTTCCGCATCCTCAGCGAGAACGGCAAGCCGCCAGCCGCGCACCGCAGCGGCTGGAAAGATACCGTCCGCGTGGAAGGTGACGTCAGTGAAGTGTTGGTGAAGTTTGATCATCCAGCGCCGAAGGAGTTTGCCTATATGGCCCACTGCCACCTGCTGGAGCATGAAGACACCGGGATGATGTTGGGATTCACGGTTTAGCGCTCGGCGGCCTGCTGCCATCTTCCATGGGGAGAAGGGATAAACACAAAAAAAACGGCAACTTTCGTTGCCGTTTTGCGTTTTATTTGGCGTCATCCGGGAGCGCATAGGCAACGATGTAATCGCCCATTTTGGTACCGAACGAGCCGTGACCGCCGGCAGAGATGACAACATACTGTTTGCCATTCACTTCGTAGGTCATTGGGGTGGCCTGACCGCCGGCTGGTAGACGGGCTTCCCACAGCTTCTCGCCGTTGCTCATATTGTACGCGCGCAGGTAGTTATCTGCGGTCGCGCCGATGAACAGGACGTTACCGGCCGTGGAGATCGGGCCGCCAAGCATCGGCATCCCCATGGTGAACGGCAGCTTAACCGGCATCGGGAACGGCAGGCTATCCTGCGGAGTACCGATACGTTTTTTCCATACCACTTCGTTGGTTTTCAGATCCAGCGCGGAGATATAGCCCCAGGCTGGCTGTTTGCATGGCAGGCCAAACGGCGACAGGAACGGGTTCAGGGTCACGCCGTACGGGACGCCGTACTGTGGCTGCACGCCGGACTCGGTGCCAGAGCCTTTCGCATCTTTCGGCGGCTCCATCGGGTTGCCCGGGCCGCGTGGGATCAGTTTAGAGACGAACGGCAGCGCCATCGGGTTGGCAATAGCCACCTGACGGTTCGGATCGACGGAGATACCGCCCCATTCAAACATCCCCAGGTTACCCGGGAAGACGAGAGTGCCCTGCTCAGATGGCGGGGTGAAGATACCTTCATAGCGCATCTGGTGGAAGATCACGCGGCACACCAGCTGATCGAACATGGTGGCGCCCCACATGTCCGCCCCGGTCAGATCTTTCTTCGGACGGAAGCTCAGATCGGAGAACGGCTGAGTTTTGGCGACGTAATCCCCTTTGGCAGCGCCCTGCGGAACCGGTTTTTCCGGGGCCGGGACCACCAGCTCGCCATTACGGCGATCCAGTACGAAGATGTTGCCGGTTTTCGCCGGGGCATAGACGACTGGTACGGTTTTACCATTAACCTCAATGTCCGCCAGCGTCGGCTGGGAGGGCATATCCATATCCCACAGATCGTGGTGGACGGTCTGGTAGCTCCAGGCCAGCTTACCGGTGGTGGCGTTCAGCGCCACAATCGAGCTGGCGTAACGCTCTTGCTCCGGCGTACGGTTGCCGCCCCAGATATCCGGGGTGGTCACGCCCATCGGCAGATAGACCAGATCCAGCTTAGCGTCGTAGGCGGCAGGCGCCCAGGAGTTCGGTGAGTTGAGCGTGAAGTGATGCTCATCGCTCGGGATGGCGTTCGGATCTTTCGCGCCCGGATCGAAGGCCCACAGCAGTTTACCGGTATTCACATCAAAGCCGCGGATGACGCCAGACGGCTCGCGGGTAGAGAAGTTATCGGTGACCGCGCCGGCAATCACGATGGTCTTATCGGTGATAATCGGCGGAGAAGTAGGTTCATACATACCCGGCGTGGTGACCGGCATGTTGGTCTGCAGGTTGAGAATACCTTTATTGGCAAAGGTTTCGCACAGCTTACCGTTGTCGGCGTTTACCGCGAACAGACGGCCATCGTTCACCGGCAGGATAATGCGGCGCGGACAGTCGGCGACGACGTCAGCAGGGGCGTTATCCGCTTTGGCTTCGTGATAAGAGACGCCGCGGCAGGTGACGTGCTGGAACGACGGATCGGCATTCAGCTGCGGGTCAAAATGCCACTTCTCTTTACCGGTGGCCGCGTCCAGCGCGAACAGACGCTGGTGGGCGGTACACAGGAAGAGCGTGTCGCCGACTTTAATCGGCGTCACTTCGTTGGTGATTTCACCCGGGTCGTTCGGTTGCTTCAGGTCGCCGGTGCGGAATACCCAGGCTTCCTTCAGGTTCTTCACGTTGTCGGCGTTAATCTGCTTCAGCGGAGAGAAGCGCTGGCCTTCCTGGTTGCGGCCATAGGCCGGCCAGTCGCCGTCGGCAACGTTGGAGATCGGCGCGGCCGGGGTGGCGTCGGCGCTCAGGGTGCCGTTGACTTCCTGCGGGTCGTTAAAACCGGCCCAGGTCAGCATGCCGCCGCTGATCAGCAGGGCGACGACCAGCGCGCCTACGGCGCCAGCGGAAGGCACGGACAGACGACGCCAGACAAAGGGCAGGATCAGCCAGATACCAAAGAAGACGAGGATGTCGCTACGCGGCGTCAGCGCCCAGAAGTCGAAGCCGACTTCCCAGACGCCCCAGATCATCGTCGCCAGCAGCAGCGCAGCGTACAGCCACAGCGCAGCGCGTTTGCCGCGCAGCAGCATTACGGTCACGCCCAGCATCACCAGACCGGCGATAGGGTAGTACCAGGAGCCGCCAAGCACGACCAGCCATGCTCCGCCGATTAAAAGATAGAGGCCGCAGAACGCTGCAAATAGCGCAGTCAGCGTCACCAGGAGCCTTGATTGTTGAGACTTTGTTTCAGCCATAGAAAGTTACTCATGTGTTTGTTAATTTTTTAACTGCAATTAATTATAGGTTTTAACAAGTGTGATCGGAATCACAAATATGGCTTTATTAATCCCTGCACCGAAGATTTCTTTTTGCTGGTATACTGGATGGCTTGCCGGTCATCGTCGGGGCGAAAGCAGCGGCTTTGATGATTTATATTTAGAATCAAATGGTTAGTCTTATGAAACATACTGTAGAAGTGATGATCCCGGAAACCGAGATCAAAGCGCGCATCGCGGAACTGGGTCGTCAAATCAACGAACATTACCAGGACAGCGGCAGCGAAATGGTGCTGGTGGGGCTGCTGCGCGGCTCATTTATGTTCATGGCCGACCTGTGCCGTGAAGTGCAGGTGCCGCATGAAGTCGATTTTATGACCGCCTCCAGCTACGGCAGCGGCATGTCCACTACCCGTGATGTGAAAATCCTCAAAGATCTGGATGAAGACATCCGTGGTAAAGACGTATTGATCGTGGAAGACATCATCGACTCCGGCAATACCCTGTCTAAAGTGCGTGAGATCCTCAGCCTGCGCGAGCCGAAATCGCTGGCCATTTGTACGCTGCTGGATAAACCAAGCCGTCGTGAAGTCAACGTCCCGGTTGAGTTTGTCGGTTTCGCCATTCCGGACGAGTTCGTGGTGGGCTACGGTATCGACTACGCCCAGCGCTACCGTCATCTGCCGTATATTGGCAAAGTCACCCTGCTGGACGAGTAAGAGATATCCCACTCTGGACAGCGCGCGCCGCGCTCTCC
Organism: Klebsiella sp. G-Nf4; assembly: GCF_002810615.1. Classification (NCBI taxonomy): domain Bacteria; kingdom Pseudomonadati; phylum Pseudomonadota; class Gammaproteobacteria; order Enterobacterales; family Enterobacteriaceae; genus Klebsiella; species Klebsiella sp. G-Nf4. Next base: position 89,324 of record NZ_PION01000011.1, on the reverse strand, counting down.
AGGGTGGCTAAGTCTGAAGGCTATTTGTGGTTGATATGCTTGATCTTGAGGTTGGAGATCCCGTGGCGATAGCGCTGTTCGAGGGTTTCCCGGCTCACGGCGGTGACATCCAGATCGCGCAGCAGCCCGTCGTGAATGCCGTATGCCCAGCCGTGGATGGTGACCTTCTGTCCGCGCTTCCACGCCGATTGCATAATCGTCGAATGTCCCAGGTTGTACACCTGCTCCATCACGTTCAGTTCGCAAAGGGTATCCAGACGGCGCTCCTCCGGCATTTCACCCAGCAGTGAGCTGTGCTTAAACCAGATATCGCGGATATGCAGCAGCCAGTTGTCGATGAGTCCCAGCTCCGGGTTTTCTACCGCCGCCTGCACGCCGCCGCAGCCGTAATGGCCGCAGATGATAATGTGCTCGACTTCGAGGACATCGACGGCATACTGCACCACCGACAGGCAGTTCAGGTCGGTGTGGATCACCAGATTGGCGACGTTACGATGGACAAACAGTTCGCCTGGTTCCAGGCCGGTAAGTCGCTCAGCGGGAACGCGGCTGTCAGAGCAGCCAATCCACAGAAAGCGCGGTTTCTGCGCCTGCGACAGTTTCTCAAAAAAGCCGGGGTCCTCTTCCACCAGCATTTTTGACCATAGTGCATTATTGCTGATGAGTGTATCTATATCATTCATGGACGTTATCGGCCTGTAACCAAGTAAGTGCGTTGCGCTAATATAGGGTAAGCTCACCTTTTTTAAAACCATCTTAACCCGTGATACGTCAGGCTACCGATGCGTTGGCGGCGCCAGCGCCAGTAGAACGCAAACGTGAGTCAGGCGGGTTAATGACGTGTCACGACACGAGAAGAGATATTTAATGACCATTGCTCTGGAATTAAAACAGCTCAAAAAAACCTACCCCGGCGGGGTTCAGGCGCTGCGGGGAATCGACCTGCAAGTCGAGGCCGGGGATTTCTATGCCCTGCTGGGGCCGAACGGGGCCGGAAAATCCACGACTATCGGCATCATCAGTTCGCTGGTGAATAAAACCTCCGGTCAGGTCAATGTCTTTGGCTACGATCTGGAAAAAGATGTCGTCAACGCCAAGCGTCAGCTTGGCCTGGTGCCGCAGGAGTTTAACTTTAACCCGTTCGAGACCGTGCAGCAGATTGTCGTTAACCAGGCGGGCTACTACGGCGTGGAACGCAAAGAAGCTGTCGCCCGCAGCGAAAAATACTTAAAACAGCTCGATCTGTGGGAAAAACGCAACGAACGCGCGCGGATGCTCTCCGGCGGGATGAAGCGTCGCCTGATGATCGCCCGCGCGTTAATGCATGAGCCGAAGCTGCTGATCCTCGACGAACCGACCGCTGGCGTCGATATTGAACTGCGTCGCTCAATGTGGGGCTTTCTCAAGGATCTGAACGATCGCGGGACCACCATTATCCTGACCACCCACTATCTCGAAGAGGCCGAAATGCTGTGCCGCAACATCGGCATCATCCAGCACGGCGCGCTGGTGGAAAACACCTCGATGAAAGCGCTGCTGTCGAAGCTGAAGTCTGAGACCTTTATTCTCGACCTCGCGCCAAAAAGCCCGGTACCGAAGCTCGAAGGCTACCAGTACCAGCTGGTCGATACCTCGACGCTGGAAGTCGAGGTCCTGCGCGAGCAGGGGATTAACAGCGTCTTTGCCCAACTGAGCGCCCAGGGGGTGCAGGTACTGAGTATGCGTAACAAAGCTAACCGTCTGGAAGAGCTGTTTGTCACGCTGGTGCATGAGCGAAAAGGAGAGTCAGCATGATGCAGCTTTATTGGGTCGCGCTGAAAAGCATCTGGACCAAAGAGATCCACCGTTTTATGCGCATCTGGATCCAGACGCTGGTGCCGCCGGTGATCACCATGACCCTGTACTTCGTGATTTTTGGCAACCTGATCGGGTCGCGCATCGGCGAGATGCATGGCTTTACCTATATGCAGTTTATCGTGCCGGGCCTGATCATGATGGCGGTGATCACCAACGCTTACGCCAATGTCGCCTCGTCGTTCTTCAGCGCCAAGTTTCAGCGCAATATTGAAGAGCTGCTGGTGGCGCCGGTGCCGACGCATGTGATCATCGCCGGCTACGTTGGCGGTGGCGTGGCGCGCGGGCTGTGCGTGGGTATCCTGGTGACGGCGGTGTCGTTGTTCTTTGTGCCGTTCCAGGTTCACTCCTGGCTGTTTGTCGCCCTGACGCTGCTCCTCACCGCGGTGCTGTTCTCGCTGGCGGGCCTGTTGAACGCAGTGTTTGCCAAGACCTTTGACGACATCAGCCTGATCCCGACCTTTGTGCTGACGCCGCTGACCTACCTCGGCGGGGTGTTCTATTCGCTGACCCTGCTGCCGCCGTTCTGGCAGGGGCTGTCGCATTTGAATCCCATCGTCTACATGATCAGCGGTTTCCGCTTCGGCTTCCTGGGTATCAACGATGTGCCGCTGGTGACCACCTTTGCGGTGCTGGTGGTCTTCATCGTCGCCTTCTATCTGCTTTGCTGGTCGTTAATCCAGCGCGGCCGCGGCCTGCGCAGCTGATGTTCATCACGGTTAGCGCTTCCTGACGCCAATACGCGAAGCGCTAACCGCTTATCTTTGACCGCCATCACCGATACGCCATCCTCCCCTTGCTACATTGTTTGCTGGCTAAGGAGGGAAGCATGCTTGGTTGGGTTATTACCTGTCACGATGAGCTGGCGCAGGAGATGCTGGATCGTCTTGAACAAAAGTTTGGTCCGCTGGCCCAGTGTCGGGCGGTCAATTACTGGCGCAATCTCAGCAGCAATATGTTGAGCCGGATGATGTGCGATGCGCTGCATGCCACCGACTCCGGGGACGGCGTCATTTTCCTGACCGACAGAACCGGCGCGGCGCCTTATCGGGCCGCGGCGCTGATGAGCCACAAACATACCCACTGCGAAGTGATCTCCGGCGTCAGCTATTCATTACTTGAGCGAATGTATCTGCTGCGGAACACGTTAAGCAGCGAGGCGTTTCGCCAGGCTATCGTCAGCGCGGGCGGGCCGATGGTGAGCAGCTTGTGGCATCAGCAGCAGAAGAATCCCCCGTTCCGCTTGCGTCATGATACCTTCGGAAATTAAGCAGCGTGACAGATGCTGCTTTTGTTACAATAGCTGCCGTTGATGGTTTACCGGTTCGATGCGCATGCTTGCCCGATTTTTTACGCTTCTTTTTTTACTGACCTCGCTCAGCGCTTCCGCCAGCCTGCTTAGCCAGCAGGGCAAGCCTGTGCGCTATATGCAAACCACCGAAGACGCGGTTATCTGGGCGCAGGTGGGGAACCGTGTGGTCAGCGTCGGCAATGTGCGTGCCGGGCAGATCCTCGCGGTCGTCCCGACGGCGGCTGACTATTATGAATTTCGCTTCGGCTTCGGCACCGGGTTTATTGATAAAGGCCACCTCGAGCCGGTACAGGGTAAACAGCGAGTGGAGGACCGACTGGGGGATCTCAATAAACCGTTGAGTAACCAGAATTTACTCACCTGGAAAGATACGCCGCTCTATGACGCTCCTTCAGTGAGCAGCGTGCCGTTTGGTACGCTGGCCACTAATCTGCGCTATCCGATCCTCAGCAAGCTGAAAGACCGGCTCAATCAGACCTGGTTTCAGATCCGCATTGGCGACCGGCTGGCGTGGGTCAGCAGTCTGGATGCGCAGGAAGATAACGGTATTCCCGTGCTGACCTATCACCACATTCTGCGCGACGAAGAGAACACCCGTTTCCGCCATACCTCGACCACCACCTCGGTACGCGCCTTCAACAACCAGATGACCTGGCTGCGTGATCAGGGCTATACCACGCTGACCTTGTATCAACTGGAAGGCTATGTGCGTAATAAAATCAACCTTCCGGCGCGGGCAGTGGTCATTACCTTCGATGACGGCCTGAAATCGGTAAACCGTTACGCCTATCCGGTGCTGAAACAGTACGGCTTCCATGCCACTGCATTTATTATCTCCTCGCGTATTAAGCGCCATCCGCAGAAATGGGATCCGAAATCGCTGCAGTTCATGAGTATTTCTGAGCTACGGCAGATCCAGGATGTTTTTGATATTCAGTCGCATACCCACTTCCTGCATCGGGTTGACGCCAGCCGCCGGCCGATTTTATTCAGCCGCAATTACCATAATATTCTGTTTGATTTCGCCCACTCGCGCCGGGCGCTCAGCCAGTTTAATCCGCATGTTCTCTACCTTTCCTATCCCTTCGGCGGCTATAACGCCACGGCGGTGCAGGCGGCGAATGACGCCGGATTTCATATGGCGGTGACGACGGTGCGGGGGAAGGTGAAGCCGGGAGACAATCCGTTTCTGCTGAAGCGGTTATATATCTTACGGACGGATTCGCTGGAGACGATGTCGCGGCTGATCAGTAACCAGCCGCAGGGCTAACACCGGCGCTGTGCCTGAGCGCAGCGCCGCGGTCATCAGGCGACCTGAACCGGAATGGCTTTCGCCTGGCGCTTCATTTCGTTGTCGCCTTCGAAGTAGGCGATGTTGGGCTGCCAGGTGCGCGCCTCTTCGTCCGACATGGTGACGAAGCTGGCGATGATCAGGATATCGCCGACGCTGGCGCAGTGCGCGGCGGCGCCGTTGACGGAGATGATTCTGGAACCCCGTTCGGCGGCAATGGCGTAGGTGGAGAAACGGTTGCCGTTGGTGACGTTCCAGAGGTGAATGGTTTCATTCTCCAGAATACCGGCCGCATCCAGGAAATCCTGGTCAATGGCGCATGAACCTTCATAGTGCAGGTCAGCCTGCGTGACTTTTACGCGGTGGAGCTTGCCCTGCAGCATATTACGCATCATAACTTCTACCCTTCAACCTTAATGTAGCAGAGCGGACAGGTCGTCCGCCCTGAGAAAAGCCCGGGCAAGTATTGCCCGATTTTTACCCGCTGTCTACTGACCGAGCGTGACGATCTGGTTGTCGATCAGGCGGGCCTGACCCAGCCAGGCGGCCATCAGGATCACCGCGCGCTGGCTGGCATCTGTCAGCTCAAGCAGGGTGTCGGCATCGCGGATCTGAATGTCGTCGGCGCGGAAGCCTTTTTCATTCAGCTCCTGTTCAGCGATAGCGATGATCTCGTCGAGTTGGCGATCGCCGGCGGCCAGTTTTTCCGCCACCGTGCTCAGCACCTTGTACAGGCCGGGGGCGATTTTGCGCTGGTCGGCGGTCAGGTAGCCGTTACGCGAACTCAGCGCCAGGCCATCTTTCGCGCGGACGATCGGCACGCCGATAATCTCGATATCGTAGCCCATGTCGGCGGTCATCTTGCGGATCAGCGCCAGCTGCTGGAAGTCTTTCTCGCCGAAGCAGGCGACGTCCGGCTGAACCAGATTGAACAGCTTACTGACGATGGTCGACACGCCGCGGAAATGGCCCGGGCGGCTGGCGCCTTCCAGCATAGTGGACAGGCCTGGGACGTCGACGTAGGTCTGGCCTTCGGTGCCCTGCGGGTAGACTTCCGCCGGCGTCGGTGCGAAGACAAAGTCGACATGGCGCTTGTTCAGCTTTTCGCAATCATCCTGCAGGGTACGCGGGTAGCGTGCCAGGTCGTCGGCGCGGTCAAACTGCATCGGATTGACGAAAATACTGACCACCACCACGTCCGCGCTGGCTTTAGCCTCATCAACCAGCTTCATATGACCATCATGCAGGTTGCCCATCGTCGGAACCAGCGCGATACGCTTACCTTCCTGACGCAGACGGCGGATATGCTGACGCAGCAGCAGCACGGATTCAATAATCAGCACAACAAGACTCCTTAATGGAAACTGTGTTCTTCGCCCGGATAGACCCCGGATTCAACTTCGGCAATATACTGCCGTACCGCGGCGCGGATGTCGCCCGCTTCGGCAAGGAAATTCTTAGCGAATTTAGGGATGTGGCCGCCGGTGATCCCGAATGCGTCATGCATCACCAGGATCTGCCCGTCGGTGACGTTGCCCGCGCCGATACCGATCACCGGAATGGTCAGGGCTTCGGTAATGCGTTTCGCCAGTTCTACCGGCACGCACTCCAGCACCAGCAGCTGCGCGCCAGCCGCTTCCAGCGCTAACGCGTCTTCAAACAGGGTCTGCGCCGCATCGCCGCGCCCCTGCACTTTATACCCGCCGAATACGTTTACCGACTGCGGCGTGAGGCCGAGGTGGCCGCAAACCGGCACCGCGCGTTCCGCCAGCATCTTCACGGTATCGGCCAGCCAGGCGCCGCCTTCGAGTTTGACCATATTGGCGCCAGCGCGCATCACGATGGCCGCATTTTCGAAGGTCTGTTCGGGAGTGGCGTAGGCCATAAAAGGCAGGTCGGCAAGCAGCAGGCTGTTCGGCGCACCGCGGCGGACGGCGCGGGTGTGATAGGCGATATCTTCCACGGTGACCGGCAGGGTGGAGTCGTGACCCTGTACCGTCATTCCCAGGGAATCGCCCACCAGCAGCACATTAATGCCTTCATCGGCGAACAGCTTCGCGAAGCTATGGTCGTAGGCGGTAATGGTGGCAAAGCGCTTCTTTTCCTGTTTGCATTTCTGCAGCAGGGCAATGGTGGTCGGTTTCATAACATTTCCTGATGATGAAAGTCATATTAACCGGCATTCTAACAGCAGCATTCAGAGGGGCAATGATTTTGGGCAACCGATTACGACGATCGCCGCAAATGCTAAAAAAGGGAGAGGGGATTACCAGCTCGCGGGTTTTTCCGCGCCCAGATTATCCAGCACGGCGCGCAGCGCAGGGCCGTCAGGAAAATGGAGATCCGGGGCGATCTCGAACAGCGGCCAGAGCATAAAGCCGCGGTTTTTCATATCGTAGTGCGGAACGGTCAGGCGCGGGCTATTGATGACCTCATCGCCAAACAGCATGATGTCGAGGTCGAGCGTGCGCGGTCCCCAGCGTTCAGCTTTGCGCACCCGACCCTGCTGCAGCTCGATGCGCTGAGTGTGATCGAGCAGCGCATCGGGCGCCAGGGTGGTTTCCAGCGCGACGGCGGCGTTGAGATAGTCCGGCTGATCCTGCGGGCCCAGCGGCGGCGTGCGGTAGAACGAAGAGACGTTCACCACGCGGCTGTGCGGAATATCGCCCAGCGCGCGGATGGCCGCCTGCACCTGCTCCAGCGGAGAAGCAAGGTTACTGCCAAGCGCGATATAGACCAGAGTCATGCGTTACCCTGACGCGGCGCGCGCTTGCGCGGACGGCGGTGGCGACGGCGTGGCGCCGGATCGTCCCCGAGGTCGTTGAGCATGTCTTTTTGTTCCGGCGGCGCGGCAACCTGGAATTCGCCCCACCATTTGGTCAGGCGCTGCAGTTCGCTGTTGTTTTCCGCCCCGGCACGCAGCTCCAGCAGATCGTAGGCGGCACGGAATTTCGGATGTTCCATCAGCTTCCAGGCGCGTTTGCCCTGACGACGGGACATGCGCAGCTGCAGCTGCCAGATATCACGAATAAGGGTGGTGATGCGCTTAGGGATCGCCAGCGTACGGCAGGCTTCGTCCAGGACATCGTTCATCGCCAGGGCGAAGGCGTCGTAGTACGCCAGACCGCTCTCCTGGGCGATTTTTTGCGCCGTCTCCAGCAGCGGATACCAGAACATCACCGCGAAGAGGAAGGCCGGATTGACGCGCATGTCGTTATGAATGCGGGTATCGGTGTTCTTCAGCACCTGGCTGATGATCCGCTCCATCGGGCTGTCGCCGCGCTCGGTAAAGTAGCGAGTGATGGTCGGGAACAGCGGCTGGAACAGGTTGTATTCCCGCAGCAGCATATAGGTCTGGTAGCCATACCCGGCCTGCAGCAACTTAAGCACTTCTTCGAACAGGCGTGCCGGCGGCACGTCGTGGAGCAGGGTGGCCAGGCGCGGCAGCGGTTCAGCCGTTTCCTGGCTGATGCTCATATCCAGCTTGGCGGCAAAGCGCACCGCGCGCAGCATGCGCACCGGATCTTCGCGATAGCGGGTTTCCGGATTGCCGATCAAGCGGATCACGCCGTCCTGCAGATCCTTCATGCCGCCGACGTAGTCGCGAACGGTAAAGTCAGCCACGCTGTAATAAAGGCTATTGATGGTGAAGTCGCGACGCTGGGCATCCTCTTCGATCGAGCCGAAGATGTTATCGCGCAGCAGCATGCCGTTCTGGCCCTGCTGGGAGGTCACGCGATCGGTGGTGTGCCCTTCGTGATGGCCGCGGAAGGTGGCGACTTCAATGATTTCCGGCCCGAACATGACGTGCGCCAGGCGGAAACGTCGCCCGACCAGACGGCAGTTGCGGAACAGCTTGCGCACCTGATCCGGCGTGGCGTTGGTGGTGACGTCAAAATCTTTCGGCTTTTTGCCAAGCAGCAGGTCGCGGACACCGCCGCCGACCAGCCAGGATTCGTAGCCTGCCTTGTTGAGGCGGTACATGACCTTGAGGGCGTTTTCACTGATATCTTTGCGGGAAATAGCATGCTGCTCACGCGGGATCACCGTCATAGGCATGGGTTCGACGGCGGCTTCTGCCTCGCGCTCCTCACGGCTTAGCACCTTACGGCAAAAATTAGCGACTCGGGTAAAAATGGTGCACCTCGTAGTGTCAGACGGACTTCAGATCAACTATACAGTATAAAAATAGCGGCTAATCATAGCTCAGCGGGAGCCATTTGAGAATGCTCGATTTTTGCGGGCTGCCAGTTGGCGACGGCCTGACTGAGTAAATCGTCAATGCTCAGGGCTTGCCAGTCCTGGGCGATGTCCTGATTAAGAAACCGGAGCGCCCGGACAATTTCGGGGCGCGGATCGCCTTCCGGCAGCGCCGGTGCGTGGTTTTGTTTAGAGAGTTTATTCCCGTCAGCATTGAGGGCCAGCGGCAGATGGAGGTAGTCCGGCGCCTGCCAGCCAAAATGCTGATACAGTGAAATCTGCCGGACCGTCGGCTCAATCAGGTCAGCGCCGCGGACGATCTCGGTGATCCCCTGAAAGTGATCATCAACCACCACCGCCAGGTTGTAGGCAAACAGGCCGTCGCGACGGTGGATAATAAAATCCTCGCGCGCCAGCGGCTCATTGGCGATGAGCGTACCGTGCAGGCGATCGGTGAACTGCAGCACGGGACGGGTCTGGCGTAGACGCAGCGCGGCGTTTTCCGCCCCCAGCCCGAGGTCGCGGCAGTGACCATCGTAGATCCCGCCTACGGCATGGATCCGCGCGCGGGTGCAAGTGCAGTAATAGCTCAGCCCTTGTTCACCCAGCCAGGCCAGCGCCTCGCGGTAAGCTTCATGTCGTTGCGACTGCCAGAGCACGTCGCCGTCCCAGTGCAGACCGTAGTGGTCAAGCTGGCGCAGAATGGTGTCGGCGGCTCCGGGGACTTCACGCGGCGGGTCGATATCTTCAATGCGAACGCGCCAGATACCCTGGTTCGCGCGGGCTTGCAGGTAGCTGCCGAGCGCGGCAATCAGAGAGCCGAAGTGGAGTTCACCGGAGGGGGAGGGAGCAAAGCGCCCAATATAGCGTGAGTCAGTCATGTTACGGACAACAGAACCAGGCGGGAGAGACTCCCGCCAGAGAGTGAGGCAGCAGGGGATTAGCCCGCCATCTGTTTTTCGCGAATTTCCGCCAGGGTTTTGCAGTCAATGCACAGATCCGCAGTCGGACGCGCTTCCAGACGGCGAATGCCGATCTCCACGCCGCAGGATTCGCAGTAGCCGAAGTCTTCATCTTCAACTTTTTTCAGCGTTTTCTCGATCTTTTTGATCAGTTTACGTTCGCGGTCGCGGTTACGCAGTTCCAGGCTGAACTCTTCTTCCTGGGCGGCACGGTCTACCGGATCCGGGAAGTTAGCAGCTTCATCCTGCATGTGCGTTACGGTGCGATCCACTTCATCCCTGAGTTGATTACGCCATGCTTCAAGAATACGCTTGAAGTGCGCCAGCTGGGCTTCGTTCATATACTCTTCGCCCGGCTTCTCTTGGTACGGCTCCACCCCAGCGATGGCGAGAATACTCAGGGACGATGTTTTACGGTTTTGCCCTTCTTGCATGTTGCTTCTCCTTAACACGCACTATCGATCCCCATGTGGGGGAAAATCAGGCCGCTATAAATAGCAGATGCTTTTCCGGATAGCAATTATCTAAACGTTACACTTGACAACCCTGTGAAGAAAAGCGTATTCGCGCTTGCGACCCGAACACTATTTAGCCACTTATTTACCGGGGTTTAACACCACGGCAATCGGCTTATTCAGAGTCATCTTCGTCGTAGAAAGTTCCGCCTTCCAGGCGAGAATTTCCACCCCCTTGTCGCGGGCTTCTGTTAACAGCTGTGCGTATCTGGCATCAATATGATGCGCGGGGGAGAAACGGTCAATTGCCGAATGCAAAACGGCAAATAAAATCACCGCACGGTCGCCATTCGCCGCGACGGCCATCAGCTCCCGCAGGTGCTTCTGGCCGCGCGTGGTCACCGCATCGGGAAAATAACCGTATTCTTTCTCCGCCAACGTAACCGATTTCACTTCAATATAGCAGTTTTGTCGGTCATCTGCCTGCAACATAATATCGATACGGCTATTCTCTTCGCCATATTTCACTTCGCTTTTCAGTTGGTTATAGCCTGAAAGCTCAGGGATTATTCCGGCGGAAATCGCCTCTTTTGCCAGCGAATTCGCGCGCAGCGTATTGACGCAAATAACCGCGCCCTGCTGCGTTTCAGTTAATTCCCAGGTATGGGCATATTTGCGCTTCGCATTGTCAGAAGTGGAATACCAGACGGTGTCGCCCGGGGCGGCGCAACCGGTCATTGCGCCGGTATTGGGGCAGTGAAGCGTCAGCTCACGGCCATCGGGGGTAACCACGTCAGCAAGAAATCGTTTGTAACGTTTAAGCAAAATAGCGGGTTGTAACGGCGGATCAAACTGCATCAACTTTCCTTATGAAACGGATAACGTTCCAGCGCCGTGTAGCGCGTGCGCCCGCGGCCAAAGCTGGACTCATAGAGCACGAACTCGTTCACCGGAAACGACCAGTGAAAGCCGGGGGCCGGGATCGGCACCGCCTGGCGGGCATCGCGCCACAGGGTAATATGTGGATGAAACGGCTGCGGGCTTTGATAGCAGCCGCTGCGCGCCGCCTGAGCGCGCAGCATACTGGCGAGCTGCAGCAGGCCGCGCGGCGGCTGACGGGTTCCGAGCCAGACCACCCGCGAGCGCAGCCACTGTCCGGCATCGTCCAGCGTCAGGGTAAAGCCCGGCTGACGGAGGCGGCCGGCGAGGGCGGCCAGCGCCCGCTGTTTTTCCGCGCTCACCTCGCCGAGAAACGCCAGCGTCAGATGGAGGTTATCCGCCGCGACGGGCCTGCCGGCATCCTCGGGGAAGTGGCTTGCCCGCCACTGGACAATCTGTTTCTGGACGGCAGGCGGCAGTTCAAGCGCAAAAAACAGCCTTTTCGGCTCAGACATGATAGAGACTCGGTAATGAATTAGGGGGATGCTACAATGCGAGCCCCTGAATGTTAACCCCCGGAGCCTTTTGTGTCCTTATTGCCGGTTGCCGCCGTCCTCCCAGAACTGTTATCCGCCCTGCAGCACGCGCCGCAGGTTTTGCTTAACGCGCCGACCGGCGCCGGGAAATCGACCTGGCTGCCGCTGCAGATCCTCGCCGAGGGCAACATCGCGGGACGCATTATCCTGCTGGAGCCGAGGCGCCTGGCGGCGCGTAATGTCGCGCAGCGGCTGGCTGAACTACTCGGCGAAAAGCCGGGGGAGACCGTGGGCTACCGCATGCGCGCTGAAACCTGCGTCGGGCCGCAGACCCGCCTTGAGGTGGTTACGGAGGGGATCCTGACGCGCATGATCCAGCGCGATCCAGAGCTGGCGGGCGTGGGGCTGGTGATCCTCGATGAGTTTCACGAACGCAGCCTGCAGGCGGATCTGGCGCTGGCCTTGCTGCTCGACGTCCAGCAGGGATTGCGTGACGATCTCAAGTTGCTGATCATGTCGGCGACCCTCGACAACGATCGCCTGCAGCGTCTGCTTCCTGAGGCGCCAGTGGTGGTCTCGGAGGGGCGCGCTTATCCGGTGGAGCGCCGTTTCAACCCGCTTCCCACGCACCAGCGTTTTGATGAGGCCGTGGCGGTGGCGGCAGCGGAGCTGTTGCGTCATGAACAGGGGTCGATGCTGCTGTTTCTGCCCGGCGTCGGCGAGATCCAGCGCGTTCTCGACCAGCTGACGGAGCGCGTGGCGGAGGATGTCATCCTCTGCCCGCTGTATGGCGCGTTGCCTTTAAGCGAGCAGCGCAAAGCGATCCTCCCCGCGCCGGTTGGGAAGCGCAAAGTGGTGCTGGCCACCAACATTGCCGAGACCAGTCTGACCATCGAGGGGATCCGCCTGGTGGTCGACAGCGCCCAGGAGCGGGTCGCCCGCTTTGACCCGCGCACCGGGCTGACCCGGCTGGTGACGCAGCGCATTAGTCAGGCATCAATGACGCAGCGCGCCGGACGCGCCGGTCGTCTCTCCCCGGGGATCTGCCTGCATTTGCTCGGCAAAGAACAGGCCGAACGGGCGGCGGCGCAGAGCGAGCCGGAGATCCTGCACAGCGATCTGTCGGCGCTGCTGCTGGAGCTGCTGCAGTGGGGCTGCCACGATCCGTCTGCGCTGGCCTGGCTGGATCAGCCGCCGGCGGTCAACCTGGCCGCCGCGCGCCGCCTGCTGGAGGCGCTCTCGGCGCTGGACGGCGATCGGTTGTCGGCGTTTGGCCGCAAAATGGCGACCCTTGGCAACGAGCCACGACTGGCGGCGATGCTGGCCGCTGCGCAGACCGATGACGAGGTGGCAACGGCGGCAAAGCTGGCAGCGATCCTCGAGGAGCCTCCGCGCGGCGGGGTGGCGGATTTGGGCGCCGTCTTTTCTCGCCAGCAGGCCAACTGGCAGCAGCGGGCGCAGCAGTTGATGAAGCGTCTGGCCCGCCGCAGCGGCCAGCCCTATGCCGGACGAATGGCGGGGCTGCTGGCGTCGGCCTTCGCCGATCGCATCGCCCGCCGCCGCGGTCAGGAGGGGCGCTACCAGCTGGCGAACGGCATGGGCGCGATGCTGGACGCCGACGACGCGCTGGGCCGCCATGAGTGGCTGATCGCTCCGCTGCTGCTGCAGGGCAGCGCCTCGCCGGATGCCCGCATGCTGTTGGCGCTGCCGGTGGATATCGGCGAGCTGATCGCCGCCCGTCCCGAGCTGGCGCAGCGTTCCGACACGGTGGAATGGGATGAAGCGCAGGGGACGCTGAAAGCCTGGCGGCGGACGGTGATAGGCCAGTTGGTGATCAAGACCCAGCCGCTGGCGAAGCCCTCTGAGGCGGAGCTGCATCAGGCGATGCTCAACGGGATTCGTGAGAAAGGCCTCGGTGTGCTCAACTGGACGCCAGAGGCTGAGCAGCTGCGACTGCGGCTACAGTGTGCGGCGCAGTGGCTGCCGGAAGAGGCGTGGCCCGCGGTGGATGACGCTTCGCTGTTGGCCTCGCTGGAGGCATGGCTGCTGCCGCAGATGAACGGCGTTCACTCGCTGCGGGCGCTGAAGGCGCTGGATCTGCGTCAGGCGCTACAGGACTGGCTGCCGTGGCCGCTGCGCCAGAAGCTGGATCGCGAGCTGCCGACGCACTATACCGTGCCGACCGGCAGCCGTCTGGCGATCCGTTACCATGCGGAGAACCCACCAGCGCTGGCGGTGCGTATGCAGGAGATGTTCGGCGAGGCCACGACGCCGGTTATCGCCGAGGGACGAGTGCCGCTGGTGCTGGAGCTGCTGTCGCCCGCCCAGCGTCCGCTGCAGATCACCCGCGATCTGAGCGCCTTCTGGCAGGGGAGCTACCGCGAGGTGCAGAAAGAGATGAAGGGACGCTACCCGAAACACGTCTGGCCGGACGATCCGGCCAACACCGCCCCGACCCGGCGCAGCAAAAAATATTCGTAGCCGCTAGACCATCTGCTGCCAGAGAAAAATGCCCCCTCCGGCCAGCGCCAGCCAGGGGCCGAAGGCCAGCGGCTGCTGCAGCGACTGCCGGGACCACAGGCGCTGCAGCAGGGTCCACACCAGTCCGCTGGCCGAAGCGAGCAACAGCACCTGCGGCAGGACCTGCCAGCCGCACCAGGCGCCCAGCGCCGCCAGCAGCTTAAAATCGCCATAGCCCAGCGCCTCTTTCCCGGTCAGCAGGCGGAACAGCCAGTAGACCGACCACAGCGCCAGATAACCGGCCATCGCCCCGGCGACCGCGTCCGGCAACGCAATGTACACCTCGTTAAGATTGAACAGCAGCCCGGCCCACAGCAGGGGCAGCGTCAGACGGTCAGGCAACAGCTGGGTCCGGGCGTCAATCCGCGCCAGCATCAGCAGGAACGAGAGCAGCACCAGGCCGCCCGCCAGCGGCAGGCCCGGCGCGAGCAATGCCCCGGCGAGCATAAACAGCAGGCCGGTGGCCAGCTCGGTCAGCGGATAGCTCCACGCGATGGGCGCCTGACAGCAGCGGGCGCGGCGGCCCAGCCAGAGAAAGCTGAGCAGCGGGATATTGTCCCGCCAGGCGATCGGCTGGCGGCACTGCGGGCAGGATGATCTCGGGGTGCTGAGGCTTATCCGCTCGTCGTCCGCGGTCTGGGTCAGCATGCGCGGCAGGCGATAGATCACCACGTTGTAAAAGCTGCCCAGCGCCAGGCCGAACAGCAGCAGGAAGCCATACCAGACAAGGGGAAAGTGCAGCGATAATGCCGTTAATGTCGTCATTTTTACTCCTGGTGTAACCATTTTCCCTGAATCTGCCACGGTGTGCGGCCTGACTCGTTTTTAGCGGCGGGGCGCGTGACCAGCAGCGCCAGCAGGGGCGGCATCCCCTGCCGGGGCTGCAGCGTACCGCGAAACAGATAGCGGCCATCGGGCGACAGGGCCCCCTGGCCGCTGAGGCTCAGCTGATGAGAATCCTGGCGGAGGGTCAGCGCCACGGCGCCGTCCGCCGTACAGCGGAAGGTGCCATTAACCTGGGCCAGCTCCAGGCTGCCGACCGGGGAGTGCAGTCGGGCCTGACGCCACTGCGCGCCTCCGGCGGTGATTTGTCGGCAGCGCCCCTCGCTGAAGTGCGCTTCGGCCAGGCTGAAAGTGACCTCTCCCTCGGCGCTGACGGGCATGGTCGACATCAACCAGCGGCTGAGCAGGCTGGCGGGGGCGGTGAGCCGCCCGTCCTGCAGGCGCAGATCGCGCAGGCCCCACAGCCGGGCCTGCCCCTCCACGCCGCGGGGATCGCTGAGAGAGACCTGCCAGCCAGCCAGGGTCAGCGACCACGCCAGTCGTTCAAGCCGTTCGCCATGCCAGTAGACCGGCTGCGCTGTGCCGCGCCAGACGCTGCCGCTAAGGCTGCCCACCTGTACGCCGGGCGGCAGCATCGGGACCAGCAGGCGCGCCGGGGCGGTAGCAGCCAGCCACAGCAGATAGAGCGCCAGCAGCAGCGCCACCGCGATCCCTTTAGCTTTCATCGTCGCGCTCCAGCAGCAGATGGTTGACCGTAACCCAGCCGGGCCGCGACGGCTGCCCGGTCACGGACAAGGAGACTGCGTTGACGCCGCGCATCGCCGGGGCGTCGAGCCACGCCATCAGCGCCTGGAAGGTGCAGGGCTGGAGGGTGACCTGCAGACGTTTTCCCTGCGGCTGCAGGCGGGCGACGGCCAGCCCGTGGCTCGCCGCCTCGCGCATCACCAGGGCGGTGAGCGCCTCTTTTGCCACCGGCGTGGGCTGCTGGCTGAGCTGCTGCAGACGCGGGCTCTGCTGCGTCATCCAGCGCAGGCTGGCCTGCTCTTTCATCAGGGTTTGTCGCCACTGCGCCTCACGGGCTCGCCAGGGCTGCCACAGTCCGTACCAGAGGGCGCATACCACCAGCAGCCCCACGAGTCCGAGCAGCAGGCGCTGCTCGGACGGCGTGCGCTGCCGCCACCAGATAAGCAGATTAGCCATTGTTTTCCTCCAGCGTCAGTTGTCCCTCAATGCCATCCGGTTTCGTGGTCATGTCGCCTGGCCGGACGCGAAACCGTGTCTGCGCCCGCTGGGTGAACTGCTCCAGCGCCCGGGAAGAGACCGCGGCGATATCCAGCTGCAGACGGTTGCCCGCGGCATCCCAGCTCAGCGCCCGCAGGCGGATCCCCGGCGTGTCGCTGAGGATGTTTTGCAGCGCGCTGAGGCGATCGACGAGGGGGGCATGCTGCGCCTGACGGGCGAGGGTTTGCAGGTGTTGCTGCATCTGCAGTCGCGGATTAATCACCTTTTTCTCCGTCGGAAACCAGCGATGATAGAAAGCCCGGCTGGCCTGCTGCGCCGCCTCGGCCTGGCGCGCCAGATCGAGATGGCCCAGCACGCTGTTTGTCCCCACCAGTAACGCCAGAGCCAGCGCGGCATACTGCGCCGAACGCCAGGTCGCCTGTGCAGGCCGCCGCCGACGGACGGCGAATTCCCCCTGCAGCAGACTGAGCTTCTGCGCTGCCGGATGGCGTGCGGCAAGGGTCAGCAATGTCTGCGCAGGTTGCGCCCGCCAGACGCCCGGCGCTGCGGGCGGCGGTGAATAGCTGTCGATGACTTGCTCTTCCGCCTCGCTCTGCAGCAGCTCCGTCAGCCAGACGTTTTCCGCCGCCATGCCGCCCCACGGCTGGTGGCGGATCAGCCACTGCTCGTCTACCTGCACCGCGCTCCACGCGGGCGGATGCCAGGGCAGGGCCAGCACCTCGGGCGTCAACGCCAGGGGCCGAAGGGAGAGCGACTCGCAGCGGGCCAGCCAGTCGCGCATTTTTTGCCGCTGTACGGCGACGATCTCGCACTGCGCCTGCTGGCGGTGGAGCAGGGCAAAATGGGTGGCTTCGACATCGTCGGCCAGCTGCTCTTCCAGCAGGAATGGGGCGACCTGCAGCGGCGGTTTACGCAAGCCCGCCGGCAGGGTGAGCGAGTGAAACGCGCAGTCGCTGGCCGGGATCAGCACCCAGGCGGGGTAGTGCGCCGCCAGCGCCGGGAAAGGGCTGGCGTCGTCAGCCGGCCACCGGCCGCTGGCCTCGTGGTGCGGCTCGCCGGGGGCGAAGAGTTGCCAGTGCAGCGGAGCCTGCCCGGGGGCGAAGCGCACGATCAGCATGGCCTGGGGAGAAGCGTTAAACTTATTCATCGACCACCATAGAGAGTCCATATCGCCGCTGGACGACGGTAAACGTGCGCCCCTCCTGTTGCAGGACGCTGTGCAGCTGAAAGCGAAGATTGCCGGTCACCACGGTAAAGGCGGCGATAAAGCGCGTGCTGTGCACCGTCAGCCAGGGGCGGGCAAGCGTGGTATCGGTTTTCTGCAGCGTCGGCTGCGCGAGAAACGCAGCGACGCTGCTCCAGCCGGTTCGCGGGCGGTTGTGCAGCAGCTGTTGCGCCTCCTGCAGCGTCAGCTCGCCGGGAAAGAGGGCCACCAGCAGAGCGGCCTGGGAGGGCCGCAGGGTGTTGACATTGACCTGCAGCGCGTCATCCGGCTGGACGCAGACGAAGGGGAGCAGGCGCTGATAGAGCGCGGCGTCCATACCCGCCAGCAGGCGCAGCTCGCTGACATCCTGCATCGGCTGGTTGGCGGCGAGATAGCCCGGGGTTTGCGCCATATAGACCTCATCCTCTGCTCCGTTCAGCCGCGGCTGGCCGTCGCTGTCCGTCCAGTCGCCAAGGGCGGCGGCGATCTGGCTGGCGCGCAGCGGCGATTCGCCGAGCAGCGCCAGCAGCCGGACGAAGACGTCGGTCGGGTAGGGCGTTCCGCCGCTGGTTTCATCCGCGCGATGGTTGATGGCATTGAGGTTAAAGCAGGCGTGCCCGTCGCGGATCGTGGCGAGGATTTCGCCATCGTCGAGGGTAAAGCGGCGCCCCTCCTGCGCCCAGCTTTGCGCCAGGTTCGTTTGACTGGGTGAGTCCAGCGCGTCGCGTTGCAGGAGCGCGGCGGCCATGTTTTCCGCCGCCAGGGCGTACCATCTGGCCTGCAGATTATCGAGGGTCACGGCGGTATGCTGATACATGACCGCGGTGCGTTCGGTCATGGCGCTGGCGAGGATCATCATCAGGGCGAGGATGAACAGCACCATCAGGAGCGCGACGCCGCGTTGCCGATTTTTCACTGGCTGCCTCCCGGGGTGAGTAAAAACAGGCGGGTTATCTCCCCGCTTTTCGCCAGCGTCAGGGTGATCTCCAGCCCCTGCGGCAGCGTCTGCGAGCGATCCCAGGTCTCCTGCCAGCGTCCGTCAGCGTAGAACCGCAGGCGAAACGCCGTCACCTCGCGCAATACCACCCGAACCGTCGGCTGGCTGCCGGTCAGCGGATCCTGCTGATCGAAGCTCAGTCGCTCAAGCTGCTGCTGGCGCAGACGGTAGCTGACGTTCTGGATCTCCGAGCGCGGGAGGATCCCCAGCGGGTTCGGCCAGCCGCTGCGGCTGAAGGCCAGCCCCCAGTCGTCGCTCTGCAACTGGAAACGTCCGGCGAAGAAAAGCGTGTCGCTGTTTCTGGCGCGACGGGGAATGATGTGCGTGACATCGTCGGCGATCTGGCGAAAGGCGCGCTGGAGGGCGGCGATCTGCTGGCTCTTCTCGCGGGTCAGGCCATCGGCGCGGATGACGTTCTGCAGTACCATCACGGCGGCGGCGCTAAGGACGGCGAGGATAGCCAGCGCCAGCAACGTTTCAATCAGGGTGAAACCGCGCATCCTGGTTATCATGGCGGCGTCACCCAGGTGCGCAGGGTTGCCAGCGGCGCGGGATCGCTTTTTTGCCGCCGGACCTCCACGTCCAGCGCCCGCAGCTGCGGCAGCGCGGTTTCTACCCCCTGCCAGCGGACAAACCAGCGCGTTCCGGCGGCTTCCACAGTGGTTTCGGACCAGCTGAGGGCGGGCCAGCGTTTCTCCAGCCGCAGCTGTACCAGCTGATTATCCGCCAGCCAGCTGGCGAGGATTTTCTCTTCCATACGCCCAAGCTGGCGCGTCTGCTGCAGGGTGGACTGCATCACCGCCAGGCCAGCGAGCGCGAAAATCACCAGCGCGACCATCACTTCGATAAGCGTCATCCCGGCCTGGCGTTTCATGGCTGCTCCCGCGCCGCCAGCGGCTGGCTGTCACCCTGGGCGTCGATGTTGATGCCCGTCGCGGTGTCAATTCGCAACTGAAACGGCGTGACTTCGCCGCCGGGAAAAATAAGTACGTCGGGCTGCTCGCCCGGTGTCCACGCCTGGCCGTCGGGAAAGCGCAGCGTCAGCCTGGCCCGGGGGAGGGTTTCCGCCGTGGTGACGCGTCCGGCCTGCAGTGGCAGCCACTGCGCGTTGCCCCAGCGGTCATCAGCCGCCGCCGGAGCGTCTTCGTCGGCAGGCTGCAGGCGCATAAACTGCCAGCGGTCGGGGTGGATGACGATGCCGAAGAGCTGACCGGTTTGCTGCCCGCGCTCGCGGACAAAATCCAGCTGCGCCTGAAAGCGCGCCAGGATCTGCGTGGCCTCCTGGGTGCGGGCGGAGGGAAACGCCAGCAGCACCATGCTGGCGCTGACGCCTATCAGCAGCAGGACCAGCATCATCTCAAGGAGCGTGAAACCGCGCTGAGACACTATTTCTTCCCGAGGGTCCAGTTGCCGATGTCGTCATTGGTATCGGGCATCCCGTCCGGACCGACGCTGAAGACGTCGATGGCGCCATGCTGACCCGGGCTTAACAGCTGATACTCATTTCCCCACGGATCCTGCGGCAGACGGCGGATATAGCCGCCTTCCGGGTAGTTGCGGGCGTGCGGCTCGGCGGCCGGGGCGGTCACCAGCGCCTGCAGTCCCTGCTCGGTGTTGGGGTAGCGGCTGTTGTCCAGTTTATACATATCCAGCGCCCCCTCGAGCGCCACCAGATCGCTGACGACTTTCTGGCGGTCCGCTTTCTCCTTGTTGCCCATCAGGTTAGGCACCACCAGGCTGGCGAGAATGCCGAGAATGACGATCACCACCATAATTTCCAGTAACGTGAAACCGCGTTGCCGTTGCATAGTTTTCTCCATTAATACAGTTACATACTCATAAGGGTGTTCAGTTGCAGGATCGGCTGCAGGATAGCCAGCACGATAAACAGCACCATGCCGGCCATGGTGACCACCAGCAGGGGTTCAAACAGACTGAGGGCCATCTGGATCTGCGCGCTCAGCTCCCGGTCCTGGTTCTCCGCCGCGCGCTCCAGCATCGCGGTCAACTCGCCGCTCTGCTCGCCGCTGGCGATCATGTAGCGCATCATCGGCGGGAACAGGGCGGTGGATTCCAGCGCGCGATGCAGACTGACGCCTTCGCGTACCGATTCGCTGGCCGTCTCCAGCTGGCTGCGCGCCCAGGCGTTGCTGAGGACGCCGGCGCTGATGCGCATCGACAGCAGTAGCGGCACCGCGCTGGCATTGAGAATGCTTAAGGTGCGGGCGTAGCGCGCGCTGTTCACGCTGCGCGCCACGCGTCCGATGACCGGCAGGCGCAGCAGCATCCGGTCCCAGGCGAGCCGCCGGGCGGGCTGGCGCAGCAGATAACGCAGCGTCAGCAGCGCCAGTAGCGACAGCAGCACCAGCCAGGGCCCCGCGCTGCGCACGATATCGCTCAGGCTCATCAGCAGCCGGGTGGAGAACGGCAGGGCCTGTTTCAGATGAACAAACTGCTCAACGACTTTCGGGACCACAGTGGAGAGCAGAATGGCGATCACGCTGATGGCGACCAGCGTTAGCACGATGGGATAGATCATTGCCTGCAGCAGGCGGGCGCGAAGCTGCTGGCGCTGCTCGGTATAGTCCGCCAGCCGGTTAAGCACGCCGTCGAGATGGCCGGAGGTTTCGCCAGCCGCCACCATAGCGCAGAACAGCCCGTCGAAGCAGGCGGGATAGCCGCGCATCGCCTCCGCCAGCGAATGGCCTTCGAGTACTTTGCTGCGCACCCCGGCCATTAACGTTCTCAGCGGCGCCTTTTCGCACTGCTGGGCGACGGCGTCGAGCGCCTTTTCCAGCGGGATCCCGGCGGCGACCAGGGTGGCCAGCTGGCGGGTGAGCAGGGCTAAATCACCGGCGCTGGTACGCCGGGTGAGGGATCCGCTGCGCCACAGCCGGCGCGCCGGGTCGGCGGCGGTCACTTCCAGCGCCAGCCAGCCGTTGTCCCGCAGCAACTGGCGGGCGTGGCGGGCGGAGTCGGCCTGCTGAACGCCGCGGCGGGTTTTGCCCTGCGGGTCCAGCGCCTGATAGCGAAACAGGGCCATCTCAGAGGCTTTCCGTCGTTTGCTGTTCGGTGACCCGCATCACCTCCTCCCAGCTGGTGATCCCCGCCAGCGCTTTGTCGCGTCCGGCATGACGCAGGGTCTGCCAGGCTGGCCCCAGCTGCTGGATCAGGGTGATCTCATTCTCGCCGCGGTGGATAGCGGCACGGACGCGGTCGTCAATCAGCAGCAGTTCATGAATACCGGTGCGTCCGCGATAGCCGATGAAATTACACTCCGCGCAGCCTCTTGGCTGCCATAGCGGCGTGCCGACCGGAACCTCCATCTGCCGGGCGGTGTCGGCATCCGCCTGCCTGGGTTGACGGCAGTGCGGGCACAGTTGGCGCACCAGCCGCTGCGACATCACCGCCAGCAGCGACGTGGAGAGTAAAAAAGGTTCCACGCCCATATCCTGCAGACGGGAAATGGCGCCCAGCGCGCTGTTGGTGTGCAGGGTCGACAGCACCAGGTGCCCGGTCAGCGAGGCCTGAACGGCGATCTGGGCGGTTTCGCCATCGCGGATTTCTCCCACCAGTACCACATCCGGATCCTGGCGCAGTATGGCGCGCAGGCCGCGGGCGAAAGTCATATCGACTTTGGCGTTGACCTGAGTCTGGCCGATGCCCTCCAGCTCATACTCCACCGGATCTTCAATGGTCATGATATTGCGTTCGTGGGCGTCGAGACGGCTGAGGGCGGCATACAGGGTAGTGCTTTTCCCCGACCCGGTCGGCCCGGTGACCAGAATAATGCCGTGTGGCCGGGCGATCAGCGCGTCGACCCGATCGAGCAGGGCCGGGGGCATGCCCAGCGTCAGCAGATCCAGGTTGACGCTGTTTTTGTCCAGCAGGCGCAAGACGACGCGTTCGCCGTGGCTGGAGGGCAGGGTGGAGACGCGGACGTCGATCGCCCGTCCGCCGATGCGCAGCGCCATCCGACCATCCTGAGGGATCCGTTTTTCAGCGATATCCAGGCTGGCCATCACCTTGATACGCGAAATTAACAGCGCGGCCAGCCGCCGCTGCGGGCGCAGGATTTCGCGCAGCACGCCGTCGACGCGAAAGCGGATCTGCAGATGGCGCTCATAGGTTTCGATATGGATATCCGAGGCTTTCTCTTTGATGGCCTCGGTGAGCATGGCGTTGATCAGGCGGATGATCGGCGCGTCGTCCTCGCTGTCGAGCAGATCGTCGGTGTCCGGCAGCTCTTCGGCGAGGGTATAGAGGTCGAGCTCATTGCCGATATCGGCCATCATGCGGTGCGCTTCCGCCGAGTCGCGCTGATAGCTGAGCACCAGCACTTTCTCGAACGCGTCCGGCGCCAGACGGCTGACGCTCATCGGGCCGTCTGCCAGGCGACGCGCTTCCAGCAGCGCCCGGGCGGCGGTATCAGCGCGGCACAGCGCTTCGCAGCGTTCGCCGTCGCTGAGCAGCACAAGATGGTGCGCGCGGGCCCAGGCAAAGGGCAACAGCGGACGGCGTTCGGCGGCTGGCGTCATGGTCGGCCTCCGAGGTTAAAGGCGTCAATGGCGGCGCTGACCTGGCGGAAGGCCTGGGTCTCCTGCTTTGGATAGATGTGCAGCAGGTCGTTGCTGAGCGTCGCTTCGCTGCTGTCTTTGCCCCGCTGTTTGGTTTGCGCATTGTCGAATGCGGTGTACTGGCCGGAAGAGGCCTGACGGTACTCATCGCGATCGCGAATGATGGTTGGGCGGATAAACAACATCAGGTTGCGTTTCGACACTTTCTTGCTCTCGGAGCGGAACAGGGCGCCGATCACCGGGATGTCGCCGAGCAGCGGCACTTTGTCGGCGGTATCGGTGACGCTTTTATCCAGCAGCCCACCAACCACCACCGTTTCACCGCTGCCGACCAGCACGGCGTTATTCACCGTCCGGGTATTGAAGGTCGCGCCAAGATCGCTACTGGTGCTGGAGGCCGAGTCGGCGACGCTCGATACCTCCTGCTCAATCTCCAGCAGCACGGCATCGCCTTCGTTAATCTGCGGTTTCACCTTCAGCTTAATGCCGACGGTTTTGCGCTCGACGGTATTAAAGATGTTGTCGCCGGAGGTGGTTTGCGAGCCGGTTAATACCGGAACTTCCTGGCCGACGTTAAAGGTGGCTTGCATGTTGTCGAGGGTGACGATGCTGGGGGTGGCCAGAATATCGTTCTTGGTACTGCTGGAGAGGGCGGTGAGCAGCATCGCCCAGTTCCCCTGATAGAAGCCGGCAGCGATACCGTTAAACGAGCCCAGAGCGCTGGCCAGCGAGCTGCTGACGGTACCGTCTTTGTTGTACTGGTTGGCGCCGGCGATCACCGTGGAGATCGGCAGCCCGCTGTTGGTAAACTGGGTCATGCCAGCGTTTTTATTGGCCCACTGGATACCGAGGTTGAGGCCGTCGGCATCCTGTACTTCGGCAATAATCGCCTCCACCAGCACCTGCGGGCGGCGGATATCGAGCTGGGCGATCACCCGCTCAAGATCGTTCATCACGTCCGGCGCCGCGGTGACGATCAGGGCGTTGGTCTGGCCGTGGGCTTTGATAATGATATTTTTGTCGATCGCGGCCACCGGCTTGGCGCTTTGCTTATCGTTCTGCAGCGAGCTGCTGATCCCGGTCAGGACCTCCACCAGATCGGCGGCTTTGGCGTACTTCAGGTAGATGACTTTTGTGTTGCCCTGCACCGCCTGCTGGCGGTCGAGCTGTTTGATCATGGCGATAATGCGCTGGCGCGAGTTTGGCTCGCCGCTGACCAGTACCGCGTTGGTGCGCTCATCGGCCACCACGTTCGCCACCATCGAGCCCGGCAGCGCCGACTTGCTGCTGTCTTTATTGAGCTCGGTAACCAGCTTGACCACCTCCGCGGCGGAGGCCCAGGAGAGGGGAACGGTCACCACGCTGCGATCCCCGGCGTTGTCGACGCGCTCGACAATGGTCAGCAGGCGTTTGATGACCGCTGCGCGGCCGGTCATCAGCAGCACGTTGGAGGGCTCATAATGGACCACGCTGCCGGCGCCGGCGTTATCGTTCAGCTGACGAAGCAGCGGGGCGAGATCGCGGGCGGCGACGTTGGTCAGGGGCACCACCCGGGTGACCACTTCATCGCCTTCGCCCGGTGCAGCCTCGCTGGCGACCGGGACGGCCGAGGTTTTCGCATCTTTAGCCCGCACCACCTTCAGTACGCCGTTATTCATATTGATCACGGCGAAGCCATACACATCCAGCACGCTAAGGAAGAATTGATAATATTGCTCTTCATTGAGCATATCGTAACTGCGTACGGTAATGGTGCCGCGTACGCTGGGATCGATAATCACCGTTTTATTCAGGTTTTTGCTGACGGTATTGATAAATTCCTGGATATCGGTGCCTTTAAAGCTGGCGGAAAATTCTTCTGCGATGGCCGGGCGAAATAGCAGCGGCGTTAATATCAGCAGCGCAGTCAGCATTTTCCGCAGTCGTTTTATGGTTGGCAATTATTCATCCCCCAGCGCGAAAGCGATATCGTGTCGTTGACCTTCTCGCTCAACGGTCAGCGTTATTTCGGTCTGTTCATTCAGGTGTTGCAGCGCCTGCTGTGCTTGCGCCTGATCGCGTAAATCAATGCCATTTAGGGCAATGGCTAAATCATTTTCCTGCAGGCCGGACTGACGAAATAGCGTGGCGTCTTTGCCTGGGTTAAGGCGATAGCCCTGCAGTTTGTCGCCACTGAGCACCGGCGAAATAGATAAATAAGTGAGGATATTTTGCGGCTGTTCGCGGAGTCGCTTCACAAGAGGCGGAGTGGCCGCTGTAGCGGGCGATGACGACGGCGCGCGGGTATCGTTAAATAACAAAATGGCCTCTTTGCGTCCCTGATAGTTAACGATGATCCGGTCGGGAAGAATGGTGACGATCCGCGCATCGTACCCCGGGACAGTATCGCCGACGCTAAGGCTAACCTGCTGATTTCCTTTTTCTATAATGGCGATGGATCGCGCCGGGTTACTGCTGGCGAGCAGACCCGTAAGGCGTAGTTTCAGGCTGGAAACCGGCACCTGATTGAGGTGGGTTGCATCCGTTGGCGCAGGGCTGTTTTTTGCCGCCAGCCCAAACAGGGTAAATACGGGCCGTTCGGTTTTTAATTCCGGCTCCGCCATTGGAGAAGCGGTTAATGGCAGGGCGGAAATATCCTCAGGACTGACAGGGAATACCACGCGCCAGGTTAATTTCGCCAACTGGGGGATAGCGGTTATTAATATGATGAGCGTCACAATTTGTGGTAATAATTTAATTATCCTTTTATTTATATTTGTTAACCCCATCACAGAAACTGGCATTTTAATTCCTTTGCTAATTTATTTTTCTGCACGTTGGCGTAATACCCTACCGAAACAGGTAGGTGATTATTGGCTTTTGAATTATTTATTGCCGGAGAGTGGCGATAAGCGTGGCGAATCATAATCAGTTTGCGGTTTCGGGTCGTCATTCCCTTTATTGATTTACTCCCCCGGCTTCCTACGCCCCCCTCTCATTTGTGGGGGATGATTGCGCCCCGGAAAGCAAAAATATCTAATTAGCGCGCTGTAAAGATATTCATCCTTTCTTACCTTTTATAATTTAATAAGCATATTAGGGACTATCGAATGCTCAGATATACCTGTCATGCCCTATTTCTTGGATCGTTAGTATTATTGAGTGGCTGTGATAACAGCTCTTCCTCTTCACCCTCTGGCTCACCGGGTTCACCAGGCAATCCTGGCAACCCAGGTACTCCCGGCACGCCCGACCCGCAGGATGTGGTCGTCCGCTTACCGGACGTTGCCGTCCCTGGCGAAGCGGTGCAGGCTTCCGCCAACCAGGCTGTCATTCACCTTGTCGATATCGCCGGCATCACCAGCAGTACGCCGGCCGACTATGCGACTAAAAACCTCTATCTGTGGAATAACGAAACCTGTGATGCGCTGAGCGCGCCGGTGGCGGACTGGAATGATGTCAGCACCACGCCGACCGGCAGCGACAAATATGGCCCTTACTGGGTGATCCCGCTGACTAAAGAGAGCGGATGTATCAACGTTATCGTGCGCGATGGCACCAATAAGCTGATCGACAGCGACCTGCGCGTCTCTTTTGGCGATTTCACCGATCGGACGGTATCGGTCATCGCCGGCAACAGCGCGGTCTATGACTCCCGCGCCGACGCCTTCCGCGCCGCCTTTGGCGTGGCGCTGGCCGATGCGCACTGGGTCGATAAGACCACCCTGCTGTGGCCGGGCGGGGAAAATAAACCCATTGTGCGCCTCTATTACAGCCACAGCACTAAGGTGGCCGCCGACAGTAACGGCGAATTTACCGATAAGTATGTCAAGCTGACCCCCACCACTGTCAGCCAGCAGGTGAGCATGCGCTTCCCGCATCTCGCCAGCTATCCTGCCTTTAAGCTGCCGGATGATGTCAACGTCGATGAATTGCTGCAGGGCGAGGCGGTGGCGATATCTGCGGAAAGCGATGGGATCCTGAGCTCCGCCACCCAGGTGCAGACCGCTGGCGTGCTGGACGATACCTATGCCGCCGCCGCCGAGGCGCTGAGCTATGGCGCCCAGCTAACCGATAGCGGCGTGACCTTCCGCGTCTGGGCACCTACGGCGCAGCAGGTTGAACTGGTGGTCTACAGCGCCGACAAGAAGGTGGTGGCCAGCCATCCGATGACCCGCGACAGCGCCTCCGGCGCCTGGTCCTGGCAGGGCGGGAGCGACCTGAAGGGCGCGTTCTACCGCTACGCGATGACGGTCTACCACCCGCAGTCGCGTAAAGTCGAGCAGTACGAAGTAACCGATCCCTACGCCCACAGTTTGTCGACCAACTCAGAGTACAGCCAGGTGGTCGATCTGAACGACAGTGCGCTGAAGCCGGAAGGCTGGGACGGGCTGACGATGCCACACGCGCAGAAAACCAAAGCCGACCTGGCGAAAATGACGATCCACGAATCGCATATTCGCGACCTGTCCGCCTGGGATCAAACCGTTCCCGCTGAACTGCGCGGTAAATATCTGGCGCTCACCGCCCAGGACAGCAATATGGTCCAGCATCTGAAACAGCTGTCGGCCTCGGGTGTGACCCATATTGAGCTGCTGCCGGTCTTCGATCTGGCCACGGTCAATGAGTTCAGCGACAAAGTCGCCGATATTCAGCAGCCGTTCAGTCGCCTGTGCGAAATCAACAGCGCGGTGAAGAGCAGCGAGTTCGCGGGCTATTGCGACAGCGGTTCGACGGTCGAAGAGGTGTTGACTCAGCTGAAGCAAAACGACAGCAAGGATAACCCGCAGGTGCAGGCGTTGAACACGCTGGTGGCGCAGACCGACTCCTATAACTGGGGCTACGATCCGTTCCACTACACGGTGCCGGAAGGATCCTATGCCACCGATCCGGAAGGCACGGCGCGTATTAAAGAGTTCCGCACCATGATTCAGGCGATCAAGCAGGATCTGGGGATGAACGTCATCATGGACGTGGTGTATAACCACACCAACGCCGCTGGCCCGACTGACCGCACCTCGGTGCTGGATAAGATCGTCCCCTGGTACTATCAGCGCCTGAATGAAACCACCGGCAGCGTGGAATCGGCCACCTGTTGCTCCGACTCGGCGCCAGAGCACCGGATGTTCGCCAAGCTTATCGCCGATTCACTGGCGGTATGGACCACCGATTATAAGATCGATGGCTTCCGCTTCGACCTGATGGGCTACCACCCGAAAGCACAGATCCTCTCGGCCTGGGAGCGTATTAAGGCGCTGAACCCGGACATTTACTTCTTTGGTGAAGGCTGGGATTCCAACCAGAGCGATCGCTTTGAAATTGCCTCGCAAATCAATCTGAAAGGCACCGGGATCGGCACGTTCTCCGATCGTCTGCGTGACGCCGTGCGCGGCGGCGGGCCGTTCGATTCCGGCGATGCATTGCGCCAGAATCAGGGGGTGGGCAGCGGCGCCGGCGTTCTGCCGAATGAGCTGACCAGCATGACCGACGATCAGGCGCGCCACCTCGCCGATCTGACCCGTCTGGGCATGGCCGGTAACCTTGCGGACTTCGTGCTGATCGACAAAGACGGCGCGGTGAAGAAAGGCAGCGAGATTGACTATAACGGCGCGCCTGGCGGCTATGCGGCTGACCCGACGGAAGTCGTGAACTATGTGTCAAAACACGACAACCAAACGCTGTGGGACATGATCAGCTACAAAGCTACTCAGGAGGCGGATCTCGATACCCGCGTCCGGATGCAGGCGGTGTCGCTGGCGACCGTGATGCTGGGCCAGGGGATCGCCTTTGACCAGCAGGGCTCGGAGCTGTTGCGCTCTAAATCTTTTACTCGTGATTCGTATGATTCCGGTGACTGGTTTAACCGCGTGGATTACTCCCTGCAGGACAACAACTACAACGTGGGTATGCCGCGCAGCAGCGATGATGGCAGCAACTATGACATCATCGCCCGGGTGAAAGATGCGGTGGCTACTCCGGGTGAAACGGAGCTCAAGCAGATGACCGCGTTTTATCAGGAGCTGACCGCGCTGCGTAAATCGTCTCCGCTGTTTACCCTCGGTGACGGCGCGACGGTGATGAAGCGCGTGGACTTCCGCAACACCGGCGCCGATCAGCAGACGGGTCTGCTGGTGATGACCATCGATGACGGGATGCAGGCTGGCGCCAGTCTGGACAGCCGTGTCGACGGCATCGTGGTGGCGATCAACGCCGCACCGGAAAGCCGGACGCTACAGGACTTCGCCGGCACATCGCTGCAGCTGAGCGCCATCCAGCAGGCGGCAGGCGACCATTCGCTGGCGAGCGGCGTGCAGGTTGCCGCTGACGGCTCGGTCACGCTGCCAGCCTGGTCGGTAGCGGTCCTCGAGCTGCCGCAGGGCGAATCGCAGGGCGCTGGCCTGCCGGTGAGCAGTAAATAAGGTGACGTGGGGTGCCCGTTAGGGCGCCTCTGGCTGATGACAAACCTGTTTCGTTATTGTGCTCGCCTTTCTGCCGGGTAGCGGCTTTCGCCTTACCCGGCCTACGAAAGATTGCAATATCAAACAGTTATGCAGTTATCTGTAGGCCCGCGCAAGCGTAGCGCCGCCGGGCAATCCCTGAAGATTGCACTTTGTCAGCAGTCTGGGGCGCCCGTAAGGGCGCCTTCTCTGCACCGTGAGGGAACAGGAGACGGTTGTGATTGTTCGTGATGATAGTGAAAGAGGCATCCCGCCGCTGGTGGCGCATCAGCCGCCGTCCGCGCAGGCAGACGCGCCGGTGAGCCGCGGCCGGATGGTGCAGGTCCCCGGCTGGATTATCCCGCTGTACGCCGGATTATTTATCGCGCTCGGCTGGTTTGGCGGCGAGCAGTGGCGCCATCCGTCACCGCCGCAAACGCTGCCTTTGCCGGTGGCCCATGCGGCGCTTCTGCCGTTAACCGCCGCCGGGGAGACCGCGCCAAAAAACCCGTCGCCGGCGGTAAAACCCAGCGCACCTGCGGCGCCGGTAGTGGACAGCGATACGCTGCCGCCCCTGCGCTACAGCGCCCATGTCTACGCCTCGCTACCGGAAAAGCGCAGCATTGTGTTAAACGGCAAAGCGTGGTCGGAGGGCGATTCCCCGCTACCCAATCTGGTGGTGGAGCAGATCCAGCAGGATGTGACGATTTTTAGCTTCAACGGCACTACATTTACCCTGGCGGCGCTGGATGACTGGCCTGGCGGGAAAATTGACGAGGAGCCGAAAGGGGAATAAGGGGCACGCGCAATAATATGCGCGTTGAGAATATTTTGCTTAGTCGCTGCGCAAACTGGCAATAAAGGGAGCGAGCTGGCGATTAAATTGACTACACTGTGTGGCTTCCGGAGTGCTGTCCTGCAAAAGTTGTTGATAAAGCCGGTCGCTATTTTGGCTTAACGTCGCTACGTCAATATTTCCCCATCCGCGCGCTTTGCCGACATTCACCGCTGCCTGATATATCGTTTCATCGGCGGGCAGGTCGCTACGATTACATTTATTCTTGAGATAGCGCGTCCCGGCCGCTACCGACGAGAGCTGCTCCAGCTGCGCCTGGCTGCTGATGGCCGGGCTGAGCGTAGAGGCGGGTTTCTGTTGGCAGCCAGAGAGCATGGCGACCACGCAAAGCGAAAATATAAACGGAATGCGCATAGTAGAGTAATCAAAATAATGAATCACTGGCCGCTAGTTTAACAAATATTCCCTTGGTGTCATCATAAAATATTATTCGGCATAAATGTTAACAGGCTCGCATTTTTATCAGCAGAAAATCAGTTAAACCCCTTTACTTCTCTCAATAATAAATGCTTTCGTCCGGGAAATATATTTTCAGCCGGAGATGATGCCAGTGCGTTTGGCATCATGGCGAACGTCATTTTTTATGTTATTAAAAAACATACTCTTTCCCATCTTGTTACGTGCGCAGGAGGTAAAATGCTGGTTAAGAATGTCGCATTTTAGTGCTATTCTGTATGCCCTGAACATTACGTGCTATGTTCTGACCATTTCTGCTGGTGATGCGTTTAACATAATGATTTTATGGTGAATTTTTATTGTTAATATCATGTAAAACGAAGCAAACCAACCTCATGAAAGGCTGGCGGCATGTCCTGCCTGCCAGCAGGTTGTCGTCCGAAGGATAAGCAGCCTGGACGTTAATTTGAGAGATTTCTTCTTCCTCTGTGCAGGGGAAGTATTGAGAATCAGGCCTTTGCGCCTGAACGTTGCGGAGAAAAAGCATGGCGGGAGATGACCGCGAGCCTATCGGACGTAAGGGGAGACCCTCGCGTCCGACAAAACAAAAAGTCACCCGTCGCCGGGTCCGGGAAGAGGACTACGACGACGAGTATGATGACGATGATTATGAGGATGAGAAACCGGTGCCAAGAAAAGGAAAAGGCAACGGCAGCAAACCTCGTCGTAAGCGCCGCTGGCTGTGGCTGCTGGTCAAGCTGGGGATTGTCTTTGCGGTGCTGATTGCCGCCTATGGCGTCTACCTCGATCAGAAAATCCGCAGCCGCATTGACGGTAAAGTTTGGGAGCTGCCGGCCGCGGTCTATGGCCGGATGGTGAACCTTGAGCCGGACATGCAGATCAGCAAAAACGAGATGGTGCGTCTGCTGAATGCCACCCAGTATCGTCAGGTCAGCGCGATGACGCGCCCGGGCGAATACACCGTGCAGGCCAACAGCATCGAGATGATCCGTCGTCCGTTCGATTTCCCGGACAGTAAAGAAGGGCAGGTGCGCGCGCGTCTGACCTTCGATGGCGATCATCTGGATACCATCGAGAATATGGATAATAACCGCCAGTTCGGTTTCTTCCGCCTCGATCCGCGGCTTATCACCATGCTGCAGTCGCCGAACGGTGAGCAGCGCCTGTTCGTGAAGCGCAGTGGCTTCCCGGATCTGCTGGTGGATACGCTGCTGGCGACCGAAGACCGCCACTTCTACGAGCACGATGGTATCAGCCTGTATTCCATCGGCCGCGCCGTGCTGGCGAACCTGACGGCAGGTCGTACGGTGCAAGGGGCGAGTACCCTGACCCAGCAGCTGGTGAAAAACCTGTTCCTCTCCAGCGAGCGCTCCTACTGGCGTAAAGCCAACGAAGCGTATATGGCGCTGATCGTCGACGCCCGCTACAGCAAGGATCGCATTCTTGAGCTGTATATGAACGAGGTGTATCTCGGCCAGAGCGGCGATAACGAAATTCGCGGCTTCCCGCTGGCGAGCCTGTACTACTTCGGCCGTCCGGTGGAAGAGCTGAGCCTCGATCAGCAGGCGCTGCTGGTGGGGATGGTGAAAGGGGCGTCGGTATATAACCCGTGGCGCAACCCGAAACTGGCCCTTGAGCGACGCAATCTGGTACTGCGTCTGCTGCAGCAGCAGCAGGTCATCGACCAGGAGCTGTACGACATGCTGAGCGCGCGTCCGCTGGGCGTACAGCCGCGCGGTGGGGTGATTTCACCGCAGCCGGCGTTTATGCAGATGGTTCGTCAGGAGCTGCAGGCGAAGCTGGGCGACAAAATGAAAGATCTCTCCGGCGTGAAGATCTTCACTACCTTCGACTCGGTAGCCCAGGATGCGGCGGAAAAAGCGGCCTCGGAAGGGATCCCGGTACTGAAGAAACAGCGCAAGCTGGCAGACCTGGAAACCGCCATGGTGGTGGTTGACCGCTTCACCGGCGAAGTGCGGGCAATGGTCGGCGGCGCGGAGCCGCAGTTCGCGGGGTACAACCGCGCGATGCAGGCCCGCCGGTCAATTGGTTCTCTGGCCAAGCCGGCGACCTATCTGACCGCGCTGAGCCAGCCGAATCAGTATCGCCTGAACACCTGGATCGCCGATGCGCCGGTGACCATTCGCCTGTCCAACGGCCAGACGTGGTCCCCGCAGAACGACGATCGTCGCTTCAGCGGTCAGGTGATGCTGGTGGATGCCCTGACCCGCTCGATGAACGTCCCGACGGTTAACCTTGGGATGGCGCTGGGCTTGCCGGCGGTGGTCGATACCTGGACGAAGCTGGGCGCGCCGAAAGATCAGCTCAACGCCGTACCGGCGATGCTGCTTGGCGCGCTGAACCTGACGCCGATTGAAGTGGCGCAGGCCTTCCAGACCATCGCCAGCGGCGGTAACCGCGCGACGCTGTCGGCGCTGCGTTCGGTGATTGCGGAAGATGGCACGGTGCTGTATCAGAGCTACCCGCAGGCGGAACGCGCTGTGCCTGCCCAGGCGGCCTACATGACGCTGTGGACCATGCAGCAGGTGGTGCAGCGCGGGACGGGGCGTCAGCTGGGCGCGAAGTATCCGGGCCTGCATCTGGCGGGGAAAACCGGGACCACCAACAATAACGTCGATACCTGGTTCGCCGGCATCGACGGTAGTCAGGTGACCATTACCTGGGTGGGCCGCGACAACAACCAGCCGACCAAACTGTACGGCGCCAGCGGCGCGATGTCGATTTACCAGCGCTATCTGGCGAACCAGACGCCAACGCCGCTGGCGTTGACGGCGCCGGAAGACGTGGTCGACATGGGCGTGGACAGCAACGGCAACCTCGTCTGCAGCGGTGGCGTGCGTTCGCTGCCGGTCTGGACAACGCAGCCGGATGCGCTGTGCCGCCAGGGCGAGCTGATGCAGCAGCAGCAGTTGCAGCAGCAGGAAGCGAACAACCCGTTTAATCAGTCCGGGCAACAGCAGCCGCAGCAGCAACAACAACAGCAGCAACAACAACAGCAGCAACAGCCGCCGAAGCAGCAGGAAAAGAGCGACGGCGTCGCGGGCTGGATCAAGGATATGTTCGGCAGTAACTGATTTCGGCCGCATGACCTGACCCCTTAGTACGAAAGTATTAAGGGGTTTTTTTATACCTGTAAAAAAGTTAACGCCTCTTTAACTCCATAATAACTATCTGGTTATTAATTCGGCCTTCGGTTTCTCCAGGCGGGCATATCGCTTGCCTTGCCTTCGGCGTTTCGCCTATTATATCGCCAGTCATAATAATAATTATCGTTTACGTTATCATTCACTTTCATCAGAGATATACCCATGGCGCGTCCAAAAACTGCTCAGCCAAATCACTCGCTGCGTAAAATCGCAGTTGTAGTAGCCACGGCGGTTAGCGGCATGTCTGTCTATGCACAGGCTGCGGAACAACCGAAACAAGAAGAGACTATCACCGTCGTTGCGGCACCGGCCGCCCAGGAAAGCGCCTGGGGACCGGCGCCGACCATCGCGGCAAAACGCTCTGCCACGGCGACGAAAACCGATACCCCGATTGAAAAAACGCCGCAGTCTGTCTCGGTGGTCACGCGCCAGGAGATGGAGATGCGTCAGCCGACCACGGTAAAAGAGGCGCTCTCCTATACGCCGAGCGTCTTCTCCACCCGCGGTAGCTCGACCACCTATGATGTGGTCACCATCCGCGGTTTCACTACCTCGACGACCGTCAATACCAACCAGTATCTGGACGGCATGAAGCTGCAGGGGAATAACTACTCTGAAGTCTCCATGGACCCGTATTTCCTCGAGCGCGTGGAAGTGATGCGCGGGCCAACCTCGGTGCTGTATGGCAACAGCAACCCGGGCGGTATCGTCAGCATGGTCAGCAAACGCCCGACCACTGAGCCGCTGAAGGAAGTGCAGTTCAAGATGGGCACCGACAACCTGTGGCAGACCGGGTTTGACTTCAGCGACGCCATTGATGATGCCGGCGTCTGGTCCTATCGCCTGACCGGCCTGGGCCGCAGCCAGGATACCCAGCAGCAGATGGCGAAGTCTACCCGCTATGCGGTGGCGCCGTCCTTTAGCTGGCGCCCGGACGATAAAACCGACTTCACCTTCCTGAGCAACTTCCAGAATGACCCGGATGCGGGCTATTACGGCTGGCTGCCGCGCGAAGGCACCGTGGTGCCGTATTACGACGCCAACGGGAAGGCGC
Organism: Klebsiella sp. G-Nf4; assembly: GCF_002810615.1. Taxonomy (NCBI): domain Bacteria; kingdom Pseudomonadati; phylum Pseudomonadota; class Gammaproteobacteria; order Enterobacterales; family Enterobacteriaceae; genus Klebsiella; species Klebsiella sp. G-Nf4. Next base: position 54,602 of record NZ_PION01000011.1, on the reverse strand, counting down.
ACAAGCTGCCGACCGATTTCAACGAAGGCGAGGCGGATAATAAGATCTCGCGCCGCCAGAAGATGGTGGGTTATAGCTTCTCCCATCAGTTTGATGACACCTTTACCGTGCGGCAGAACCTGCGCTATGCCGAAGTCGATACCTTGTATCGCTCGGTGTACGGGAATGGCTATGTTGCCCCGGGCTACATGAATCGCGCCTATGTGCGTTCTGATGAGCACCTGAACACCTTTACCGTCGATACCCAGCTGCAGTCTGCTTTCGCCACCGGCGCGGTCAGCCATACGCTGCTGACCGGCGTGGATTACTCGCGGATGCGCAACGATGTGGATGCCGACTACGGGACGGCGGATCCTATCAGCATGAGCAACCCGCAATACGGCAACCCGAATATTCAGGTCACTTTCCCGTACGCGGTCCTCAACCGAATGGAGCAGACGGGCCTGTACGCGCAGGATCAGATGGAGTGGGATAAGTGGGTCATGACCCTGGGCGGCCGTTACGATTACGCCACCACCTCAACGTTAACTCGCTCCAGCAACAGCCTGGCGGAGAATCACGACCAGCAGTTCACCTGGCGCGGCGGTATCAATTACCTGTTTGATAACGGCATCTCTCCGTACTTCAGCTACAGCGAATCCTTCGAGCCGGTATCGGGTTCCGGGCTTAACGGCCAGCCGTTCGATCCGTCGCGTGGCAAGCAGTATGAAGCTGGCGTGAAATATGTGCCGAAAGACATGCCGGTGGTGGTCACCGCGGCGGTCTATCAGCTGACCAAAGATAAGAACCTGACGGCGGATCCGGCTAACCAGGCGTTCAGCATCCAGACCGGCGAGATCCGCTCCCGCGGCCTTGAGCTGGAGGCGAAAGCGGCGGTGAACGCCAATATCAACGTCACCGCGGCCTACAGCTACACCGATGCGGAATACACTCACGATACGGTGTTCAACGGCAAGCGTCCGGCGGAAGTGCCGCGTAACATGGCGTCGCTGTGGGCGGATTACACCTTCCACGAAACCGCGCTCAGCGGTCTGACGGTCGGCGCCGGGGCACGCTATATCGGTTCAACGGTCAGTTACTACAAAAACGACACCAGCACCGGTAACAAAAATGATGCCTTCAATGTGGCCGGTTATGCGCTGATGGATGCGACGGTGAAATACGATCTGGCGCGCTTTGGCCTGCCGGGCTCTTCGGTCGGCGTCAACGTCAACAACCTGTTTGACCGCGAATATGTCTCCAGCTGCTATAGCGAATACGCCTGCTACTGGGGTGCGGGACGTCAGGTTGTCGCGACCGCAACCTTCCGCTTCTAACTACTCACGGGCGCGGTTCGCCGCGCCCAACATCAGGTTGTTGCTATGCAGGAACAGACTCCGCACTCTGAGACCACCTTTGCGTTAAATGGCGTGACCTTTCGCGTACCGGGTCGCACGCTGCTTCACCCCCTTTCGTTAACCTTCCCGGCAGGAAAAGTGACTGGCCTGATAGGCCATAATGGTTCCGGCAAATCCACATTACTGAAAATGCTCGGCCGCCATCAGCCGCCTTCCGCAGGCGATGTGCTGCTGGACGGCCAGCCGCTGGAGAGCTGGAGCAGCAAGGCGTTTGCCCGCAAAGTGGCCTATCTGCCGCAGCAACTGCCAGCGGCGGAAGGGATGACAGTTCGCGAGCTGGTGGCGATAGGTCGCTACCCGTGGCACGGCGCGCTGGGGCGCTTCGGCGCGGCGGATCGCGAAAAGGTGGAAGAGGCGATCGCGCTGGTGGGGCTGAAGCCTTTGGCGCAGCGGCTGGTGGACAGCCTCTCCGGCGGCGAGCGTCAGCGGGCGTGGATCGCCATGCTGGTGGCGCAGGATAGCCGCTGCCTGCTGCTTGATGAACCGACCTCGGCGCTGGATATCGCCCATCAGGTTGATGTGCTCGCGCTGGTGCATCGTCTCAGCCAGCAGCGTGGCCTGACGGTGATCGCGGTCCTGCATGATATCAATATGGCTGCCCGCTACTGCGATTATCTGGTCGCGCTGCGCGGTGGGGAAATGATCGCCCAGGGGACGCCAGCAGAACTGATGCGCAGCGACACGCTGGAACAAATCTACGGCATCCCGATGGGGATCCTGCCGCACCCGGCGGGCGCGGCGCCGGTAAGTTTTGTCTATTGATGATGAACCCAACTCTGATAACCCGACGCCGCCTGCTGACGGCGATGGCGCTCTCGCCGCTGCTGTGGCAGATGCGTGGCGCGCAGGCGGCGAACATTGACCCGCAGCGCGTCGTCGCGCTGGAGTGGCTGCCGGCCGAACTGCTGCTGGCGCTTGGCGTCACGCCCTACGGCGTGGCCGACATTCCCAACTATCGCCTGTGGGTGAACGAACCCGCGCTGCCCACGTCGGTAATTGATGTCGGCCTGCGCACCGAACCCAATCTTGAGCTGCTGACGCAGATGAAACCGTCGTTTATCGTCTGGTCGGCAGGCTATGGCCCGTCGCCGGAAAAGCTGGCGCGTATCGCACCCGGCCGCGGTTTCACCTTCAGCGACGGCAAACGGCCGCTGGCGATGGCCCAGCGTTCGCTGCTGGAAATGGCCGACCTGCTGGGTAAACAACAGCAGGCGAAGCACCACCTGGCGGAGTTCGACGCGCTGATGGAGAACCTGCGTCCGCGTTTTGCCGGGCGTGCTGATCGCCCACTGCTGATGATTTCGCTGCTCGATGCCCGCCACGTACTGGTATTCGGTGAGAACTGCCTGTTCCAGGAAGTGCTCGATCGCTTTGGCATTCAAAACGCCTGGCGCGGCGAAGCGGCGTTCTGGGGCAGCATCACCGTCGGTATTGACCGGCTGGCGGCATTTAACGAGGCCGATGTGATCTGTTTCGATCATGGCAACGATCGGGAGATGGCCCAGCTGTTGGCGACGCCGCTGTGGCAGGCGATGCCGTTCGTGCGCGCGGGGCGTTTCCAGCGGGTTCCGGCGGTGTGGTTCTATGGCGCGACGTTGTCGGCGATGCATTTCGCCCGCGTGCTGGCCGATGCGCAGGGGAGGGCGGCGGTATGAACGCGCGTCTCTCGCCGTTAGCCATTCTCCTGCTGACCGGGCTGCTGGTTGCCGCTTTCGCGCTGAGCATCGTCAACCTCAATGTCGCTTTACCTTACGCGCAATGGCGTCAGGCGCTGTGGCAGCCGGATATCGATAATATCGCCCAGATGCTGTTCCATTACAGCCTGCTGCCGAGGCTGGCGATATCGCTGCTGGTCGGCGCCGGGCTGGGCCTCGTCGGCGTGCTGTTCCAGCAGGTGCTGCGTAACCCGCTGGCGGAGCCGACCACGCTTGGCGTCGCCACCGGCGCGCAGTTGGGAATGACCGTCACCACATTATGGGCGATCCCCGGCGTGCTGGCGTCACAGTTTGCCGCGCTGGCTGGGGCTTGTCTGGTGGGGGCGCTGGTGTTCGGCGTCTCGTGGGGCAAACGTTTGTCGCCGGTGACGCTGATCCTGGCCGGCCTGGTGGTGAGTCTCTATTGCGGCGCGGTCAATCAGCTGATGGTGATTTTCCATCATGACCAGCTGCAAAGCATGTTCCTGTGGAGTACCGGCACCCTGACGCAGACCGACTGGAGCGTGGTGCAGCGTCTGTGGCCGCAGCTGCTCGGCGGCGCGATGTTGACGCTGTTGTTGCTACGCCCGTTAACCCTGATGGGGCTTGATGATGGCGTGGCGCGTAACCTTGGGCTGGCGTTGTCTCTGGCGCGGCTTGGCGTGCTGACGCTGGCGATTGTCATCAGCGCGCTGCTGGTTAACGCGGTCGGCATTATCGGCTTTATCGGTCTGTTCGCGCCGCTGCTGGCGAAAATGCTCGGCGCCCGCCGCCTGCTGCCGCGGCTGCTGCTGGCGGCGCTGATCGGCGCGCTGATCCTGTGGCTTTCCGACCAAATTATTCTCTGGCTCAGCCGGGTCTGGCGGGAAGTCTCGACCGGGTCAGTCACCGCGCTGATTGGCGCGCCTTTATTGCTGTGGCTGCTGCCGCGGCTGCGCAGCATCAGCGCCCCGGTGATGAACGGCGGCGATAAAGCGCTGATCGAGCGCCGCCACGTGCTGTGGTTCGCGCTGGGCGGCTTAGCGCTGCTGCTGTTGGCGGTAACCGCCGCGCTAACCTTTGGCCGCGATGCCCATAGCTGGCAGTGGGCCAGCGGCGATCTGCTGGCGCAACTGATGCCCTGGCGCTGGCCACGAGTGCTCTCGGCGCTGTTCGCCGGGGTGATGCTGGCGGTCGCGGGCTGCATCATTCAACGCCTGACCGGCAACCCGATGGCCAGCCCGGAAGTACTGGGCATCAGCTCTGGCGCGGCCTTCGGCGTGGTATTGATGCTGTTCTTCGTGCCGGGCAACGCCTTTGTCTGGCTGCTGCCTGCCGGCAGCCTTGGCGCGGCGGCGACGCTGCTGGTTATCCTGATCGCCGCCGGGCGCGGCGGTTTCTCGCCGCACCGGATGCTGCTGGCGGGGATGGCGCTGAGTACCGCTTTCACCATGCTGCTGATGATGCTGCAGGCCAGCGGCGATCCGCGCATGGCGCAGATCCTGACGTGGATGTCCGGTTCGACCTATAGCGCGACGCCGGAAATGGTGCTGCGTAGCGGTGTGGTGATGCTGGCGCTGCTGGCGCTGGCGCCGCTCTGCCGCCGCTGGCTGACCATCCTGCCGCTGGGCGGCGAGGCGGCGCGGGCGGTGGGGATGGCGCTGACGCCATCGCGTATCGGGTTGCTGCTGCTGGCGGCGAGCCTGACGGCGACGGCGACGCTCACCATAGGGCCGTTAAGTTTCGTTGGCCTGATGGCACCGCACATTGCGAGGATGCTGGGATTCCGCCGGACGATGCCGCATATGGTGATTTCCGGGCTGACGGGCGGGATGCTACTGGTGTTCGCCGACTGGTGCGGGCGAATGATCATGTTCCCCTACCAAATTCCCGCGGGGCTGTTGTCGACCTTTATCGGCGCGCCGTACTTTATCTATTTGCTGAGAAAGCAGAGCCGCTAACGATCCCGGATGGCCTCAACATCCCCGGTGGCGCTATCGCTTACCGGGGTTACAGTGCTGTGCGATTTGGTAGCCCGGATAAGGCGCAATGCGCCGCCTCCGGGAAACTCCCCGGTGGCGCTATCGCTTACCGGGGCTACAGCGCTGTGCGATTTGGTAGTCTGGAGAAGGCGCAATGCGCCGCCTCCGGGAAACTCCCCGGTGGCGCTAGCGTTTACCAGGGCTACAGCATTGTGCGATTTGGTAGCCCGGATAAGGCGCAATGCGCCGCCTCCGGGAAAATCCCCGGTGGCGCTATCGCTTACCGGGGCTACAGCGCTGTGCGATTTGGTAGCCCGGATAAGGCGCAATGCGCCGCCTCCGGGAAAATCCCTGCGCCACCAGGCATTCAAGTACCTTACAGTTTGGCAAATACCCGACGCGCGGCGTCGATGGTGTTGTTAATGTCCTCTTCGCTGTGGGCGACGGACATAAAGCCGGCTTCAAACGCCGACGGCGCCAGGTACACGCCTTCCTCCAGCATCAGGTGGAAGAAGCGCTTGAAGCGTTCGACATCGCACTTCACCACGTCCTGATAACAGGTGACGGTTTCGGCATCGGTAAAGAAGATGCCGAACATGCCGCCGACATTATTCACCACCAGCGGGATCCCGGTTTCGCGCGCCGCGTTCAGCAGGCCATCCGCCAGTTGATTAGTCAGCTCGGTCAGGGTTTCATGCACACCCGGCTGCGCCACTTCACTTAAGCAGGCGAAGCCAGCGGCCATGGCGATCGGGTTACCGGAGAGCGTACCAGCCTGGTACACCGGGCCGGTCGGCGCCAGCGCGTCCATCACTTCGCGGCGGCCGCCGAAGGCGCCCACCGGCATCCCGCCGCCGATGATTTTCCCGAGACAGGTCAGATCCGGCTCCACGCCGTAATAAGCCTGGGCGCCCGCCAGCGCGACGCGGAAGCCGGTCATCACTTCGTCGATAATCAGCAACGCGCCAAATTCGTCGCACAACGCGCGCAGGCCCGGCAGGAACTCCGGCTGCGGCGGAATGCAGTTCATATTCCCGGCGACCGGCTCGACGATGATGCAGGCGATATCCTGTGGATATTGCTCGAACGCCGCGCGTACCGAGGCGAGGTCGTTATAGGTGCAGGTCAGGGTATGTTTAGCGAAATCGGCTGGCACGCCCGGCGAATTTGGCTGGCCGAGGGTCAGCGCGCCGGAACCGGCTTTCACCAGCAGACAGTCGGCATGGCCGTGATAGCAACCTTCGAACTTAATGATCTTGTCGCGGCCGGTGAAGCCACGCGCCAGGCGAATGGCGCTCATGGTCGCTTCGGTGCCGGAGTTCACCATCCGCACCATATCCATGGTCGGTACCAGTTCGGTCACCAGCGCCGCCATTTTCACTTCCATTTCGGTCGGCGCGCCAAAGCTCAGGCCGCGGGACGCCGCCTCGATCACCGCGTTGCGGATAGCCGGATGGTTGTGGCCCAGCACCATCGGACCCCAGGAGCCGACATAATCGATATAGGCCTTCCCATCCACGTCATAAAGATAGGCGCCATCCGCGCGTTCGATAAACAGCGGCGTGCCGCCGACGCCGGTGAAGGCGCGCACCGGCGAGTTAACGCCGCCGGGGATCAGTTCGCGCGCAGCATGGTATAGATTTTCAGATTTGCTCATGGCCAGGGTCCTGGTTCGTGAAAAATGTTTTATCGGCTATTCTAAGTTATTCCAGGATGGTTATGAAAGTTTTGCCCAATTGAAACAATGTGCCGCAAGGGCATTTTTTTGACGACGCAGCGCGCCGGGGCGGCTAAAATGCCTCTCTCTTCATTTGTATTACCAATAATTGATAATGGCATGAAAGCAGATACTCCCTCTTTTGAAGCACATCAGTTCGTGCGGGTGCGTCGCGGCGATGCGGTGCGCCGTTTGATTCAGCGTGATAAAACGCCGCTGGCGGTCCTGTTGATGGCGGCGGTGGTTGGCACGCTGGCCGGTCTGGTGGGCGTGGCGTTTGAAAAGAGCGTGAACTGGGTGCAGAACCAGCGGATCGGCGCGCTGGCGCAGGTGGCCGACCACTGGTATCTGGTCTGGCCGCTGGCGTTTATCTTGTCGGCGCTGTTGGCAATGGTCGGTTATTTCCTCGTGCGCCGCTTTGCGCCGGAGGCGGGCGGCTCCGGGATCCCGGAAATCGAAGGGGCGCTGGAGGAGCTGCGGCCGGTGCGCTGGTGGCGCGTGCTGCCGGTGAAATTCATCGGCGGCATGGGGACCCTGGGCGCCGGAATGGTGCTGGGACGCGAAGGGCCGATGGTGCAGCTTGGCGGCAACATTGGACGCATGGTGCTGGATATTTTCCGTATGCGCAGTCCGGAAGCGCGGCACACGCTGCTGGCGACCGGTGCGGCGTCGGGGCTTTCGGCGGCCTTTAATGCGCCGCTGGCCGGTATTCTGTTTATCATCGAAGAGATGCGCCCGCAGTTTCGCTACAACCTGATCTCCATTAAAGCGGTATTTACCGGCGTGATCATGTCGAGCATTGTGTTTCGTATTTTCAACGGCGAAGCGGCGATCATTGAGGTGGGCAAGCTGAGCAACGCCCCGGTGAATACCCTGTGGCTGTATCTGGTGCTGGGCATGCTTTTTGGCTGCTTTGGCCCACTGTTTAATTTTCTGGTGCTGCGCACCCAGGATCTGTTCCAGCGCATCCACGGCGGCAATATCAAAAAATGGGTGTTGATGGGCGGGGTAATCGGCGGGATCTGCGGTCTGCTGGGGCTGATGCAGCCCTCCGCGGTGGGGGGTGGCTTCAACCTGATCCCTATCGCTGCCGCCGGTAATTTCTCCGTCGGTTTGCTGCTGTTTATCTTTGTCGCCCGCGTGGTGACCACGCTGATCTGCTTTTCTTCCGGCGCGCCGGGGGGCATTTTCGCGCCGATGCTGGCGCTGGGCACGTTGCTGGGCACGGCGTTCGGCATGGCGGCTATTCCGCTGTTTCCGGCCTACCATCTGGATGCCGGCACCTTCGCTATCGCCGGGATGGGGGCACTGCTTGCCGCCTCGGTACGTGCGCCGCTGACCGGAATTGTGCTGGTACTGGAGATGACGGATAACTATCAGCTCATTTTGCCAATGATTATTACCTGCCTTGGCGCAACACTACTGGCGCAATTCCTCGGCGGTAAGCCTTTGTATTCGACCATTCTGCAACGTACTCTGGCGAAGCAGGAGGCCGAGCAGGCGGCAAAAGCGCAGCAGCCACCTCGGGAGAATACTTGAACGATTTACCAGGGTATTAGATAATGGCTCAAAAGGTCCGGTTATTCTTTAACCGGCCGGAAGTATCAATGGGAGCAAAAAATGAGTGATGACGTAGCGTTGCCGCTGGAGTTTACCGAAGCCGCAGCCAACAAAGTAAAACACCTGATTGCGGATGAAGATAATCCGAACCTGAAACTGCGCGTGTATATCACCGGCGGCGGTTGCAGCGGTTTCCAGTATGGCTTCACCTTTGACGATCAGGTGAACGAAGGCGATATGACCATCGAGAAACAGGGCGTCGGCCTGGTGGTCGACCCAATGAGCCTGCAGTATCTGGTTGGCGGCGCCGTCGACTATACCGAAGGGCTGGAAGGTTCGCGTTTCATCGTGACCAACCCGAACGCGAAAAGCACCTGCGGCTGCGGGTCCTCGTTCAGCGTTTAACGAGAGTACGGCCGATTGCCTTCTCCCACAGAGAGAGGGAGTCAACGCGAAAAACGGTAACCTTACGGTTACCGTTTTGCTTTTATTACCTTCCGTTATCGTCCAGGGCAAACGTCGGCAGCTTCAGGTGCCAGCGGATCGCCGCCAGACGGATCACCAGCGTCACCACCATGCCCATCATCGCCGAATTCTCCAGCGGGAGATGAAAGGTGTCGTGCGCTGTAGCGTGGACAATGCCGCCGACAATACAGGCGGTGGCGTAGATCTCGGTGCGCAGAATCATGGGAATTTCGCGCGCCAGCACGTCACGAATAATCCCGCCGCCGACGCCGGTGACCACCCCCATGCAGACCGCCACCAGCGGACCGCTGCCGGCGAGAAAGGCTTTATTGACGCCGATGCCGACAAACACCGCCAGACCAACGGCATCAAGAACGGGCAGTATCCATTTCGGCAGCCGACGCGGCTGGCGGACCAGCAGGATGGTCAGCATGCTGGTGACCATCGCCACCACCAGATCGGTGGGATCTTTGACCCAGAATACCGGGCCATTCGCCAGCGCCATGTCGCGGATGGTTCCGCCGCCCACCGCCGTCACCACGCCTAACACCAGCACGCCGAATGGGTCCATGCGTAATTTTCCCGCCAGCAGAACGCCGGAGATCGCGAAGACAGCCGTGCCAATAATATCCAGCCAATAGACAAGCATCGTTGATTCCCACTGAACATCCGGTGTGCCGGATGATTATTTTATCTGGTCAAGCGCCGCACAAAGTTGTTTGGCGGCGAGGATAATACGTGGGCTTGCGCGTTCAAACCAGTCGCTGTGTAACGCAATCAACGAAATGGTGAGCTGATGTTGCCAAAAGCGCTGCGCTTCGGCAATGCGGCTGGCGTCGCCGGTCACCACGATCGCCTGCGGCTGGCGGGCCAGCACCTGTTCGCGGCTCACCTGCGGCCAGGGAACACGGCTGGTGGCAAAGATATTCTCGCCGCCGCACAGCCCCAGCACCTGATCCTGAATCGAACCGGGACCACTGGTGAATAGCGGTGCGGATCCGAACTGCAGGAAGACGCGTTTCTTCGGCGCATTGGCATAGCGCGCTTTCAGCGTATCGTATTCCTGCTGCATCGCCTGCGCCGCCTGCTGCGCTTTTTCCGGCTGCGGGCTCCACTGCGCCAGCTGACGCAAGGTAGCGATGATCTCTTCTATCGTCGAGGTCTGCACCCAGAGGACGTGAATACCCAGCGACTGCAACTGGTTAACCTGGCGTTCGGCATTGCCCCCGCGCCAGGCCAGCACCACGTCTGGCTTTAGCGCCACGATGCGCTCCAGGTTCATCCCCTGCCAGCTGGCAACCTGTTCTATGGTTTTGGCCTGCGGCGGATAATCGGAATAGCTGCTGACGCCGACCGGCGTGATCCCGGCGGCAAAGGCCAGTTCGGTATTGGCGGGGGAGAGGGTGACCACCCGCGGCGCGGCCAGTAGCCACGCCGGGGCGAGTAACAGCAGCGCGGCAAGCGCGAAGGATAGCGACTTAGCCACGTGCCAGGTTCTGTACCAGATTCTCCACCATCAGGGTGGACTGTCTGGCGGCGACCGCAAGGAACTCCTCAAAGCTGAGGTGGGACTGCTGGTCGGCCACGTCGGAGATGGCGCGAACCACCACGAAGGGAACTTTGAAGTTATGGCAGACGTGAGCGATGGCGGTCGCTTCCATTTCCACGGCAATTGCCTGCGGGAAATTATGGCGGATCTTCGCCAGTGCGACGGAGCCGTTAATGAAGGCATCGCCGCTGACGATCAGGCCGCGAACGGCATTGAGATCTAACGCTTTAATGCAGTCTTCGGCGGCGGCCACCAGCTTATCGTCCGCTTTAAAGCCCGCCGGGCAGCCAGGCAACTGGCCATACTCATAACCGAAGGCGGTGACGTCGGCATCGTGGTAGCGCGCTTCATCGGAGACGACGATATCGCCGACCTTCAGCGTCGGCGCGAGGCCGCCGGCAGAACCGGTATTAATGATCACGTCAGGCTGGCAGCGCTCCAGCAGCAGGGTCGCGCCCGTCGCCGCCGCCACTTTCCCGATACCAGACTTCAGCAGAGCGACGTCAACGCCGTGAAGTTGGCCGGTATAGATTTCGCTCCCGCCAATAGTGATAGTCTGGCGGTTTTCGATTTTGTCGCGCAGGAGGGTAACTTCCTCTTCCATAGCGCCAATAATGCCAATTTTCATAGATTTACTCGCGATGTGTCAGGTTTAGTTGCATAGTCTATCATGCGCTTAAGGGGAAGCGTATTGCTCGCGCGGGAGAGGCTATGGCAAAGATTGATTTTCGCAACAAGATAAACTGGCGTCGACGCTTCCGTTCGCCGCCGCGGGTGGAGACGGAGCGCGACATCCTGCGGATCTTCGAAAGCGATCGCGGGCGGATCGTCAACTCGCCGGCCATCCGCCGCCTACAGCAAAAAACCCAGGTCTTCCCGCTGGAGCGCAACGCGGCGGTCCGTACTCGCCTGACCCACTCGCTGGAGGTGCAGCAGGTGGGGCGCTATATCGCCAAAGAGGTGCTGAGCCGGCTGAAAGAGCAGAAGCTGCTGGAAGAGTATGGTCTTGAAGAGCTGACCGGGCCATTCGAGAGCGTGGTAGAGATGGCCTGCCTGATGCACGACATTGGCAACCCGCCGTTTGGCCACTTTGGCGAGGCGGCGATTAACGACTGGTTTCGCCAGCGTCTGGCCCCCGGCGATGCGCTCGGCCAGCCGTTGACCGACGATCGCTGCGAGGTGCAGGCGTTACGCCTGCATGAAGGGGAAACGGCGCTGAATGCGCTGCGGCGCAAAGTGCGCCAGGATCTCTGCAGCTTTGAGGGCAACGCGCAGGGGATTCGTCTGGTCCACACGCTGATGCGGATGAATCTGACCTGGGCGCAGGTGGGCTGTATCCTGAAATATACCCGACCGGCGTGGTGGTTCGAAGCGACGCCAGCCAGTCACAGTTATTTAATGAAGAAGCCTGGCTATTATTTAGCCGAAGAAGAGTATGTCGCGCGCCTGCGTAAAGAACTGGATCTGGCACCTTACAATCGATTCCCATTAACCTGGATTATGGAGGCCGCGGATGACATCTCATATTGCGTCGCGGATCTCGAGGACGCGGTTGAAAAACGTATTTTCAGCGCCGAGCAGCTTTATCAGCATCTTTACGATGCCTGGGGCAACCATGAAAAAGGATCGTTATTCTCTCAGGTGGTGGAAAATGCCTGGGAAAAATCGCGAGCTAATTACCTGCGACAGAGCGCGGAAGATCAGTTCTTTATGTATTTGCGGGTAAACACGCTGAATAAGCTGGTGCCCTACGCGGCGCGCCGATTTATTGATAACCTGCCGGCCATCTTCACTGGCGACTTTAATCATGCGCTGCTCGAGGACGATAGCGATTGCAGCCAGCTGCTGGAACTCTATAAAAATGTAGCGATGAAACAGGTCTTTAGCCATCCGGATGTCGAGCAGCTGGAATTGCAGGGCTACCGGGTGATTAGCGGCCTGCTGGATATCTATCAGCCGCTGCTGAAATTATCTCTGGAGGATTTCAGCGAATTAGTGGCGCAGGAGCGGGTACGGCGGTTACCCATTGCCTCCCGGCTGTATCAGAAACTTTCAACCCGTCACCGGCTGGCCTATGTTGAAGCAGTAAATAAGCTGGTGCGCACGGCGCCCGAATTTGCGCTGATGGAATACTATTATCGCTGCCGTCTGATCCAGGATTATATCAGCGGAATGACGGATTTGTATGCGTGGGATGAATATCGGCGATTGATGGCGGTGGAATAGGCTGGAGTTTTGTAAAGATGGACAATAAATTTTTACTTTTTCCAGAAACTTAATTCCGGAACTTAGCGCTATAAAATGACTCTGATAGTCACGTACACAGCAACTTTCGTTATCTGATATTGAGATTGAAACTGATGAAAAAAACCACGTTAGCAATGAGTGCACTGGCTCTGAGTTTAGGTCTGGCGTTGTCCCCGCTCTCTGCGAGCGCGGCAGAAACGGCATCTTCGGCGACTAATGCGCAGCAGATGCCAAGCCTGGCCCCGATGCTGGAGAAGGTGATGCCATCGGTGGTGAGCATTAACGTTGAAGGTAGCACCACCGTTAATACCCCACGGATGCCGCGTAACTTCCAGCAGTTCTTTGGCGATAACTCGCCGTTCTGCCAGGATGGTTCTCCTTTCCAAAGTTCACCGTTTTGCCAGGGCGGTGGACAGGGCGGTCAGCCTGACGGCGGCCAGCAGCAGAAATTTATGGCGCTGGGCTCCGGCGTCATCATTGATGCGGCCAAAGGGTATGTGGTGACCAACAACCACGTTGTGGACAACGCCACCACGATTAAGGTTCAACTGAGCGATGGCCGTAAGTTTGATGCCAAAGTCGTGGGCAAAGATCCGCGCTCCGATATCGCGCTGATTCAGATTCAGGATCCGAAAAACCTGACGGCGATTAAGCTGGCTGATTCTGACGCGCTGCGCGTTGGCGACTACACCGTGGCTATCGGTAACCCGTTCGGTCTGGGCGAAACCGTGACCTCCGGGATTGTCTCCGCGCTGGGCCGTAGCGGCCTGAACGTGGAAAACTACGAAAACTTTATCCAGACCGATGCGGCGATTAACCGCGGGAACTCCGGCGGTGCGCTGGTGAACCTCAACGGTGAGCTGATCGGCATTAACACCGCCATCCTGGCGCCGGACGGCGGCAACATCGGTATCGGTTTTGCTATCCCGAGCAACATGGTGAAAAACCTGACCGAGCAGATGGTGAAATATGGCCAGGTGAAACGCGGTGAGCTCGGCATCATGGGTACCGAACTGAACTCTGAACTGGCGAAAGCGATGAAAGTCGACGCCCAGCGCGGCGCCTTCGTCAGCCAGGTGATGCCAGGTTCGGCTGCGGCGAAAGCGGGTATTAAAGCCGGCGACGTGATCACTACCCTCAACGGCAAGGCGATCAGCAGCTTCGCCGCGCTGCGTGCTCAGGTCGGCACTATGCCTATCGGTAGCAAAGTTGAGCTTGGCCTGCTGCGCGACGGCAAACCGGTCACCGTTACCGTCGAACTGCAGCAGAGCAACCAGACCCAGGTTGATTCCAGCACCATCTTCAACGGGATTGAAGGGGCGGAAATGAGCAACAAGGGTCAGGACAAGGGCGTGGTGGTCAATAATGTGAAAGCCGGTACTCCGGCGGCGCAGATTGGCCTCAAGAAAGGCGATATTATTGTCGGGGCGAACCAGCAGCCGGTGAAAAATATCGCCGATCTGCGGAAAATCTTCGACGCCAAACCGTCAGTACTGGCGCTGAACATTCAGCGCGGCGACGCCTCTATCTACCTGCTGTTGCAGTAATCGTCAGCGCGAGCACCATAGCCCCTTCCCTCGTCGAGGGCAGGGGCTTTTTTTCGTTCTGTGACCGCTTCCACAACTCCACATATCTCGCCCCGCCTTCGGGCATATGCACAATGCAGCAGGGCGATGACTCTTTTATGCTGGTCCCCTGCATAGGGGAGGATTACATGGCTGGCTGGCATCTTGATACCAAAATGGCGCAGGATATTGTGGCGCGGACGATGCGCATCATCGATACCAACATCAACGTGATGGATGCCCGCGGGCGGATTATCGGCAGCGGCGATCGCGAAAGGATTGGTGAATTGCACGAAGGCGCGCTGCTGGTGCTCTCCCAGGGGCGGGTAGTGGATATCGACGACGCGGTCGCTCGCCATCTGCACGGAGTGCGCCAGGGGATCAACCTGCCGCTGCGTCTCGAAGGTGAAATCGTCGGGGTGATCGGCCTGACGGGCGAGCCTGAATCGTTACGAAAATATGGCGAGCTGGTGTGCATGACGGCAGAGATGATGCTGGAGCAGTCGCGGCTGATGCATCTCCTGGCGCAGGACAGCCGACTGCGCGAAGAGCTGGTGATGAACCTGATTCAGGCGGAAGAGCATACCCCGGCGCTGAACGAATGGGCTCAGCGGTTAGGTATCGATCTCAATCAGCCGCGGGTGGTGGCGATGATTGAGGTTGACAGCGGCCAGCTCGGTGTGGACAGTGCGATGGCTGAATTGCAGCAGTTGCAGAACGCGCTGACCACCCCCGATCGCAATAACCTGGTGGCCATTGTGTCACTCACGGAAATGGTGGTGCTGAAACCGGCGCTGAACAGCTTTGGTCGCTGGGATGCCGACGATCACGTCCGCCGCGTCGAGCAGCTTATCGCCAGGATGAAAGAGAATGGCCAGCTCCGCTTTCGCGTGGCGCTGGGCAACTTCTTCACCGGCCCCGGGAGCATCGCCCGTTCTTACCGTACCGCACGGACGACAATGATGGTGGGTAAGCAGAGGATGCCGGAGAGCCGCAGCTATTTCTATCAGGATCTGATGCTGCCGGTGCTGCTCGACAGCCTGCGCGGCGGCTGGCAGGCTAATGAACTGGCTCGTCCACTGGCGCGTCTGAAGGCAATGGATAACAACGGTTTGCTGCGACGTACGCTGCAGGCGTGGTTTCGCCATAACGTGCAGCCGCTGGCGACGTCAAAAGCGCTGTTTATTCATCGCAATACCCTGGAGTATCGGTTAAACCGTATCTCGGAACTGACCGGTCTGGATCTCGGCAGCTTTGACGATCGGCTGCTGCTCTATATTGCCCTGCAGCTGGATGAACAACGATAGGGTATTGAGATAAAAATGCCGGGAGGCGGTTTCGCCTTACCCGGCCTGGAGGATGCATGGCGTAAGCGGCAGATTATATCGTTTGCCCGGTCAGGCAGTGCGCCGCCGGGAACGCTGTTACTTACGGGTGAGCTTTTCCAGATCGGCTTCGATTTCGCTGATCTTGTTGGTGACCACACTTTCCAGATGGCGTAAGTCGTCGAGGATTTTACGCTTGAGATCGATTTCAGTGCGATCGCGCTGACAGATCTGATCCAGTTCATCGATGACGTAGCGCAGGTTCGGACTGATCTCCTGGACCTCTTTGTAGCCCTGGCCGACGCCGTCGGCGACGACGGTTTTGCGCTGACGCGGGTATTTGAACTTCACGCTCTTGGCGAAGAATTCGCCTTTGTCTTTCTGAAAATAGATTTTCAGGATGTCGTTGTTAGCTTCCTGCCGCAGGCTATAGCGATCGATTTCATCAGGGTTGGTAATGCCAAGACTTTTCAGATTATCGTACATAACGGTACCTTTGATAGCATCATAACCATTGAATAATTAACGAAAAAATCCATTTTCGCCAGCATCAAATATAAAAAAAGCGGGATATCTCCCGCTTTTTATTTGCTTTAGTCGATGGTGCGCAGCAGTTCGTTAATGCCGACTTTGCCGCGGGTTTTGGCATCGACTTTCTTAACGATTACCGCGCAGTACAGGCTGTATTTACCATCTTTCGACGGCAGGTTGCCTGACACGACCACCGAGCCAGCCGGTACGCGGCCGTAGAAGACTTCACCGGTTTCGCGATCGTAGATTTTGGTGCTCTGACCCAGGTAGACGCCCATGGAGATCACGGAGCCTTCTTCAACAATCACCCCTTCAACCACTTCAGAGCGCGCGCCGATAAAGCAGTTGTCTTCGATGATGGTCGGGTTCGCCTGCAGCGGCTCCAGTACGCCACCGATGCCGACACCGCCGGACAGGTGAACGTTTTTACCGATCTGCGCGCAGGAGCCGACGGTAGCCCAGGTGTCAACCATGGTGCCTTCGTCAACGTAGGCGCCGATGTTAACGTAGGACGGCATCAGCACGGTGTTGCGGGCGATGAATGCGCCCTGGCGCACCGCTGCCGGCGGCACCACACGGAAACCTTCTTTCTGGAAACGCGCTTCGTCGTAGTCAGCGAATTTCATCGGTACTTTATCGAAGTAGCGGCTTTCCGCACCATCGATAACCTGGTTATCGTTAATACGGAAAGAGAGCAGTACCGCTTTCTTCAGCCATTGATGCGTCACCCACTGACCATCGATCTTCTCAGCGACGCGCAGCGCGCCGGAATCCAGAAGGGCGATAACCTGGTTTACCGCTTCGCGGGTCACGGTATCCACATTGGCCGGCGTGATGTCGGCGCGACGCTCGAAGGCGGACTCAATAACGTTCTGTAACTGCTGCATTGTTTCTTTCCATTCACTAAAAAAAATACGTCACCCTTTATCGTTTGGATTGAGGGCCTCTGTCAACCGTTGTTGCACTTCTTGTTGTAGCTCATTATTAAGGCCACGCCGGTCGGCGGTGGCGATTATAAATAAATCTTCTACTCGCTCACCAATTGTCGTAATTCGCGCCCCGTGAAGCGAAATACCGAGGTCGGCGAACACCTGTCCGACGCGGGCGAGCAGCCCAGGCTGATCGAGCGCAATCAGCTCCAGAAACGATTTTCGGTCGGTGTGTGTTGGCAGAAAATTCACCTCGGTCGGCACAGAGAAGTGACGCAGTTTTGCCGCCTGGCGACGCGGGGCCGGAGGCTCCCAGCTGCGCTGAGTTATCGTCTGTTCAAGACCGTGGCGAATCGCGTCGTGGCGATCAGCGGAAAGCGGGCTGCCGTCGGGTTCGAGGACAATAAAGGTATCCATCGCCATGCCGTCGCGGGTGGTGAAGATCTGCGCGTCATGGACGCTGAGGTTGCGGCGGTCCAGCTCGCCGCACACCGCGGCAAACAGATAAGGGCGATCCGGGCTCCAGATGAAAATCTCCGTACCGCCGCGGGTGGCCTGAGAGCTCAGCAGGATCATCGGCTTATTCAGATCGTGGCGCAGCAGGTTGCGGGCGTGCCAGGCGAGCTGCGTCGGCGTATGCCGCACGAAATAGTTGGCGCGGCAGCGGTTCCAGATCTGATGCAGCGCCTCTTCATTAATATTGTCCATCCGCAGCAGGGCCAGCGCCTGCAGCTGATGATGACGCACCCGTTCGCGCATATCCGGGGTGCTTTGCATGCCGCGACGCAGCTGCTTCTCGGTAGCGAAATAGAGTTCGCGCAGCAGGCTCTGCTTCCAGCTGTTCCACAGCGTTTCGTTGGTGGCGCAGATATCGGCGACGGTCAGGCACACCAGATAGCGCAGGCGATTTTCCGTTTGCACTTCCTCGGCGAACTGCTTAATCACCTCCGGATCCTGAATGTCGCGCCGTTGGGCGGTGACCGACATCAGCAGATGGTGACGCACCAGCCAGGCGACCAGCTGCGTTTCGCGGGAGTTTAGCCCATGTAGCTCGGCAAACTTCAGCACATCCTGCGCGCCGAGGATCGAGTGGTCGCCGCCACGCCCTTTCGCAATGTCGTGGAACAGGGCGGCGATTAAAATCAGCTCCGGGTGCGTTAAGCGCGGCCACAACTCCACGCACAGCGGGTGGCGGCTGCGGGTTTCTTCTTTGGCAAAGCTCTCCAGCTTCAGCATCACGCGGATGGTGTGTTCATCGACGGTGTAGGCGTGAAACAGATCAAACTGCATCTGGCCGACGATATGTGACCACTGCGGCATATAGGCCCACAGCACGCTGTGGCGATGCATCGGCAGCAGTCCGCGGCTTACCGCCCCCTGATGGCGTAGCATGCTGAGAAAGAGCGTACGCGCCTCCGGGATATAGCACAGCGGCTGGGTCAGATGGCGCCGGGCATGGCGCAGATGGCGCAACGTCGTGGAGTAGATGCCGGTGATGGTGCTGTTGCGTACCATCATATAAAACATGCGCAGAATGGCCTGCGGTTCGCGAATAAACAGCGTGTCGTCACGCAGATCAATAAGGGTGCCGCGCAGCTGGAAGTCATCGTCTATCGGGCGCGGTTTTTCATCCTCGGTCAGGGCGAGAATAGCCTCTTCAAACAGCTGAAGCAGCATCTGGTTCAGCTCGCTCACCCGGCGGGTGACGCGGAAGAAGTCCTTCATCATATGCTCAATCGGCTGGTTGCCGTCGCCTTCGTAGCCGAGCCGGCGGGCGACGCTGAGCTGACGGTCGAAAAGCAGGCGGTTGTCATAGCGCGTGAGCTCGAGATGCAGCGCGAAACGGATGCGCCACAGCTGGTGCAGGCACTCGTTGAGCTCATTGCGCTCGGCTTCGGTCAGAAAGCCGAAGCCGACCATCTCATCCATCGAGGTGGCGCCAAAATGGCGGCGAGCTACCCACTGTAGCGTATGGATGTCGCGCAGGCCGCCGGGGCTGCTTTTCACGTCCGGCTCCAGGTTATAGCTGGTGCCGTGATAGCGTTGATGACGGACGTTCTGTTCTTCGACCTTGGCGGCGAAGAACTTTTCCGATGGCCAGAAGCCGTCGCTAAAAATATGTTTTTGTAGCTCAAGGAACAGCGCGACGTCGCCGATCAGCAGGCGCGATTCAATCAAGTTAGTGGCGACGGTGAGATCCGAGAGGCCTTCGAGCAGACACTCTTCGAGGGTACGTACGCTGTGGCCCACCTCCAGCTTGACGTCCCACAGCAGCGTCAGCAGTTCGCCGACCTTTTGCGCCTGGTCGTCCGGCAGCTTTTTGCGGCTGAGGATCAGCAGGTCGACGTCAGAGAGCGGATGCAGCTCGCCGCGGCCATAGCCGCCGACGGCGACCAGCGCCAGATCGCAGACGGATTCAAAGCCGCAGGCGATCCACAACCGCTGCAGCAGCTGGTCGATAAATTCGGTGCGCGCCGCAATGAGCTGCTCCGCGGCGATGCCGGAGTCAAACGCCTCGCCCAGCCAGTGCTGGAAGGTATCGATGTGCGCCTTAATTGCAGCACAGTTCAGATCGCCCTGCGGCCAGCTCACCGGATGTTCCGGCGGGACGGGCAGAAGAGGGGAGGCTGTGTCAGGTAATGAGTTGCTCATCGCGTCACCATAAGAAGAAACTATCTAATAAAAAAGCCGGCGGGCGCCGGCTTTTCATCATTCATCGTGCGAGATTATCGCCGGGATGGTGTCATCCTTGCGTAGCGTCAGAATTTCGCAGCCGTTGTCTGTCACCACAATAGTATGCTCGTACTGCGCAGACAAGCTCCGGTCTTTAGTTTTCACCGTCCAGCCGTCTTTCATGCTGCGGATCTCTTTTTTACCGGCGTTGACCATCGGCTCGATGGTGAAGGTCATGCCGGGTTTAAGCACAACGTTGGTTTCTGGTGAGTCGTAGTGCAGCACCTGCGGCTCTTCATGGAAGCCGCGGCCGATACCGTGGCCACAGTATTCGCGCACCACGGAAAAACCTTCGGCTTCAACGTATTTCTGGATCGCCGCGCCGATGGTGCGCAGGTTGATCCCCGGCTTCACCATTTTCAGCGCCAGATACAGGCTTTCCTGAGTGATGCGGCACAGGCGCTCACCGAGAATCGTCGGTTTACCGACGATAAACATTTTGGAGGTGTCGCCATGGAAATCATCTTTAATGACCGTCACGTCGATGTTAACGATATCGCCATCTTTCAGCAGTTTGCCGTCGTCAGGAATACCGTGGCAGACCACTTCGTTGACGGAAATGCAGACGGATTTCGGATAGCCGTGATAGCCGAGGCAGGCGGAAATGGCCTTCTGCTCGTTAACGATATAGTCGTTACAGATGCGGTCCAGTTCGCCGGTGCTGACGCCCGGTTTAACCCAGGGTTCGATCATTTCCAGCACTTCAGCGGCCAGGCGGCCGGCAACGCGCATTTTTTCAATGTCTTCAGATGTCTTGATAGAGATAGCCATGGAGTATGTCCAGCAGTGTCGATATTTTCGACAATAATAGAGTAAGTCCTGCCAATGGTAACAGTCCGGGCAGGCTGGTGCCAAATTGAGAATCATTAACAGCACGTGACGTCAACAAGAGTTGGTGTCTGGATTGATTTTGTGGTATAAAGCGCGCCGGACTTCCGTTCCATCTCAGATACACAAGGATGGACGTAAGCGACATACTCATATTGTGTAAATAACACACACGTATCGGCACATATTCCGGGGTGCCCTTCGGGGTCGGTAATATGGGATACGTGGAGGCATAACCCCAATTTAATCTATAGAGGTTTTAAACATGGCAACTGTTTCCATGCGCGACATGCTCAAGGCTGGTGTTCACTTTGGTCACCAGACCCGTTACTGGAACCCGAAAATGAAGCCTTTCATCTTCGGCGCGCGTAACAAAGTTCACATCATCAACCTTGAGAAAACGGTACCGATGTTCAACGAAGCTCTGGCTGAGCTGAACAAAATCTCTGCCCGTAAAGGCAAGATCCTGTTCGTTGGTACTAAGCGCGCTGCAAGCGAAGCGGTAAAAGAAGCTGCTAACAGCTGCGACCAGTTCTTCGTGAACCATCGCTGGCTGGGCGGTATGCTGACTAACTGGAAAACCGTTCGTCAGTCCATCAAACGTCTGAAAGACCTGGAAACTCAGTCCCAGGACGGTACTTTCGAGAAGCTGACCAAGAAAGAAGCGCTGATGCGCACTCGTGAGCTGGACAAGCTGGAAAACAGCCTGGGCGGTATCAAAGACATGGGCGGCCTGCCGGACGCACTGTTCGTTATCGACGCTGACCACGAGCACATCGCTATCAAAGAAGCAAACAACCTGGGTATCCCGGTATTTGCTATCGTTGATACCAACTCTGATCCGGACGGCGTAGACTTCGTTATCCCGGGTAACGACGATGCAATCCGCGCAGTGACCCTGTACCTGGGCGCTGTTGCTGCTACCGTTCGTGAAGGTCGCTCTCAGGACCTGGCTTCTCAGGCGGAAGAAAGCTTCGTAGAAGCTGAATAATAAGGTTTAAGCCCTTATTAGTACCGTGTATGAATAGGGGCCCATTACAGGCCCCTTTTTTCAATTTACGCTGTTTGGCCGCTGGCCGGGCAGTATCCACATCTCCCGAGGATTTTAGAATGGCTGAAATTACCGCTTCCCTGGTAAAAGAGCTGCGCGAACGTACTGGCGCAGGCATGATGGATTGCAAAAAAGCGCTGACTGAAGCGAATGGCGACATCGAGCTGGCAATCGAAAACATGCGTAAATCCGGCGCGATCAAAGCGGCGAAGAAAGCAGGCAACGTGGCTGCTGACGGCGTGATCAAAACCAAAATCGAAGGCAACTACGGTTACATTCTGGAAGTTAACTGCCAGACTGACTTCGTTGCTAAAGATGGTGGTTTCCAGGCATTTGCTGACAAAGTACTGGACGCAGCTGTTGCTGGTAAAATCTCCGACGTTGAAGTTCTGAAAGCGCAGTTCGAAGAAGAACGTGTTGCGCTGGTTGCTAAAATCGGTGAGAACATCAACATCCGTCGTATCGCTGTTCTGGAAGGCGACGTTCTGGGTAGCTACCAGCACGGTGCGCGCATCGGCGTTCTGGTTGCCGCTAAAGGCGCTGACGCAGAGCTGGTTAAGCAGCTGGCAATGCACGTTGCAGCAAGCAAGCCGGAATTCGTTAAGCCGGAAGACGTGTCTGCTGAAGTCGTAGAAAAAGAGTACCAGGTTCAGCTGGACATCGCGATGCAGTCTGGTAAGCCGAAAGAAATCGCAGAGAAAATGGTTGAAGGCCGCATGAAGAAATTCACCGGCGAAGTTTCTCTGACGGGTCAGCCTTTCGTTATGGAGCCGAGCAAATCTGTTGGTCAGCTGCTGAAAGAGCATAATGCTGACGTGACTGGCTTCATCCGCTTTGAAGTGGGCGAAGGCATCGAGAAAGTTGAGACTGACTTTGCAGCAGAAGTTGCTGCGATGTCCAAGCAGTCTTAATTTTTACAAGGAGCCGCCTGAGGGCGGCTTCTTTTTGCGCCCATTTTGTAAATTCAGCCAACTGCGTATAGTGACCGCGCTGAAATGCGACATACAATGTCGCCAGAATTCTCATATCTCATTCGTTGACAGTCTCAGGAAAGAAACATGGCTACCAATGCAAAACCCGTCTACAAACGTATTCTGCTGAAATTAAGTGGCGAAGCGCTGCAGGGCTCAGAAGGCTTCGGTATTGATGCAAGCATACTTGACCGCATGGCTCAGGAGATCAAAGAGCTGGTTGAGCTGGGTATTCAGGTTGGCGTAGTAATTGGTGGCGGTAACCTGTTCCGTGGTGCTGGTCTGGCGAAAGCGGGTATGAACCGCGTTGTGGGCGACCACATGGGCATGCTGGCAACGGTCATGAACGGCCTCGCAATGCGTGATGCGCTCCACCGCGCCTATGTGAACGCTCGTCTGATGTCCGCCATCCCGCTGAACGGCGTGTGCGACAACTACAGCTGGGCAGAGGCGATCAGCCTGCTGCGCAACAACCGCGTGGTGATCCTCTCCGCGGGTACCGGCAACCCGTTCTTTACCACCGACTCCGCAGCCTGCCTGCGTGGTATTGAAATTGAAGCCGACGTGGTGCTGAAAGCGACCAAGGTTGACGGTGTGTTTACCGCGGATCCGGCAAAAGATCCTTCTGCCACCATGTACGATCAGCTGACCTACAGCGAAGTGCTGGATAAAGAGCTGAAAGTCATGGATCTGGCGGCCTTCACCCTGGCGCGTGACCACAAATTGCCGATTCGCGTCTTCAACATGAACAAACCTGGCGCCCTGCGTCGCGTGGTCATGGGCGAAAAAGAAGGCACATTGATCACGGAATAATTCCCGTCAGCGCCAAATCCGGGTAATATTCCGCTTTACTTTCGCGGGGATATTGCCCGGTGATTTTCATTAAATCTGACTATACTTAGCTCATTTTCCGACGGGTGTCCCGTCTGGTCTGACTGAGACAAGCTTTCAAGGATTCGTAACGTGATTAGCGATATCAGAAAAGATGCTGAAATCCGCATGGAAAAATGCGTTGAAGCATTCAAAAACCAAATCAGCAAAATTCGCACGGGTCGTGCTTCTCCGAGCCTGCTGGACGGGATTATTGTTGAATACTACGGTACCCCGACCCCGCTGCGCCAGCTGGCCAGCGTTACGGTAGAAGACTCCCGTACGCTGAAAATCAACGTCTTTGACCGCTCCATGAGCCCGGCCGTTGAAAAAGCAATCATGGCGTCCGACCTCGGTTTGAACCCAAGCTCTGCCGGCAGCGATATTCGTGTTCCGCTGCCGCCGCTGACCGAAGAACGTCGTAAAGATCTGACCAAGATCGTGCGTGGCGAAGCGGAGCAGGCGCGTGTCGCCGTGCGTAACGTTCGCCGTGATGCGAACGACAAAGTTAAAGCTCTGCTCAAAGAGAAAGAGATCAGCGAAGATGACGATCGCCGTTCTCAGGACGACGTGCAGAAAATGACTGACGCCGCCATCAAGAAAGTTGACGCGGCGCTGGCAGATAAAGAAGCGGAACTGATGCAGTTCTGATGCTCTGCTGTTGCTCGGGCCGACACTTCCTGGCCTGAGTAAAATCTGAAACGCCGTACAGAAGACTGTACGCTCAATTCTCGGGATTGCGTTGAGACGGCTGGCCTTGTAGCCTTTAGCGCTAAGTTGAAGGCCTGATGCCGCCGTCTTATCCCCGATAGTTGTCGCGTAGGGGCTTGCTGGCGGCGTTTTGCTTTTTATTCTGTTTCCTTTCTTCTGGACGTCTCATGAAGCAATTAACCGTTCTCGGTTCGACCGGATCCATTGGCTGTAGCACGCTGGACGTGGTACGCCATAACCCTGGTTGCTTTTCCGTCGCCGCGCTGGTCGCGGGGAAAAACGTTGACCGCATGGTTGAACAATGCCTGGAATTTACCCCTCGCTTCGCGGTGATGGATGATGCGCAAAGCGCTGAGCGGTTGCGCACCCGTCTGCATGAGCATGGCTGCCGTACCGAGGTGTTGAGCGGCCAGCAGGCGGCAGCTGAGGTCGCGGCGCTGGATGAAGTCGATCAGGTGATGGCGGCTATCGTCGGCGCGGCGGGACTGGTGCCGACGCTGGCGGCGATCCGCGCCGGGAAAACGGTGTTGTTGGCGAATAAAGAATCGCTGGTGACCTGCGGTCGCTTGTTCATGGAGGCCGTTCAGCGGTCGGGGGCGCGATTGCTGCCGGTCGATAGCGAACATAACGCTATTTTTCAGAGTATGCCGGAGACAATTCAACAGCATCTGGGATACGCTGACCTCACCCAGAATGGCGTTTCGTCGATTCTGTTGACCGGTTCAGGAGGCCCTTTCCGCGAGACGGACGTGGCTGAACTGTCGGCGATGACCCCGGATCAGGCCTGCCGCCATCCAAACTGGTCAATGGGACGTAAGATCTCCGTCGACTCAGCCACGATGATGAACAAAGGTCTGGAGTATATTGAAGCGCGCTGGCTGTTCAATGCCTCGGCGCAGCAGATGGAAGTGCTGATCCACCCGCAGTCGGTGATCCACTCGATGGTTCGCTATCAGGACGGCAGCGTGCTGGCCCAGCTTGGGGAGCCGGATATGCGCACGCCGATTGCCCATACCATGGGCTGGCCACAGCGCCTGACCTCCGGGGCCAAACCGCTGGACTTCTGCCAGCTGAGCAACCTGAGCTTCTCCGCGCCGGACTACACTCGGTATCCTTGCCTGAAGCTGGCGATGGACGCGTTTGATGTCGGCCAGGCGGCCACTACGGCGCTGAATGCGGCCAATGAAGAGTCGGTTGCCGCGTTTCTGCATGGCGATATCCGCTTTACCGATATTGCGGCGGTGAATCTGGCGGTGCTGGATAAGATGAACCTGCAGGAGCCGCAAAGCATTGATGACGTTCTGGTTATCGACGCTGACGCTCGTGCGGTAGCTCACCAGCAGCTGAAGCGTTTGGGCGCGCAGGCGTAACGCGGTGGTATTTGTGGGCGAAAGGCTTCGGTGATATAGTCTGCGCCACCCGATCGTTGCATTTTGTTGTTAAAGATTACGGTGGCCGTGGCAAAACACGGCTTTTTTGCGTAAAGCTTTTGGTTGTTCTCTGCGATTGGCTGCAGCCCCGGCATCGGATAAAAATGCGTATCCAGCGCGGCCCGGTGGCCTCTGTTTGGTGGCTAGTTAATCCTTATTATGGACTTAAAACGCGTGATGTTGTCTGCTAATCAAACTGTCAGCGAAATATCGCCAACACATGGCTGCCGTCATGTCGCCATTATTATGGATGGCAACGGCCGTTGGGCGAAACGGCAAGGTAAAATTCGCGCTTTCGGGCACAAGGCCGGTGCGAAATCCGTGCGTCGTGCGGTCTCCTTTGCGGCGAATAATGGAATTGAGGCGTTAACGTTATACGCGTTCAGCAGCGAAAACTGGAATCGTCCGGCTCAGGAAGTCAGCGCGCTGATGGAACTGTTCGTCTGGGCGCTGGATAGCGAAGTCAAAAGTCTGCACCGACACAATGTGCGTTTGCGGGTGATTGGCGACACCACGCGCTTCAATGCACGCCTGCAGGAACGCATCCGCAAAGCGGAAGCGTTGACCGCAAACAATACCGGCTTAACGCTGAACATTGCGGCAAATTACGGTGGTCGCTGGGATATTACCCAGGGCGTTCGTCTGCTGGCCAAACAAGTGCAGGACGGGACGCTGCTGCCTGAAGAGATCACGGAAGAGATGCTGAGTCAGCAGGTCTGCATGCATGAACTGGCTCCCGTTGATTTAGTTATTAGGACCGGGGGAGAGCACCGAATAAGTAACTTTTTGATTTGGCAAATTGCCTATGCCGAACTTTACTTTACGGATGTTCTTTGGCCCGATTTTGCTGAACAGGACTTTGAAGGTGCACTCCATGCCTTTGTTAATCGAGAGCGTCGTTTCGGCGGCACTGAGCCGGGTGGCAGTCATGCCTGATGGGGGTCACTTTTGCTGAAGTATCGCCTGATATCTGCTTTCGTCTTAATTCCCGTCGTCATTGCGGCGCTGTTCTTATTGCCGCCGATGGGGTTTGCTATCGTGACCCTCGTGGTCTGTATGCTCGCCGCGTGGGAGTGGGGGCAACTGAGCGGTTTCAACTCAACGTCGCAGCGGGTCTGGCTGGCGGTGCTGTGCGGCCTTCTGCTGGCTGCCATGCTTTTTCTGCTGCCTGAATACCATTATGACGTTCATCAACCGATGGTCGAAGGTTCACTATGGGCCTCGTTCGCCTGGTGGATCGTCGCCCTGTTACTGGTGTTATCGTACCCGGCGTCGGCGGCATTCTGGCGCCATTCCAAAGTGCTGCGCCTTATCTTCGGCATATTGACCATCGTCCCGTTTTTCTGGGGCATGTTGGCGCTGCGCGCCTGGCACTATACCGATAATCACTATAGCGGCGCGGTGTGGCTGCTGTACGTCATGATCCTGGTCTGGGGTGCCGACTCGGGCGCCTACATGTTTGGCAAAATGTTCGGCAAGCATAAGCTGGCGCCGAAGGTTTCACCGGGAAAAACCTGGCAGGGTTTTTTTGGCGGTTTGCTGACGGCGGCCGTGATCTCCTGGGCTTACGGGGTGTGGGCGCATCTTGACGTCACGCCGACGGTGCTACTGGTCTGTTCCGTGGTGGCGGCCCTGGCTTCCGTGCTGGGCGACCTGACGGAAAGTATGTTTAAGCGCGAGGCCGGCATTAAGGATAGCGGGCACTTGATTCCCGGACACGGCGGTATTCTCGATCGTATCGACAGCCTGACGGCGGCGGTACCGGTCTTCGCCTGTTTGCTACTGTTGGTCTTCAGGACGATTTGACGGAAGGTTATATGCTGAGCGTGCTCTGGAATCTGGCAGCTTTTATCATTGCGCTTGGCGTACTGATTACGGTGCATGAGTTTGGCCATTTTTGGGTGGCGCGCCGCTGCGGCATCCGGGTTGAGCGTTTTTCTATTGGCTTTGGCAAAGCGCTGTGGCGGCGGATGGATAAGCAGGGCACGGAGTTCGTCATTGCTTTGATCCCGCTGGGCGGCTACGTCAAGATGCTGGACGAGCGCGTCGAGGCGGTAGCGCCGGAGATGCGCCACTACGCTTTCAACAATAAAACCGTCGGCCAGCGTGCGGCGGTGATTGCCGCAGGCCCCATCGCTAACTTCCTTTTCGCAATCTTTGCCTACTGGCTGGTCTTTATCATCGGCGTTCCCGGCGTGCGGCCGGTGGTGGGTGAAATAACGCCCAATTCGGTTGCCGCGCAAGCACAAATTGCAAAAGGAACGGAACTTAAAGCGATAGATGGTATCGAAACGCCTGATTGGGATGCGGTGCGTATGCAGCTGGTGGCCAAAATCGGCAACTCGCAAACAATACTTACCGTCGCCCCTTTCGGGACCAATCAGCGCCAGGATAAAATCGTCGATCTGCGGCACTGGGCGTTTGAGCCAGACAAGCAAGATCCCGTGACCTCGCTGGGGATCCAGCCGCGCAGCGCGCAGATTGATACGGTGCTGGCGGAAGTCCAGGCGGGCTCGGCGGCCCAGAAAGCGGGTTTGCAAGCGGGCGACCGGATCGTTAAAGTCGATGGTCAACCGTTAACGCAGTGGATGACGTTTGTTAATCTGGTGCGAGATAATCCGGGCAAAGCGCTGGCGCTGGAGATTGAACGGCAGGGGAGTGCGCTGCCGTTAACCCTGACGCCGGATGCGAAAACGGTAAAAGGTAAGGCAGAAGGGTTCGCAGGGGTGGTGCCAAAGGTCATCCCGCTACCTGAGGAATACAAGACAGTACGTCAGTACGGACCGTTTGCCGCCATCGCTGAAGCCACGGATAAAACCTGGCAGCTGATGTCACTGACGGTCAGGATGCTGGGTAAATTGATAACCGGTGATGTCAAACTGAACAACCTCAGTGGGCCGATCTCTATCGCTCAGGGGGCTGGAATGTCAGCGGAGTTTGGGTTGATTTATTATCTGATGTTCCTTGCGCTGATTAGCGTGAACCTCGGAATCATCAACCTGTTCCCACTGCCCGTACTGGATGGGGGACATCTGCTGTTTTTAGCGATCGAAAAGCTGAAGGGCGGGCCGGTATCCGAGCGAGTTCAAGACTTTAGTTATCGCATTGGCTCAATACTGCTGGTGCTGTTAATGGGGCTTGCACTTTTCAATGATTTCTCTCGGTTATAAGAGAGTTTGTTAGGAAGAACGCATAATAACGATGGCGATGAAAAAGTTGCTCATAGCGTCGCTGCTGTTTAGCAGCGCGACTGTATACGGTGCTGAAGGGTTCGTGGTGAAGGACATTCATTTCGAAGGCTTGCAGCGTGTCGCTGTTGGTGCGGCCCTCCTCAGTATGCCAGTGCGTCCTGGCGATACGGTGACCGACGATGATATCAGTAACACTATTCGCGCGCTGTTTGCCACTGGCAACTTCGAGGACGTCCGCGTCCTGCGCGACGGTGATACCCTGCTGGTGCAGGTGAAAGAGCGTCCGACGATCGCCAGCATCACCTTCTCCGGCAACAAGTCGGTGAAAGATGACATGCTCAAGCAGAACCTTGAGGCTTCTGGTGTTCGGGTGGGCGAGTCGCTTGACCGCACGACCATCGCGGATATCGAGAAGGGTCTTGAGGATTTCTACTACAGCGTCGGTAAATACAGCGCCAGCGTCAAAGCGGTTGTGACGCCGCTGCCGCGTAACCGTGTCGATCTGAAGCTGGTCTTCCAGGAAGGCGTCTCCGCAAAAATTCAGCAGATCAATATCGTCGGCAACCATGCGTTTTCGACCGATGAACTGATCTCCCACTTCCAGCTGCGCGATGAGGTACCGTGGTGGAACGTGGTCGGCGACCGTAAATACCAGAAGCAGAAGCTGGCGGGCGACCTTGAAACCCTGCGCAGCTACTATCTGGATCGCGGTTATGCCCGTTTCAACATCGATTCTACTCAGGTTAGCCTGACGCCGGACAAGAAAGGGATCTACATTACCGTCAACATCACCGAAGGCGATCAGTACAAGCTTTCCGGGGTGCAGGTAACGGGCGATCTCGCGGGCCATTCGGCCGAAATCGAAGCGCTGACCAAAGTCGAGCCGGGCGAACTGTACAACGGCGCGAAAGTAACCAAGATGGAAAACGACATCAAGAAACTGTTGGGTCGTTATGGTTACGCCTACCCGCGCGTTCAGTCGCAGCCGGAAATCAACGACAGCGATAAGACCGTCAAACTGCACGTCAACGTCGATGCGGGTAACCGCTATTACGTGCGTAAAATTCGCTTCGAAGGCAACGACACCTCCAAAGATGCCGTACTGCGCCGCGAAATGCGCCAGATGGAAGGCGCATGGCTGGGGAGCGATCTCGTCGATCAGGGTAAAGACCGTCTCAACCGTTTAGGCTTCTTCGAAACGGTGGATACCGATACCCAGCGCGTGCCGGGCAGCCCGGACCAGGTCGACGTTGTCTACAAGGTGAAAGAGCGTAATACCGGTAGCTTCAACTTCGGCATCGGCTACGGTACCGAAAGCGGCGTCAGCTTCCAGGCGGGCGTCCAGCAGGATAACTGGTTAGGTACGGGTTATGCTGTCGGGATCAACGGCACCAAAAATGACTACCAGACCTATAC
Source organism: Klebsiella sp. G-Nf4 (assembly GCF_002810615.1). Taxonomy (NCBI): domain Bacteria; kingdom Pseudomonadati; phylum Pseudomonadota; class Gammaproteobacteria; order Enterobacterales; family Enterobacteriaceae; genus Klebsiella; species Klebsiella sp. G-Nf4. Next base: position 24,461 of record NZ_PION01000011.1, on the reverse strand, counting down.
CGAACTGTCGGTGACCAACCCGTACTTCACCGTAGACGGTGTGAGCCTCGGCGGTCGTATCTTCTATAATGACTTTGATGCGAACGATGCGGATCTGTCTGACTATACCAACAAAAGCTATGGTACAGACGTCACGCTGGGCTTCCCGGTCAACGAATACAATACGCTGCGCGCCGGTGTCGGTTATGTCCATAACTCCCTGTCCAATATGCAGCCGCAGGTGGCGATGTGGCGTTACCTGAACTCGATGGGCCAGTATCCGGACAACACCAACGACCGGAACTCGTTCAGTGCGAATGACTTCACCTTCAACTACGGTTGGACCTATAACAAGCTTGACCGCGGCTTCTTCCCAACGGAAGGTTCGCGCGTCAACCTGAACGGTAAGGTGACCATTCCGGGCTCAGACAACGAATACTACAAAGCGACGCTGGATACGGCGACCTACGTGCCGATCGACAACGATCACCAGTGGGTAGTGCTGGGGCGTACCCGCTTTGGCTATGGCGATGGTATCGGCGGCAAAGAGATGCCGTTCTATGAGAACTTCTATGCCGGTGGTTCCAGCACCGTGCGTGGTTTCCAGTCGAACACCATCGGTCCGAAGGCGGTATACTTCCCGTCGAGCAGCCGTCATGATGGCGATAGCGGTTATACCAATGACTGTAAGAGCACCGAATCCGCACCGTGTAAATCTGATGATGCGGTGGGCGGTAACGCGATGGCGGTGGCCAGCCTGGAGCTGATTACCCCGACACCGTTTATTAGTGACAAATATGCGAACTCGGTCCGTACTTCCTTCTTCTGGGATATGGGTACCGTATGGGATACTCACTGGGATTCGAACGCCTATGGCGGCTATCCGGATTACAGTGATCCGAGCAACATCCGTATGTCTGCGGGTATTGCCGTGCAGTGGATGTCGCCGTTGGGGCCGTTGGTCTTCTCCTACGCCCAACCGTTCAAAAAGTACGATGGAGACAAAGCCGAACAGTTCCAGTTTAACATTGGTAAAACCTGGTAATTGTAGGTGGCAACGGAATGCAAGTGCAGTATAGCGCTGACTGTAGGCGATAACGCGTTTATCGCCTCGCCACGCAAATAACGGTACCCCTGGGTACTCATGGGATGGTAAGGAGTTTATTGTGAAAAAGTGGTTATTAGCTGCAGGTCTGGGTTTGGCAATGGTTACTTCCGCTCAGGCGGCAGATAAAATTGCCCTGGTGAACATGAACAGCCTGTTCCAACAGGTTGCCCAGAAAACTGGCGTTTCCAACACGCTGGAAAACGAGTTCAAAGGCCGCGCTAGCGAACTGCAGCGTATGGAAGGCGACCTGCAGTCTAAAATGCAGCGTCTGCAGTCCATGAAGCCGGGCGCCGATCGTACCAAACTGGAAAAAGACGTGATGGCTCAGCGCCAGAGCTTCTCCCAGAAAGCGCAGGCATTTGAGCAAGATCGCGCACGTCGTTCTAACGAAGAGCGTGGCAAACTGGTTACCCGCATCCAGACTGCTGTACAGAGCGTAGCGAAAGATCAGAGCATCGATCTGGTGGTTGACGCAAATGCCGTTGCATACAACAGCGGCGATGTAAAAGACATCACCGCTGATGTGCTGAAACAGGTTAAATAAGTAATGCCTTCAATTCGACTGGCTGATCTCGCGCAGCAGTTGGATGCAGAATTACACGGTGATGGCGATATCGTCATCACCGGCGTTGCGTCCATGCAGAGCGCGAAAACGGGCCAAATCACTTTCATGGTCAACCCTAAGTACCGTGAACACCTGGCCGCTTGTCAGGCTTCTGCCGTTGTCATGACGCAGGATGATTTGCCTTTTGCCCATAGCGCCGCGCTGGTAGTGCGTAATCCCTACCTGACCTACGCGCGCATGGCTCAAATTCTTGATACCACGCCGCAGCCGGCACAGGATATCGCGCCGAGCGCGGTTATCGATCCGTCGGCGAAGCTGGGTAACAACGTGGCGATCGGTGCTAACGCCGTTATCGAATCCGGTGTTGTGCTGGGCGATAACGTGGTGATCGGCGCAGGCTGCTTCGTTGGGAAAAATACGAAAATTGGTGCCGGCTCGCGTTTGTGGGCCAATGTGACCATTTACCATGAGATTGAGATCGGCGAGAATTGCCTGATCCAGTCCAGCACGGTGATCGGCGCGGATGGCTTCGGCTACGCTAACGATCGTGGCAACTGGGTAAAGATCCCGCAGCTTGGTCGCGTTATTATTGGCGATCGCGTGGAGATCGGCGCCTGTACCACTATCGATCGCGGCGCGCTGGATGACACCCTTATCGGTAATGGCGTCATTATCGATAATCAGTGTCAGATTGCGCATAACGTGGTGATTGGCGACAATACCGCGGTTGCCGGCGGTGTTATCATGGCCGGAAGCCTGAAAATTGGCCGCTACTGCATGATTGGCGGCGCCAGCGTGATTAATGGCCATATGGAAATCTGCGATAAAGTCACCGTCACGGGGATGGGGATGGTTATGCGTCCTATTTCTGAACCTGGCGTATACTCCTCCGGTATTCCGCTGCAGCCGAACAAGGCGTGGCGTAAAACTGCGGCGCTGGTGATGAATATTGACGAGATGAGCAAGCGCCTGAAAGCGATTGAGCGCAAGGTTAATCAACAAGACTAATTCATCATTTGGTCACATGACATTTCCGGCCTGTTGCATTCGCTAAAAGATTGCCGCAGGCCGTGTTATTATTGCCTTTTAGTACATTTAGACAGGAAGAGTATTTTGACTACTGACACTCATACTCTGCACATTGAAGAGATTCTGGAACTTCTGCCTCACCGTTACCCGTTCCTGCTGGTAGACCGCGTGCTGGATTTTGAAGAAGGTCGTTTTCTGCGCGCAGTAAAAAATGTTTCTGTAAACGAGCCGTTTTTCCAGGGTCACTTCCCTGGTAAGCCGATTTTGCCGGGCGTGCTGATTCTGGAAGCGATGGCGCAGGCCACCGGGATTCTGGCATTTAAAAGCGTCGGGAAACTGGAGCCAGGCGAGCTGTACTATTTCGCGGGCATCGACGAAGCGCGCTTCAAACGTCCGGTAGTACCAGGCGATCAGATGATTATGGAAGTCACTTTCGAGAAAACCCGTCGTGGCCTGACCCGCTTTAAGGGCGTCGCGATGGTTGACGGTAAAGTGGTTTGCGAAGCGACGATGATGTGTGCGCGTAGCCGGGAGGCCTGATACGTGATTGATAAAACCGCTTTTGTTCATCCTACCGCCATTGTAGAAGAAGGCGCCGTCATTGGCGCTAACGTTCACATTGGTCCGTTTTGTATTGTTGGCGCTAACGTCGAAATTGGCGAAGGCACCGTACTGAAGTCTCATGTCGTCGTTAACGGCCACACCAAAATCGGCCGTGACAATGAGATCTATCAGTTCGCTTCCGTCGGCGAAGTTAACCAGGATCTGAAATATGCTGGCGAACCGACCCGGGTGGAAATTGGCGATCGCAACCGCATCCGCGAAAGCGTCACCATTCATCGCGGCACAGTACAGGGCGGTGGATTAACAAAGGTGGGCAACGATAACCTGCTGATGATCAACGCCCACGTGGCGCACGATTGTACGCTTGGCGATCGCTGCATTCTGGCCAATAACGCAACCTTGGCCGGTCACGTATCTCTGGATGATTTCGTCATCATCGGCGGCATGACTGCAGTACACCAGTTCTGCATCATCGGCGCACACGTCATGGTTGGCGGTTGCTCCGGCGTGGCGCAGGACGTTCCGCCGTTCGTGATTGCCCAGGGTAACCACGCCACCCCGTTTGGCGTGAACATCGAAGGGCTGAAACGCCGTGGCTTTAGCCGTGAGGCGATTACCGCGATTCGTAACGCGTATAAACTGCTGTACCGCAGCGGCAAAACGCTGGACGAAGCCAAACCGGAAATCGCCGAACTGGCGACTCAGTATCCTGAAGTTCAGCCGTTTGTCGATTTCTTTGCCCGTTCCACTCGCGGCTTGATTCGTTAATGGCTGAATCGCCTCCCCTGACGATTGCCCTGGTCGCCGGAGAAACCTCCGGCGATATTCTTGGTGCAGGCCTCATCCGGGCTCTCAAAGCGCGCATCCCTGATGCACGCTTTGTCGGCGTGGCGGGGCCGCTGATGCAGGCGGAAGGGTGCGAAGCCTGGTACGAAATGGAAGAGCTGGCGGTGATGGGCATTGTTGAAGTGCTAGGTCGCTTACGCCGCTTACTGCATATTCGCGCCGATTTAACCCGCCGTTTTGGCGAGCTGCGCCCCGATGTCTTTGTCGGCATCGACGCCCCTGACTTCAATATTACCCTCGAAGGGAATTTGAAAAAGCAGGGCATCAAAACGATTCACTACGTCAGCCCGTCGGTCTGGGCCTGGCGACAAAAACGCGTTTTCAAAATCGGCAGATCGACCGATCTGGTGCTGGCATTTCTGCCTTTCGAAAAAGCGTTTTATGACAAATTTAACGTCCCTTGCCGCTTTATCGGCCATACCATGGCGGATGCGATGCCGCTGGATCCCGACAAGAACGCTGCGCGTGACCGGTTAGGGATCCCGCACAATGTGCGCTGTCTGGCGCTGCTGCCCGGCAGCCGCGGCGCGGAAGTTGAAATGCTCAGCGCGGACTTTCTGAAAACCGCACAGTTGTTACGCGTCACCTATCCCGATCTGCAGGTGGTGGTGCCGCTGGTCAATGCCAAACGACGGGAGCAGTTTGAGCGAATCAAAGCTGAGACGGCGCCGGATATGATCGTGCATATGCTGGATGGTCAGGCGCGCGATGCGATGATCGCCAGCGACGCCGCGCTGCTGGCCTCCGGGACGGCGGCGCTGGAGTGCATGCTGGCGAAGTGCCCGATGGTGGTTGGCTACCGCATGAAGCCGTTCACCTTCTGGCTGGCAAAGCGTCTGGTGAAAACCGACTACGTCTCCTTGCCGAATCTGCTGGCCGGGCGCGAGCTGGTCAAAGAGCTGCTGCAGGATGAATGCGAGCCGCAGGCGCTGGCTGCCGCCCTGAAGCCGCTGCTGGCCGATGGCAAAACCAGCCACGAGATGCATGAGACGTTCCGCGCGCTGCATCAGCAGATCCGCTGCAACGCCGATGAGCAGGCCGCGGACGCCGTACTGGAGTTAGCAAAACAATGATGGAGTTCGTCTATCCGCATACCCATCTGGTTGCCGGCGTTGATGAAGTTGGTCGCGGGCCACTGGTTGGCGCGGTAGTGACCGCGGCGGTGATCCTCGATCCGGCGAAGCCGATTGTGGGTCTGAATGATTCCAAAAAACTCAGCGAGAAGCGTCGTCTGGCGCTGTGCGATGAGATTAAAGAGAAAGCGCTGTGCTGGAGCCTGGGGCGCGCCGAGCCGCACGAAATCGACGAGCTGAATATTCTGCATGCCACTATGCTGGCGATGCAGCGCGCCGTCGCCGGCCTGAGCATTGTTCCTGAGTTTGTCCTGATCGATGGCAACCGCTGTCCGTCGCTGCCGATGCCCTCCCTGGCGGTGGTGAAAGGCGACAGCCGGGTGGCAGAAATCAGCGCAGCGTCTATTCTGGCAAAAGTCACTCGTGACGCCGAAATGGCCACGCTGGATCTCGCATTTCCCCACTACGGTTTTGCCCAGCACAAAGGCTATCCCACCGCTGTTCACCTGCAGAAGCTGCAGGAACACGGCGCAACAGAGCATCACCGGCGCAGTTTTGGCCCGGTGAAGCGTGCCCTGGGCCTGGCGTCCAACTAAGTCACCGGGATCTAAAGATGGCTGAACCACGTTTCGTACACCTGCGGGTGCACAGCGACTATTCCATGATCGATGGGCTGGCAAAGACCGGGCCGCTGGTGAAAAAGGCGGCCTCGCTTGGCATGCCTGCGTTGGCGATCACCGATTTCACCAACCTGTGTGGGCTGGTGAAGTTCTACGGGACGGGACACGGCGCGGGCATTAAGCCGATTGTCGGCGCCGACTTTCACGTGCAGTGCGACCTGCTCGGCGACGAGTTTACCGAGCTGACTGTACTGGCGGCGAATAATGCGGGTTATCAGAATCTGACACTGCTCATTTCCCGCGCCTACCAGCGCGGCTACGGCGCGCTGGGGCCGTGGATTGACCGCGACTGGCTGGTAGAACATCAGGAAGGGTTGATTCTGCTCTCCGGCGGCCGTAAAGGCGACGTTGGTGTTAGCCTGATCCGCGGCAATATGCCTTTAGTGGAACAGTGTGTCGCGTTCTATGAAGAGCATTTCCCGGACCGTTATTTTCTTGAGCTGATCCGCACCGGTCGTCAGGATGAAGAGTCCTATCTCCACGCCGCGGTGGCGCTGGCGGAAGCGCGTGGCCTGCCGGTGGTGGCGACCAACGATGTCCGCTTCCTCGACACCAGCGATTTCGACGCCCATGAAATCCGCGTCGCGATCCACGACGGCTTCACGCTCGACGACCCGAAACGCCCGCGCAACTACTCGCCGCAGCAATATATGCGCAGTGAGGAGGAGATGTGCGAGCTGTTCGCCGATATCCCGGAAGCGCTGGAAAACAGCGTTGAGATCGCCAAACGCTGCAACGTCACCGTGCGGCTTGGTGAATATTTCCTGCCGCAGTTTCCGACGGGCGATATGACCACCGAAGATTTCCTGGTCATGAAATCGAAAGAGGGTCTGGAAGAGCGTCTGGAATTCCTCTTCCCGGATCCTGCCGTACGTGCTGAAAAGCGCCCGGCGTATGACGAGCGTCTGGATATTGAACTCCAGGTCATCAACCAGATGGGGTTCCCGGGCTACTTCCTGATCGTCATGGAGTTTATCCAGTGGTCGAAGGATAACGGCGTACCGGTTGGCCCGGGCCGTGGTTCCGGCGCCGGTTCACTGGTGGCCTACGCGCTGAAAATCACCGATCTTGATCCGCTGGAATTTGATCTGCTGTTCGAACGTTTCCTTAACCCGGAGCGTGTCTCGATGCCCGACTTCGACGTCGATTTCTGCATGGAGAAACGCGACCAGGTTATTGAGCATGTGGCGGACATGTATGGCCGCGATGCGGTATCGCAGATCATCACCTTCGGTACCATGGCGGCGAAAGCGGTTATCCGCGACGTGGGCCGTGTGCTGGGTCACCCGTACGGCTTTGTCGACCGTATCTCCAAGCTGGTGCCGCCCGATCCGGGCATGACGCTGGCGAAAGCGTTTGAAGCCGAACCGCAGCTGCCGGAAATCTACGAGGCGGACGAAGAAGTTAAAGCGCTGATCGACATGGCGCGTAAGCTGGAAGGGGTGACGCGAAACGCCGGTAAACACGCCGGTGGGGTGGTTATCGCTCCCACTAAAATCACCGACTTTGCGCCGCTGTATTGCGATGAGCAGGGGCTGCATCCGGTTACCCAGTTTGACAAGAACGACGTCGAATACGCCGGGCTGGTAAAATTCGACTTCCTCGGTCTGCGTACGCTCACTATCATTAACTGGGCGCTGGAGATGATCAACAAGCGGCGGGCGAAGAACGGCGAAGGGCCGTTGGATATTGCCGCTATCCCGCTGGATGACAAGAAAAGCTTCGACATGCTGCAGCGCTCGGAAACCACCGCGGTCTTCCAGCTTGAATCACGCGGCATGAAAGATCTGATTAAGCGTCTGCAGCCTGACTGCTTCGAAGATATGATCGCGCTGGTGGCTCTGTTCCGTCCGGGCCCGCTGCAGTCGGGAATGGTAGATAACTTTATCGACCGTAAGCACGGCCGCGAAGAGATTTCCTACCCGGACGTACAGTGGCAGCATGAGAGCCTGAAACCGGTGCTGGAGCCGACCTACGGCATTATCCTGTATCAGGAACAGGTCATGCAGATTGCCCAGGTGCTTTCCGGTTATACCCTCGGCGGCGCAGATATGCTGCGCCGTGCGATGGGTAAGAAAAAACCGGAGGAGATGGCCAAGCAGCGTGGCACCTTCGAAGAAGGGGCGAGGAAAAACGGTGTTGATGGTGAACTGGCGATAAAAATCTTCGACCTGGTGGAGAAATTCGCCGGTTACGGGTTTAACAAATCGCACTCCGCTGCCTACGCGCTGGTCTCTTACCAGACGCTATGGCTTAAGGCGCACTATCCGGCTGAGTTTATGGCGGCGGTAATGACCGCCGATATGGACAACACTGAGAAGGTGGTTGGTCTGGTGGATGAGTGCTGGCGTATGGGGCTGAAAATTTTGCCCCCGGATATTAACTCCGGCCTGTACCATTTCCACGTCAATGATGACGGTGAGATCGTCTACGGCATCGGCGCCATCAAAGGCGTTGGCGAAGGGCCGATCGAAGCGATCATTGAGGCGCGCAACAATGGCGGTTATTTCCGCGAGCTGTTCGACCTCTGCGCGCGGACCGATATTAAAAAGCTCAACCGTCGGGTGCTGGAAAAACTGATTATGTCCGGGGCGTTCGATCGTCTCGGTCCGCATCGCGCAGCGCTGATGAATTCGCTGGGCGATGCGTTAAAAGCCGCCGACCAGCACGCGAAAGCGGAGGCCATTGGCCAGGCCGATATGTTCGGCGTGCTGGCGGAAGAGCCTGAGCAAATTGAACAGTCCTACGCCAGCTGCCAGCCGTGGCCTGAGCAGGTGGTGCTGGATGGTGAAAGGGAAACCCTGGGGCTGTATCTGACCGGTCACCCGATTAACCAGTACCTGAAAGAGATCGAGCGCTACGTCGGTGGCGTGCGGCTCAAAGACATGCATCCGACCGATCGTGGTAAAGTGACCACGGCGGCGGGGCTGGTGATTGCGGCGCGGGTAATGGTCACCAAGCGCGGCAATCGTATCGGCATCTGTACGCTGGATGACCGTTCCGGGCGTCTGGAGGTGATGTTGTTCACCGACGCGCTGGATAAATATCAGCAGTTGCTGGAAAAAGACCGCATACTTATCGTCAGCGGACAGGTCAGCTTTGATGACTTTAGCGGGGGGCTTAAAATGACCGCCCGCGAAGTCATGGACATTGACGAAGCCCGGGAAAAATATGCTCGCGGGCTTGCTATCTCGCTGACGGACAGGCAAATTGATGACCAGCTTTTAAACCGACTCCGTCAGTCTCTGGAACCCCACCGTTCGGGAACCATTCCAGTGCACCTCTACTATCAGAGGGCGGATGCACGCGCGCGGTTGCGTTTCGGCGCAACATGGCGCGTCTCTCCGAGCGATCGTTTACTTAACGATCTGCGTGGCCTTATCGGCTCGGAGCAGGTGGAACTGGAGTTTGACTAATACAGGAATACTATGAGTCTGAATTTCCTAGATTTTGAACAGCCGATTGCAGAGCTGGAAGCGAAAATCGATTCCCTGACTGCGGTAAGCCGTCAGGATGAGAAACTGGATATTAACATCGACGAAGAAGTGCATCGTCTGCGCGAGAAAAGCGTAGAGCTGACGCGCAAAATCTTCGCCGATCTTGGTGCATGGCAGGTAGCCCAGCTGGCGCGCCATCCACGTCGTCCCTATACCCTGGATTATGTCCGCCTGGCGTTCGACGAGTTTGACGAACTGGCCGGTGACCGCGCCTACGCTGACGATAAAGCGATTGTCGGCGGTATTGCGCGTCTTGATGGTCGTCCGGTGATGATCATCGGCCACCAGAAAGGTCGCGAAACCAAAGAGAAGATCCGTCGCAACTTTGGTATGCCGGCCCCGGAAGGCTATCGCAAAGCGCTGCGCCTGATGGAGATGGCTGAGCGGTTTAAAATGCCGATCATCACCTTCATCGACACCCCTGGCGCCTATCCGGGTGTTGGTGCGGAAGAGCGCGGCCAGTCTGAAGCGATTGCCCGCAACCTGCGTGAAATGTCGCGTCTTAGCGTGCCGGTTATCTGCACCGTGATCGGTGAAGGCGGCTCCGGCGGCGCGCTGGCGATTGGCGTGGGCGACAAGGTTAACATGCTGCAGTACAGCACCTATTCGGTCATTTCGCCGGAAGGCTGCGCGTCCATTCTGTGGAAAAGCGCGGATAAAGCACCGCTGGCCGCGGAAGCGATGGGTATTGTCGCGCCGCGTCTGAAAGAGCTGAAGCTGATTGACTCTATCGTTCCGGAACCGCTGGGCGGCGCGCACCGCAACCCGGAAGTGATGGCAGCGAGCCTGAAAGCGCAGCTGCTGGCAGACCTGGCCGATCTCGATCTGCTCAGCGAAGAAGAGCTGCTGAACCGCCGCTATCAGCGCCTGATGAGCTACGGTTACGCCTAAGTTTTTCGCGAGCGCAAAACACTAAGGGCCGGATTTTCCGGCCCTTTTTTTATGTGCGATGCGCCGAGGGGATTGCTATGATGCTTGACTTAGGTGAATACCAGGAGGAAAGCGTGAATATCATCGCCATCATGGGGCCTCACGGCGTCTATCACAAAGACGAACCGATCAAAGAACTGGAAGCGGCGCTGCAACGCCAGGGCTTTCAGACCATCTGGCCGCAAAACAGCGCCGACCTGCTGCAGTTTATTGAGCACAACCCGCGCATCTGTGGGGTGATTTTCGACTGGGATGAATACAGTGTCGATCTGTGCAGCGACATTAATCAGCTCAATGAATATCTGCCTCTGTACGCCTTTATTAACGCCCACTCGACGATGGACGTCAGTAGTCAGGATCTGCGCATGACGCTGTGGTTCTTCGAATATGCGCTGGGACTCTCCGAAGAGATCGCCACCCGCATCGGGCAGTACACGCGCGAGTACCTGGACAATATCACCCCGCCGTTTACCCGCGCCCTGTTCAACTATGTGCAGGAGGGGAAGTATACCTTTTGTACACCGGGCCATATGGGCGGTAGCGCCTATCAGAAAAGCCCGGTGGGCTGCCTGTTCTATGATTTCTTTGGCGGGAATACGTTAAAGGCGGATGTTTCGATTTCGGTAACCGAGCTGGGGTCGCTGCTGGATCATACCGGCCCGCATCTGGAGGCGGAGGAGTATATTGCCCGCGCCTTTGGCGCTGAACAGAGCTACATGGTGACCAACGGCACCTCGACGTCCAACAAAATTGTCGGTATGTACTCGGCGCCCGCCGGCAGCACGCTGCTGATTGACCGTAACTGTCACAAATCACTGGCCCATCTGCTGATGATGAGCGATGTGGTTCCCCTGTGGCTGAAGCCGACCCGCAACGCGCTGGGGATTCTCGGCGGTATCCCCCGGCGCGAATTTACCCGCGACAGCATTCACCAGAAAGTGCGCGACACGGGTGGGGCGCAGTGGCCCGTGCATGCGGTGATCACTAACTCCACCTACGATGGCCTGCTCTATAACACCACCTGGCTTAAGGAGACGCTCGACGTCCCGTCGATCCATTTCGATTCCGCCTGGGTGCCGTATACCCATTTCCATCCGATATATCAGGGGAAAAGCGGCATGAGCGGTGAGCGGATCCCCGGGAAAGTCATCTTCGAGACGCAGTCCACGCATAAGATGCTGGCCGCGCTGTCGCAGGCCTCGCTGATCCACATTAAGGGCAACTATGATGAAGAGACCTTTAATGAAGCCTTTATGATGCATACCTCTACGTCGCCGAGCTATCCCATCGTCGCGTCGATTGAGACCGCAGCGGCGATGCTGCGCGGTAACTCCGGTAAGCGTCTGATCCAGCGCTCCATTGAGCGAGCGCTGGACTTCCGCAAAGAGGTGCAGCGACTGCGCGAGGAGTCGGACGGCTGGTTCTTTGATATCTGGCAGCCGGAAGCGGTGGATAAAGCCGAGTGCTGGCCGGTGGCGCCTGGCGAAGACTGGCACGGTTTCAAAGATGCCGATGCGGATCATATGTATCTCGATCCGGTGAAGGTCACCATTCTGACGCCGGGCATGGACGAGCAGGGGAATATGGATGAAGAGGGGATCCCGGCGGCGCTGGTGGCGAAGTTCCTCGACGAGCGGGGCGTGGTGGTGGAAAAAACGGGCCCCTATAACCTGCTGTTCCTGTTCAGCATCGGTATTGATAAAACCCGGGCGATGGGGCTGCTGCGCGGTCTGACAGAGTTCAAACGCGCCTACGATCTCAATCTGCGGGTGAAAAATATGTTGCCGGATCTGTACGCGGAAGATCCCGACTTCTACCGCAACATGCGGATCCAGGACCTGGCGCAGGGGATCCACCGCTTGATCCGTCAGCACCAGCTGCCGCAGCTGATGCTCAGCGCCTTTGACGTCCTGCCGGAAATGAAAATGACGCCGCATCACGCCTGGCAGCGCCAGATCAAGGGTGAGGTGGAAACGATTGAACTGGAGAACCTGGTGGGCCGGATTTCGGCCAACATGATCCTCCCTTATCCACCGGGCGTACCGCTGCTGATGCCGGGAGAGATGATCACGGAGGAGAGCCGGGCAGTGCTCGATTTCCTGCTGATGCTCTGCTCCATCGGCCGTCATTACCCGGGTTTTGAGACTGATATTCACGGTGCGAAGCGCGATGAGGACGGCGTGTATCGGGTACGAGTCTTAAAAAATGACGAAAGGCTTGCGCGTTAACGGCGCGCACGAGTAACGTGGCTGGCTTAACAGAAGGAGTTTGACCATGCTGGGTTTGAAACGGGTTCACCATATTGCCATCATTGCGACGGACTACGCCCGCAGTAAAGCGTTCTATTGCGATATTCTGGGGTTTACGCTGCAAAGTGAGTTTTATCGCGCCGAGCGCGACTCCTGGAAGGGCGATCTGGCGCTCAATGGCGAGTACGTGATTGAGCTGTTCTCGTTCCCGTTTCCGCCGGCCCGACCCAGTCGCCCCGAAGCCTGTGGGTTGCGTCATCTGGCCTTTAGCGTGGATGATATCGACGCTGCGGTGGCGCATCTGACGGCCCATGGCGTCGAGTGTGAAGCAATTCGCGTCGATCCCTTTACCGGTAAACGCTTTACCTTCTTTAGCGATCCGGACGACCTGCCGCTGGAAATATATCAGCAGTAAACCTTGCCAGCGCGACCCTGGCCCGGTAACGTGCCGGGCCATCACTTCTCGGTATGTTCGTGGATATGACGGCTGATATTGCGCATACGCTTCATCCCCATCGCCAGCTGCTGGTGGCCTTCAGCGGTGGTCTGGATTCGACGGTTCTCCTGCACCAGCTGGTGCTGCTGCGGGAGCAGGATCCCTCGCTGACGCTGCGGGCAGTGCATGTTCACCATGGCCTGAGCGCCCATGCAGACGACTGGGTGGCGCATTGTCGGCAGATCTGCCAGCAGTGGCAGGTACCGCTGGTGGTGCATCACGTGACGTTAGCCCGGGGTGGTCTGGGCGTGGAGGCCCATGCCCGCGCGGCGCGCTATCAGGCTTTTCAGGATACGCTCAACGCCGGCGAGGTGTTAGTGACCGCCCAGCACCAGGATGACCAGTGCGAAACGCTGCTGCTGGCGTTAAAACGCGGCAGCGGTCCTACCGGTCTGTCGGCGATGGCGGCATCCTCTGCCTTTGCCGGCAGCCGACTACTGCGTCCTCTCCTCAATGAAACCCGCGAATCGCTACGCCAGTGGGCACTCGCCCATCAGCTCTCGTGGATTGAAGATGAGAGCAATCAGGACGATACCTATGACCGCAACTTTCTGCGCCTGCGGGTGATCCCGGTCCTGCGCGAGCGCTGGCCGCACTTTAGCGAGGCCGTCGCCCGCAGCGCCAGCCTGTGCGCCGAGCAGGAACAACTGCTGGACGAAATGCTGGCGGCGGAGCTGGCGTCGCTGGTGGCCGAAGATGGCTCGCTGGCTATCACGCCGCTGACGTCGATGAGCCCACCCCGTCGCGCGGCGCTGCTGCGTCGCTGGCTCGCCGGGCATCAGGCGCCGATGCCGGCCCGCGAGGTGCCTGAGCGCCTCTGGCATGAGGTGGCGCTGGCGCGGGAAGATGCCAGCCCTTGTCTGCGGCTGGGGGAATTTACCGTTCGTCGTTTTCAACAGCGTTTGTACTGGGTGAAGTATCTTCCCGGCCAGACGGAAAGTGTCCAGCACTGGCCCAACTGGCGCCAGCCGCTGCGGCTGGCAGACGGTCTCGGCGAGCTGATGCTGCAGCCCGGCGGGACGTTGCGCCCGCCGTCTGCGGATGAGCCGGTCACTATCCGCTTTCGCGCCAGCGGCCGCCTGCATATCGTCGGGCGCCACGGCGGACGTAAGCTGAAGAAGATCTGGCAGGAGCTGGGCGTTGCTCCGTGGCGACGAGACACCACGCCGCTGCTGTTTTACGGCGAAACGCTGATTGCCGCAGCGGACGATCTGTTTGTGGCCAAAGAAGGTGCCGTCATGGAAGGGGAAGGGGAAGGGGTCAGGCTGGCATGGAGGAAAACGGGCGGTTAAGCCCGTTTTGATTCAGGATTCGCTCACCACCACGGTGCCGATTTCCGGGTGACTGAAGCTGGCGATTTTATCCAGGCGTAGCTCGCGGACGTTGCCGGCGAGTTCGACCACCAGATACTCGATATTTTTACGCGAGATTAGATCGCTGGCCTTCGCCTGCAGCTGTTCACCATCCTTCAGCGCCAGCGTCAGCACCAGGTGATGCTGGCAAGCCAGTTCCAGGTTGTCGTAATCGTCGCAGTTAATGGGTTGATAAGTATCATTCATTGACATAATCGCTCACCAGTAAGTTTGCTGCCGCATAAGCGGCCTTTTCCCTGACTGACTCCGAAAGGGCCTCATCCGCCGCAATCTCATTCAATACTTTCAACACGCAACCCAGCGCATCCGGGATATACCCTAAGTCTCCGCTGGCTATTTCCGCATACCGCTTGCGTATTAACTCACAATAGTGGTCCACATGCCCTCCTGTCAGCGTTCTGACTCAACCGTGGGATGCAAGTTTAAGCCTACGAAGATAAACTCTGTTTAGCAAGGGAACTATATCATAGTCATTTAAGCAATTTCAGCAGGATGAAACAGGTTGCTGCGATTGACGACAGCCTTTTGCCGCCAGTTTCGCTACAATGTACGCCATTCTTTTCAGGAGTTTATTCATGGCGCTGAAAGCGACGATATATAAAGCCGCGGTAAATGTAGCCGATCTGGATCGCAACCAGTTTCTGGATGCTAACCTGACGCTGGCGCAGCACCCCTCGGAAACCCAGGAGCGCATGATGTTGCGCCTGCTGGCGTGGATCAAATATGCCGATGAGCGGCTACAGTTTACCCGGGGGTTATCCTCGGATGATGAACCGGAGCTGTGGCAGCTAAACGACCATTTGGGCATCGATCTGTGGATTGAGCTGGGGCTGCCGGACGAGAAACGTCTCAAGAAAGCCTGCTCCCGGGCGCAGGCGGTGGCGCTGTTTGCCTATAATAGCCGGGCCGCTGAAATCTGGTGGCAGCAGAATCAGAACAAGCTTGCGGCGTACCCGAAGCTGACCATCTGGTATCTTGATGATGCGCAACTGGCGCAGCTTAGCGCCTTTGCCGATCGCACCATGACGCTGCAGGCCACTCTGCAGGACGGCGCTATCTGGTTATCCGACGCTCGGAATAATCTGGAAATTCATTTAACGGCCTGGCAAGCATCAGCATGATTACCATTAGCCGCAGCGTGACCATTGCCGATGATGAAGTCACGCTGGAAGGCATTCGTGCCCAGGGGGCCGGGGGCCAGCATGTGAATAAAGCGTCGACGGCGATCCATCTGCGCTTCGATATCAAAGCCTCGAGCTTGCCAGAGCATGACAAGGAGCGCCTGCTCGCCGCCAGCCACCACTTAATTTCTGCTGACGGTGTGGTTATCATTAAGGCTCAGGAATATCGCAGCCAGGAGATGAACCGCGAAGCGGCGATCTCGCGGCTGGTGGCCCTCATAAAAGAATTAACCGCAGTGCAAAAAAGTCGCCGGGAGACGCGACCGACTCGGGCATCCAAAGAGCGACGCCTTGCTTCCAAGGCACAAAAGTCCTCAGTTAAAGCGCTGCGTGGGAAAGTTCGCCAGTGAAGGCGATGGTGAACGGGTGGAATGGATGATAAGGAAAGCAAAGTGAAAAAAATCGTATTCTCCGTGATAGCGGCCTGTTCGCTGTTCGCGCTGTTTGGTTGTAACCATCGCGCCGAGACTGACACCGTACAGCCAGCGGCGATGGAAGAGCTCAAACCGATGCAGCAAAGCTGGCGTGGGGTGCTGCCTTGCGCGGATTGTGAAGGTATTGAAACCTCGCTGTTCCTGGAAAAAGACGGTACCTGGGTGATGAACGAGCACTACCAGGGCGCCCGTCGTGAACCGTCATCTTTTGCCTCTTATGGCACCTGGGCTCGCACAGCGGATAAACTGGTGCTGACCGACAGCAAAGGTGAGAAATCATATTTTCGCGCGAAGGGCGACAAGCTGGAGATGCTTGACCGCAGCGGGAGCCCCGTTCAGTCTCCTCTCAATTATACCCTGGAGCCGGTGAAGGCCAGCCTGCCGACCACCCCGATGGCGATGCGCGGCATGTATTTCTATATGGCCGATGCGGCAACCTTTACCGATTGCGCGACCGGTAAACGCGTCGCGGTGGCGAACAATGCCCAGCTTGAGCGGGATTATGCCGCTGCCCGCGGCAATGATTCACGACCGGTGCTGCTGGTGGTGGAGGGGCACTTTACCCTCGAGGCGAACCCGGATACCGGCGAAATGATGAAGACGCTGATGACAGATAAAGACGGCAAATTTATCCCAGGAAAAGACTGCAGCCACTGATTGTCAGGCCCCTGCCCGGGACCGGGCAGGGGATGATCCCCCCAGCTACCACCAGCTTGCTCCTGCGATTCGCCCTGTCACATCAACAGTGAGCGTGGGTCTGGCTGGCGGAAAAGCGCAAATCGTTTTTTCACTTCACATCTGTCTTCGGTTTATTCAGCCCCACCAGCTTCCCGGCCTGAAGATAAACGCCTGGTTTCAGATGCCCGACATACTGCAACTGCGTTTCGGGTTTAAACGTGGCGACGTCTCCTTCCCGCATGTGCAGCAAATCAGAAGGACTGATCCACGCCGCCTGCGCCAGGGTCAGTGGATGCCCGGCTCTGACGAAGGCCTCGCTGACAAACTCCGAGCAAAACCACGCTTTCTTGTCGGCGCTTGCCGCATCGCCCAGTTGCGCTTTGGCCAGGCCGCTCACGCACTGCTGACGAAAGTTACGCGAGAAAGGGTTGAGCGAGCAGAGCGGTTTGGTGACCATATAAGGGATAAACTGAATAATGCCGCGATAGTTATACCCGCTGTCTTTGACCTGCCAGGCAAAATTTTTCATCGCCGTTGCCTGGTCCGGCGTCAGGTCGGGCACCCTGAGGGCAAAGAGTTTATCGCTGTGCGCCAGCGCCTGCTGAACAGAAATCACCTGTACGCCAGCGCCGGTGGCTTCCGCGATCTGACCCTCGCCAAGATACAGTGCGACGTGGCTAACGGAAGAGGCGCTGAAGGCGCGGATCCCAAGCGAAGTGATACCCAGGCTGGACGAGAAGAGCAGGTCGCCGGAACGGAGATCGCTTTCGTCAATTTCGTGGAGCCCGCTGCCGGCAATCGAGCTTTGACGCTGGAGGGTGACAGCCCATGGCGGGGAGCGGCCCTCGGTAGCGGATGCGGAAGCGGCGCTGCGGCCGACGTCTACGGTGCAGGCGGTAAGCAGTAGCAGGGCGGAAGTAAGCAGTCCGCTGCTCAGGATAGGTGCAGTCATGGGTACTGTCCTTGTAAAAAAAAGGCCCTGACATCCGTTCAGGGCCCTGAGGTGGTTGCTTAGCCTTTTATCGCTTTAACCAGATATTCCACGATATCACCGGTTTTAATCAGCTGCTTCTCACCGTTGCGACGATACTTGTATTCAATATCATCGTTATCGAGGTTCCGATCGCCCAGCACGATAGTGTGCGGGATACCGATCAGCTCCATATCAGCGAACATCACGCCAGGACGCTCTTTACGGTCGTCCATCAGCACATCGATGCCATGCGCACGCAACTCGGCGTACAGCTTCTCGGCCAGCTCCTGCACGCGATAGGACTTGTGCATATTCATCGGCAGAATCGCCACCTGGAACGGCGCGATGGCGTCTGGCCAGATAATCCCGCGATCGTCGAAGTTCTGCTCGATAGCAGCGGCCACCACGCGGGTCACCCCAATACCGTAGCAGCCCATGGTCAGGATCTGGTTACGGCCATCTTCGCCCTGTACGGCGGCATTCATCGCCTGAGAGTACTTAGTACCCAACTGGAAGATGTGACCCACTTCGATACCGCGCTTGATAAGCAGGGTACCTTTGCCGTCCGGGCTCGGATCGCCAGCGACGACGTTACGAATATCGGCGACTTCCGGCGTGGCAACGTCGCGATCCCAGTTGATGCCGAAGTAGTGTTTGCCATCGATGTTGGCGCCAGCGGCGAAATCGCTCATCACCGCAACGGTACGGTCGATAACCACCGGGATCGGCAGGTTCACCGGACCCAGGGAGCCCGGACCGGCTTTCACCAGAGCGCGGATCTCCTCTTCGGTGGCGAAGGTCAGCGGGCTGGCGACCTGCGGCAGTTTTTCCGCTTTCACTTCGTTCAGCTCGTGATCGCCGCGCACCAGCAGGGCAACCAGCGGGAAGGCGCTACCTTCAACCGCTTTCACCAGCAGGGTCTTCACGGTTTTTTCGATCGGCAGGTTGAACTGCTCAACCAGTTCGGCGATGGTTTTGGCGTTCGGCGTATCAACCAGGGTCATCTCCTGGGTGGCGGCTGCGCGCGGCGCTTTTGGCGCAACGGCTTCGGCAAACTCGATGTTTGCCGCGTAGTCGGAGCTGTCGGAGAAGATCACATCGTCTTCGCCGCTCTGCGCCAGCACCTGGAATTCATGAGAGGCGCTGCCGCCGATAGAACCGGTATCAGCCTGTACCGCACGGAAATCCAGCCCCATACGACTGAAGATTTTGCTGTAAGCGGTATACATCGCGTCGTAGGTTTCCTGCAGCGATTCCTGAGAGGTATGGAAAGAGTAAGCATCTTTCATCAGGAATTCACGGGAGCGCATCACGCCGAAACGCGGGCGCACTTCGTCGCGGAACTTGGTCTGAATCTGATAGAAGTTCAGCGGCAGCTGCTTATAAGAATTCAGCTCGTTGCGAATCAGATCGGTAATGACCTCTTCGTGGGTTGGACCGAGGACGAACGGGCGATCGCCACGATCGGCAATGCGCAGTAGTTCCGGGCCGTACTGCTCCCAGCGACCGCTCTCCTGCCACAGTTCAGAGGGCTGAACGACCGGCATTAACACCTCGATCGCACCGGCGTTGTTCATTTCTTCACGCACGATGTTTTCGACTTTTTTCAGGACGCGCACGCCGGTCGGCAGCCAGGTGTATAACCCGGAGGCCAGCTTGCGGATCATCCCGGCGCGCAGCATCAGCTGGTGGCTGATGACCTCGGCGTCGGCAGGTGTCTCCTTCAGAGTGGAGAGCAGATATTGGCTAGTACGCATGTTGTAACGGTTCCAGTTAAACGAGCGGAACAGGCTGGTTGCCCAGCCTGAAACAAAAAAAGTGGTTTAGTTTACCAGTGTGGCAAAGATGCCAAAAGAGAGGAAAATAAAATTAGCGCGCTTCGAGGGCAAAGACTTCAAAACCAGAGGCGATCACCCGCCAGCGGACGTTGAAATCCAGCAACCAGACGGCATAATTTTTTCCTGCTTCTTCCTCTTTACGGTAGGCTGGGCGCGGATCCTGTGCCAATACTTCGCGAATAAACGCTTTGATATGCGGGTAGCGTTTTTCCAGGGTCAGTAACTGCGCTTCTGTTTCCGGTGTAAAACTGACGTTCATACCCGCCAGCGGCGCCTGTTGCGCATAGCTGGCGCTGGCATCCGGCAGGGCTTCGGCGAAAGGAAGATACGGTTTGATATCAACCACCGGCGTCCCGTCGACGAGATCGAGGCTACCGAGTTCCAGGATCACCTGATCCTTCTGACAACGAATGCCTTTCAGCTCAACCAGCGACATGCCGATGGGGTTAGGGCGAAACGTCGAACGGGTGGCAAAGACGCCCATCCGTGCATTGCCTCCCAGTCGGGGAGGGCGCACCGTCGGACGCCAGCCGCCTTCCATGGTCTGATGAAACACAAACAGGACCCACAGATGGCTGAAGTTTTCCAGGCCACGCACGGCGTCGGCCTGATTGTAGGGCGCGACCAGATGCAGTTCTCCGCCGCCGTGCTTAACCAGCCCAGGCTGGCGAGGAACGGCAAATTTCTCTTTATACGGCGAGCGGATAACGCCTATCTGCGCAAACTGGAATGCACTCATTGTGCCGAAACGTTAAGCGCCGAGCCCAGACAAACCGCCTGACGGTAGCAGCCTGGCGTGCCGCTGGTCACTTCGCAGCGGTGAAGCAGGACGGCATTGGCTTTCATGCGTGCCGCATTCACCTGCAGACGCTTGCGGGCGGTTGGGATGTTCGGTGGGGAATCCTGATTTGAGGCCTGGCATGACTCACCAGTCACTTCACCCAGATCGCGGAACGGTTTTCCCACCAGCTCTGACGCATCGGTATAAATACGTACCGGCGCCGGACGGGTTACGCGTGGTTTGCTCGGCTCAGATTTAACCGGGGGGGTTGCAGTGCTTTGAACAGGTTCAACAGGGGATCTGCTTAGCATGGAACAACCGCTTAACATGAGTGCTAACAAACAGACCGGTAAAGCACGCATAGTATTTCCTCAATGAATAAAAAACAGGGCGTTATTGAATCAGGTGCTTGCATAAATGACAAGACGGGCGTGAAGCCCGTCCTGAATGATATTACGGTGAGAAAAGATTACCAGCCTTTCACTGCGCCGCCGTTAAAGATCTTGTTCGCCGCTTCGTAAACTTCATCGCTCTGGTAAGCCTGAACGAATTTCTTCACATTCTCAGCATCTTTATTGTCTTCGCGCGCCACAATCAGGTTCACGTAAGGAGACTCTTTGCCTTCAACAAAGATACCGTCTTTCGCCGGGGTCAGGCCAATCTGGCTGGCGTAAGTGGTGTTGATGACGGCCAGCGCAATCTGTGCATCGTCCAGAGAACGCGGCAGCTGCGGCGCTTCCAGCTCAACAATCTTCAGGTTTTTCGGGTTCTCTACCACATCCAGAGAGGTTGGCAGCAGGCCTACACCTTCTTTCAGTTTAATCAGACCCACTTGCTGCAGCAGCAGCAGGGAACGGCCGAGGTTGGTCGGATCGTTAGGGACGGCGATCTGCGAGCCCGGCTGCAGTTCGTCCAGCGATTTGATTTTCTTCGAGTAACCCGCGATCGGATAGACGAAGGTGTTGCCAACGGAGACCAGCTTATAGCCACGGTCTTTAATCTGCTGATCGAGATACGGTTTATGCTGGAAGGCGTTCACGTCGATATCGCCTTTGCTCAGCGCTTCGTTTGGCAGCACATAATCGTTAAAGGTGACCAGCTCAACGTCGAGGCCATACTTCTCTTTTGCCACTTTCTGCGCAACTTCAGCGACCTGCTGTTCCGCCCCGACGATAACGCCGACTTTAATATGATTCGGATCTTTTTCATCCTGACCGCAACCCACCAGCGCCAGAGAACCGATTAACGCGCCAACTGCCGCAAAGGTTTTGAAATTAAAGGCCATGTTATTTCCTTCCTGTAAGAATGAGTGTTGTCTGCCAATAACGTTATTTATGAGTCACAGCCCGGACGATACGATCGCCAGAGAATTGAATTAGATAAACCAGAATAACCAGTAATACCAGTACGGTATTCATCACGGTGGCGTTGTAGCCGATATAACCGTACTGATAACCAATCTGCCCCAGACCACCGGCGCCCACCGCACCGCCCATGGCGGAATAGCCCACGAGAGTAATGAGGGTGATGGTGGCGGCGTTGACCAGACCCGGCAGCGCCTCAGGCAGCAGGACCTTGCGGACAATCTGCAGCGGTGTGGCGCCCATCGCGCGGGAAGCTTCGATAAGCCCGGTCGGGATCTCCAGTAGGGCGTTCTCCACCATGCGGGCGATAAACGGCGCGGCGCCGACTGTTAACGGCACGATCGCCGCCTGCAGGCCGATCGAGGTGCCGACGATTATGCGAGTAAACGGGATCATCCAGACCAGCAGGATAATGAACGGGATGGAACGGAAAATATTCACCACCGCCGACAAGGTACGATAGAGTTTGGCATTGGCGGCAATTTGCCCAGGGCGCGTGACATACAGCAGCACGCCCACCGGCAGACCAAGGACAAAGCCGAAGAAGCCGGAGACAAAGGTCATTGCCAGCGTTTCCCACACGCCGCGCAACAGCAGCCACATCATTGGCTCAGACATATCCCAATACCTCTACTTTTACATGGTGTTCCTGCAGCCAGGCGATGGCCGCCTGAGTGTCTTCCTGTGTACCGTGCATTTCGGTCAGCATTATGCCGAACTTCACGCCACCGGCGTAATCCATCTGCGCACTAATAATGTTGTTATTCACATTGAAGCGACGCGCGGTTTCAGAGAGCAGCGGCGCATCGACGGAGTGGCCGGTAAATTCCATGCGCAGCATCGGTACACTGTCCGCTGCGGCGGTAGGTTTCAGGCGTGCCTGGTAGTCATCCGGAATATCCAGGTGCAGAGTCGACTGAATGAACTGCTGGGCCAGCGGCGTCTTCGGATGGGAGAAGACTTCACTTACCGTGTCCTGCTCAATAAGCTGGCCGTTGCTAATCACCGCCACGCAGTCGCAGATGCGTTTCACCACATCCATTTCGTGGGTGATTAGCAGAATGGTCAGTCCCAGACGACGGTTAATGTCTTTCAGCAGTTCGAGAATGGAACGAGTGGTGGCCGGGTCGAGAGCGCTGGTGGCTTCATCGCACAGCAATACCTTCGGGTTGCTGGCCAGCGCGCGGGCAATGGCGACGCGCTGTTTCTGGCCACCAGAGAGATTAGCCGGGTAGCTGTCGTGCTTATCACCCAGGCCGACGAGATCCAGCAACTCGGTGACACGGCGTTTGATTTCAGCCTGCGGGGTGTTATCCAGTTCCAGGGGCAACGCCACGTTGCCGAAAACGGTCCGGGAAGCCAGCAGGTTAAAATGCTGGAAAATCATGCCAATCTGACGGCGCGCGCGGGTTAGCTCTTTTTCCGACAGAGCAGTCAATTCCTGACCGTCAACTTGTACGCTGCCCTCGGTCGGGCGCTCCAGCAGGTTGACGCAGCGAATCAGCGTACTTTTACCGGCGCCGGAGGCTCCGATGACGCCATAAATTTGTCCGGCAGGGACATGCAGGCTGACGTCATTCAGCGCCTGAATGCTGCGATTCCCCTGCTGGAACACTTTGGTGATATTGGAAAGTTTAATCATCAGTTATTTATTATCGTTTAGCCGTTTGCCGTGGCATTTTCTTCTGCCGTATCCAGGCGATGCCTGTCAATGAAATGGATGTTAAGGCATCCAGACGTCTAAATCAATCTGACTCTTTATAATGAGCACTTTCTTGCATGCCGAAACATGCGATACTAACGGCATTAGCCTTTTTCAGGAGCAAACCGGTGGCAAAGTCAGTACCCGCAATTTTTCTCGACCGTGACGGCACGATTAATATCGATCATGGTTACGTCCACGAAATCGACAATTTTGAATTTATCGATGGCGTCATTGACGCGATGCGCGAACTAAAAGAGATGGGCTACGCGCTGGTGCTGGTCACTAACCAGTCCGGTATTGCTCGCGGCAAATTTACCGAAGCTCAGTTTGAAACGCTGACCGAATGGATGGACTGGTCTCTGGCGGACCGTGGTGTCGACCTGGATGGTATCTACTATTGCCCGCATCATCCGCAGGGTACGGTGGAGGAGTACCGCCAGACCTGTGATTGCCGTAAACCACATCCGGGGATGCTGATCTCTGCACGTGATTTTCTGCATATCGATATGGCCGCTTCCTATATGGTAGGGGACAAACTGGAAGATATGCAGGCCGCCGCCGCAGCGGATGTCGGTACTAAAGTGCTGGTGCGTACCGGTAAGCCCCTTACTGAAGAAGCGGAAAAAGCGGCTGACTGGGTGCTAAATAGCCTGGCAGAGCTGCCTGCGGCGATTAAAAAGCAGCAAAAATAAGCGTTGCGTTTAAAAGATGAGCGGTTGAAATAAAATTGTATTTTTCCGCTTGTCATTCCCGGAGAGCTCCCTATAATGCGCCTCCATCGACACGGCGGATGTGAATCACTTCACACAAACAGCCGGTTCGGTTGAAGAGAAAAATCCTGAAATTCAGGGTTGACTCTGAAAGAGGAAAGCGTAATATACGCCACCTCGCGACAGAGCGCTAAAGCGCGTCGCAACTGCTCTTTAACAATTTATCAGACAATCTGTGTGGGCACTCAAAGTGACATGGATTCTTAATGTCTTCGGACAATAAATGAATACCAAGTCTCTGAGTGAACATACGTAATTCATTACGAAGTTTAATTCACGAGCATCAAACTTAAATTGAAGAGTTTGATCATGGCTCAGATTGAACGCTGGCGGCAGGCCTAACACATG
>NZ_PION01000010.1:0-250918 GCF_002810615.1 Klebsiella sp. G-Nf4 | reverse complement strand
GGAACGTCTCAGCGATGTTGAGGCCGCCAGCACCGGCAGTTTCAGCAGCCCCAGGACCCGCGGTGATTTGGGTTTGTAGGCCGGGTAAGGCGTACGCCGCCACCCGGCATAGATGCGGCTCCAGGCCTGATGCCATCGCCCGGCGGCGCTGCGCTTGCTCGGGCCTACAGACAGTCAGAGCCGAATAAGGTCGGGTAAGCGAAGCGCCACCCGACAAAACAACGGCGCATCCGCTGACCTCACCTCATCCGGTGCTCTCCGTTGACCAGCGCGTCGCGATCGAAAAAGCGCTGGATCACGCCCTCCGCCATAAACGCCGCCCGATCGGACATATGGGCGATGACGTCGGCATCGTGGCTGACCAGCAGATAGGTCATGCCGTGCTCCTGTTTCAGGCGGTTAAGCAGATTGAGAATTTCCGCCTGCACCGACATATCCAGCGCCGAGGTCGGCTCATCCAGCAGCAGGATCTGCGGGCGCAGCAGCAGGGCGCGGGCAATGGCCACGCGCTGCCGTTGCCCGCCGGAGAGCTGGTGTGGATAGCGGCGCACGGCGTCGGCGGCCAGACCCACCTGCTCAAGGGCGGTGGTCACCCGCGGGGCAACGTCGCGGATGCCGTGGATCTGCAGCGGCTCCGCCAGGGTGCGCCACAGGGTATGGTTGGGATGCAGCGAGGCGTACGGATCCTGAAACACCATCTGCACATTGCGTCGCAGCGCGCCCTGAAAGCGGGCGCCCGGCGCGATGCCCTGGCCCAGCAGTTCCACGCTGCCGCGCCATTCGCGCTGTAATCCGGCGAGCACGCGCAAAATCGTCGATTTGCCGCAGCCGGAGGCGCCGATCAGACTGAAGGTTTCCCCGGCGTCGACACAGAAACTGGCGGCAGAGACCGCCGTCTTCGCGCCGAATGTTACCTGCAAATCCTTAAGATTAACGATCGCCATGGGCCGTCTCCGTAAAGTCCTGAGTTCTGTCGAGGGTCGGCAGCATCTGGCCGTAAGTGTGCGCATTCGGCCGGCAGGTCCACAGGGTGCGCGTATAAGGGTGCGTCGCGCTCGGCAGCGCCGGCGCCGGCATCTCATCGACCCGGCTCCCCTGGTACATCACCAGCACGCGATCGCAATGCGCGGCCACCAGCGGCAGATCGTGGCTGATCAGTAACATGGCCATCTGCCGCTGTGCGCACTGCTCCACCAGCAGCTCGAGGATCTGGTTGCGCAGGCGGGCGTCGAGGGCCGAGGTCGGCTCGTCGGCAATCAGCACTTTCGGGTTATTAAGCAGCGCGAGGGCGATCATTACCCGCTGCCCCATCCCGCCGGAGAGCTCGCCGGGATAGCGGCTGAGGACCGGCAGATCCAGACCGACGGCGGCGATGGCGTCTTTAACCGCCTCGGCGCGCGCGCGGCGGCTGAGACGCTGATGCAGGGTTAACGCCTCTTCCAGCTGCGCCTGAATGGACTGCACAGGATTTAGCGCATAGCGCGGATCCTGCAGCACCATAGCGATATCGTTGCCGCGCAGCGCCCGCCAGCCGCGGGCGCTGAGGGTTAGCACATCGCGCCCCAGCACCTCCAGCCGTTCGGCGCTCACCACCCCGGGCTTGCGCACCAGGCCCATCAGCGCCCGGGCGGTCATCGATTTGCCGGAGCCGGATTCGCCCACCAGCGCCAGCCGCTCGTTGCCGAGGGTGAAGCTGACGTTATCCACCACCCGGGCGGTGGGGTAGTCGACGGCGAGTCCCTGGACGGTCAGTCGGATGTCAGTCATGTTGCGGCTCCAGAATATCGCGCAGGCCATCGCCCAGCAGGTTAAACGCCAGGCTGGCGAGCAGGATCGCCGCGCCGGGGATGGCGGCGATCCACCACTGGTCGAAAATCACCTGCATCCCGTCAGCAATCATCGCTCCCCACTCCGCCATCGGCGGGCGGGCGCCAAGGCCGAGAAAGCCGAGCCCGGCAGCGGCGAGGATAATGCCCGCCAGATCGAGCGCCAGCCGGACAATCGCCGACGGCAGACACAGCGGCAGAATATGGCCGACCAGCAGCCGCCAGCCGCGAATACCCAGCATCTCCGCCGCGGCGAGGTAATCGCTATGGCGCAGGCGCTGAATTTCGCTGCGCGCCTGACGGGCGTAGGCCGGCCAGGTGGTCAGGGCTAACGCCAGCGCGCCGTTGACCAGCCCCGGGCCGAGCATCGCCACGAACGCGAAAGCGAGGATCAGGCGCGGCATCGACATCACCACGTCGGTAAACCGCATCAGTATCCGCTCCAGCCACCCGCCATAGTAGCCGGAGAGGATACCTACCAGCAGCCCGACGGGCAGGGTAATGGCGGTCACCAGCGCCACCAGACCCAGCGCCGGGCGGGTGCCGTAGAGCAGGCGCGACAGCAGGTCGCGGCCGTAGCTGTCGGTGCCGAGCCAGTGCCCTGCGCCCGGCCCCTGCAGACGAGCGGCGGCATCCTGCCAGTTGGGATCGTGCGGTGCCAGCCACGGGGCGAACAGCGCGGTCAGCACCAGCAGGATCACCAGGGTCAGGCCACTGAAGGCGGCGGGTGAGCGGCGCAGACGGCGTAAAAACAGATAAGTCGGCATCAGCGCACCCTCGGATCGGTTAACCGCACCAGCAGGTCGGTCAGGTTATTGATCAGCACAAAGCTCACGCCAATCAGCAGCGTGCCGCCCATGATCGCCGTGGTATCTCCGGCGAACAGCGCGGTGGTGAGATAGCGGCCGATCCCCGGCCACGAGAAGACGGTTTCGGTGAGCACCGCCCCTTCGAGCATCGAGGTCCAGGCGAGAGCGGTCACCGTCAGCAGAGTGCCGCGGATATTGGGCAGGACGTGGCGCAGCAAAATCGTCATCTCTCCGGCCCCTTTGGCCCGCGCCAGCAGAATGTACTCTTTGTTCATCTCGCTCAGGCAGGCGGAGCGGGTCAGACGGGTGATGCTGGCCAGCGAGTAATAGGCCAGCACCAGCACCGGCAGCGCCAGATGGCCGATCGCATTTTTAAACGCCGCGGTATCGCCGGAGAGCCAGGTGTCGATCAGCGCAAAACCGCTGCGCGGCTCGACGGTGTACTGATAAATATCGTCGAGGCGACCCGGGCCCGGCGCCCACTGCAGCCGGGCGTAGAACAGGGCCAGCATCAGCAGGCCGAGCCAGAATATCGGCACCGAGTTGCCCAACAGGGTAAAGGTGCGCACCGCCAGATCCCACGGTGAACCGGCGTAACGCGCGCACAGCACCCCGGCGACGATGCCCAGTACCGCACCGACGATCAGCGCCAGGGTCGCCAGCTCAAGGGTGGCCGGGAAGACCGCCAGCAGATCGTGGAGCACCGGCTGGCCGGTGGCGCTGGCGATACCGAGATCGCCATGGGCCAGGTTGACCAGGTAGTGCCAGAACTGCACCGGCAGCGGCTGGTCGAGACCCAGCTGATGGCGAACCTGGTCATAGGTCGACTGGCTGGCATGGTCGCCGACGATCTGCAGTACGCGGTCGACGGGCGACAGCGCGGAGAGCGAGAAGGTGACCAGCAGCAGCCCGAACAGCGTGAGCAGCAGCGTCAACAGCCCCTGCAGCAGGCGGGTAAGGTGAGTGGAAAACGATGGCATGGAAAATGGAAATTCCTGGTATATCAGCATGGTACCCGGCGGCGCGACGCCGACCGGGCCTGGGTGAGGCGTCGGTCATCCGGGCAGGTGAGGCCGCCGTACCCGGTGACAAAAACCCGCTTACTTGGTCACGTTATCGTACCAGACCATATCGGCGTTCAGCCCCTGCTGATAGCCCTTCACGTTGTCACGCACCACGATCTGGGTTTTCCCCTGGTCAATAAAGACGTACGGCGAATGCTGCAGCAGGGATCCCTGCATCGTTTTGTACAGGTCGAGGCGCTTCGCCGGGTCCGGCTCCGCCACCGCGGCGAGGGTAGCTTTATTCAGCTCAGGGATCTGCCAGCCGTTGAGCCCGGCCACGGTGCTGGATTTACCATCGTTCCAGGCAAAGGCGCTGGCGTTAGAGTGGGCATCAAAGTAGTCCGGGATCCACAGGCGGATCGCCGCCTGATGCTGTTTCGCGCGTACCCGGGCATAGACCTGGCTGCCGGCGGCCGGCAGCAGATCCACTTTCACCCCGCCCTGGGCAAAGCTGGCCTGCAGCGACTGGGCGATGGTGATAAACGGTGGTTTGTTCTCCACGTCGAGGGTGAAGTGGGCATCCTTAATGCCCGCTTTATCGAGGATAGCCTTAGCTTTTTGCGGGTCGAAGGTGAACGGATTGGTTTCCAGCGCCCCCGGCAGGCCGGCTGGCAGGAAGCTCTGGTGAATAAAGTACTGGCCTTTCAGCAGATTTTTGGTGATGCCCTCATAATCGACCAGCCAGCGCGCCGCCTCCCAGAAAGCCGGGTTATTGAGCAGCGGGTTGGCGCTGTTGGCGGTATTAAACACCAGATAGTTCTGCTCGGCAGATGGGATGCTCAGCACCTTCACGCCGGGTTTATCCTGCAGGGCGGCAATCTGGTCAGCGCCGAGATCACGCGCCACGTCGGCATCACCCTGCTGGATCAGCAGGCGGCGGGAAGCCGGGTCGGGGACGTTTTTAATAATGATGCTCTTGATCTTCGGCGCGCCGGTGGGGGAGCTGGCGTTGGCTTCCAGCACGATGGCCTGATGCGGCTGGTAGACGCGCATTTTATAGGCCCCGCTGCCCGCCGAGTGCATCTTCAGCCAGTCGTTGCCGAAGTCATTATTTTTCGCGTTCGGCGCTACCTGTTTTTCATCAACGATGGAGGCGATAGGGGTGGAGAGAATATTCAGCGCCACCGCCGGGCTGACGTCGGCGGTCCAGTGCAGCGTCAGGGTATGATCATCAATCTTTTTCAGCTGGCTGGCGATGTTATCCGGCTGCCAGCCGAGCACGTTGAGAATAAACGCCGGCGATTTATTCAGCGTCACCGCACGGGTGTAAGAGAAAATCACATCTTCCGGGCGCAGCGGATTACCGGAGGCGAATTTGGCATCCGGCTTCAGTTTGATGGTCAGGGTTTTGGCCGCCGGATCGGCCTGCCAGCTTTCGGCGAGGATCGGTACGATTTTTTCAGGGTTGTTGCGGTCCGGCTGCACCAGACGCTGATAGAGGCTGGGGACCGTCTGAATGCTGGAGAGTTCGTTCGCTTCCGCCGGGTCGAGGCTGACGATATCGTCGAGACCTTGGGCAACCACCAGCGTGTTGGGCGGTGTAGCGGCATGCGCGGCGGCGGTGAGCGCCGTCAGTACCAGTAAAGGCAACAGTTTTTTGGTCATGTGCAATCCCTGAAAAATGGTTGTTTTAATTTTTTATGCCTCGCTACGTTAGGCCGCTTGCCAAAAGGCGTAAAGTCAAAATAAGGATATCCTTATGCTAAAAACGCATATTCAAGATCGACAGGTTATTGCCGGTCGCGCAGAAGCGCCTTTCTCCGCTTCTGGCTTCTTGCTATAACAAATTGTCTATTGCAAGGAGGTGGGTGTGCCGGAAATCAATGAGTTTGGCCAGCAGGTGAACGATCTTGTCCCCGGCTGGCAGGGGGCGCAAGTCCTGCGGCGGACGGCGTTAAACGGCCGTTTTTGTCGACTGGAGCCGCTGGACGTTGACCGTCATGCGGCGGATCTGTTTGCCGCCTATGCGCTCGGCGACAACAGCGACTGGACGTGGCTGGCGTCTACGCGGCCGGAGAGCGTGGCGGCGACCGCCCACTGGATCGCGGGCAAGGTGAATGATGATGCTCTGGTGCCGTACGCGGTGATTGACCTGCGTAGCGAGCAGGCGGTGGGCATCGTCAGCTATATGGCGATCGAGCGGGAAATGGGCACGGTTGAGATCGGCCATGTCACCTGGTCGCGACGGATGAAAAACACCCCGCTGGGTACCGAAGCGGTCTGGCTGTTGCTGAAGAACGGCTTTGACCATGGCTACCGTCGGCTGGAGTGGAAATGCGATTCGATGAATGTCGCCTCGCGCCGGGCCGCCGAGCGGCTGGGCTTTAGCTGGGAAGGACGTCTGCGGCAAAGGCTGGTGCGTAAAGGGCGGACGCGTGACAGCGATATGCTGTCCATCATCGACGGCGAGTGGCCTGCGCGCGATGCGGCGCTGCGGGCGTGGCTGGCGGCGGAGAACTTTACTGCCGACGGGCAGCAGATCAAACGCCTGGAGGCGTTTCGCTAACATCAACCTATGTGGTCAAACCCGGGAACGGCACCCCGGTCGCGCTGCGCTTACCGGGGCTACGTTACATTGCCTCAGGGTAGGCCGGGCAAGGCGTAGCCGCCGCCCGGCATTGACCCGTTAACGGCGAACCGGCGCGTCGCCAGCGACATAATACGCCGCGGTGCTGCGCGGCAGCGGCTGGCGGCCGCGAATGGCGTCAGCCATCTTCTCGCCAATCATAATGGTGGTGGCGTTGAGGTTGCCGGTGATGATCTGCGGCATAATCGAGGCATCGACCACCCGCACGCCTTCCAGACCGTGGACGCGGCCCTCGCCGTCGACCACCGCCATCTCGTCGTAACCCATCTTACAGGTCCCGCACGGGTGGAACGCGGTCTCGGCGTGGTTGCGCACAAACTCATCCAGTTCGGCATCGCTCTGGCATTCTATTCCCGGACTGATTTCGCGGCCGCGATACTTATCCAGCGCTGGCTGGTTCATGATTTCGCGGGTAATGCGGATGGCGTCGCGGAACTCCTGCCAGTCCTGTTCATGGGACATATAGTTAAACAGGATCGCCGGATGGGCGTGCGGATCGCGCGACTTCAGGCGCACGTGGCCGCGGCTGGGCGAACGCATTGAACCGACGTGGCACTGGAAGCCGTGCTCTTTCACCGCGTTGGAGCCATTGTAGTTAATCGCCACCGGCAGGAAGTGGTATTGAATATTTGGCCAGGCAAATTCTGCGCGGCTGCGGATAAAACCGCCCGCTTCGAACTGGTTGCTGGCGCCAATGCCGGTGCCGCCGAACAGCCACTCGGCGCCAATCTTCGGCTGGTTCCACCACTGCAGCGCCGGGTAGAGCGACACCGGCTCTTTGCATTCATATTGCAGATACATCTCCAGATGGTCCTGCAGGTTCTCACCCACGCCGGGGAGATCGTGCACCACCGGGATATCGAACTGCCTGAGCAGCTCCGGGTTACCGACGCCGGAGCGCTGCAGGATCTGCGGCGAGGCAATCGCCCCGGCGCACAGCAGCACCTCTTTGTTGGCCGTCGCTTTGGACGGGATCGTGCTTTCTCCCTCCAGCCACTCGACGCCCACCGCGCGCTTGCCGGCAAAAATAATGTGATCGGTCAGCGCATGCGTGCGGATGGTCAGGTTCGGGCGACCGCGCGCCTGGTCGAGATAGCCGCGGGCGGTGCTGGCGCGACGGCCCTGCGGCGTCACGGTGCGGTCCATCGGGCCAAAGCCTTCCTGCTGGTAGCCGTTGAGATCGTCGGTGCGCGGATAACCCGCCTGCACCCCGGCGGTGACCATCGCCTCGAAGAGGGGATTATTGCCCGGCTTCGGCGTCGTCACACTCACCGGGCCATCGCCGCCGTGATAGTCGTTAGGCCCGATATCGCGGGTTTCCGCTTTCCGGTAGTAGGGCAGGCAGTCGAGATAGCTCCAGTGTTCCAGACCCGGCTCTTTGGCCCAGTTGTCCAGATCCATCGCGTTACCGCGGATGTAGCACATGCCGTTGATCAGCGACGAGCCGCCGAGCCCTTTGCCGCGTCCGCACTCCATGCGGCGATGGTTCATATACGGCTCAGGTTCGGTTTCGTAGGCCCAGTTGTAACGTTTGCCCTGCAGCGGGTAAGCCAGCGCGGCGGGCATCTGGGTGCGGAAATCGAACCGGTAGTCCGGGCCGCCGGCTTCCAGCAGCAGGACGGTGGTGTTTGGATCTTCAGTCAGTCGTGTTGCCAGAACGTTGCCGGCGGAGCCGGCGCCAATAATGATGTAGTCAAATTGCAAAAAAACCTCCCGGTTAAAATATGGACTGGAATTTACCCATCTCAACCTGGATGGACTTCACCTGGGTGTAACTCTGCAGCGTCATGACGCCATTCTCGCGGCCAATGCCGGAGTGCTTATAGCCGCCAACCGGCATCTCCGCCGGGGATTCACCCCAGCTGTTGATCCAGCAGATACCGGCTTCCAGCTGGTGGATAAGACGGTGGGCACGGTTGAGGTTGGGCGTCACCACGCCGGCGGCGAGGCCGTATTCGGTGGCGTTGGCGCGGCGAATGACCTCCGCTTCGTCGGTATAGCTGAGGATCGACATCACCGGACCGAAGATCTCTTCGCGCACGATAGTCATCTCGTCGCTACAGTCGGTAAACACCGTCGGGGCGACCCACGCGCCGTTATCGAAACCGTCGCCTTTCAGCGCCTCGCCGCCGCACAGCAGGCGCGCGCCTTCGCGTTTGCCGCTCTCGATATAGCGCAGAACGTTGTCGCGATGGGGGAAGCTGACCAGCGGGCCGAAGTTGGTGTCATCGGCAAACAGATCGCCGGGGCGGATGCGGCCCACGCGTTCGAGGATCTTGTGCTCGAATTCCGCCTTCTGTTTCGCCGGGACAAACACCCGGGTGCCGTTGGTGCACACCTGACCGGAGCTGTAGAAGTTGGCCATCATGGCGATATCGGCGGCGAGGTCGAGGTCGGCATCGTCCGCGATAATCAGCGGCGATTTACCGCCCAGCTCCATGGTGACCTCTTTCAGCGACGAGGCCGCGGAGTTGGCCATCACTTTTTTGCCGCTGGCGACGCCGCCGGTGAAGGAGATTTTGGCGATGCCCGGATGTTCGGTCAGATACTGGCCGGTTTCCGCGCCGATCCCCGGCAGGACGTTAAACACCCCGTCCGGCAGGCCCGCTTCGCTGTAAATTTCCGCCAGCTTGAGGGCGGTGAGCGGGGTGACTTCGCTCGGTTTGAAAATCATCGCATTGCCGGCGGCCAGCGCCGGCGCCGATTTCCACAGCGCGATCTGGATCGGGTAGTTCCACGCGCCGATCCCGGCCACCACCCCCAGCGGTTCGCGACGGGTATAGACGAAGGAGCTGTCGCGCAGCGGGATCTGGCTGCCTTCCAGCGCCGGGATCAGCCCCGCGTAATACTCCAGCACGTCGGCGCCGGTGACGATATCGACGGCGGCGGTTTCACTAAGGGGTTTACCGGTATCCAGCGTCTCCAGCCGCGCCAGCTCATCGTTGCGCTGGCGCAGAAGGTCGACGGCGCGACGCAGGATGCGCGAGCGTTCCATGGCGGTCATCGCCGCCCAGATTTTTTGCCCACGCTGCGCGCTCTCAACGGCGCGGTCGACATCCTCGCGTCCGGCAGCCTGAACGGTCGCCAGCACCTCGCCAGTGGCAGGGTTGATGGTCTCGAAGATGCGACCGCTGGTGGCCGATGTATAACCACCATTAATATAAAGCTGCTGTTCTGCCATTCGGGACATAACGCCTCCTCGGTTATGGGTTCGGTAAATGCTGACGAATAAAGTGGCTGGTCAGCGACTGCGCCAGCGTCTTATCCAGCGGTTTGCCGCTGAGCGCCGCCCGCAGCCACAGGCCGTCTATCAGCGCCGCCAGCCCGTAACCGGCCTCCTGCGCCTGCTCGCGCGGCAGCTCGCGGCGGAATTCGTACACCAGGTTCGACAGCAGCCGACGGCTGCTGACCTGCTGTAACCGATAAAGCATCGGCTGGTGCATGCTGCTGGCCCAGAAGGCCAGCCAGGCCTTCATCGCCGCGCTGCTGATCTGCGTCTCATCAAAGTTGCCGCCGACAATCGCCTGCAGGCGTTGGCTGGCGCTGCCGTCCGGCAGGGCGTGCAGACGGTTGAGCACCGCGTCGCGCAGCTGGCTGGTGATGTCGCGCATGGTCGCCTCCAGCAGACCATTTTTATCTTTGAAATAGTGACTGATGATCCCCGTCGAGACGCCCGCCCGTCGGGCGATCTGCGCGATGGTCGCATCATGCATTCCGACTTCATTTATTGCGTCCAGCGTGGCATCGATCAGTTGCCTGCGCCGGATTGGCTGCATCCCCAGTTTGGGCATTTTTGCCACTCCATTCATCAGCGTTGGTTAACTATTAAAGCGGTTTTTGATTGGACGTTCAATATAAAATGTGTCTTAATTGTTACGTTATTGAATTTTAATAGTTACAAAAACAGTGGGGATACTGGATGACAGATCTTTCGCAAAACAGAGAAAAGGACAAAATCAATCCGGTGGTTTTTTATACCTCGGCCGGACTGATTTTGTTGTTTTCCCTGATGACGATCTTTTTTCGCGATTTTTCTGCCGAGTGGATTGGGCGCACCCTCAACTGGGTGTCGAAAACCTTCGGCTGGTACTATCTGCTGGCGGCGACGCTGTATATCGTCTTCGTCGTCTGCATTGCCTGCTCGCGCTTCGGCTCGGTGAAGCTCGGCCCGGAGCAGTCAAAGCCCGAGTTCAGCCTGCTGAGCTGGGCGGCGATGCTGTTCGCCGCCGGGATCGGTATCGACCTGATGTTCTTCTCGGTCGCCGAGCCGGTGACGCAATATATGCAGCCGCCGGAAGGGGCGGGGCAGACCATCGAGGCGGCGCGCCAGGCGATGGTCTGGACGCTGTTTCACTATGGCTTAACCGGTTGGTCAATGTATGCCCTGATGGGTATGGCGCTGGGATACTTTAGCTATCGTTATAATTTGCCGCTCACCATCCGCTCGGCGCTGTACCCGATTTTTGGCAAACGGATCAATGGGCCCATCGGCCACAGCGTCGATATTGCGGCGGTGATCGGCACCATCTTCGGCATCGCCACCACCCTCGGTATCGGCGTCGTGCAGCTCAACTACGGTCTGAGCGTGCTGTTCGATATTCCGGACTCGCTGGCGGCGAAAGCAGCTCTGATTGCGCTGTCGGTGATCATCGCCACCATCTCGGTCACCTCCGGGGTGGACAAGGGCATCCGCGTGCTCTCCGAGCTGAACGTCGCCCTCGCGCTGGGGTTGATCCTGTTTGTATTGTTCATGGGCGATACCTCCTTCCTGCTTAATGCGTTAGTGCTGAACGTCGGCGACTACGTCAACCGCTTTATGGGCATGACGCTGAACAGCTTCGCCTTCGACCGGCCGGTAGAATGGATGAATAACTGGACGCTCTTTTTCTGGGCGTGGTGGGTGGCCTGGTCGCCGTTTGTGGGCCTGTTCCTGGCGCGCATTTCGCGCGGGCGCACCATCCGCCAGTTTGTGATGGGCACCCTGATTATTCCGTTCACCTTTACCCTGCTATGGCTGTCGGTGTTCGGCAACAGCGCGCTGTATGAGATTATTCACGGCGATGCGGCCTTTGCCGAGGAGGCGATGGTCCACCCGGAGCGCGGATTCTACAGCCTGCTGGCGCAGTACCCGGCGTTTACCTTTAGCGCGTCGGTGGCGACCATTACCGGTCTGCTGTTCTACGTCACCTCCGCCGACTCCGGCGCGCTGGTGCTGGGGAACTTCACCTCGAAGCTGAAGGACATCAACAGCGATGCCCCGAACTGGCTGCGCATCTTCTGGTCGGTGGCCATCGGTCTGTTGACCCTCGGCATGCTGATGACCAACGGCATCTCGGCGCTGCAGAACACCACGGTGATCATGGGGCTGCCGTTCAGCTTTGTGATTTTCTTCGTGATGGCCGGGCTGTATAAATCCCTGAAAGTGGAAGATTACCGCCGGGTCAGCGCCAGTCGCGACACCGCCCCGCGCCCGATGGGCCTCCAGGATCGTCTGAGCTGGAAGAAGCGCCTGTCGCGGCTGATGAATTACCCGGGCACGCGCTATACCAAACAGATGATGGAGACGGTGTGCTACCCGGCGATGGAAGAGGTAGCCCAGGAGCTGCGGCTGCGCGGCGCCGCGGTGGAACTGAAGAGCCTGCCGCCGGAAGAGGGCGAGAACCTTGGCCACCTCGATCTGCTGGTGCACATGGGCGACGAGCAGAACTTCATCTACAAGATCTGGCCGCAGCAGTACTCGGTGCCGGGCTTTACCTATCGAGCGCGCAGCGGGAAATCCACCTATTACCGGCTGGAGACCTTCCTGCTGGAGGGCAGTCAGGGTAACGACCTGATGGACTACAGCAAAGAGCAGGTGATCACCGATATTCTCGACCAGTACGAGCGGCACCTGAACTTTATCCATCTTCATCGGGAAGCGCCGGGGAACAGCGTGATGTTCCCGGACGGCTAGTCAGGGGAGCCCCCGTCGGCGAAAGGCTGACGGGGGCGATGGTCGTTACGGGTAGTTAAAGGCGTCCGGATGGTTGTCGAGGCTACCGCTGAGGGCGGCAAACAGCACGGTTTTGCCATCGATGGACAGGGCATCGCTGACGTTAAGCCAGGTCAGCTTCTCCTGGTCGGTTTTTTCATCGACCACCGAGTAAACGCCCGACATCTGTTGGCTTTTCTCCGACCAGATCACCGCGATACGTTCATGACCGCAGTCGTGGGGTTTGCAGGCGCTTAACACCTGCCAGGATTCGCTACCCAGCTTCACCGTCTGCGCGGGCGAACCGGTGCCGCCGGTGGTTACCCAGGCGGGCAACTGATGGCCTTTGACCATCTGGTTAAACGACGCCCGGGTGGCGGCATCGTGGGCCAGACTGTTCAACGTGACATCGCCTTGCGCCATGACGCTGGCGGAGGCGGCTAAGGTGATGATAGCGGTAAGCGCTTTAAACATGTTTCCTCCTGGACTTATTCCGTCCTCATAACAAGCCTCTTTATAGTGAGCGTAGGGAATGATTAATGCAAACTCTGACATATTTTCTGTGAATGATTAGGAGCGGTGCGCGCATGGACGTTACGCTAAGCGATATGCCATGATGCGGATTGATTTATTTTCCAAATATATGCCCTTGTGATAAAGCAGTTAGCGAAATGGCATAGTTATTCAGGCGATAAAGCATGGCGTATGTGAATCATCTACTGACGTTTATTGAGAGTAATCCGGCGCTGGCGGTGGGGTTTAATCTTATTCTGCTGCTGGTCTCCGGCATATTTGCCCATCTTTTATGCAAGTTCTTGCTGATTAAAGTGGTGCGTAAGGTCTTCTTTAGTAGCCACAAACAGGATGTGCCGCTGGAGAAGGATCGACGCATCGCCGAAAAGCTGTCCAATTTCATTCCGGTTATTATCGTCTATTACGTCCTGCAGTTTATGCCGGCGATGCCGACATCGCTGGTGACGGCGATTAATACCATCTGCGGGATCTTGTTTTTTATTTTTATGTCGGTGTTTTTCAACGAGATGTTGGATATTGTCAACAGCTCTTATCTGCGAAAGACCAAACGTAAAAATCATTCCATTAAGGGCTATATCCAGATAGGCAAAATCTTAGTCCACATCCTGGCGGCGATTATGATCCTCGCCGTGATGTCGAACAAATCGCCGATCATTATTATCTCCAGTCTGGGGGCGGTGGCGGCGGTGCTGATGATCGTGTTCCAGCATACCTTGCTGTCGCTGGTGGCGAACGTTCAGCTGTCGTCTAACGACGTGCTCCAGTTGGGTGACTGGATTGAAATGCCTGACAAGAACCTCAGCGGTGAGGTGACGGATATCGCGCTGCACACCATTACCATTCGCAACTGGGACAATACCATCTCCCGCATCCCGACCAAGAATTTCCTCACCGAGACCTATACCAACTGGCAGGCGATGTTCTCCTCCGGGGCGCGGCGGATCATGCGCAGTATCGCCATCGATCAGCACTCGGTGCGTTTTCTCGACCAGGAGATGCTCTCCTCGATGCTGACCATCCGCGGGGTGAGTGAGCCTTTGAGCACGCTGCTTGATGGCCGGGATCCTGGCGGCGTGGCCGACCGCTGGTTTGTCGATAACGGGCTGACCAACCTGACCCTGTTTCGCCACTATCTGATGCACTATCTCGCCGAGCGACCGGATATTATTAAGGAGATGTACATTGTGGCG
This sequence comes from Klebsiella sp. G-Nf4, assembly GCF_002810615.1. Classification (NCBI taxonomy): domain Bacteria; kingdom Pseudomonadati; phylum Pseudomonadota; class Gammaproteobacteria; order Enterobacterales; family Enterobacteriaceae; genus Klebsiella; species Klebsiella sp. G-Nf4. The sequence goes on along the minus strand of NZ_PION01000010.1, from coordinate 236,937 downwards.
AGAACGCTGAAACCGTCGCCGTCGGGCATCCCGCTGGAGATTTACTGCTTCACCTCATCGACGCTGTGGAAAGACTACGAAAATACCCAGTCGGCGATATTTGAGTACATTACCGCGGTGGCCGGGCAGTTTTCCCTGCGACTTTATCAGTATCCCGCCGGGCACGATTTCTGGCGTCTCTCCCAGGAGCATGCCGCCCGGACAGGTCTGCCGCCGTCGGCCGAAGGCTAAGCAGTGATCTGCTGGCGCCAGAGGGCGATCTCCTCCTCCAGCCAGGCGATGAACCGGGCGACTTCCGGCCGGTTCATCGCCTGTGGGGAGACGGTCAGCCAGTAGTGCCAGGGGTAGGGGACGGTGACGGCGGTGAGCTGCACCAGCTCGCCGCGGGCTATCGCCCCCGCCACCAGGGAGCGCCGCTCCAGCGCCACGCCGGCCCCCAGGCGGACCGCCTCCAGCACCAGATTGGAGTCGTTCAGGCGCAGGCCCGAAGGGACGATCGGCTTTTCCAGCCCCGCCTGGCTGCACCAGGCGTTCCAGGACTCCATGGAAAAAATAATATCGCTGGCGGCGATCGCCTGCGGGGTGGTCGGCAGGTCGCCGCCGCGATAGCCGGGGGCGGCGACCACCAGTTGTTCATCGGCAAACAGATGCCGGCTTTCCATCCCCTCCCAGTCACCTTGCCCCATGCGAAGGGCCAGATCGATACCCTCCTGCTGCAGGTTAACCACCGCCAGGCTGGTCAGCAGGCGCACCGCGATCTGCGGATGCCGCGCCTGAAAGCGCGCCAGCCGCGGCAGCAGCCAGTGGCAGCCAAAGGAGGGGAGCGTCGCCAGGGTCACTTCCAGGGTGCGGGGTTTGATCTGCACCATGCGCGTGGCGTCGGCGATGTGCTGTAACGCCTCGCGGATTTGCAGGGCATAGAGCCGTCCTTCTTCCGTGATGCGCACCCCGCGGCCGTGGCGGATAAAGAGCGTGACGCCGACCAGCGCTTCCAGCTGTTTGATGTGCTGGCTGACCGCCGAATGGGTCACGTTCAACTCGTGGGCGGCCTGCGTCACGCTGCCGAGGCGCGCCACCGCCTCAAAGCTGCGCAGGCTGGCGACAGGGGGAAAATCTGCCATGGTGGTTTCTCTGTCAGTGAGTCGATACGTTAACGTTACTACCGGGTTAACGGGTTTTAAAGCCGCTGCGAACAGGCTGAAAAGGGGCTGTATGCTGCCTCAGTCGGTATAGCACAAGGGGGACAGGAGGGCTACCGCGAATCGCCAATCTGTTAGTTTGACTAACCATTGCGGTAAGTATCCCGTGATATTCGCGGCATGGGTTTTCCAGTAAGGTAAAGCCGCAACCCCTTTATCGCAGGCAGGAGTGACGATGAAACTCATTGGTATGATGGATTCACCTTATGTAAGACGCGTGGCGGTTTCTCTGGCGCTCTATGGCGTGGAATTCGAGAGTCTGCCGCTCTCGGTCTTTAGCGGCTTTGACGAATTTTCCCGTATTAATCCGGTGGTCAAGGCGCCGACGGTGGTGCTCGATAACGGGACGCAGCTGATGGACTCCACCCTGATCCTCCACTATTTCGAAACGACCAATCCCACCGGGCGCCGGCTGCTTCCCGCGCAGCCTGACGCGCTGGCCCGCGATCTGCACCTGCTGGGGGTGATCCTCGCCGCCAGTGAAAAAGCGGTCCAGCATGTTTATGAGCACCGTCTGCGGCCGGAAGAGAAGCAGCATCAGCCGTGGATAGCCCGGGTGACCGGCCAGCTGCTCGCCGCCTGTCGGGAATGGGACGCCCGGCTGGCAGACCGCGCCGCCGCCGCGCAGCCGGATCAGGTGCTGGTCACCAGCACGGTGGTCTGGTCCTTTATCCAGTTGATGATCCCGGCGGTGGTGTCGGCAGCGGCGTTTCCTCATATCCGCGCGCTGGCGGAGAAAGGAGAGGCGCTGCCGGCGTTTCAACAGTATCCGCTGGGTTAACGGCAGGGATGGAGAGGGGCGCCGCAGCGTGGCGCCCTGAAGCAGGAGAGGATCACCAGCAGACAAACCCGCCGTCGACCACCAGGTCTACGCCGGTGCAGAACGAGGCGGCGTCGCTGGCGAGGAACAGCGCCGGGCCGGCCATCTCTTCCACCTTCGCCATTCGCTGCATCGGCGTCTGGCTTTCAAACTCGCGGGTCTGGTGCACCATCTCCGGACGGGTATTCATCGGCGTGGCGGTATAGCCCGGGCTAATGGAATTGACGCGGATCCCTTTGCCCACCCACTCCATCGCCAGGCTTTTCGACAGATGGATCACGCCGGCTTTGGAGCAGTTGTAATGCGCCTGGTCGAGGCCGCGGTTAACGATAATCCCCGACATCGAGGCGATATTGATAATCGACCCGCCGCCGGACTCCAGCATCAGTTCCGCTTCCGCTTTGCAGGAGTTCCATACGCCGGTGAGATTGATATCGATCACCCGCTGCCATTGCTCGCTCTCCATCTCCAGCGCCGGATTGGCGTTGGCGATCCCGGCGGCGTTGACGGCGATGTCGAGGCGGCCAAAGCGGTTTTTGGCCAGCGCGACGGCGGCGCGCAGGTCGGCAATCTGGCGGACATCGCCGGTATAAGAACAAGCCTGACCGCCGATGGATTCAATATGGCTGACCGTTTCCGCCAGCCCGCCGTCGTCGCGAAGATCAAAACAGACTACCCGCGCACCCGCGCTGGCGAGGCTGCAGGCGATGGTCTGGCCGATACCGCTGCCGGCGCCGGTGACGAAGGCGACGCGCCCCTGCAGGTTAAACAGCTGCTGTGCAAAATCTTTACCGATCATAATGTTTACTCTCTTCAATATAGTGTCGAACGTCGGGAGCCCTGTTTCCCGAATGGCGGCGCGTAGCGCCTTATCCGGGCAACCTTTCGGCGGTGTTACGTAGCCCCGGTAAGCGAAGCGCCACCGGGGGGCCGTCCCGGGGTGGTGGCGCCAATGCGGGACACCTTATTCGGGCGATGGGGCCCGCTAACCCGCGGGGGATTACGACATAATCAAACCGCCATCGATATTGATGGTCTGCCCGGTGAGATAGCGCGCGTCGTCGGAGGCGAGGAAGGCCACCAGCCCGGCCACGTCTTCCGGTTTACCGGCGCGTTTCATCGGAATGCCCTCGACCCACTCGGCCATCAGTTCGCCCTTGCCGTAGCGCTTCTGCTCGGTGCTGAGAATTTCGCCCCACACGCGATCGTTGTAATCCCACATTTCGCTTTCAATAATGCCCGGGCAGAAGGCGTTGACGGTGATGTTCCACGGCGCCAGCTCGTGAGCCAGGCTTTGGGTAATGCCGATCACGCCCATTTTGCTGGCGGCATAATGCGGCGTGTAGATAAAGCCCTGCCGCCCCTGGCCGGAAGAGGTATTGATCAGGCTGCCGTGATTCTGTTTCACCATATATTTGGCCGCCTCGCGGCAGCACAGCCACACGCCGGTGGTGTTGACCGCCAGCACTTTTTCGAAATCAGCTTTTGGCATCCGGTCGTAGTAATCGATGGTGATCACCCCGGCGTTCTGAATGGAGACGTCAATAGTGCCGAAGCGGGCGGCGGCCTGCTCATATAGCCCCTGAACCTGGGCTTCATCGGTGACATCGACCTGCAGCGATAAAATATCCGCCTGATAGCGCTGACGCAGGGTGTCGGCGGTCTCGTGAACGCGCTCGGCGTTGGAGACCATCACCAGATTCGCGCCGTCGCGGGCAAAGCGCTCCGCAATACCTGCGCCGATGCCGCGGCAGGCGCCGGTGATCACCACCGTTTTGTTCTGGAAATCTCGTTGCATATTTTTTCCCTTTCGCTGAGCCGGGCACCAGGCCCGGCGGAAGATGTGAATCGTTACCGGTTAGCTGGAGGTGGCGCCGTTGGGGGAAATGGCGGCCAGTTTTTCCTCGTGGCGGCGCATCAGGATGACCTTGCTCTGCAGCTTCTGCTGGAACTGGTCGACGACCACAGCGGTGACGATCACCACGCCTTTAATCACCATCTGCCAGAAGTCGCTGACGCCCATCATCACCATGCCGTCGGCAAGGAAGACGATGACGAAGGCGCCGATAATTGACCCGGTCACCCGACCGCGGCCGCCGGCCAGCGCGGTGCCGCCGAGCACGGTGGCGCCGATGGCGTCCATCTCGAACATGTTGCCGGTCATCGGGTGCGCGGTTTGCAGCTGTGATGCGACAATCAGGCCAACAAACGCCGCGCACAGGCCGGAGAAGGCATAGACGAATATTTTCGCTTTCACGATCGGCACGCCGGCGAGGCGGGCGGCGGATTCGTTGCCGCCGATGGCGTAGATGTAGCGGCCAAGCGGCGTTTTGGTGGTCAGCCAGTAGCCCAGCACGAGGAAGCCGATCATCAGCCAGATCGGCAGGTAGACGCCGAGCAGAGTGCCGGAGCCGAGGGTGGCGAAACCGGTGTTGCCCAGCGCTTCCATGCCGTTAAGATTCGGGTAGGTGCTCCCGTCGTTAAACAGCAGCGCGGAGCCGCGGGCGACGTACATCATGCCTAAGGTGCAGATAAACGGCGCCACGCCGAAGCGGGTGATCACCGCGCCGTTCACCAGGCCGACCAGCACGCCGAAGATCGCCACGCAGAGGATCACCTCCGGGACGTTAAAGAAAATAACATCGCCGTTCCACAGCGGCAGGCCGTTGGTCAGCAGCGCGCCCGCCACCATGCCGCAGATCCCCGCCACCGCGCCGACGGACAAATCAATGCCGCCGGTGAGAATGACCAGCGTCATGCCGATGGCCAGCAGGCCGGTGATCGCCACGTGCTGGGTCATGATCAGCAGGTTCGAGGCGGTCAGGAAGTTGGGTACCATCACGCTGAAGAACGCGATCACCAGCAGGAGGGCGATAAAGGTGCGGGCCTTCAGCAGGTACATATAAATCATATATTTCTGGTTCATGATGGATTCCAGCCTGATTAATCTTGAGGTGTTGAAGCCGCGATTAACTGTTCGCGGGTCACCGCGTGACGCGGTAGATCGGCGGTAATGCGGCCATCGGCCATCACCAGGATGCGGTCGGCCAGGGCCATCACCTCATCCAGCTCCGAAGATGAAAACATCACCGCCAGCCCCTGCTGGGCCATTTTGCCGATCAGGTGATAGACGTCGGTTTTCGCGCCGACGTCGATGCCGCGCGTCGGTTCGTCGAGGAACACCACCTGTGGCTGAGTCATCAGCGCTTTACCCAGCACCACTTTTTGTTGATTGCCGCCGCTCAGCGAGGTGATGGGCAATGTGGCGTCGCTGACCTTGATCGCCAGCTGCTGGATCATCTCTTTTACGCAGCTCTCTTCTTTTTGCGGGTTCAACCACCGCCAGGCGCGGCGGAACCCCTGCAGGCTGAAATCAGAGAGCGTCATGTTGGCCTGAATCGACATCATCTGTACCACGCCTTCGCCCTGACGGTCCTCCGGCACCAGTGCCAGCCCCTTTTTCAGACGTTGCTGAAAGCGCGTTTTGCCGATGCTTTCGCCGTTGAGATGCACCTCGCCGCGCTGGCAGGGCATCAAGCCCACCAGACCTTTAAACAGCTCGGTGCGCCCGGCGCCCAGCAGGCCGTAAATACCGATCACTTCGCCTTTGCTGAGGGTGAAGGTGACGTCATTAAGTTTGTAGCCGCCGCTCGGATGCAGCGCGGTCAGCCCTTTGACGTCAAGCACTGCGTCGCCTTTCGGCGCCGGTTGATAATCAAAATGTTTTTTCTTATCACCGACCATCTGCTCGATGATCCACGGAACGCTGGCGTCGCTGACGTGACGCTCGCTGATAAAACGACCGTCGCGGAAAATGGTGATGTTGTCTCCAATCTCCATCAGCTCTTCGAGGCGATGCGAGATATAGATGATGGTCACGCCGCGGCGTTTAAGCTGCGCGATCACCTTGAACAGCACTTTGACCTCAGACTGGCTCAGCGCCGAGGTGGGTTCGTCCATGATCAGCACCCGAGTGTCTTTCGACAGCGCGCGGGCAATCTCGACTAACTGCTGGTGGCCGATACCGAGTTCACCGAGCGGGGTGTAGGGATCAACATCCAGCTCCAGCCGTTCCAGCAGCGATTTTGCCAGCGCGTACTGGTATTTTTCGTTAATGCGTCCTTTCTGAAAGAATTCATTCGCCATGAAGATGTTGTCCATCACATTCATATTGGGAAATAAATTCAGTTCCTGGAAAATAATACTGATGCCCAGTTTTTCTGCCTGATGCGTCGACTGTAATGAAACCGCTTCGCCATCAAGAATAATTTGCCCGGAAGAGGGCGTTTCCACACCGGCAAGCATTTTCATCATGGTGGATTTACCCGCACCATTTTCTCCGATCAGCACGTTGACCTTATTTCGATAGACCCGGTAATTAACATTATCCAGGGCGGTCACGCCGGGATAGACGCGCGACAGACCGCGGGTTTCGATAATCACTTCGGACTCAACGGGCTGGGGAGCGACGAGATCGTGCGGCGCCATATTATTGTCCCCCCGCATGAATGATTTTCGCCGGGGTAATTTCCGGGAGAGTTTGCGGAATATCCCAGGCCGAGAAGACGCCGTACACCTCCACGCTATCGCCGGTTTTAACGTTGGCTGTCTGAATCATTTTGACCGCCTGACTGTTGATATTCTTGCTGTACTCGCCGAACAGCACCTGGTCATTAAAGTCCTGATAGCTGGCGCCGCTGTAGCCGTCGCGCAGCTGGGTGCCGCGCAGGGTAGGGCCAATTTGCACCGTCACATTGCCGACGCTGGCGTCGGACAGGGTCATTTTGCCGCTGCGCGAGGCGGTATCGAGTTTGCTGACGGTACCTGAAACCTTGACGTAGAAGATGCAGGGGTTTTCATCCTGCGCACGGTAGCCGAGGGTTTTGCAGGCGCTATCAATGTCTTTTGCCGCCTTGAGCGCGCTCATCAGTTCCGCCGCCGGACGCGCTTTCGTCACCACCTGCGGTACGATGCTCTGCTGCCAGGTTTTATCCATATTCGCCATATGCGGGTTGGGCGGGGATTTCAGGTCTGCCAGCTCCTGCTGCGAGACGATGCGACAGCCCCCTAGCGCCAGTACGGCCAGCGTCAGACAGGTTTTCTTAAACATAATGCTCTCCTCTGCGCCCCCGCAGGGGCGCAACCACCCGAACTCAGGACTTAATGTTGAAATCCTGGACTTTATCGGCGTTATCCTGGGTAATCAGAATGCCGCGGAACATCACGCGCTGTTTGGCCGGTTTTTCGCCTTTTTGCAGGTAATTATCCAGATCGGTGACGCCCTGGGCGGCGATAGCCTGCGCCTGCAGCATCACGGTTGCCTGCAGGGTGCCGGCTTTCACGGCGTCGCGCTCATCGTTGCTGCCGTCGATGCCGACGACAATCACATCGCTACGGTTGGCCGCTTTCAGCGCCGCAATCGCGCCAAGGGCTACCGGCCCGTTGCCACAGATGACGCCTTTCACGTCGGGGTGCGCCTGCAGGATGCTGTCCATGATGCGTTTGCCGTCGATCAGGGTGCCTTTGGCATCCTGTTTCGCCACGCTGACCATATCCGGATACTGGTCAATGACCTGATGGAAAGATTTAGAACGGGTGACGCAGTTATTATCGGCGAGGTTGCAGGTCAGCTCGGCGTATTTGCCTTTCTCCGCCATTTTTTCCACGAAGACGTTGGCGACCTCAGAGCCGGCCTGGAAGTTATTGTGGGTAATTTGTTCCAGCGCCACATCATCAACCGGAATTTCGCGGTTAATTAAGACCACCGGAATGCCGGCTTTTTTGGCTTTTTCAATGGCGGCGACGCTGGCGGTGGAATCAGCGTTATCGAGAATAATGCCCTGCACTTTTTTACCAATCGCGGTGTCGATAAGCTCATTCTGCTTTTTGACATCTTCGCCATGGGACAGCACGGTGGTTTTATAGCCGAGCGCCTGGGCTTTTTCGCTGGCGCCTTTGGCTTCCGAGGCGTAATACGGGTTATCCAGCGAGTTGACCATGATCATAATGGTGCCTTTCTCCGCGGCGTGCGCGGCAAAGGAGAAGGCGGTCAGGGTAGCAGCGGTTAAAAGGGTTATACGTAATTTCATGACTCTGTTCCTGTATTTTTATATTCGAACAAATGAGCCCCTGAGCGGGCAGGCTTTTACGGTCTGAAATTTCCCCTGATGTATTCGGGGATAGCGATATCGTTATGGGCCGGGTTTCTCCTGTGATAAGTGAATGCGTGTCGTCGCGCAGTCTGGCGGTCAGGCTGGCGAGTCCGGTTTCCATAATGTTCGGTCGACCGCATGGCGCCACTCCTGCCAGCGCGTTTGTAAGCGCAGGTGGCGGGCCATGTCGGGCTGAAAGGTGCTGTGTTCGGTTAAGAAGGCCTGCAGATCGGCGGTCGACCCCGGATGGAGCGCTTTGCGCGCCAGCAACGCCGCGCCGATGGCTGACAGCTCCGGCACGTCGCTGCGCATCACCGGGCAGCCGAGCAGATCGGCCTGGTATTGCATCAGCCAGTCATTGTTGGTCGGCCCGCCGTCCACCATCAACGCCGTCAGGGTGAATTCCTCATGCTGACGCATCGCCACCACCACGTCGGCTATCTGATAGGTGATGGACTCCAGCGCCGCACGGATCAGATGCGCGCGTTTCACCCCGCGACTCAGGCCGCAAATCACGCCGCGGGCGCTGTCGTCCCACCAGGGCGCGCCAAGACCGGTCAGCGCCGGCACGAAGTAGACCCCGAGGGTTGAGTCGACGGAGGCGGGGAGGGTATTCAGCTCATGGGCCAGCTCGGCGGCAGAGAGTTCGCTCAGTCCGGTGCTGTCCGCCATCCAGGCGACGGCATCGCCGGTGTGGGGAATATTCCCTTCCAGGCCCCACACCAGCTGGTCACCATCGTGCCAGGCGACAGTGGTCGCCAGCGCGTCGATATCGCACTGGGCCGATTTGACCGGGGCCATGACCGAAGAGCCGGTGCCGTAGGTGGCTTTGACGCAGCCGGCCTCGCCGAGCGCGTGGCCGAACAGCGCGGCGTGGGAGTCGCCGATCATCGCCATGATCGGAATACCGTCCGGAATGGCGGCCAGTCCTTTGGTATGGCCGAAGAGGCCGCTCGACGGTTTAATGTCCGGCAACGCCGCGCGCGGAATGCCGAACAGCGTCAGCATCTCGTCGTCCCACTCGCCGCGGTGCAGGTTCAGCAGCTGGGTGCGGGCGGCATTGGAGTAGTCGCAGCAGAAGGCTTCTCCGGCGGTCAGATTCCACAGCAGCCAGCTGTCGATGGTGCCGAGGCAAATCTCACCGCGTTCGGCGCGCAGGTGGCCATCGACAGTCGCATCCAGCAGCCAGCGCATTTTGGAGGCCGAGAACAGCGGGGCGATTGGCAGGCCGGTGGCACACTTAATGTGCTGTTCCTGGCGATCGTGACGCAGTGTGTCGCAGAACGCGGCGCTGCGGGTGCATTGCCAGGTGATCGCCGCGTTAATCGGTTCGCCGCTGTCGCGATACCAGCCGATGGCGGTTTCCCGCTGGTTGCTGATGGCCAGCGCGGCGACGTTTTCCGCGCCAACGTGGGCCACCGCGCTGGCGATCACCGCCAGCGAGGCGGTAACCAGCGCTTCGCCCGATTGCTCCACCCAGCCGTCGCGCGGCGTTTGGATCGCCAGCGGCTGCGAGAATTTGACGATAACCTTGCCCCGGCTATCCAGCACCACCGCTTTGGCGTTGGTGGTGCCTTCATCCAGGGCAATGATGAACTCTTTTGCTGTCGCCTGCATCGTGCTCTCCTCGGTCACTCGGTGTCCTGGAACCGCGGAGACGAGGAATATCTCCCACCGTCTCCTGCGTCTGTGCAGGCCATGTTGTGACATTTCGTTATCATCTTTTTAATCACTGAATATATATTCGATAGTGATTATTTATTTGATACCTTAAGCCACAAACCCGGTGACGGGCTACCGGAAAAATCATCAATTGTGCTGGCAATCACATTTCGCCGATCGGTGAAAGCGGCGGCTGGCGGCTGGAGTGGTTGATTAACTGATTGAATTTAAATGCATTAGCAGAGCCAGCCCTGAAGCTAAAAAAGCACGTCAGGGCGGCAGAAAGGAAAAGCAGCGCGGCAGGTTAGTCGCTAACCAGCATGCGAGCGGTAGGATAATCGGTGATTAAAACATCAATGTAGCCGCCGGTGAGGGCGCCTTTGATGGCCGCGACTTTATCGGTACCGCCGGCCAGCGCGACCACGTTCGGGCATTTTTTGACCTTCTCCAGCGCCATACCGATCACCGGATCTTCATCATCGCGTAACACCGGATGGCCGTTTTTGTCGTAGTAGTGCAGGCAGATATCACCCACCGCGCCGCGCGCCGCCAGCACCTGCAGCATATCTTCATGATAGTAGTTACCGGAGGTTTTCAGCAGCTGGGAGGGTTCGAGAATGCCGATACCGACGATGGCGATATCCACTTCATCAAAGCGCGACACCACGTCAGCGACGTCTTTGCTGGCCAACAGCCGGTTGCGCTCCTCCATGGATCCCTCGATGCTCTGTGACGGCAGCAGCCAGGCGTCGCAGTTCAGGCGCTGGGCGAGGGTCTGGGTAAGAATCGTCGCCTGCACGTTACCGTTTGGCCCGACGCCGCCGAGCAGCTGGATCACGCCGCTGGCTTTCAGGTTTTGCGCATGAACTTCATCGACCATCGCGCGAATGGTTGAGCTCCACGAGGAGACGCCAATCAGATCTTTTGGCCGCAGCCGGGTTTCCAGATAGTGGGCGGCGGCGGAGCCAATCGCCCGCTTGATGGTATGATCGCTGGCCTCTTCCTCGGTATCCACCACCACCGCCTGCTTAAGGCCGTAGCGATCCTCAAGCCCTTTTTCGAGCTTCAGAAAGATGTTGGACGGCTGAACGACGCTGATCTTGACGACGCCTTCTTTCTGGCAGCGGGTAATGGCGCGGGAGACAAATGACTGAGACAGCGAGAGAAGTTGGGCGATATCAGACTGCTTTCGTCCTTCCAGATAGTAAAGCGTGGCAATCTTAACCAATAGCCGTTGTTCATCCTGCTTAGCCATATTAATCCTCGAAAATCATTTATCGCCTTTCTTCAGGCGGTTAGCTGCAGCCATTATCGTAGTGACTTTTATCATACGCGAAAAAAAATCAGACTTAAGTGTGACAGGCGTCTAACTTTTGCCAATCCTCAAAATCGGCTATGGACAAAAACAAAACAGCCAGGCCATAATCGAATAAAGAATCATTATTGAATATATATTCAAGGCGATTTCGAGTCAACGTGTTTATCCGGGCTTCGCCTGGAGCGGGAGGCAGAATGTTCCTGAGTAGGGCGCTGTGGCAGAAGGCTTACCACCCGGCATGGGGATATCTGGTTTTTTTAGTCCTTGCTGGAATAAATATTCCATGCTGAAAATAAATTCAGAGGTATGAAATGAATCCCTACAGATATGATATTCAGACGCTGGAGCGTAAAGCCCGCGCGGTGCGGCGCCACATTGTGCGCTTAAACGCCAATAGTCCGGCCGGCGGCCACACCGGGGCTGACCTTTCGCAGGTCGAACTATTAACCGCGCTCTATTTCCGCGTCCTTAACGTCGCGCCGGACCGGCTCGACGACCCGCAGCGCGATATCTACATCCAGTCGAAAGGCCATGCCGTGGGGTGCTACTACTGCGTCCTGGCGGAAGCCGGTTTCTTCCCGGTTGAATGGCTGGAGACCTACCAGCATGCCAATTCCCATCTCCCTGGCCACCCGGTGCGGCAGAAAACGCCGGGCATCGAGCTGAACACCGGCGCGCTGGGTCACGGTTTGCCTGTTGCGGTGGGGCTGGCGCTGGCTGCGAAGAAAAGCAACAGCACCCGCCGCATTTTTTTGATTACTGGCGACGGCGAGCTGGCGGAGGGGAGCAACTGGGAAGCCGCCCTGGCGGCGGCGCACTACGGTCTGGATAATCTGGTCATTATTAATGATAAGAACAACCTCCAGCTGGCCGGGCCGACGCGCGAAATCATGAATACCGATCCGCTGGCCGATAAATGGCGCGCCTTCGGTATGGAAGTCAGCGAGTGCCAGGGTAACGACATGGCCTCGGTGGTCGCGGCCATCGAGGGGCTACAGCAGACCGGTAAACCGAACGTCATTATTGCCAACACCACGAAAGGCGCGGGGATCTCCTTTATCCAGGGGCGCCCGGAGTGGCACCACCGGGTGCCGAAAGGCGAAGAGATCGCTCTGGCGCTGGAGGAACTGAAAGATGAGTAATACAGAACACCTGGCTAACGTCATGGTCGAGGCCTTTATTGCTGCCGTAGAAAACGGCGTCGATCTGGTGCCGGTGGTGGCCGATTCCACGTCGACGGCTAAAATCGCCCCCTTTATTAAGCAGTTTCCCGGTCGGCTGGTGAACGTCGGCATCGCTGAGCAGAGCATGGTCGGCACCGCCGCGGGGCTGGCGCTGGGCGGCAAAGTGGCAGTGACCTGTAACGCCGCGCCGTTTCTTATCTCGCGGGCCAATGAGCAAATCAAAGTGGATGTCTGCTACAACAACACCAACGTGAAGCTGTTCGGCCTTAACGCCGGGGCCAGCTACGGCCCGCTGGCCAGCACCCACCATGCCATTGACGATCTGGCGGTGATGCGCGGCTTTGGCAATATCCAGATCTTCGCCCCCTCCACGCCGCGCGAATGTCGGCAGATCATCGACTATGCCCTTGCTTATCAGGGCCCGGTCTATATTCGTCTCGATGGCAAGGCGCTGCCGGAGCTGCTTGACGAGTCGTATCGCTTCGTTCCCGGCGCCGTGCTGACCCTGCGTGAAGGCGAGGACGTCGCGCTGGTGGCCACCGGATCGACGGTGCATGAGGTAGTGGAAGCGGCGCAGCAGCTTGCCGACCTCGGTATCCAGGCGAAAGTGGTCAGCGTGCCGTCGATCCGCCCCTGCGATACCGCGGCGCTGCTGGCGGCGCTCCGGCCGTGTGGTTCGGTGATCACCGTCGAGGAGCATAACGTCAACGGCGGGCTGGGCAGCCTGGTGGCGGAGGTGTTGGCGGAAGCGGGGGTGGGCATTGCCCTGCAGCGGTTGGGGATCCTGGACGGGGAGTACGCCGCCGCCGCCGATCGCGGCTGGATGCGCCAGTACCACGGGTTTGATGCCGCCGCCATCGTTGCCCTGGTGCAAAAAAGGGGCTGATGGCCTGAACGCCCGTCGCGTGAAGCGCGGGCGTTTACTGCTGCAATGCGCAAAGCGTGATGACCTGCTCCTCCGACGCTATCCAGTGCAAGGGATAGCGTTGCTCCGCAAACTCAAGCGCTAAGGTGCTTGCCGTTATGTCCACGATCTGAAAATCGGCGAACCCCAGCGCGCGCTGATTTGCCGCAGGCGTCGCCTTAAACCCACTCTCTTTGGCCGAAAACGCCAGCGTCAGCGCCAGCGGAAAGGGCAGGCCGCTGCGCAGCAGCGCCGTTTTTTCCGCCGGACTGATAATGCTGCTCTCCAGCTCCGCCGACAGCTGGGGGGTAAACCGGCGCTCGATATCGACCCCCACCGGCCGATCGGCAACCACCGCCAGCGCGCGCTGGCCGCAGTGGCTGATGCTGCCGAACCAGGGCGTGGGCCACAGCGGCTGGCGCCGATCGCCGATGGCGGGGAGCCGTTTCTCCCCCACCTCGCGCAGGGCGTATGCCGCGGCGATGCGTCCGGCCAGATGCTCCGCCTGCCGCTTGCGGCCCCAGCCGGTCAGGCTGGCGTGATAGGGCAGCCAGAACAGATCTTCAGGCTGGAAAGTCGCCGGGTCGAAGTCGATCTGCTGGATGGTATAGCCGGCCAGCGGCAAAGTGGTGTGATGGTGGCGCATAGGGTAAGGTTACCGCGGTTGTCCCCGCCCTTTATCCTGCAAGGGCGGGGGAGGGAGAACCCGCTATCAGAAGTGGGTGTTGACGCTCATATACCAGGTGCGGCCCGATTCGTTATAGGTCTCGGCACCGGCGCCATACATATAGCCGGTGGTGCCCCCGGTGGTCTGGGCGTTGCCCGCGCGCCAGTGACGCTTGTCGAAGACGTTATCCACGCCGCCGGTCAGACTGACGTATTTGGTGACGTCCCAGGTCGCGCTCAGGCCGAGGATGCTGTAGGGGCTGACCTCGTTCTTCTCGCTGCCGGTAACCGGTTGACCCTTGTAGTTGTACTTCTTCGGCTCCTGCTTGCCGTACCAGGTGAAGGTCGACTGCAGCGAAACGTCATCGCGTACCTGCCAGCTCAGCGTAGAGTTCAGCGTATATTCCGGGATAATCGACAGACGATCGCCGGTCTCTTTGTTCTTACTCTGCAGCATGTAGGTGATGTTGTTGGTCCAGTTGACGGTCTCGCTCACCGGCACGTTCAACGTCCCTTCCAGGCCTTCCACCACCGCTTTTGGTACGTTTTCCCATTGGTAGAGGTCGGTGCCGCTGCCGTTGGTATAGACCGGGGCATAGCCCGCTTCAATCTTGTTGCGGTAGTCGTTGCGGAACCAGGTGACGCCCGCCAGCCAGCCGTCGCGTTTAAACTCGAGGCCAATCTCTTTGTTGATGCTGGTCTCGGCTTTTAAGTCGTCGTTACCCTGCAGATAGCAGCCGGATTTACTGGCGTAGCAACCCTGGCCTTTGCTGTAGAGAATGTAGTTCGGGTTGGTCTGATACAGGCTCGGCGCTTTATAGGCGCGTGCGATACCCATCTTCAGCGTGAAGTCGTCCCACAGGCCCTGCGACAGGTTGAGGGACGGGCTCCAGTTATTGCCGACGATGCTGTGATGATCGAAACGCAGCGCCGGGGTCAGCATGGTGGTGTCGGTCAGCTCCATGTTGTTCTCAGCGAACAGCGAGAAGATTTCCGCCTGCGAGTATGGGCTGCGGCCAGTGCTGTCGTAGCCCGGGATGCTGCCGCCCGACAGCGCCTGGGTGTTGGAGGCGTTATCCTTCATCCGCTGCTGGTTCCACTCGCTGCCCAGCGTCAGGTTCTGATTAACCAGATAGTCGAAGGGAATGCTGACTTCACTGTGCAGCATCACATCCGACAGATCGATATCCGAGAACTGATTACTGTTAAAGATCCCCTCGGTGCCCCCGGCCAGGCCTTCGCCTTTGCGCGAGTTGCGGGTGCGCTCGTACTGCGCCCAGTTGCTGGTGGTCACCCCGTTGTCCCAGGCGCCGTTCCAGGTGACCGAGTAGGTGTTGCGATACAGACGGTTGGTCTCTTTACCGTAGTTCTCTTTCACCAGGTCGTTGGTGTTGGTGTTCTGGGTGTCGCCGGCGTAGAGGTTGCCCTGGCGGCTGTAGCCGGCTTCAAACTCCAGCGACTGCATCGGGGCGAATTCCCAGCGCACCAGACCATCGATGTTTTTATTTTGTACCCCTTCGCGCCCGGCAGGCAGGGTGTCGGCATAGATCCCGGTACGTTCGGACTGATGGCCCTGGTTGATATCCCAGGCGTCGGCCTGCGTTTTGTCGAGGTTACCGAACAGGCGGAAGCTGAAATCGCCGCCCAGCGGGCCGCTGAGGCTGAAGTTAGTGCGTTTGGTGGAGCCTTCATCCTTGTGCTCCGGGGCGTTCATATAGGTGTTCCATGAGCCGTGCCACTCATCGCCGGTTTTTTTGGTGATGATATTCACCACCCCGCCGGCGGCGCCGTTGCCGTAGCGGGCGGCGGCCGGGCCGCGAATGACTTCGATGCGTTCGATCATCTCCGGCGGCACCCAGCTGGTGTCGCCGCGGGTGTCGCGCTCGCCGCGCCAGCCAAGGCGCACGGAATTGCGGCTGGTGACCGGCTTGCCATCGATCAGGATCAGGGTGTTTTCCGGGCCCATGCCGCGGATATCAATCTGGCGGTTATTGCCGCGCTGGCCGCTGGTGGAGTTGCCGGTCAGGTTGACCCCCGGCATGGTGCGAATGATCTCCGAGACGTCGCGCGCTGGCGGGCGTTTGCGGATCTCATCGGCGGTGATCGTGGAGACGCCCGGCGCCTGCAGATTCTGCTCGGCGGCGGTGACCACCATGGTCTCTTCAGCCGCGCTGTTTTTATCGTCGGTGGCGGTTTCCGCTGCGCTTAACGGAAAAGCAACCCCGTAAATTCCCAGATTGACCAGCAAGGCCAGGGATTTGATCCTGTTATTCATTGTTATTCCTGCTCTTTAGTCGCCACGTTCCCCAAACGCCCCTTCCCACCGGGAGGGGAGGCGGCATAAATGTTGCCGGAAGAGGGCAAAGGCACTCCGTCGCTAGCTGAATAAGCTCTCTTCGACATGTTTTGTGAAAGACGCGCTTCCCACGGCGCGCTAATACGCTATTGCAAATGCAAATAGTTATCAATAATATTATCAATAAAGAATTACAATTAATTAAAAAAGTCACGCTATACATAGGGTTAATGACAGAATGTTAAGGACAGGAAGCGAGGAGTGGTGGCAAACCCTGCAGGGGCCGCAGTGCCGCGCAGTGGATGGCGCCATCGAGGTGACGTTCTGGTGGCGGGATCCGGCGGGGGATGAAACGCACTCTCCGCGCCGTCGGGTATGGCTCTATATCACCGGGGTGACCGACCACCATCAGAATGCGCGGCCGCAATCGCTGACGCGCCTGCCCGGGACCGACGCCTGGTCCTGGCGAACCACGCTGTCGCCGACCTGGCGCGGTAGCTACTGTTTTATTCCCTCCGACCGTGACGATGATTTTTCCCCTGAGGTGTTCAGCGCTGACGCGCCCGACCGCGCGCTGCTGCGCGAAGGCTGGCGCAAACTGCTGCCGCGGGCGATAGCCGATCCGCTGAACCCGCACAGCTGGCAGGGCGGACGCGGCCATGGCGTGTCCGCCCTGGAGATGCCGCAGGCGCCCGCGCAGCCCGGCTGGGACCGGCTTAATGAGGCGCATCCTCCCGCCCGATGCCTTGAGTGGCGCAGCGCGCGTCTGGGCAACCATCGCCGGGTCTGGATCTACACCCCCGGCGAGGCCGTCGACCCGCAAACGCGGCCCCTGGCGATCCTGCTCGACGGCCAGTTCTGGGCCGAGAGCATGCCGGTGTGGTCGCCGCTGGCCGCACTGACCCGCGAGGGGAGACTGCCGCCGGCGGTCTACCTGCTGATCGACGCGATCGACAACCAGCGCCGCGGGGTTGAGCTGCCCTGTCATCGCGATTTCTGGCTGGCGGTGCAGGAGGAGCTCCTGCCGCTGGTCCGCGATCGCGCCCCGTTTAGCGACCGCCCGGAGCGGACCGTGGTGGCCGGGCAAAGCTTCGGCGGCCTGGCGGCGATGTTCGCTGCTCTCAACTGGCCGCAGCGCTTTGGCGGCGTACTCAGCCAGTCTGGCTCCTACTGGTGGCCGCATCGCGATGGCCGCGGGACGGGCTTTATCGGCGAACGTCTCCGCCTGGGCGAGGTGTCCGCGGCCGGGCTGCGCATCTGGCTGGAAGCGGGCCAGCGTGAACCGATTATTTTTCGTGCCAACCAGGCGCTGTTGGCGCAACTCACTACGACACAGCAGACGATTTTCTGGCGTCAGGTTGACGGCGGGCATGATGCGCTTTGCTGGCGCGGCGGGCTGACGGCAGGGCTTATCCAGCTCTGGCAGCCTCTGCTGTCGCACCCTTAGCACCGCGCTTTACGACAGGAGTTTGATATGCAATTCAGTAACCCTTTCGACAATCCGCAAGGGCAGTTTTACATTCTGCGCAATGACCAGCAGCAGTACAGCCTGTGGCCGGGGCACTGCGCCCTGCCTGACGGCTGGACGGTGGTGTGCCCCCCGCAGTCGGCCGAGGACTGCAACGCCTGGCTGGCGGCCAACTGGTCAACCCTGACTCCCGCCCATCATGCGTCATAAGGAGCTGACAATGACCACTCGTTTACCGCTGGTTGCCGCGCAGCCGGGGATCTGGATGGCCGAGCGCCTCTCCACTCTGCCAGGCGCCTGGAGCGTGGCCCACTATGTTGAACTGCGGGGCGCACTCGACCCGGCGCTGCTGGGTAAGGCGATTGTCGCCGGTCTGCAGCAGGCGGACACCCTCAGCCTGCGCTTTCAGGAAGAGGAGGGGGAAGTCTGGCAGTGGGTGGCGGCCGACCGCACCTTTGGCGAACCGGCGATCATTGACCTGCGTACGGCGCCGGATCCGCATCGCGCCGCCACGGAGCGGATGCAGGCGGACCTGGCGCAGGATCTGCGTGTCGACGGCGGCAACCCGCTGGTGTGCCATCAGCTGCTGCGCGTCGGCGACGACCGCTGGTACTGGTATCAGCGCTATCACCACTTGCTGGTGGATGGCTTCAGCTTCCCGGCGATAACCCGGCAGATCGCTGCCATTTACCGCGCCTGGCAGCGGGGGGAAGCCACTCCTGAGTCGCCTTTCACCCCCTTCGCCGAGGTGGTGGACGAGTACCAGCGCTACGCCGGCAGCGAGGCCTGGCAGCGGGATAAAGCCTTCTGGCAGGCCCAGCGCCAGGCGTTACCGGCGCCTGCCTCACTCTCTGCCGCGCCGCTGGGCGGACGCGCCGCCGGGAGCGATATCTGGCGGATGAAGCTGGAGATGAACGCCGACGCCTTCCGCCGCCTGGCCGGCCATGCGCCGCAGTGTCAGCCCGCTGACCTGGCGCTGGCGCTCACCACGCTGTGGCTGGGCCGCCTGTGCAACCGGATGGACTACGCGGCGGGCTTTATCTTTATGCGCCGGATGGGTTCAGCCGCGCTGACCTCGACGGGGCCGGTGCTCAATGTCCTGCCTCTGGCGGTGCATATTGTCGCCCAGGAGACGCTGGCAGACCTGGCGATGCGCCTCGCCGGTCAGTTGAAAAAGATGCGCCGCCATCAGCGCTATGACGCCGAACAGATCGTTCGCGACAGCGGCAAAGCGGCAGGGGACGAACCGCTGTTCGGCCCGGTGCTGAACGTCAAAGTCTTTGATTACCAGCTGGATATCGATGGTGTGCAGGCACTGACCCACACCCTCGCCACCGGCCCGGTCAACGATCTCGAGCTGGCGCTGTTCCCGGATGAAACCGGCGGGCTGTCGCTGGAGATCCTCGCCAACAAGGCCCGGTACGACGAAGCCGAGCTCCGTCGCCACATGGCGCGACTGACCGCGCTGCTGGCGCAGTTCGCCGCCGATCCAGCGCTGCGCTGCGGCGAAGCAGAGATGCTCTCCGCCGATGAGCTGGCCCGGCTGGCGGCGGTCAACGATACCGCTGTGCCGCTGCCTGCCACCACCCTCAGCGCGCTGGTGGCCGACCAGGCACGGAAGACGCCGGATGCCCCGGCGCTGGCGGACGCCCGCTGGCAGTTCAGCTATCGCGAGATGCGTCAGCAGGTGGTGGCGCTCGCGCAACTGCTGCGTCAGCGCGGCGTGAAGCCGGGCGACAGCGTGGCGGTGGCCCTGCCGCGCTCGGTGTTCCTGACCCTGGCGCTGCACGGTATTGTCGAAGCGGGGGCCGCCTGGCTGCCGCTGGACACCGGCTACCCGGACGATCGCCTGCGGATGATGCTGGAAGACGCCCGGCCGTCGCTGCTGATCACCTCGGAGGATCAGCTGGCCCGCTTCAGCGATATCCCGGGGCTGGAAAGCCTCTGCTACCAGCAGCCGCTGGCCGCCGGGGATGACGCGCCGCTGGCGCTGTCAACACCGGAGCATACCGCCTACATCATCTTTACCTCTGGCTCCACCGGGCGGCCAAAAGGGGTGATGGTCGGCCAGACCGCCATCGTCAACCGCCTGCTGTGGATGCAGGATCGCTATCCGTTATCTGCCGACGACGTGGTGGCGCAGAAAACGCCGTGCAGTTTCGACGTGTCGGTGTGGGAGTTCTGGTGGCCGTTTATCGCCGGCGCGCAGCTGGTGATGGCCGAGCCGGAGGCGCACCGCGACCCGCAGGCGATGCAGCAGTTCTTCGCCCACTACGGTGTGACCACCACCCACTTTGTGCCCTCGATGCTGGCGGCGTTTGTCGCCTCGCTGGATGCCGACAGCGTCGCCGCCTGCCGCACGCTGCGGCGGGTATTCTGCAGCGGCGAAGCGCTGCCGACGGAATTGTGTCGTGAATGGGAGCGCTTAACCGGCGCGCCGCTGCATAACCTGTACGGCCCGACGGAGGCGGCGGTGGACGTCAGCTGGTATCCGGCCTGCGGCCCTGAGCTGGCGGCGGTGACCGGCAGCAGCGTGCCGATTGGCTGGCCGGTATGGAACACCGGGCTGCGCATTCTCGATGCCGCGATGCGCCCGGTGCCGCCGGGGGTGGCGGGGGATCTTTATCTCACCGGCATCCAGCTGGCGCAGGGCTATCTGGGGCGTCCGGACCTCACCGCCAGCCGCTTTATTGCCGACCCGTTTGCCCCCGGTGAGCGGATGTATCGCACCGGCGACGTGGCGCGCTGGCTGACGAACGGCGCGGTGGAGTACCTTGGCCGCAGCGACGATCAGCTGAAGATCCGCGGGCAGCGCATCGAGCTTGGCGAGATTGACCGGGTGATGTCGGCCCTGCCGGATGTGGCGCAGGCGGTGAGTCACGCCTGCGTCTTCAATCAGGCGGCGGCGATCGGCGGCGATGCCCGGCAGCTGGTGGGCTATCTGGTCTCTGACTCCGGCCTGCCGCTGGATACCGCGGCGCTGAAAGCGCGGCTGACGGAACAGCTGCCGCCGCATATGGTACCGGTGGTGCTGATGCAGCTCGCCGACCTGCCGCTGGGCGCCAATGGCAAACTGGACCGCAAAGCGCTGCCGCTGCCGACCCTCGGCGGTGAACGCAGCGGCCGACCGCCGGAGCCCGGCATGGAAACCCTTGTCGCCGCCGCCTTCAGCCAGCTGCTGGGCTGCGAGGTGAACGATATCGACGCCGATTTCTTCGCCCTCGGCGGTCATTCTCTGCTGGCGATGCGTCTGGCGGCACAGCTCAGCCGCCAGCTGGCGCGGCAGGTGACCCCGGGGCAGGTGATGGTGGCCTCGACGGTGGGCAAACTGAGCGCGCTGCTGGCTGCCGATCTCAGCGATGAGCAGGCCCGGCGCCTGGGGCTGGATACGCTTCTGCCGCTGCGCGAGAGCGACGGCCCGACGCTGTTCTGCTTCCATCCCGCCTCCGGCTTTGCCTGGCAGTTCAGCGTGCTGGCGCGCTATCTCAGCCCGCGCTGGTCAATAACCGGTATTCAGTCGCCGCGCCCGCAGGGGCCGATGGTCACCGCCACCAGCCTCGACGAGGTGTGCGAGCACCATCTGCGCACGCTGCTGGCGCAGCAGCCGCACGGCCCTTATTACCTGTTTGGGTATTCGCTGGGCGGCACCTTAGCCCAGGGCATTGCCGCCCGGTTGCGCCAGCGCGGCGAAGCGGTGGCCTTCCTCGGCCTGCTGGATACCTGGCCGCCGGAGACGCAAAACTGGGCGGAGAAAGAGGCCAACGGGCTGGATCCCGAAGTGCTGGCGGAAATTGACCGCGAGCGCGAAGCGTTCCTCGCCGCCCAGCAGGGGCAAGCTTCCGGCGAGCTGTTCAGCGCCATCGAAGGCAACTATGCCGATGCGGTGCGGCTGTTAACCACCGCCCACAGCGCGAAGTTTGACGGCAAGGCGACGTTGTTCGTGGCGGAGAAGACGCGGCAGGCGGGGATGGATCCGCAGGTCGTATGGGGCCCGTGGGTGGGGGAACTGGAGGTGTTCAGCCAGAACTGCGCCCACGTCGACATCATCTCCCCGCAGGCCTTTGAGGCCATCGGCCCGGTGGTTAGGGAGATTCTGGGGTAACGGTTGAGTTCGGGCTACAGCACGTAGCCCGTCTCAGCGTAGCGCAAGCCGGGGAAAGAGGATATTACCGGCGGCCCAGCGGTACCACCAGCGGCGTATGCGCCACCGGATCCTCAATGATCGTGCAGCGCAGGCCGTAAATCCGTTCAATCAGATCGGCGGTGACGATCTCCTTCGGCGCCCCCTCGGCGACGATCTTGCCGTCGCGCAGGGCGATCAGGTGGGTGGCGTAGCGGCAGGCCTGGTTAAGATCGTGCAGCACCGCCGCCAGGGTATATCCCTTCTCGCGATTCAGCTCGCTCAATAGCTCCAGCAGGTCGATCTGATGGCTGATGTCCAGCCAGGTGGTTGGCTCATCCAGCAGCATAATCGCCGTTTCCTGGGCCAGCACCATCGCAATCCACGCCCGCTGCCGCTGGCCGCCGGAAAGCGTGTCGACGCTCTGCAGCGCCAGATCGCTGATCCCGGTCGCCCGCATCGCCTTGTTCACCGCCTCTTCATCTTCTTTGCGCCAGCGGGTAAACAGCGGCTGGTGCGGATAGCGCCCGCGGGCCACCAGCTCCTGCACCGTGATATCGCCAGGGGTGGTGGCATTCTGCGCCAGCAGCCCGATGCGGCGGGCAACCTCTTTACTGGCGTACTGCTGGATCTGCGCGCCGTCGAGCCAGACGTGGCCGCTGGCCGGCGTCATCAGGCGACTGAGGGTGCGCAACAGCGTCGACTTGCCGCAGCCGTTGGGGCCGATAATGGCGGTGAAGTGGCCGTCAGGGATGGTCACGTTCAGCGACTCGGCGATGGTCTTGTTACCGTAGGCCAGGGTTAACTGCTCGCCGCGCAAACGGGAGGGGGCTGCACTCATTTTTTGCGGGACTCCTGAATCAACAATGCAATAAGGTAAATACCGCCGAGGCTGACGGTTAACACGCCAACCGGCAGCTGCCACGGCATAAACAGCCGCTGGGCGCCGTAATCGGCCAGCGCCAGCAGCAGCGCGCCGCACAGGGCCGACTGGGTCAGTCCCCAGCGGGCCGTGCCGCTCAGGCGGCGGGCGATATGCGGCGCCACCAGCGCGATAAATGAGATCGGCCCGGCCAGCGCCGTCGAGGCGGCGGTGAGCACCACCGCCACCAGCATCAGCAGCAGGCGCGAACGCTCGACCTGTACCCCCAGCGCGCAGGCGGTATCGTCGCCCATCTCCAGCAGCCGCATCCGGCGAACCAGCAGGGCGCTGCCCACCAGCATCAGCAGGATCAGCGGCGCCGACGGCCAGGTTTTACCCCACGTCAGGCCGTTAAGCGATCCGGCGTTCCACAGGCCCGCAGAAAGGGCGGTCTCCAGCGAGGCGCGCAGCAGCAGCCAGGTGTTGAATGCCACCAGCATGGCGCGCACGCCGATGCCGATAATGATCAGGCGGAAGGTCTCGATCCCATTGCGCCAGGCCAGCAGCCAGACCACCAGCGAGGTCAACACCCCGCCGGCCATCGCCGCCAGGGCGATCGCCGTGAGGTTCTGGCCGAAGAGGACCATCGCCACCAGCACGCCGCTCCAGGCGCCGGTGTTAAAGCCCATCACGTCCGGGCTGCCGAGCGGGTTGCGGGTCAGCGACTGGAAAATGGCGCCGCTGACGCCGATCGCGGCACCGATGAGCAGCGCCATTAACACCCGCGGCAGCCGCCATTCGTTCACCACCATCGCGACGTTGCGCGGCGCGTCGCCGAACAGCGCGGAGAACACCTGGTCGATCGTCAGGGGCACCGGGCCTTGCGCCAGCCCGAGCAGGGAAATCAGCAGGCTGGCGGCCATCAGCAGCAGGCAACTGGCTATCAGGCGGCGGGACGGGGCAATCACAGGCCACCTCCCCGCGGCTGGCGGCGCACCAGCCAGATCAGCACCGGCGCGCCGAGAAAGGCGCTCACCACCGATACCCGCAGTTCGCCGGGCACCAGCAGGCGGCCAATCACGTCGGCAAACAGCAGCAGGGCCGGGGTGGCGAGCAGGGTGACCGGCAGCGACCAGCGATGATCGGCACCTACCAGCCAGCGCGCCATATGCGGCATCATCAGGCCGATAAAGGCGATGGGGCCGACGACGGCGGTGGCGCTGCCGCACAGCACGGTGATGACGATCAGGCCGATCAGTTGGGTGCGGGCGACGCGGCTGCCGAGGGCAGTGGCGGTATCGTTGCCCAGGCTCAGGCTGTTAAGCGCCCGGCTCAGCAGCAGGGCGGCGATCCCCGCCATCACCACCGGCAGCAGGACAATTTTCAGGGTTTGCAGGGTGCGGATATCCAGCGAACCGGCCTGCCAGAAGCGCAGCTGATCGTAGACGTCCGGGTTGAGCAGGGCGATGCCGTTTGACAGCCCCTCCAGTACCGCCGCGAGGGCGACCCCGGCGAGGGTGAGGCGCACCGGGCTCAGCTGGCCGCCGCCCTGACTGCCGGTAAAGGCCACCAGCAGCGAGGCGCAGAGCGCGCCGCAAAACGCCAGCAGCAGTTGCTCCTGCGGGGAGGTGATCCCGAACAGCGCCGCGCCGAGGACGATGGCGAAGCTGGCGCCGGAGTTGACCCCCAGCAGGCCGGGGTCGGCCAGCGGGTTACGGGTGAGCGTCTGCATCAGCGCGCCGGCGAGACCGAGGGCGACGCCGGCCAGCAGACCGGCCAGGGTACGCGGCAGGCGCGCGTCCAGCACGATGGTGCAGTCGGCGCTTTGACAGGTTCCGCTGAAGGCGGTGAATACCGTGCCGATCGGCAACGATTTAGCGCCGATGGTCAGGCTAAGCGCGGCGGCTAAGGCGAGTAACAGCAACAATCCGGGCACGGCGACAGAGCGTACCGCGGTCGTAGAAAACGACATAACTGACATCCCTGATATGATAATGATAGTAATTATCGTTATCGATTTTATTCAGCTATGGTAGCATGACCCACAGTAAAAAGGGTATTAAAAATAACGACAAGGCGCTGTAATGAACCGACAATCCTGGCTGCTCAATCTCAGCCTGCTGAAAACTCACCCGGCGTTTCGCGCCGTTTTTATCGCTCGCTTTATCTCTATTCTGTCGCTTGGCCTGCTGGGCGTGGCCATTCCGGTCCAGATCCAGATGATGACTCATTCGACCTGGCAGGTCGGGCTGTCGGTGACCTTGACCGGCGCGTCGATGTTTGTTGGCCTGATGGTGGGGGGCGTGCTGGCTGACCGCTATGAACGTAAACGCCTGATCCTGCTGGCGCGCGGCACCTGCGGCGTGGGCTTTGTCGGCCTGTGTCTGAACGCCCTGCTGCCGGAGCCGTCGCTGGCGGCGATCTACCTGCTGGGGATCTGGGATGGGTTCTTCGCCTCGTTGGGGGTGACCGCGCTGCTGGCGGCGACGCCGGCGCTGGTGGGACGGGAAAACCTGATGCAGGCCGGGGCCATTACTATGCTGACGGTGCGCCTTGGCTCGGTGATTTCGCCGATGATCGGCGGCCTGCTGCTGGCCACCGGCGGCGTGGCCTGGAACTTCGGCCTGGCGGCGGCGGGGACCTTTATCACCACCTTAACCCTGCTGCGTCTGCCGCAGCTGCCGCCGCCTCCGCAGCCGCGCGAGCATCCGCTGCGATCCCTGCTGGCGGGGCTGACCTTCCTCTGCCAGAGCCCGCTTATCGGCGGGATTGCGCTGCTCGGCGGTCTGCTGACCATGGCCAGCGCGGTGCGGGTGCTCTATCCGGCGCTGGCCGACGGCTGGCGGATGTCGGCCGGACAGATTGGCCTGCTGTATGCCGCTATTCCGTTCGGGGCGGCGCTGGGGGCGTTGACCAGCGGCCAGCTGGCCCAGACGGTGCGGCCCGGCGCGCTGATGCTGGCGACGACGGTGGGATCGTTTGTCGCCATTGCGCTGTTCAGCCTGATGCCGCACTGGGCGTTGGGCGCGCTGTGCCTGGCGCTGTTTGGCTGGCTGAGCGCCATCAGCTCGCTGCTGCAGTACACCCTGATCCAGACTCAGACGCCGGAAAATATGCTCGGGCGGATTAATGGTCTGTGGACCGCGCAAAACGTCACCGGCGACGCCATCGGCGCGGCGCTGCTCGGTGGCTTAGGGGCGGTGATGACGCCGGCGGCCTCCGCCAGCGCCAGCGGCTGGGCACTGGCGCTCGTCGGCGTGCTGCTGGTGGGGCTGCTACGCGAGCTGCGCCGTTTCCAGCGCCCGGAAATCGTCAACGAAAGTTAAGTAGGGTGCGATTGCCCGGTGGCGGCTACGCCTTACCGGGCCTACGGTCTGGACTGGGGGACGCTGGCATTGTAGGCCGGTGCAAGCGCTGCGCCGCCCGGCAAGGTGTTCAGGCCGCGTTCCCGTCCTGATGCCCGGTGGCGGCTGCGCCTTACCGGGCCTGGGGTCTGGCTGGCCGGTGCAAGCTCAGTAGGCCGGGCAAGCGCAGCGCCGCCCGGCAAAGAGTTCAGGCCGCATTCCCGTCCTGATGCCCGGTGGCGGCTACGCCTTACCGTGCCTACGGTCTGGCCTGGAGGGCGCTGGCATTGTAGGCCGGTGCAAGCGCCGCGCCGCCCGGCAAAAGAGTTCAGGCCGCATTCCCGTCCTGATGCCCGGTGGCGGCTACGCCTGACCGTGCCTACGGTCTGGCCTGGAGGGCGCTGGCATTGTAGGCCGGTGCAAGCGCCGCGCCGCCCGGCAAAAGAGTTCAGGCCGCATTCCCGTCCTGATGCCCGGTGGCGGCTGCGCCTTACCGGGCCTACGGTCTCGGGCATTGTAGGCCGGTGCAAGCGCAGTGCCGCCCGGCAAGTGATGGTACGGCCCGCGTTAGCCGAACAGGCTGGAGAGACGCTGGAGCACCAGCAGGGCGCTGTAGTAGTCAAGGCGGAAGGTCTCGGTGCCCAGCGGGTAGACGCGTTTGCTTGCCACCGCCGGGAGATGCGCCAGCAGCGGGTTGGCGTAGATGGCATCCGCATCTTTCTGGTCGCCGGCGAACAGGAACAGGCTCTGGCCGTTCAGACCGGCCGCGAGGTTCTCCCCGCCCAGTTGCACGATATCGTGGCGTTTACCCTGGCTATGGCTGGCGGGCAGGCCGCCCGGCAGCGTCGCCAGGCTAAAGCCCAGCTGTTCGAGCATCTGCCCCTGGGCCGATGCCGGCGTCCAGATATTGGCGCTGTGCGCGGCGGCGGTATAGACCAGGGCGGTCACCGGCTGCGGCGGCAGTTTCATTTTTTCTTTTAACGAAACGAGCTGTTTATTGAAGTCGGCAATGCGCGCGCTGGCCTGCTGCTCATGGCCGGTGATCTGCCCCAACTGGGTGAGAAGAGTTTGCCAGCTTTTATCGTCATAGTTGATGACCAGCGTCGGGGCGATCGTTTTGAGCTGATCGTACAGCGGCAGGGCAGAGTCGCCGCCGGTGGCACTCACCAGGATCAGATCCGGCATCTGGGCGGCCACCGCTTCCGCGCTCGGTTCGCCGATGTACAGCCGCGCCAGCTTACGGGCTTTGGCGACCTCGCTCCACTGGCGCAGAAAGCCCTGACTATCGGCGACGCGGTTGTTCGGCGTGGTGGCGCCGCTGGCGACCACCGGGGCGTCAATCGCCAACAGCGAGCCGGTGAGGGTCACGCTGGTGGAGACAATGCGCAGCGGCTGGCTCGCCAGGGTGTGCGTCCCGTAGCTGTCGGTGATCTGGCGCGGCCAGTCCGCCGCCTGGGCTGAGGTAATTCCTAAAAGCAACAGCATGCCGGTCAGCACACCGCGGCGGCAGAAAGAAAAGAAGTTCACGTCATCGCATCCTGATTCGAAAGGTAATAAATGCGTCTCATTTTCAACTTTACATCAGCAGGATGCAAGCCAAAGTGGCGGTGCAATGACGTAACGCGGTTGACATGGCGGGCAATACCTTTTAGGTTAGCCAACCAAAATACAAATGATAATTATTCGTAATATATTTATCGTTTTTTGGAGGATGATATGGAAACGTCACTGGCTGAGGATGTACAGAAACACTCCCAGACCCTGTCTCCGGACAGCTTCTTCTTTATGTCGCCGTACCGCAGTTTTAGCACCTCCGGCTGCTTCCGCCGCTTCTCACAGCCCGCCGTCGGCGGCGATGCGCTGAACGGCGAGTTCCAGCAGCAGCTGGCCGCCGCTTTTGCCGACGCCCGCGCGGCGGGGATCCGCAAGCCGGTGATGGTGGGGGCTATCCCGTTCGACACCTGTCAGCCTTCCGAGCTCTATATCCCCGAGCGCTGGGAAGCGTTCTCCCGCCCGGAAAAACAGCGTTCCGCCCGCTATGCCGCGCCGCTGGAGACAATGGAAGTGGTGGAGCGCCGGGAGATCCCGGAGCAGGACGCGTTTTTAGCCATGGTGGAACGCGCTGCCGCGCTGACCGCCACCCCGGAAGTGGACAAGGTGGTGCTATCAAGGCTTATCGATATTACCACCCGCGACCGCGTCGACAGCGGCGCGCTGATGGAGCGACTGATTGCCCAGAACCCCGCCAGCTTTAACTTCCACGTGCCGCTCTCCGACGGCGGCGTGCTGCTGGGCGCCAGCCCGGAGTTGCTGCTGCGTAAAGAAGGGCCGCGCTTCAGCTCATTGCCGCTGGCTGGCTCCGCTCGTCGTCAACCGGACGATGTGCTGGACCGGGAAGCGGGTAACAGGCTGCTGGCATCCGGCAAAGATCGCCACGAGCACGAGCTGGTGACCCAGGCGATGAAGAGCGTGCTGGGCCCGCGCAGCAGCCAGCTGTCGCTGCCGGCATCGCCGCAGCTGATCACGACGCCGACGCTCTGGCATCTGGCGACGCCAATCGAAGGCACCGCGCTGGCGCAAGAAAATGCCATGTCGCTGGCCTGTCTGCTGCACCCGACCCCGGCGCTGAGCGGCTTCCCACACCAGGTGGCGAAGCGCCTGATTGCCGAACTGGAACCCTTCGACCGCCAGCTGTTCGGCGGCATCGTCGGCTGGTGTGACGATGAAGGCAACGGCGAATGGGTGGTGACCATCCGCTGCGCGCGTCTGCAGCAGCGTACACTGCGCCTGTTTGCCGGCGCGGGCATCGTTCCGGCCTCCTCGCCGTTGGGCGAATGGCGCGAAACCGGCGTCAAACTGACCACCATGCTTAACGTATTTGGCTTGAATTAAGAGGCAAGGATGATTGCATTTACCCGTTGGCCGGAGGCGTTCGCGGCCCGCTATCGTCAAAAAGGCTACTGGCAGGATCTGCCGTTAACCAATCTGATCACCCGTCACGCGGAAAACGACGCCGTGGCGATTATCGATGGCGAGCGGCAGATTAGCTACCGCCAGTTTAATCAGCTGGTGGACAACCTTGCCTGCTCGCTGCAGCGCCAGGGACTGAAGCGCGGGGAAACCGCGCTGGTGCAGCTGGGCAACGTCGCCGAGTTTTACATCACCTTCTTCGCGCTGCTGCGCATCGGCGTCGCGCCAGTGAACGCGCTGTTCAGCCATCAGCGCAGCGAGCTTAACGCCTACGCCGCGCAGATTAAACCGGCGCTGCTGATTGCCGATCGCGAGCACGCGCTGTTTGCTGACGATAGCTTCCTCCATGCGTTTATCGCTGAACATCCTTCCCTGCGCGTCGCACTGTTGCGTAACGACGGCGGCGAGCGCGATCTGGCGACGGAGATTAACCGCCCGGCGGATAACTTTGTCGCCAATCCAACCCCTGCCGACGAAGTGGCCTTTTTCCAGCTCTCCGGCGGCAGCACCGGGACGCCGAAGCTGATCCCGCGCACCCATAACGATTACGACTACAGTATCCGCCGCAGCAACGAGATCTGCGGGATTAACGCTGAGACGCGCTACCTCAACGCGCTGCCGGCGGCGCATAACTATGCGATGAGCTCCCCGGGTTCGCTCGGCGTCTTCCTCGCCGGCGGGCGGGTGATCCTCGCCGCTGACCCGAGCGCCACCCTCTGTTTCCCGCTGATTGAACAACATCAGATCAACGTTGCCTCGCTGGTGCCGCCGGCGGTCAGCCTGTGGCTGCAGGCGATTCATGAATGGGGCAGCAACGCGCAACTGCAATCGCTGGAGCTGTTGCAGGTCGGCGGCGCGCGCCTGTCGGCGACCCTCGCCGCGCGCATTCCGGCGGAAATCGGCTGCCAGCTGCAGCAGGTGTTCGGCATGGCGGAAGGGCTGGTGAATTACACCCGCCTTAACGACAGCCCGGAGCGGATCATCCATACCCAGGGCTGCCCGATGTGCCCGGACGATGAAGTGTGGGTCGCGGATGCCGATGGCAACCCGCTGCCGCGCGGCGAAGTGGGCCGTCTGATGACCCGCGGGCCGTACACCTTCCGCGGCTACTACAACAGCCCGCAGCATAACGCAGAAGCCTTTGACGCCGACGGGTTTTACTGCTCCGGCGATCTGATTTCGATCGACGAAGACGGCTATATCACCGTCCAGGGCCGGGAAAAAGATCAGATCAACCGCGGCGGCGAGAAGATCGCCGCCGAAGAGATCGAAAACCTGCTGCTGCGCCATGAGGCGGTGATCCACGCCGCGCTGGTCAGCATCGAAGACAACCTGCTGGGCGAGAAAAGCTGCGCTTATCTGGTGGTGACCTCGCCACTGCGCGCCGTCGCGGTGCGCCGTTTCCTGCGCGAGCAGGGGGTGGCTGAATTTAAACTGCCGGATCGCGTGGAGTGCGTTGCCGCGCTGCCGCTGACGCCGGTGGGCAAAGTCGATAAAAAACAATTACGTCAGTGGCTGGCCGAAGGCAAGCTGGGCTGAAGGAGAACAGAGAATGGCAATCCCTAAATTACAGGCATATGCGCTGCCGGAAGCCAGCGATATCCCGGCGAACAAAGTCAATTGGGCCTTTGAGCCGTCGCGCGCCGCGCTGCTGATCCACGATATGCAGGAGTATTTCCTCAACTTCTGGGGCGAAAACAGCGCGATGATGGAGAAAGTGGTGGCGAATATTGCCGCCCTGCGCGACTTCTGCAAACAGAACGGCATTCCGGTGTACTACACCGCCCAGCCGAAAGAGCAGAGCGATGAAGATCGGGCGCTGCTGAATGATATGTGGGGGCCGGGTCTGACCCGCTCGCCGGAACAACAGCAGGTGATTGCCGCGCTGGCGCCGGATGAAGACGATACCGTGCTGGTGAAATGGCGTTACAGCGCATTTCATCGCTCGCCGCTGGAGGAGATGTTGAAAGAGGCCGGCCGCGACCAGCTGATCATCACCGGCGTTTATGCTCATATCGGCTGCATGACCACCGCCACCGATGCTTTCATGCGCGATATCAAACCGTTCTTTGTCGCCGACGCCCTGGCGGACTTCAGCCGTGAAGAGCACCTGATGGCGCTGAAATACGTCGCCGGCCGCTCCGGCCGCGTGGTGATGACCGAAGAATTGCTGCCTCTGCCGGCTTCTAAAGCGGCGCTGCGCGCTCTGATCCTGCCGCTGCTCGACGAATCCGACGAACCGCTGGATGATGAAAACCTGATCGACTACGGTCTGGATTCGGTGCGGATGATGGCCCTGGCCGCCCGCTGGCGCAAAGTGCACGGCGATATCGACTTCGTGATGCTGGCGAAGAACCCGACCATCGACGCCTGGTGGGCGCTGCTCTCCCGTGAGGTGCAATAATGGCGGCGCTGGATTTTCGCGGCCAGACCGTGTGGGTGACCGGCGCAGGTAAAGGGATCGGCTATGCCACCGCGCTGGCTTTCGTCGAGGCTGGGGCTAACGTCACCGGTTTCGACCTTGCCTTTGTCGGCGAAGGCTACCCGTTTGCCACCGAAACGCTGGACGTCGCCGATGCCGACCAGGTTCGCGACGTGTGCGCGCGGCTGCTCAACAACATCGAACGACTGGACGTGCTGGTGAACGCCGCCGGGATCCTGCGCATGGGCGCCACCGACCAGCTGAGCGCGGAAGACTGGCAGCAGACCTTCGCGGTCAACGTTGGCGGCGCGTTTAATCTGTTTCAGCAGACGATGGCCCAGTTCCGCCGTCAGCGGGGCGGGGCGATCGTTACCGTCGCCTCCGATGCCGCGCATACGCCGCGTATCGGCATGAGCGCCTATGGCGCCTCGAAAGCGGCGCTGAAAAGCCTGGCGTTAACCGTTGGCCTTGAGCTGGCGGGCAGCGGGGTGCGCTGTAATCTGGTCTCGCCGGGCTCTACCGATACTGATATGCAGCGCACCCTGTGGGTTAGCGACGATGCCGAGCAGCAGCGGATCCGCGGCTTCGGCGAGCAGTTTAAGCTCGGGATCCCGCTGGGCAAAATCGCCCGTCCGCAGGAGATCGCCAATACCATTTTGTTCCTCGCCTCTTCTCACGCCAGCCATATCACGCTGCAGGATATTGTGGTTGATGGCGGCTCGACGCTGGGGGCGTAAATGGCCTGGAAGCGAGAGCTCACGCTGGCGGCGCTGAACGCCAGCAGCGAAAACACCATGGTGGCGCATCTGGGGATCGTCTACACCCGGCTGGAAGCGGGGCTGCTGGAGGCGGAGATGCCGGTGGATGCGCGCACCCATCAGCCGTTTGGCCTGCTGCACGGCGGCGCTTCCGCGGCGCTGGCGGAGACGCTGGGCTCGATGGCCGGTTGGCTGATGACCGAAGAGGGGCAGTGCGTCGTCGGGACTGAGCTGAACGCCAGCCATCACCGGGCGGTCTCCAGCGGGAAAGTGCGCGGCGAATGCCGTCCGCTACATCTTGGCCGCCAGAGCCAGAGCTGGGAGATAGTGGTGTATGACGAGAAGGGGCGGCGCTGCTGTACTTGTCGTCTGGGCACCGCGGTGCTGGGCTAAGGAGCCGCTATTTCCCCGGCTTGCGCTACGCTTAGCCGGGCTACGTATCGGCGCAATGAGTAGCCCGGATAAGGCGCAGCGCGCCGCCATCCGGGAATTTCCCTGCTCGGGCTGCGCTTAGCCGGGCTACGGATCTGTAGGTCGGGTAAGGCGTTAGCCGCCACCCGACAAAAAAAACGGCACCGTTCACGGTAATCCTTTCATTCATTTTCCTGCCTTAAGTGATCTCGCTAGCAATGTGAGACAAATCTCTGTGGGCGTACGGCATCTGCGCTGTTTCGATGTTGTTAAATTCTGCGTTGTGATCTAGAAACAAAATGTAACATCCTGATTACCCTACCGGTGGACCACAACAATGAATAATTCAGGGAAATACCTCATCTGGACATTGCTCTCCGTGATCGGCGCCTTTGCCCTCGGCTATATCGCCTTAAACCGGGGTGAGCAGATCAACGCGCTGTGGATTGTCGTCGCCGCGGTCTGCGTCTATCTGATCGCGTATCGTTTCTATGGTCTGTATATCGCCAAAACCGTGCTCGGCGTTGACCCGACGCGAATGACGCCGGCGGTGCGGCATAACGATGGCCTCGACTACGTTCCAACCGACAAGAAAGTGCTGTTCGGTCACCATTTTGCGGCGATTGCCGGGGCAGGACCGCTGGTGGGCCCGGTGCTCGCCGCGCAGATGGGCTACCTGCCGGGGATGATCTGGATCCTCGCCGGCGTGGTGCTGGCCGGGGCAGTACAGGACTTTATGGTGCTGTTTGTTTCGACCCGTCGCGATGGCCGCTCGCTTGGCGAACTGGTTAAAGAGGAGATGGGGCCGACCGCAGGCGTCCTGGCGCTGGTGGCTTGCTTTATGATCATGGTCATCATCCTCGCGGTCCTGGCGATGATCGTGGTGAAAGCGCTGACCCACAGCCCGTGGGGCACCTATACCGTCGCCTTTACGATTCCGCTGGCGATCTTTATGGGCATCTATATTCGTTACCTGCGTCCGGGACGCATCGGCGAGGTGTCGGTGATCGGCCTGGTGATGCTGGTGTTCGCCATCATCTCCGGCGGTTGGGTGGCGGAAAGCCCGACCTGGGCGCCGTGGTTTGATTACACCGGCGTACAGCTGACCTGGATCCTGGTGGGCTACGGCTTTATTGCCGCGGTACTGCCGGTCTGGCTGCTGCTGGCCCCGCGCGACTACCTCTCCACCTTCCTGAAAATCGGCACCATTGTTGGGCTGGCGATTGGCATTCTGATTATGCGCCCGACCCTGACCATGCCGGCGTTGACCAAGTTCGTCGACGGTACCGGCCCGGTGTGGAGCGGCAACCTGTTCCCGTTCCTGTTTATCACCATCGCCTGCGGCGCGGTCTCCGGCTTCCACGCGCTGATCTCCTCCGGCACCACGCCGAAAATGTTGGCCAACGAAGGCCAGGCCTGCTTTATCGGCTACGGCGGCATGTTGATGGAATCCTTCGTCGCCATTATGGCGCTGGTGGCGGCCTGTATCATCGACCCGGGCGTCTACTTCGCGATGAACAGCCCGATGGCGGTGCTGGCGCCGGCGGGAACCACCGATGTCGTCGCCTCGGCGGCGCAGGTGGTGAGCGGCTGGGGCTTTAGCATTACGCCTGATACGCTGCATCAGATCGCCAGCGAGGTGGGTGAACAGTCGATTATCTCCCGCGCCGGCGGCGCGCCAACCCTGGCGGTGGGGATGGCCTACATCCTGCACGGCTCGCTGGGCGGGCTGATGGATGTCTCGTTCTGGTACCACTTCGCCATTCTGTTTGAGGCGCTGTTTATCCTGACGGCGGTTGATGCCGGCACCCGCGCGGCGCGATTCATGTTGCAGGATCTGCTGGGCGTGATTAGCCCCGGGCTGAAAAAAACCAGCTCGCTGCTGGCTAACCTGCTGGCGACTGCGCTGTGCGTGCTGGCGTGGGGCTACTTCCTGCATCAGGGGGTAGTGGATCCGCTGGGCGGGATTAACACCCTGTGGCCGCTGTTCGGTATCGCCAACCAGATGCTGGCAGGGATGGCGCTGATGCTCTGCGCGGTGGTCCTGTTCAAGATGAAGCGCCAGCGCTACGCGTGGGTGGCGCTGCTGCCGACCAGCTGGCTGCTGATCTGTACCCTGACCGCCGGCTGGCAGAAGTCGTTCAGCCCGGATACCAAAGTCGGTTTCCTGGCGATCGCTAATAAATTCCAGGCGATGATCGACAGCGGCACCATTCCGCCGCAATATACCGAATCACAGCTGGCGCAGCTGGTGTTTAACAACCGTCTCGATGCCGGGCTGACCATCTTCTTTATGATTGTGGTGGTGGTGCTGGCGCTGTTCTCGATTAAAACCGCGCTGGCGGCGCTGAAAGAGGACAAACCGACGGCGAAAGAGACGCCGTATGAGCCAATGCCTGAAAACCTGGACGCGATTGAGACCCAGGCGAAAGGGGCGCATTAACCGGTGTGCCGGGTGGCGGCTTCGCCTTACCCGGCCTACATTTCTGATCCTCCTTCTCCCTTTGGGAGAGGGAAACAAAAGAGAAATGACTTATGTTCGACACCCTTTCCAAAGCGGGAAAATATTTAGGCCAGGCGGCGAAGATGATGATCGGCGTGCCGGATTACGATAACTACGTCGAGCATATGCGAATAACCCACCCGGATCAGACGCCGATGACCTATGAAGAGTTCTTTCGCGAGCGCCAGGACGCGCGCTACGGCGGCAAGGGCGGGGCGAAGTGCTGTTAACCCTCTTTGGGGAGATAGAGGCTGATTTGCTCCTGGGTACAGCCGTAAATCGCCGCCAGCTTCTCGCGGGTGCGCTTCTGCGGACGGGAGTCCAGCGCTTCCAGCTGTGACACCGCGGACTGGCTGATGCCGAGTTTAGCCGCGACCTCCTGCTGGGATAGCCCGCGCAGGATGCGCCACGCGGCCTGCAGGCTGACGTTTTCTTTATGCATCACGTCGCATACTTCGCCAGGCAGCATGACGTTATCATAGATGTCTGATTCATAAGGAATATCTTCCCAATCGTTTTCATCCTCGTCGTCGTACTCCAGCAGCGCCAGGCGCATACGAAAGTAATCACTGTAAGGAATGACGACATACTGGTCTTTTCCTTCTTCATCCTTGATGTACTGAATAGTCATATTCGGTATGTTCCTCATGAAGGTAGGTGGTGGTGGTTCTGCGTTTAACCGCCACGACGTAGCAGGTATCGCCCGGCGGATCCCCAAAGGTGTAGATGACTCTGTAATCACCTAATCGCAGCCGGTAGTGGTTTTCGGGAGAGGACAATTTTTTGATATCCGAGATAGGTGAAGCTTTATCATCCATCTTCTCCAGCCTGGATTTAATGCGGCTCTTATACCGATTATCGATTTTAGAAAATTGCTTATCTGCCGTTTTTGACCAGACAATCTTCATCTGTACCTCCACTGTACGCCCACACAAAATATAAGGAAATAATAAGACTATTAGATAAATTCCGAATTTCTTATGGGGTACTGTAGAGCGGAGAAAAAACGCAGGTAAGAGGCAAAACGCAACCCGTCGAGGCGGAGCGGGAAGGCCTCTGCCGGGTGACAGAGGCTTGCAGAAAATGTGCGATCAGGCGTTCAAACCGCCATCCACGTCCAGCCCCGTACCGGAGATCTGCCCGGCGGCCGGGCTGGCGAGGAAGGTAACCGCCGCGGCGATGTCTTCCGGCTGGCCGTAGTGACCGACCGCAATCATCTGGCGCTGGGCTTCCGCCTGTTCCCCGTCTTCCGGGTTCATATCGCTGTTGGTCGGCCCTGGATGGACAAGGTTAACGGTGATCCCGCGAGGGCCTAAATCACGCGCCAGGCCACGGGTCAGGGAGTTGAGGGCGGACTTGGTCATGGCGTAAACCGCGATGCCCGGCATGGCCACGCGGTTAGCCAGACAGCTGCCGATATTGATGATCCGTCCGCCATCGGCCATATGCACCAGCGCTTCCTGGGTGGCGATGACCACCCCACGAATATTGACGTTGATAAGCGCGTCAATGTCCGCCAGC
Organism: Klebsiella sp. G-Nf4; assembly: GCF_002810615.1. Taxonomy (NCBI): domain Bacteria; kingdom Pseudomonadati; phylum Pseudomonadota; class Gammaproteobacteria; order Enterobacterales; family Enterobacteriaceae; genus Klebsiella; species Klebsiella sp. G-Nf4. Next base: position 200,357 of record NZ_PION01000010.1, on the reverse strand, counting down.
GTCATGGATTCCAGTGGGCCGCCGCGGGCGATCCCGGCGTTGTTGACCAGAATATCCAGCCCGCCGAGGGACCGGGCCGCATGGGTGACGGCATCCTGAATCGCCTGCGCGCTGGCGCTGTCGGCCTGCACCGCCTCGCCGTGCCGACCCAGCGCCTTTATTTCATCGGCGACTGCCTGGGCTTTATCGGCCGATTTTTCATACGTAATAACCACATCGGCACCGGCGCGTGCCAGCGACAGCGCGATTGCGCGACCCAACCCACGGCTGGCGCCGGTAACCAGCGCCTTCTTACCTGTTAAATCGATCTGCATGATGACCTCGTTGCGAGAGTGGTGAGAATCATCATTAGGTATAGACGGTCGGGGTGATTAACGGCTGAAGTATTCCACCTTCTCAAACGCCGCGCGCAGAACCTCAGGGGTTAACGTCACCGGTAAATAGTGAATCGACTCGCCCGGGCGCAGGGTATGGGCAATGACCCGGTCCAGTTCTGTGCGGTTATTGATATCGACCTCCAGTGCCGCCAGGGTGGTCGGCAGGTTAAAGCGCTGATACGCCTGCACTAACTGCGCCAGCACATCGTCCTGAGCAAGCAGGGCGCTCTGTACCAGAATGCCGTAGGCGACTTTGGTACCGTGGAGGAATTTATCCGTCTGCGGCAGCACCGTCAGTCCGTTGTGCACCGCATGGGCGGCGGCGACCCGGGTGTAACGTTCCCCCAGCCCGCCAACCATCCCGCCGCCGGCGATAATCGCATCTACCACATCGCGAAACGCCTGGGTCAGATCGCCGCGGCGCTGGTCCGCCAGCGCCGTTTCGCTGCTGGCCAGCAGCACGTCGCGGATCGCCAGCGCGCCGTTAATCCCCAGCCGCACGGTGAGCGGCAGCGCCTCCGGCTGCGGCGCCAGCACCACGGCCTCATACCATTTGGCTAAGGTGTCGCCAATGCCCGCCAGCAGATACTCCGCCGGGGCGTTGAGAATGATGCGCGGCTCGACCAGCACCAGGAAGTTGGCGTCATCGAAGATCTCAAAATTCAGGGCCTGTCCGGCGTCGCTGTACCACACCGAGAGCGGCGTCCACGCCGCGCAGGTAGCGGCGATAGTCGGGATGGCCACCAGCGGTACCCCCAGGCGGCGGGCCAGCACTTTCGCGCTGTCGAGCAGCGCGCCGCCGCCGACGCCAATCACTACCGCCCGATCGTCACCGGAGGCCTGCACCAGCTCCGCCACGTCGCGTTCGCTGCAGTGGCCGGTAAAGCGGATCTTTTTTGCCTCCGGCAGGTGGAAGGCCGCCGGCAGAAAAGGTTCGGCACCGGCCAGGGCGCGCTCGCCATAGACCCACACCGCCCGCGAGAGCTGGTCGGCGCTGAAAAAATCGCTCAGCCGCTCAAGGCTGCCAGGGTGGGAGAAATAGTTGGCCGGGCCGGGTACGACGCGGATGTCGCTGTTGCTCATGGAAGCTGTCCTTATAGGTGTTGGGCTAAACTGATGTTATGTCTGGACATCCAGATGGCTAATATTATTTCGTTGTATCTTATGCTTTTTACGCAGTTGTCAGCCAGCGGCGGCTATGAAAAATTCGTTAAATCAGAAGATTAATTACCGCACGGGAACAGTGATGAGCGCGAACCGCCTTGAGATGCATAACATTAGCCTGGCCTTCTCCGGCTTTCAGGCACTGAACAAGGTGGACTTTACCCTTCATGGCGGGTCGGTGCATGCCCTGACCGGGGCCAACGGCGCGGGTAAGTCGACGTTGATGGCCGTGCTGTGCGGGACGCATGCTCACTATCAGGGCGAGGTGACGATCAACGATCAGCCGGTCACCATTCGTTCGCCGCGGGATGCTAAACAGTTGGGGATCCACCTGGTGCAGCAGGAGGTGGATGTGGCGCTGGTACCGGGCCTGAGCATTGCGGAAAACATCATGCTGGACAGGCTGGCGGAGCCGGGCATGGCGTTTCGCTGGTCGCGGGTTCGGCAGCTGGCGCGCGAGGCGCTGGCGCAGCTGGACGTGGCGCTGGACGTCAGACGCTCCATTGACAGCTGCACGCTCGCCGAAAAACAGCAAATCCTGCTGGCCCGCGCCCTGTCGCATCATTGCCGCTTTTTGATTCTGGATGAGCCCACCGCGCCGCTGGATCAGCATGAAAGTGAGCGCCTGTTTGCGGTAGTACGCCGTCTGCAGCAGCAGGGGATCGGGGTGGTGTTTATTTCGCATCGTATCCATGAACTGAAGGCAATCTGCGACACCCTGACGGTGCTGCGCGACGGGCGGCTGATTGAAAGCGGCCCGATGGCGCCGCTGAGCGGCGAACAGATTGTCGAAAAGATGCTGGGCCACGAGCTGAGCGATATCTTCCCGCCGCCGCGCCCGCCGCACGGCGAAGAGGTGCTGCTGCAGATTGACGGTTTGCATGATGAGGCGCTGCTGCAGGATATTTCGCTGCGCCTGCGGAAGGGGGAAATTCTTGGTATCGCCGGGCTGGCCGGCGCGGGCAAAACCGAGCTGTGCAAAGCGCTGTTCGGCGCCAGCAAAAGCCGGGTGCAGCGTGGCGAGCTGAACGGCCAGCCGTGGCGACCGCGCGATCCAGCCGACTCGGTGGGGCGCGGCCTGGCGCTGGTCCCGGAGGAGCGGCGCAAAGAGGGCATTTTCATCGAAGAGCCGATCGCGATGAACCTGGCGGTCAGCGCCGATAACAGCTTTTCGCGCTGGAGCCTGTTTGGCCATCGGCAGGCCTGGCGCTGGGCGGAGGAGGTGATTGCCCGCCTCGGCGTGCGCGCCACTGGCCCGGGGCAGACGCTGCGCCGTCTTTCCGGCGGCAATCAGCAGAAGGTGGCCATTGGCAAATGGCTGCGCAGTCATGCCAATGTTTTGATTTTTGACGAACCGACCAAAGGGGTCGATGTGAAAGCGAAAACCGATCTGTTCATGCTGATCGATGGTCTGGCGCGGGAAGGCAAAGGGGTGATTTATGCCTCGGGTGAATTCGCCGAGCTGGTCGGTTTATGCGACCGCATCTGCGTGCTATGGGACGGACGGATTGTGGCGGAGATCCCCGGCGCGGAAGCCCGGGAAGAGACGTTGCTTTATTATTCAACCGGAGGAGCGGCAGCGTGAGCAAGGCCCTGGCAGTAAACGCGACGGTATCGGGCCGTCAGCGATTTTTTGATTTTCTCTATAAGTGGGGCATGTTGCTGACCGTGGTGCTGCTGGTGGCGGTCTTTGGCCTCGCCTCGGACAACTTCCTTGATCCGTTCAACATCATCAACATTCTGCGCTCGATCGCGATTGTCACGGTGATTGCCATCGGGGTGTCGATTTCTCTCACCATTGGCGGCTTTGATCTGTCGGTGGGATCGACGGCATCGCTGGCTAACGCGCTGGTGATTTCCCTGTTTGTCTGGCATGGCCTGGGGACCACCGAAGCGATTCTGATCACCCTCGCGCTCTGCACCTTGGTGGGGCTGTTTAACGCCTTTCTGATCGTGGTGCTGCGCATTCCTGACATGCTCGCCACCCTGGCCAGCCTGTTTGTGATTCAGGGCGTGGCGATGACTTACAGCTACGGCGGTTCGATTACTGAAAACATGGTGCTGCCGAGCGGCGAGATGGCGGAAGGCACTATCCCGGCGGCCTTTGGCGAGCTGGGGCAGGTGCCGACCATCGTCATCATCATGCTGGTGGTGACGCTGGTCGCTCAGCTGGCGCTGTCGTTCACCACCCACGGACGGCGGATGTACGCCATCGGCGGCAACCCGGAAGCCGCGCGGCTCTCCGGCCTGCGGATCACGCGTTACAAAGTCGCAGCATACGTGATTGCCTCGCTGCTGGCCGGACTGGGCGGCATTCTGCTGGCCTCGCGTATCGGATCCTCGCAGGTCAACGCCGGCGGCGGCTATCTGATGGACGCGGTGGCGGCGGCATGGATCGGCTTTTCGCTGGCGGGCTCCGGTAAACCGAACGCCCTGGGGACGCTGGTGGGGGCGGTGATCCTCGGCGTGCTCTCCAACGGGCTGGTGATGCTCTCGGTGCCGTATTACGCGATGGACATTATTAAAGGGTTGGTCCTGGCTGGCGCGCTGGCACTGACCTATTTTCAGCGCCGTACTTAACATTTTACAGGGTAAACAGCATGAAAAAGATCGCACTCTCTCTGATGACGCTGGGTCTGCTGCAGTCGACGGCGGCGCTGGCCACTGCCCCGACGCCGGTGCCGGCGGCGATTGCCGAGCACAGCGGCCCGATCCGTATTGCGGTGATCCGCAACCTGGGGTCTGACGATAACACCACCCAGTTTGTCTCCGGGGCGCTGCAGGAAGGCAAAAAGCTCGGTTTCAAAATCAGCACCTTCCTGAGCAACGGCGATGACGCCAAATTCCAGGACTTCGTCAACCAGGCCATCAGCCAGAAATACGATGGCATTATTCTCTCCCAGGGGCGTGACCCGTATTCCACCGCCCTGGTGAAGAAGGCGGTGGATGCCGGGATCAAAGTGGCGGTGTTCGATACCGCGGTGAGCGGTGAGATCCCCGGGGTGACGGTCAGCCAGCAGGATGACGCCTCGCTGACCGAGCTCTCTTTTGGTCAGCTGGTGAAAGACTTTAACGGCAAGGCCAACATCGTCAAGCTGTGGGTGGCGGGCTTCCCGCCGATGGAGCGCCGTCAGGCGGCTTACCTGACGCTGCTGAAGCAAAATCCGGGAATTAAAGAACTGGAGTCGATCGGCGCCGTTTCATCCGATGTGCAGGGCGACACCGCTAACAAGGTGGGGGCGATCCTCGCCAAGTATCCGAAAGGGAAAATCGACGCTATCTGGGGCACCTGGGATGCCTTTAGCCAGGGGGCCTACAAAGCGCTGAAAGAGAATGGCCGCACCGAGATCAAACTCTACAGCATTGATATTTCCAACCAGGATCTGCAGCTGATGCGCGAAGCAGGCAGCCCGTGGAAAGTGAGCGTGGCGGTGGATCCGAAGCTTATTGGCGCGACCAACGTGCGGCTGATCGCCAATAAGATCGCCGGCGAGCCGACGCCAGCCACCTACGACTTCAAAGCGGCGGCGATTCCGCAGGCGCTGCTGGCGGCCCAGCCGGGGGCGGTGAACGTGGCGTCGCTGGGGAAAATTATCCCTGGCTGGGGCCAGACTGAAGACTTTATCGCGCCGTGGTTCGCGACGCTGGAAGCGAAAAACAAATAAAATCAAGCCGGGTGGCGGTGGGGGGCGGCCTGGTGCCCTCACCCCGGCCCTCTCCCACAGGGAGAGGGGGAAAAACCATGCCACCGGGCGAAAGGGATCCCCTATGTCAGCATTACCTTCCCCCGAATACAGCCGCAATATGCGGCTGATTGGTCATAGCGATCAGGGCGGTCGTCCGGACGGCGTGCAGCTGATGGTGCATCGCGGATTCGCCTATATCGGCCATATGGTGTCGCAGGGCTTTTCCGTGGTCGATGTTCGCGATCCGACCCGGCCCACCACCGTCAACTATATTGCCGCGCCGCCGGGCACCTGGAACGTGCATCTGCAGGCGCATGACGATCTGCTGCTGGTGATCAACGCCCGGGATCTGTTTGCCGACGCCCGTTTTGCTGATGAGAAAGTCTACTACACCCGCTCGGTGGGCGACACGGTCAGCGATGTGCAGGACAAGGGCTGGAGCGCCGGGCTGCGCATCTTTGATATTTCCACTCCCGCGCAGCCGCGGGAAATCAGTTTCCTGTCGCTTAACGGCATCGGTATTCACCGCATCTGGTACGTCGGCGGGCGCTGGGCGTATGTGTCCGCGCTGATCGACGGTTTTACCGACTACATCTTCCTGACCATCGATCTGGCCGATCCGCGTAAGCCCGAAGTGGCCGGGCGCTGGTGGCTACCGGGGATGCACCAGGCCGGCGGTGAAACACCGGACTGGCCGCAGGGCAAACGCTATGCGCTGCATCACGCCATTATTGCCGGGGATACCGCCTATGGCAGCTGGCGCGACGGCGGTCTGACGCTGCTGGATGTCAAAGACCGTACCCAGCCGACGCTGATTAGCCATCGCAACTGGAGCCCGCCGTTCGGCGGCGGGACGCATACCGCGCTGCCGCTACCGGATCGTGACCTGCTGGTGGTGCTCGACGAAGCGGTGCTCGACAATCAGGAGGACGGCGAGAAGCTGATCTGGCTGTTCGATATCCGCGAGCCGTCAAACCCGGTGAGCATCGCCACGTTCCCGCCGCCGGACGAAGCGGATTATGTGGCGAAAGGGGCGCATTTCGGCCCGCACAACCTGCATGAGAATCGTCCCGGCAGCTTTGTCAGCTCGACGCTTATCTTCGCCACGTATCAGAATGCCGGCGTGCGGGCTTACGATATATCTAACCCGTATCGTCCGCAGGAGACCGGAGCGCTGGTGCCGGCGGCGCCGAAGACGATGATGGATACCCGTCCCGGCCGCCCGCAGGTGATCCAGTCCTGTGACGTGTTTGTCGATGCGCAGGGCATTATCTACAGCACCGATTATAACGGCGGGCTGTCGGTGATTGAGTATCTGGGATGAGGACAAGGTAAACGCAAAATGGTGCTCGCATTTCTGCCGGGTGGCGGCTTTCGCCTTACCCGGCCTACGAAAGACTGCAATATCAAACCGTTATGCGGTTATCTGTAGGCCCGCGCAAGCGCAGCGCCGCCGGGCAAACCCTGAAGATTGCACTTTTTTAGGGTTTGCTCCCTCTCCCTGTGGGAGAGGGTTGGGGTGAGGGCAACAGGCCGAACTCAGCTGTACTGGCGTACCCGCGCCAGCAGCTCGTCGACGCTGTCGATACGCTCGGCCAGCACAATCAGCGCTTTGCCGAGGGTAATGGCGTGGCGCAGGCATTCATGACGCATGGCGTCGTCCTGGATAGTGTCGATATCCGCGACGTGCGACAGCCCGACGCTGCGGCGGATCAGTTCGCTGCCGCAGAAGCCAACCGCGTCGGCCCAGACTTTCTTCAGAAAGGCGGAGGCGTAGCCGGGGTAAGCCAGCGCCGCGTCGCGGGTTTTCTCCGCCGCCAGCGCCTGGAAGCGTTCGGCGAAGGTGGTCCACAGCTGGTGGATATCGTTCAGTCGCTGCTCGCGCGCGGCGGCGGCGTCGCGAATGCCGAGCTGGCCCGGCAGGCCGCAGTAGTTAAGCAGCAGGTTGCCGATGGCGGTGCCGATATCGAAACCAATGGGGCCGAAATAGCCGAACTCGGCGTCGATGGCCTTCAGGCTGCCTTCGGCAACGAAGATCGACCCGCTGTGGATATCGCCGTGCAGCAGCGCTTCCGCATGGGCAAAGAAACGGTGCTTCAGCGCCGCCACAGCCAGCTTTAACTGCGCGTCGTCGCGCAGGGCGGCAACATCGGCCTCCAGCTCCGCCGGGTAGTTATTGCGCTCGTGGATCTGATACGGGTCGTTAAAGAACAGATCCTCGGTGATCTCGCACATCGCCGGGTTACTAAACTGCGCCACCTGCGCTTTTTTCTCGTGGGGATGGAGATAGAAATCGCTGGTGTGAAACAGCACCTGCGCCAGATAGTCGCCAAGCTGGCGGGCCGCCTGCGGGTAGTAGACGTTAGCGATAAGCTCCCCGCGCCAGATGCGGTGGTCGGAAAGATCTTCCATCACCATCACCGCCAGCTCGGGATCAAAGTGATGTATTTTTACCGTGTGCTGCGGGCTGTGCTGATAGTGGGCGACCAGGGTCTGCGCTTCCAGACGGGCACGGTCGAGGGTCAGCGGCCAGGATTCGCCGACACAGCGCACGTAGGGCAGGGCCTGTTTGACGATAACCCGGCTGACGCCCTGGCGATCGAACACTTTAAACACCAGATTGAGGTTGCCATCGCCCACTTCCTGCGCGCTGACCAGCTCAGATGGGTTGTCGATGCCGGCGAACTGTTGCGCGTAAGCCACGGCATCGTGGGCGGTGAAGGTATGGTATTGCGACATTGCCTCGATCCTCGAATTCTGATTAAGCCGTTCAGACGTCTATACTTCTGGATTCCATCCTGACACAATGTGATACAACAACGCAACAGGGATTTAACGACATGCAGACATTACAGACCACCAGCCTGCGGGTGAGTGAAAATCAGCTTTTTATTCTCGACCAGCAGGCCTTGCCGCAGGAAAAACGCTGGCTGGCGGCGGATAACGTTGCGCTGCTGGTGGACCATATTCACGCCCTGCGGGTGCGCGGCGCGCCGTTGATTGGCCTGTCCGCCAGCCTGCTGCTGGCTCTGCTGGCCCAGCGCGGACTGAACCGGGATGAACTCCAGCAGGCGCTGGAGACGCTGCGCGCGGCGCGGCCGACGGCGGTCAACCTGATGAATAATCTGGATCGCATGAAGCAGGCGCTGGCCCGGGAAGATTACCCGCAGGCGCTGGAAGCGGAAGCCCTGCGTCTGGTCGAAGAAGATGAACAGCTGTGCGACCGCATCGCTGAGGCAGGCAGTGCACTGGTGAAGCCCGGCAGTCGACTGCTGACCCACTGCAACACCGGCGGCCTGGCGACCGCCGGGGTGGGGACCGCCCTGGGGGTTATCGCGCTGGCGCACCGGCAGGGAAAGGTGGCCAACGTGTGGGTCGATGAAACCCGGCCGTTGCTGCAGGGCGGACGTTTAACCGCCTGGGAGCTGGGCGAACTGGGCGTGCCGTATCAGCTGATCACCGATTCAATGGCCGCCAGCCTGATGGCGCAGGGGCAGGTGGACGCAGTGTGGGTCGGCGCCGACCGTATCGCTGCCAACGGCGACGTGGCGAATAAAATCGGCACCTACTCTCTGGCGGTTTTGGCCCATTATCACCAGATCCCGTTTTACGTCGCTGCCCCGCAGACCACCCTCGACCGCTATTGCCCGAACGGCGCGGCGATCCCCATTGAGCAGCGCGCCGCGGCGGAAGTGACCGGGGTGGCGGGCAGCTTCGGCGCGGTACAGTGGGCGCCGACGGGGGCTGCCGTTTACAATCCGGCGTTCGACGTCACGCCTGCTGGGCTGATAAGCGGCTGGGTGCTGGACAGCGGGGTGGTCACCCCGGCGCAGGTCGCCGCCGGGGCGTTTGCGCCGGACAACGGATAGCAGACACCGTGCCGGGCCTGGAAAAAACAGCTTTCCCGGGCCCGCGCCGCTACGGCAGAACCATCGTTATCGTGGGGGCGGACGGCCGGTCGATACGCTGACCGAGGGCGGTAATAGCTGCCTGGAAGGGACACAGCGTACCGACGTCGGTCTGACGGCAGCCCGGCTGACGCCACTCCTGACGCAGCATCGGGTGCTGCGCGTCCGGCGTCTGCAGACGACGCAGGTCGTCGAGGCCTTGCGCCTGGAAATAGACCCGCAGATAGCGTTCCCCGCTCTTCGCGTTGCGCCAGCGCTCCAGCACCAGGCTACTGCCCGGCGGGATATTTCCCCGGCTGTAGCCCGGCAGCTGCCAGCTAAAGTTCATCAGCGTACGCACCATGGCGATATTGGTGTCATGCGCCACCAGCAGCAGCCAGCGTACGTTCGGGGTCGCCTCCGGTTTGACGCCGTCGAGCATGGCGTTGAGCAGCACCGACCCGCGTTTTTGCGCGGTATACAACACATCGTTACTCAGATCGTAGTTTTCCGTTAACAGCGGCAGCAGGGCAGTGATCTGACTGGCCTGGGTGATCTTGCCCCACGCCAGCTGGCTGAGAGGCAGGTTTTCACTCCAGCCGAGGCGCAGCGTTTCCACCATGTTGGCCATCACGCTCAGTCCGCTAATGGTGGTTTTCCCGCTTTTGCTCTGCTCGACCTGCCAGGGGGTGTCGAAGATCGGGCAGGGTTTATCGGCCTGACAAACCGCCTGTTTCAATAGCTGGATGGCTGGCGCCAGCGCCTGCCTGCGCTGCGCCAGATCCCCGGCTTTCTCTTTCACCGCTGCCAGCTGACGGGCGGGGTCCGTTTGCGTGGCGGCGAACTTGTCGGTCTGAAACAGGGGATCGGCGTCCCCGCTGACGTAATGGATAGCGACGCCGCAGCCGGGGAAGGCGCCATCCACCAGCGCCTGGGCGGTCGCCCGCGTCCGCTGCAGCGGGCTGGCGCGCACGTAAATCGACTCCGCCGTCGGGCATCCCGCCTGCAGCAGGCCGAGCTGGCGATAGTGCTGGCCTTCCTCACGCCCTTTGTTGACCACGGCGGCATAGCCATGACCGGTGAGCTCGCCGTCATGGGTGGTCCACTCGGTCCACGGTCGTCCGGTGGCGGCCTCGATGGCTTCCCGGTTACCGGCCGTCGGCGGGCGGATACCGTGGCGGCTGAGCTCGACCACTTTCTCCAGTTGCCAGTCCGCGGCGGCGGCAGATTGCAGCGCCAGCAGCGGCAGCGCGCAGGCGATAAACAGGCGTAACAGCCCCTGATGTCTTGCAGGCATCATATCTTCTTCCTTATTCGTTAATCGGTTATGAGGAGAACGAGGTCTGCCGTTCGACGGCATGGCGCCGGGCGACGATGGCGGCAGTGGTAAAACAGAGTAGCGCGGAACCCAGACCGGTACCCACCCAGAACAGCGCCAGCGTGCTGAAATCATACAGCGTTTTGCCGTTCTCGAGGATCGCCGTTTTATCAATAATGATCCCGGTGAGAAACTCGCCCAGGCCGGCCCCGGCGTAGCTGGCGATGCCGATGGTGCCGAGCGCGGCCCCGGCGGCTTTGCGCGAGGAGATATCGACGGCAATCAGCCCGCCGAGGAAGCAGGTCAGGGCGCCAATGGTGGCCCCGAAGATAACCATCGCCAGAATGTCAGTGTAATAATTGTGCGGCGACCAGAGCATCAGGGCGAAGCCGGCGGTGTTCAGCAGGCTGATAAACCCGGCCATCACGCTGCGGTTGCGCGGGAAAAAGCGGTCGGAGAGCATGCCGGCGATGATGGTCCCGGCGATCCCGGCGATGGCGTTGACGCCGATAATCCCGGACGCCTCCAGCGTGGAATAGGCTTTATCCTGCTCGAGAAAGAAGATCCCCCACGAGTTGACGGCGTAGCGGTCGATGTACATAAAGGCGGAGGCGAGGGCGAGGGTCCACAGCGCCGGGTTGCGCAGCGCCAGCAGCTGGTTTTTAAACACCGAGCCGCGCGCTTCGGCCTCCTCCTGCGGTTCATCGCGGATGACGTTGATGGACGGGAAGCCGCTGCTCTGCGGCGAATCGTGCATGAACAGCACCAGCAGCACCACCCCGGCGGCGCCGAGCGCGGCGGTGGACAGGTAGCCCATCTGCCAGCCAAATCCGGCGATCACCGCGGCGATCACCATATAGGTCACCGCCTCGCCGATATTATGCGCCGTCGACCAGATGCCATAGAAGGTGCCGCGCTCCTTAACGCCGTACCAGCGCGCCAGCGAGACCGCGCAGGGGCCGACGCCCATCGACTGGGCCCAGCCGTTGATCCCCCAGAAGATGGCCAGCAGCAGGGCGTTAGTGGTCATCCCCATCATCAGGTTCATCCCGGCGCTGAGCAATAAACCGAGGCTCATATAGCGCACCACGTTGGCGTGATCGGCGATAAAGCCGTTGACCAGTTTGCCGATGGCGTAGCTGAAGAACAGGGTAGAGCCGATCATGCCCAGCTCCGTCGGGGTGATCCCCAGCTCCACCAGCGCGCTTTTGGCGACGGTGAATGATAAACGGCAGACGTAAAAGGTCACGTAGGCCAGGGTCATGGCGATAAAGGTTTGCCAGCGCACCCGGCGAAAACGGTGTTCATCAAACGCGGCGCCCGCTTTCGGCGGCGACGCCCGGAAAAAAGCGATAATTCCAGACATAAGTGGTTCTCCGCAGGTCGGAGGCGTGACTGATTGATGTGGTTCGTCCGTGAGTGAAGTTATCGTTACTGTGTAGAGTACATAATCAGAGATAGCCTGACCCGTAAGGGTTAATGTAAGGGTTGGGGGATCATCTTTTTCAGCTGCGGGTACAGCGTCTGGCTGGCCAGCAGCAGCGGATTGCCGCGCTGGATCCCCTCCTGAGCCAGAAAATCGTTGCTGGCGCCGCCCGCTTCGCGCATCAGCACCAGCCCCGGCAGGGCGTCCCACGGGTTCATGTGCGGCTCGTAGTAGCCAATCAACCGGCCAGCCGCCGCCCAGGCGCTCATCAACGCCCCGGAACCGTTGCGGATAAACATGCCGCCGTCGCTGAGCAGCGCCTGCAGAAACGGCAGAAAGTCCGCCGGGGTGACGCGATGCGAGGTGCCGACGCCCATCACGCCCTCTTTGACCGTCGTCGCGGGGTGTGGACGGATCGGGGCGTCGTTGAGCCAGGCGCCATGGCCCCGCAGGGCGTGAAACAGCTCGCGATGGTTGGGGTCGTAGACCACGCCGATGACCGGTTCGCCGTCGGCGACGATCGCCAGCGACAGGCACCAGGTGTGCAGGCCGTTGAGGAAACAGCTGGTGCCATCGATGGGGTCGACCACCCACAGGATCCGGGCGTCGGGCAGGCGGGTGCCGCTCTCTTCGCCGAGAAAGCCATCTTGCGGAAACGCGCTCTGAATGCGCTGTTTGACAAAGGCCTCCACCCGTTTGTCGGCCACGCTGACCACATCCTGCAGGTCATCGCCTTTATGGTCGACGGTCAGCGCCTCGCGCTGTTGATAGTATTCAAACGCCAGCTCAGCCCCCGCCTTCGCCAGCTCGCAGGCCAGACGGTAGCGGGCCTGTAGCGCTTCTGATTCCTGAGATTGCATAGTGACTCCCTATTTTGCACACGTGTGCATTTTGCGTAAAAAAAACAGCCCCGAAGGGCCGAATGAGTGTGGCCGGGTTTCGCAGAAGATTCTGTGATCGCTCCAGCATAAAATGATTTTTTCATTTAGCGCTATGACGAATAATTAGTTTCACTGGCACTTCGCGATGGCGTGAGGGCAGGCTGAAGCGGGCGATCCGCGTCATCAACAGATCCACCGCGTGGTGCGCCAGCAGGGCGGTATTCTGCTGGACGGTGGTGAGCTGATAGGGCTGCCAGTCCGCCTGCGGGATATCGTCAAAACCGACGATGGCCGGCAGCGGGGCGGGGGCGTCCCGCAGGCCATCCAGGGCGCCCAGCGCCAGCATATCGGTGGCGCAGAACAGCGCCTGCACCCCGGGGTTTTCAGCAACCAATTCTCTGGCGGCCTGGTAGCCGGCCTGATAGCCGCCGCCGTCGCAGAAGCGGCTGCTCACCGTCATACCCGACGTCCGGGCGATAAAAGCCTCATAGCGCTCGCGGGTGCTGAAGTTCTCGCGATTTTCGCCAATAAAGCCAACCTGCTGCCAGCCTCGACGACTGAACAAGCCCGCTACCAGCTTCGCTCCCTGGGCGTTATCGCTGCACACCCGATCGCAGCCGGCGAGGTCCGCATGACGGTTGATCAGAGTGACGGGGATCTTGCGCGCCAGATACTCTTCCGCCAGCGACAGCGGCGGCGCGCCGGAGGTGATGATCACCCCGGCGACGTGATAGCTCAGCAGTTGTTTAAGCGAGGGGGCGAGCTGCTGCGGATCGTCAGCGTTCATCAGCAGCGGCATAAAGCCATTGAGCGCCAGCTGATGGACCAGCGGCGCCAGCAGTTTGCTGCGAAACGGGTTGTCGAAACCGGCGGTGACGATGCCGATAAAATTACTGCTGCCAGTGATCATCGTCCGGGCGATGATATTCACCTGATAGCCCAGGGCTTCCGCGGCGCTCAGCACCTTCTGCCGGGTCTTATCCGACACCGAGGCGCCGGGGGTGAAGGTGCGGGAGACCGCCGAGCGCGAGACGCCGGCCAGTCTGGCCACGTCCTCGGCCTTAATCCATTTTTTATCGCTCATCGTCGTTTCGCGCCGTCTGTTATCCAGGAAGCCGACGCCCGGGCGGGCGTCGGTCACGCACACTGCCTGAAAAGGTATCACAGAAAGGCGTCGTCGCGCAGCGCCTTGCGCCCTATGCCGGGTAGCGGATGTGCTCCACCTCACGCTGCAAAATCACCTTGCCGTGGCGAATGGAGGTCAGCACCCGTGCCTGGCGCCGAACGGCCTCGTAGTCGTTTTCCGCATCGAGGATCAGCAGATTCGCCGGGCGGCCTTCGGCGAGGCCGTAGTTATCGCCCAGACACAGCGCCCGGGCGCTGTTATCGGTGACAAAGTCGAGACAGCGCTGCAGATCGTCATAGCCGAGCATATGGCAGATGTGCAGCCCGGCATCCAGAATACGCAGGATATTGCCGTTCCCCAGCGGGTACCACGGATCCTGAATCGAGTCCTGGGCAAAGCAGACGTTGATGCCTGCGCGATCCAGCTCCGCCACCCGGGTGACGCCGCGCCGTTTCGGCCAGCTATCAAATCGGCCCTGCAGATGAATGCTTTCGGTCGGGCAGGAGATGAAGTTGATGCCCGAGGCTTTCAGCAGGCGAAACAGCTTCGAGCAGTAGGCGTTATCATAAGAGCCCATCGCGCAGGTGTGGCTGGCGGTGACCTGGGCCCCCATGCCGCGCACCCGCGCCTCTTCCGCCAGCACTTCGAGGAAACGTGATTGCGGATCGTCGATTTCATCGCAGTGGACATCCACCAGGCGGCCGTAGCGCTGGGCGAGGTCCATCAAAAACATCACCGAGCTGACCCCTTTGTCGCGGGTGTTCTCATAGTGCGGAATGCCGCCCACCACGTCGGCGCCCATCTCGATGGCGCGGGTCATGAGTCCGCGGCCGTCGGGGTAAGATTCGATCCCCTCCTGCGGGAAGGCGACAATCTGCAGATCGATAAGATCGGCGGCCTCTTGTTTCACCGCCAGCAGCGCCTTCAGGGCCGACAGCGACGGATCGGTGACATCCACATGGGTACGGACGTGCTGGACGCCGAAGTCGCGCAGCATGCCGATGGTTTTCAGCGCCCGCTGGCGGGTGTCCTCCGGGGTAATACTCGCTTTGCGCTGGCTCCAGCGGGTGATGCCTTCAAACAGGGTGCCGCTGCGGTTCCACTCCGGCTCGCCCGCGGTGAGGGTGGCATCAAGATGAATATGCGGCTCGACGAAGGGCGGGATCGCCAGCCGGCCCTGGGCGTCGATATCCCCGGCGTCGGCAGTCTGCATCGCGGCCTGGGCGGTGATGCGGTGAATCATCCCGTCCTGCAGGTCAAGAGTAAACAGCGCCTCCTGGCGGCGCAGGCGAGCGTTAATAATTTTCATGGTGGGTCCTGTAAATGGTTTTGCGATAAACGCCAGATCACCAGCGCGACCGAGGCGTTGAGATGAAACTGAGGGTGGCTGACCGGGTAGCCGGTCAGTTTTTCAATACGCTGGATGCGCTGATGCAATGTGTTGCGATGCAGGCCCAGCCGGTCGGCGGCCCGCACCACATTGCCGTTCTCCTGCAGCAGCGTCTCGAGGGTCTCCAGTAGTAGCCATGGCGCTTTGCGGCCCGGCTCGATCAGGCAGCCCAGAGTGTCGTGCATAAAATCGTTGAGCAGCGCCGGGTCGCTGACCGCGGACAACAGTTTGATAAACCCCAGCTGCTGATAGTCGCTGATGCGCTGGGTCGGCCGCAGGGTATCGCACAGATCCAGCGCCTGGCGCGCCTGCGACAGCGCCCGCGGGTAACCCTGCAGCTGCCTGACCGGCGCGGAGAGGCCGCAGAGCAGCGACAAACTCTCCTCTCCGTCCGCCAGCGCCTGCAGCCACTGCTGCAGCCATTTTTTCTGCTGAAAGCCTTCCCCCTCCTCATCCGGCAGCAGGAAAAGGAACATGTTGCTGCGCTCCAGCAGCGGGAAGGGGTTGCCCTGCTGGTTGAGCTGCTGTTGCAGCTGCTGACGCACGCTGCGGTGGGCCTGCAGCAGCCAGGCTTCGGCCTGTTCGGGCGGGAACTGGCGAAACAGGCGGGACAGCCCCTCCAGACGCAGCGCCGCCAGCCGCAGCGGACGGGTAAAATCGAGCTGCTGGTGGAGGGCGCGCTGATGGAGCATCTGCAGATCCGGATAGTCGCCGGTGACCAGCTGCATCAGAATGTCGCGCTGTGACTGCAGGGCGTTTTCGCTGCGGACCAGCGCGGTGCCGATGCGCTCGGTGACAATCACCATCTTCAGCAGGTAGGGCTGCTCAATCAGCGGAATGCCCAGCTCGTCGGCAAGGGCGATCAGCGTGGCGGGAATGGCGTGGATATAGGCCTCGCCGGTGAGGATCACCATCCCGGCGATGCCGCGCTGTTTGCCCTCCATCAGCAACTGGATCAGGTTGGCTTCATCACGGGGATGGTTGATGCCGGTGATAAAGACCAGCTCGCCGCCCATGATCCACTCGGCGATATGTTCATTTTCCGCCACGTAGTACCAGCGTACGGCCCGCTGCAGCCCTTGCTTTCCCGCCCGCAGACGCAGGGCGGAGAGTCCCTCAAGGGCCAGCAGTTCGCTGACCGTCAGGCTCATGACTCCTGCTCCGCGACGGCGGCAGGCTGGCGTTTGCTTAGCAGGGTCAGGACGATATAGACCAGCGCGGAGACGGTGATCCCCACCAGCGGCGCGATCCACGGTGACAGATAGGCCACCACCGCGCCGGCGGCGTAGGCGCCGAGTCCCAGCCAGTTAAAACGCGGCAGGCGGGCGTTCTGCAGCAGGGGATAGCGCCCGCCGCGGGCGAACCAGTAGTCGGCGAGGATCACCCCGCCAATGGGCGGAATAATACTGCCCAGCAGCACAAGGAAGGGGATCAGCATTTCATACATACCGCCAATAGCCAGCACAATGCCCACCCCGGCGGCGGCGATGGTCAGCGTCCGGCGACGTTCGCTGCGCAGCAGATGGCAGGCGGCGGCAGAGACGTTATAGATGGTGGGTCCCTGAATGGTCAGCAGGTTGAGACACAGCATGATCACCGCGGCGACCGACAGCCCCTGCAGGATCAGGACTTCCACAATATCGGCCTGTTGATAAACGATGGCGCACCAGGCGCCGGCGACGATCATCAGCCCGTTACCGATGAGGAAGCTGCCCATGCTGGCGAGAATGGCGGTCCGGCTGGAGTTAGCCAACCGGGTCCAGTTTGTCGCCTGGGTGGCACCGCTGGCGAAAGTCCCGAAGACCATGGTGATGGCCGCCGACCAGGTCATGGTGTCGCTCGGCGCAATGCGGGTCATTGCCTGCCAGCCACCGGCGTGGTGCAGCGCCAGATACATGGAGACCATCAGCAGCACAAACATCAATGGCACCGACAGGCGCGACAGCGCGTCCAGTCCCTTGTAGCCCACCAGCGCGGTGACGCAGAACAAAATACCAAACAGCACCATCAACGGCTGGGTCAGCGCCTCGGGCAGGGCGAGGATCTTCACCAGCGAGATAGCGACCGTGGCGGTGCCCCAGGCGTACCAGCCCAGCTCGGCAAAGCCAAGAATAAAGTCGGCCAGCTTGCTGCCGATCTCCCCGAAGCAGAAGCGGCCCATCAGCACCGTATTCAGGCCGCTGCGCGCGGCGATCCAGCCCAGCGACGCGGCATAGAGGGCCAGCAAGGCGTTGCCGATGACGGCTATCCACAGCAGATTGACGATGGAAAAGGAGACGCCGAGTTTGCCGCCGGCAAACATCGTGCCGGTGAAAAAGGTAAAGCTGAACAACACCATGGCGATGGAAAATACGCCTTTGCGTCCGGCGGCGGGCGCTTCGACGAGGGGAAAATCATTGCTGTTTGACATCCTGGAACCTCTGGCTGGTAGATGGGCGGTGATAGCCGGAAGTAGCAAGAGATGTGCCAGGAAAAACCGGGCACGGGGAATATCACAGGATGTGCACAGTGCACAGTAATGAGGAGGTAAAGAGGAGGAGATGCCATTTTAGTGGGCATCCTGCCATGTTTTGCACCAGTCCAGGGCAGAGGAGGGCGGTGAGCGCATCCCTGGCGCAGGAGGAGAATTTCAGCCAGGGCGATCCGCCAGTTTTTGGCCAGAGAGTAGTGGAGAATAGCGGTGTACTGAAAACGGTTGGTTAAATCACTGTGAATAAGGGTTATTTAATATGCATTTATGATATAACCATTTGTCTTGTGTGTGTTTCCTGAAATATTGTCCCCTCCGGTTAGCGGTGTTAGTATCGAGTAAATAGCCATTTAGACGGCTAAATAAATCATCGCTAACCTAAGGAACTGCTATGTGGCAAGAAAGACTCGCGCAACTGGTCACCACCTGTCATTGGATCGGGGCGAAAGGCTGGGCGCCGGCGACCGGCGGCAATATGTCGGTGCGTCAGGATGACACCTGGTGCTGGCTAAGCGAGTCGGGCCGCGACAAAGGCAGCCTGACGACCGAGGATTTTCTGCAGGTTGAGATCGCCACCAACCAGGCGCCTTCCGGACGGAAGCCGTCGGCCGAGACCGGCCTGCACACCCTGGTGTATCGCCTGTTCCCGGAAGCCAACGTGGTGCTGCATGTGCATACCGTCAACGCCACCGTGCTGTCGCGCATCGAAAAAAGCGACACGCTGGCGCTGCAGGGGTATGAAATGCAGAAAACCCTTAGCGGGCAGCACAGCCATCTCGATACCGTTCCGGTCGCCATCTTTGATAATGACCAGGATATTGACGCCCTGGCGGCGCGGATTGCCGATTATGCGCAAACGCGCCCGCTGCGCTACGGCTTTCTGCTGCGCGGCCACGGCCTGACCTGCTGGGGGAAAGATATTCAGGAGGCCCGCCGTCAACTGGAGGGGCTGGAGTTCCTGTTCGAGTGCGAGCTGATGCGCCGCCGCTACGAGCCCTGAGCCGGAGCAGGTATGGATTTTTATCTTGGGATCGATATCGGCACCTCGCGGGTGAAAGCGGTGCTGTTTGATCAGCATTTCACCGCCTGCGCCAGCGCCGCGGAAAACACCTCACCCCGCCTGTCGGCCAATGGCTACGCGGAACAGGATATGACCCAGCTGTGGCATTCGGTGCTGGCTATTCTGCGCCAGATTGCCTGCCACCCGGCGCTACAGGCGGGGCGGCTGCGGGCCATCGGCCTCGCCGGGCAAGGGGAGGGGGTCTGGCTCAGCGATGAGCAGGGCGAACCGGTGGGCCCGGGGATCCTGTGGAGCGATACCCGCAGCCACGAGCTGATGAGCGACCTGCTGCGCCGACCCGGCTTCGACCGCCGCTATTTCGCCGATACCGGCACCCACCTGCAGCCCTGCAATACCAGCCTGCAGCTGTACTGGCTGAAACAGTATCAGCCGGCGCGGCTGGCGGCCGCGCGCTATCTGTTTTTCGCCAAGGACTGGATCCGCTTTCGCCTGACCGGCGTGGCGGCGCTGGAGCTGACGGACGCCAGCAGCTCGTTACTTAACCAGCAGACTGGCGGCTGGTCCTCGGTGGTGATGAACGAGATGGGGCTGGACGAACTGCTGCCGCTGTTTCCCCCGCTGCTGGCCCCGGATGCCCCGGCCGGCACGCTGAGCGATGCGGTGGCGGCGCTGACCGGGCTGCCCGCCGCGACGCCGGTGGCCGCCGGGGCGCTGGATGTCTGTAGCGCCGCGCTGGGCTGCGGCGCGGTCAACGAAGGGGATATCTACACGATCCTCGGCACTACCTGCTGCACCGGGATCGTCTGCCGCGGCCCGCAGACGGTGAACGAGGCGACGCGCTTTGTCACCCATACCGAAGCCGGGCAGGTGATCTCGCTGTTTCCGATGCAGGCCGGTACGCCAAACATTGACTGGCTGCAGCAGCATATTTCGCTGGACGCCGATCTGGATCGGCTGGAGCAGGCGATCGCGGAGGTGGAGCCAGGCAGCGGCGGCGTCTTCTGGCAGCCGTACCTCAATGGCGAACGCGCGCCGTTTTACAGCCCGGACGCGCGGGCCGGCTTTTTCGGCATTAGCCCGCACACCACCCGCGCCGAACTGCAACGCGCGGTGTTTGAAGGCCTGGCCTTCGCCATTGTCGATGCGCTACAGGGTTATCCGCAGGGCGGCGAGCTGTATCTGACCGGCGGCGGCGCAGCCTCGGCGACCTGGCTGCAGATTATCGCCGACTGTACCGGGCGGACGGTGGTCTCCAGCGCCTTTAACGAACTGAGCGCGCGCGGCGCGGCGATTCTGGCGGCCCGCAGCGTCGCAGCGCTGGCCGGGACGCCTCCGCTGGCGCAGACCCGCTATCAGCCGCGCCCTCAGGCGCATGCCCGCTACACGGCGCTGTATCCCGTTTACCGCCTGCTGCGTGAGCAGATGCTGCCGGTATGGCAGGCCAGACAGGCCGCCCTTCAACCTCTTTCTCAGGACGTACAACCATGAAAATCGTTTTTACCGCCGAGCATGCTGGCGACCTTAGCGCCTTCCACCCGCTGGGCGAGCTGCTGGTGGAGGGATGGGCGCTGGGGAAACCGAAACTCAGCGCCGGTCAGCTGATCGAGCTCGCCCACGACGCCGAGGTGCTGGTGACCAGCTATGATGAGGTGACGGACGCGGTAATGGCCGCCTGTCCGCGCCTGCAGGTGATCGCCTGTACTCGCGCGAATCCGGTGAATATTGATACCCAGGCTGCGCAGGCGCGTGGCATCCGGGTGCTCTACACCCCGGGGCGCAATGCCGATGCCGCCGCGGAGCTGACGCTTGGCCTGATGCTCAGCCTGGCGCGCCATATTCCGCAATCCCATGCGGCGCTGAAGCGGGGGGAATTCACTCAGGCTGATAATGCCGCCGCCGCCACCCAGTATGGCCTGCGGCGGGATGTGGTCTGGGACGTGAGCCCGGAAAGCCCCTATGAAGTGTTTAAAGGCAGTGAACTGCGTAATAAAACGCTGGGGCTGGTGGGCTATGGCAACATTGGCCGCCGGGTGGCGCGTATCGCCCGGGCGTTCGGCATGGCGGTGTTGGTGGTGGATCCGTTCGTCGCCGCAGAGGATATCAATGAGCCAGGGTTACAGAAAACGACCCTGGAGGCGCTGTTCCGCGACGCGGATATCGTCAGCCTGCATCTGAGCAGCGGGCCGCACAGTGACGGGCTGGTGAATGCGGCGCTGTTAAACAGCATGAAGCCCGGCGCGCTGCTGATCAATACCTCTCGCGCGGCGGTGGTCGACGAAGCAGCGCTGATTGATGCCCTGCGTCACGGCCCGCTGGGCGGCGCGGCGCTGGATGTCTATCACCGCGAACCGCTGTGGCGCGATCATCCTTTTGTCACCGAGTTCGATAACGTGATTATCACGCCGCATATCGCCGGAGCCACCCGGGAGAGTATCGCCAAACACACGGCGATGATTGCCGCCGATCTTCAGCGCTATGTCGCCGGGGAGCCGCTGCTGTACCAGTGGCGTTAAGCCGCTTGCGCCGCTGCGGCGGCGCGGGCCCGGCGTCAGGGGCGATGAGCCGCCATAAAAGCCTGGGTCTGTTCCCAGTCCACTACCCCGGCATCCGATCCCATCCCGGTCGCCACCAGCGCGGCCACCGCCGAGGCGACGTCACACGCTGCTTTCACGCTGAGTCCGCGCGCCAGCGCGGCAATAAACCCGCCGCAGTAGCTGTCGCCGCAGCCGGTGGTATCCACCGCCTCGACCGGCCACGGCGCAATATGCTCCAGCGCGCCATCGCGACGGATAAGCCAGGAGCCGTTCTCGCCGTCTTTCAGAATGCATGTGCCCACGCCGAGCGCCAGGAAGAAGCGGCCGATGGCCTCCGGCTGCGTCTCGCCGGAGAGAAAGGCGGCTTCCTCCAGTGAAGGCATGAAATAATCCACCGACGGCAGCAGGGGCCGCAGCAGTTCCAGGGTGTCTTCATTCGGGGCGATAAGGTCAAAGCTGGTGGTGACCCCGCGCGCTTTGGCCGCCTGCAACAGCCGCGCGCTCTGTCCCTGGTCCATTGCCGCCAGCAGTCCGGTCCCGCCGTGATGCAGGAAGCGACAGTCGAGGACGGCGTCAAATTCCGCTTCACTGACGAACAGGGCGTCGGATGCGCCCCGGCAGTGCAGGGCCGGACGCTCGCCGTTGGGGCGAATCGGCAGGATCGTCGCCGAGGTCTCTTTCAGCGCGGTGCGCTGGATAAGCGAGCAGTCGATGCCCAGCCGGGCATAGCTGGCGAGGATAAAGTCGGCCTTTTCATCTTCGCCCAGGCAGGCCACCGCTGCGGTGCGGATCCCCAGCTTCGCGGCGTTGATATTGGCCCCTGCGGCGGTGCCGGCGGGGTTGAGGCGAATTTGCTCAATAAACGCGACGCCGCCGCGCGGTGGGATCGCCACCACCGGGCGCCCGGCGATATCCAGAATAGTCAGGCCGACAAACACGGCGTCAAAGGTTGCCATCGTTCTCCCGTTTAGCGATGCGTTTGGCGCAGGCGCGCCTGCCAGAAGGAAAGGGCGAGGGCCACCACCAGAATCACGCCGACCAGCGCGTCCTTCACCAGATAATTGAGCCCCATCAGGTTCAGGCCATTATCAATAATGGCAAGGAACAGCACGCCCCCGAGGGTGCCGAGGATGCTGACCCGGCCCAGACGGTTAAAGGCGGTGCCGATAAATACCGCCGCAATGGCGTCCATCAGGTAAGACTGCCCGGCCAGGGGAGTAAACTGCCGCAGGTTGGCGGAGAGGATCACTCCGCCGATGGCGCAGAGCGCCGAAGCGGCCACCAGCACGCCGAGCATGGTCAGGCGATCGCGGATCCCGGCGATACGCGCCGCTTCGCTGTTCTGGCCGATGGCGCGGACATATTTGCCCCACAGCGTGCGCTCGGTGACCAACCATGCCACCAGCCACAGCGCCAGCACAATCACCACCGGCGTGGGGATCCCACCAAGGTTGCCCACTGCCAGATCGTGATATTCCGGGGCCATCCGCCGATAAGCTATCGCGCCGCCGCCGTCGGTATAGATGCGCTCGGCGCTGCTGGCGATAAACCAGGTGCCGAGCGTGGCGAGGAAGGGGCGGATCCGGCAGATGAGGATCAGAAAGGCATTGAGCAGGCCAATCAGCACGCCGCCGAGCAGGGCGCAGCCTACCGCGGCCTGCCACGGCAGATGCCAGGTTTTCAGCGCGACGAGGGCGAAGGCGGCGCCGAAATCGAGTGCGACGCCCACTGACAGATCAATCGCCCCGGCGCTGACGATCAGGGTCATCGCCATCGCCACAATCAGCAGGATCGCGCTGCCCTGCAGCAGGTTGGCCCAGTTATCCACGGTTAAAAATACCGGATTCGCCCAGCCAAACAGGGCGATGGCCAGCAGGGTGATGACGCCAAATCCGGCCCGCGACAGCCAGGCCAGCGGGCTGCTGGCCGTCTGTTCCGCCGGTGCCGGCGTTTTCAGGGTAATTTGGCTCATGCCTCGCCTCCTTTGTGTCTGACCGCCGATGCCGCCAGCACCACCAGAATCAGTCCGCCTTTAATGGCGCCCATCCAGAAGATATTGACCCCCAGCAGGCCGAGCCCGTTAGAGAGGGCGTTGACCAGAATTGCCCCCAGCAGCGCTCCCCAGATGGTGACCACTCGACGGCGCGAGAAGGCAGCGCCGATAAAGGTCGCCAGCACGGTTTCCAGCAGCAGCGGCGTGGCCGTCCCGCTGGAACTGCCGGAGCCCTGGCTGAGCAGCGGCAGAATAGCCAGCCCGGCGGCTATGCCCGCTAACAGCCAGACCCGCAGGGTCAAGCGGCGCACGTTCAGGCCGCTCATCTGCGCCATATCGCGGTTGCCGCCCACCGCCTGCACATGCTGGCCGAAGCGGGAGTGGTGGAGCAGGAACTGGAACAGGATAAACACCCCCAGCAAGTAAATCAGCGGCCAGGGCAGGCCCAGCACGCTGTTATCGCGAAAGGCGACCATCAGCGGATCGCTGACCGCGATGCGTCGCTGGCCGGTCAACAGATCTGTCAGGCCGGTAAACGCCACGGAGGTCGAGAGGGTGGCCAGCAGCGGCGGCAGGCCGGCCGCCAGCACCAGGAAGCCGTTGATCGCCCCGCAGAGCAGGCAAACCGCCACCAGCAGGGCTAGCAGCAGGAGATACGGCGTGTGCCATTCGGCCAGCCCAAGACTGAGCAACGCGACGCCGAGCACCGCCGTCGCCGGCAGGGAGAGGTCGATGCCGCCGGAGACCACGTCATCCCCGCCAACGGCGATGACGCAGACCAGACCGAAACAGAGGATCGCCAGCGGAACGCTCTGGACCAGCATCAGGCTGATATTTTGCCAGCTGAGGAAGAAGGGAGACTGTACGCTCAGCCATACCAGCAGCGCCAGAAACAGGATCAGGGGAAATTTTTCAATCAGCGTCGCCAGGCCCGGACGGCCGCGACGCGGGATAGCGGTACTCATGGTGAAGGCTCCTGTCCGCCGTTGATCGCCACCAGCAGGGCGTCCAGCGTTAGCCCGCGGGTGGGCAGATTGGCCGCCAGCGCGCCGCGCCAGAGGACCAGGATCCGGTCGCATAGTCCGAGCAGTTCGGGGGCATCGCTGGAGGAGACCAGCACCGCCCGTCCTTTATCGGCCAGCTGGCGCGTACGTTGATAAATATCGCGACGGGCACCGATATCGACCCCAAGGGTGGGTTCATCGAGAATAAACAGCCGGGCATCGGTGCCGAGCCAGCGGGCGAGGATCGCTTTTTGCTGGTTGCCGCCGCTCATGTAGCGTACCGGCAGCGCCGGGCGTCCCGGGCGGATCGCCAGCTGTTCTATCCAGTAGCGCGCTTTCTTCTCAGCGATACCCCGCCGCTCCCAGCCAAAGGTAGCGGTCTCCGGCAGTGAGGCGAGATTAATATTGTCGGCGGTGGTGAAGGGCAGGATCAGCCCCTGATGGCGGCGGTCGCGCGGCACCAGCGCCATTCCGGCGCGGATCGCCTGCTTCGGCGTTCGAATGCGCCGCGGCTGGCCGTCGAGGTGGATCGTACCGCGTTCCGCCGGGCGTAAGCCGTAGAGTAAGTCGACCAGCACATCGCGTCCGGCGCCCAGCAGGCCGGCGACGCCGACGATTTCGCCGGGCTGAATATCAAAAGAGAGATCCTGCAGCTGCCGCCCGTCGCTCAGCTGGCGCACCGAGAGCAGCGGGGCCGCCCCGGTGTCTGCCGCCGGGTGCTGGCGCGGGGTATACAACTGGTCGATTTCCCGGCCGACCATCATGGCGATCAGCGCCTCGGTATTCTGCAACAGGTCGCGGTCGGGGTAACCGACCACTTCCCCGTTACGCAGCACGGTGCCGCGGTCGCAGAGGGTGGCTATCTCATTGAGGTAGTGGGAAATATACAGAATGGCAATGCCCTGGTCGCGCAGGCGAAGGATGGCGGAGGAGACCAGACTGGCTTCCTGCGCCTCCAGGGGGGCGGTGGGCTCGTCGAACACCACCAGCCGCGCCGCGCCGTCGATCAGCGCGCGGGCAATCTGCACCAGCTTGCGCTCGGCCAGGCTCAGGTCGCGCACCAGCCGTTCGGGGTCGATCGCCAGCTGCCAGTTTTGCTGGAAAAATTGCGCCGTGGCGGCCTTCATCCGTCGGCGATCCAGCGCCCCCCAGCGGGTGCGATACTCCTGGCCGAGAAACACCGATTCCGCGACGGTAAAGTGCGGGATCAGGTTAAGCTCCTGGTGGATAACGCGGATGCCGGCGGCTTCAATGGCTGCCGGGTTGCCGAGGGGCAGCGGGTGACCGTCGAGGGTCGCGCTGCCGCTGTCGGCCTGATAGACGCCGGCGAGGATCTTGATTAGCGTCGATTTACCGGCGCCGTTCTCGCCAATCAGGCCATGAATTTCCCCCGGATTGAGGCGCAGGGTAACCGCATTAAGCGCCGTAACGCTGGCAAAACGCTTGCCGATCTGGTTCATGACCAGACCCGCGGCGGGGCGCTCCCCGCCAGGGTGTTGATTTATCACTGCAGTTCGCCGTATCCCAACTGTTTATACACCGCTTTCGCCTCCTGCGGACCTTTCACCGGTATCACCGGGATAAAGGTTTGCACCGGCAGTTTCTGACCGGCAAAGTAGCGGGCCACGTTGTCGGCGGAGGTCTGGCCAATCAGATGCGGCTGCTGCGCGACGTTAGCCACAAACGGACTGCCGGGCTCTGCCATGATCTCCAGCGTCTCAGGACCGGCGTCGATGGCCGTCACTTTCACGTCCTTATCACGGCCGGTCTCTTCCAGTGCCTGGACGATACCGATGGCCGGTTGATCCCAGCAGGCGACATGGATCGCATCCAGTTTGCCTTTCGGATACTGGCTGAGTAATTCGAGGGTTTTCTTCCGCGCGTCTTCTGGCGAGTTGGCGAACTGCTCCGCCAGCTCAGGCTGGATAATATGAATATCCGGATAATCCTTAAGGACATATTTCCACTGATCGTAACGAATTCCGCAAATACGCAGCGCGCTGGAGAACGCGTTAAATACGGCGACGTTGCCTTTGCCGCCTAATTCATCCGCCATGTAGCGGCCGATGGTCGAGCCTAAGGTGTAGTTATCGGAGGTGGTATTGTTGACCGAATATTGAGAAACATGATCCACGGTAAATACCGGGATACCAGCATCACGCAATGCTTTAAATTTTGGTTCGACGGCGCTGTCGCCAAGAATACTAATTACCGCGTCCACCTTGCGTGACAGTAAAATATCGTGATTATTGGCATGAACCTGATTATCGCGGCCGCCATCGACGCCAATGACTTTGCCTCCCAGTTTCTCCACTTCCTCTGTCGCACCTTTAAAGGCCTCGCGATCCCAAAAATGCTGAGTGCCAACAACGGCAACGCCAATGGTTTTTCCCTGTAAGGAGAGGGCGTCTGCGGCAGTGACGCTCAGCGAGGCAAGGGAAAGCAGTCCCAGCGCAGCAGGCAATAATTTTCTCTTCTGCGACATTGTTATTATGATCCTGTGATGAAGGTGGTTGCGGACCGGTAGCATGACAAGAAGCACCTCGCCACCTCAAATACAAAATAAGTCTAAGTTATGTCGGGAATGTTATATCGCAGAAACGCCAGAGAAAAAGGTTATTTTGCCACCGGGAACCTGAAAATATTTCATGATGCAAAATATACCTTTTTATTTTGTGGTTTTATTTTTTGCTTATTCCGTGTTTATTTAACGGATAAAGACGGCTTCCTGTTTATTGTGATGGCGTGGAGAAATACGGCCCTTGCTGGGAAATGCAGATGATTGCGCGGGCTAATAGTTTTTTTAGCAGAGTAATGTCTGGCTGGGGCGGGGATATTTCCGTCATTTCCTCGATTTATTTTAACGAGCTTTTTGGCTGAGAAGAACGCGAGTGCTATGAAGAAACAGCATAATTATACGGTGATGCACTGGGGAACGTGGCAGGTGGAGAGCCGCGAGGGCGATATCGTGGCGGTTAATCCGGTGCCCTGGGATAAAAATCCGTCACGCATTGGTCAGTCGCTCCCCGACGCGGTGACCAGCCAAACGCGCATTCGCCGTCCGGCGGTGCGCGCCGGCTATCTTCAGCAGGGGCCGGCGTCACGAGAAGGGCGAGGTAAGGAGCCTTTTGTCGAAGTCAGCTGGGAGGTGGCGCTGGACCTGCTGGCTCGCGAGCTGCGCTCGGTCAAGGCGCGCTGCGGCAATGAGGCGATCTACGGCGGCTCTTACGGCTGGGCCAGCGCTGGACGCTTTCACCATGCGCAGAGCCAGCTGCACCGTTTTCTTAAGGGCTTTGGCGGGTACACCGCCAGCACCAATACCTATAGCAGCGCCGCGGGCGAGCGCATTCTGCCGCATATTCTCGGGCCGCTGAGCCCCCTGCACCGTCAGCATACCCATTTTTCCGAGCTGGCGCGGGAGTGTCAGCTGTTTGTCGCGATTGGCGGTCTGCCGCTGCGCAATGCCCAGGTCAACGGCGGTGGCGCCAATGACCATATGCTGCCGTACTGGCTGGATAAGATGCAGGCCAACGGCACCCGGTTTATGAATATCAGTCCGGTGCGCAATGACCTCAGCGCGGTGCCCGACGCCGAGTGGCTGGCCATTCAGCCGGGCACCGATACCGCACTGCTGCTGGCGCTGAGCTATGTGCTGATCGCTGAGTCCCTTTACGACCAGGCGTTTGTGGCCAGCCATACCGTCGGGTTTGCCCCTTACCGCGCTTATCTGTTGGGCGAGCACGACGGCGTAGCGAAAACCCCGGCGTGGGCGGCGACGATTACCGGCCTGGACGCCCAGCGCATCGCCGACCTGGCGCGGGAGATGGCCCGCCACCGGACGATGGTGAATATCTCCTGGTCTATCCAGCGCGCCCGTCAGGGGGAGCAGGCCTACTGGGCGACGGTGGCCCTGACCGCGCTGCTGGGACAGATCGGCACACCGGGCGGCGGCCTCGGGTTTGGCTACGCCTGCACTAACCTGGCGGGCGCGGTGCGAAAAGCGTTTTCCGGCCCACGCTTACCCGCCGGAGAGAATGCAGTGGACAGCGTTATCCCGGTGGCGCGGCTGTCCGATATGTTGCTGCATCCGGGAGAAGCCTATGAGTTCGACGGTCAGCAGCTGCACTATCCCGACATCCGTCTGGTTTACTGGGCGGGAGGTAATGCGTTTCATCATCATCAGGACATCAACCGACTGTGCGAGGCCTGGCGCCGTCCGGAGACGGTGGTGGTGCATGAGCAGTACTGGACCGCGCAGGCTAAATTCTCCGATATCGTCCTGCCAGCCACCACCTCGCTGGAGCGAGAGGATATCGGCAGCGGCGGTCACGACGGGTTTATGATCGCCATGAGCGCGCAGATCCCGCCGGTGGGCGAAGCGCGTGACGATTACGCCATTTTCCACGATCTGGCCGATCGGCTGGGCTTCGGAGAACCGTTCAGCGAGGGGCGGGACGCCGGGCAGTGGCTGCGTCATCTCTATGAGGAGTCAAGACCGCGGGCGCAGGAGGAGGGTATTGCGCTGCCCTCGTTCGAGGACTTCTGGCAGCAAGGGGTACTGGAGTACAGCGCGCCGGAGCGGCCGCAGATCTTTCTCGCCGATTTTCGCGCCGATCCGCAGCGCTATCCGCTCTCCACGCCCTCCGGCAAGATTGAACTCTTTTCCGCCACCGTCGCCGGGTTTGGCTATCGTGAATGCCCTGGCCATCCGTGGTGGGATGAACAGGAGGCCGCCCGGCAGCGGCAGGAGGCGGCGCGCTGGCCGCTTCATCTGCTCTCCAGTCAGCCGCGCGCCCGCCTGCACAGTCAGTATGACCACGGCAGCGTCAGCCGGGCGACGAAAATTCAGGGACGCGAGCCGCTGTGGATGCATCCGAGCGATGCGCAGGCAAGAGACATCCGCGAAGGCAGCGTGGTGAAGGTCCATAACGACCGCGGGGCAATTCTGGCGGGCGTGCACCTGAGCGAGCAGATTTTGCCCGGCGTGGTACAGATGTCCACCGGCGCCTGGTATGACCCTCTGGATCCGAATGAAAAAGGATCGCTCGATAAGCACGGTAATCCCAACGTGTTAACCGAGGATCGCGGCAGTTCGCGCCTGGGGCAGGGCTGTAGCGCCCAGAGCTGTTGGGTGGAGATCGCCCCGTGGCGGGAGGAACTGCCGCCGATCACCGCCTTTGATCCGCCGAGGTTTATTGAGGTTTAGGTGTGGGGGAGCGCCAGCGGCGGGGCGGGTAGTCCGGAGGAGGCGCGGTATGCGCCGCCTCCGGGAAAGTGCGCGCCAGGCAATTTACTGATGGCAGTGGGACGTTACGCCAGCCGTGGGTAGGCGCTGGCGATATCGTCGCCGGTAAACTGGGCGATCCAGCCTTCCGGGTTATCAAAAATGCGAATGGCGGTGAAGTTCGGTTCTGATCCCATATCAAACCAGTGCGGAGTGTGGGCAGGAACCGAAATCAGATCATTCTTTTCGCACAGTACCTGGAACACCTCGTCGCCAATATGCAGGCAAAACAAACCTGCGCCCTCGACAAAGAAACGCACCTCGTCTTCGCCATGGGTGTGCTCGTTAAGGAATTTCTCCCGCAGCGCCGCTTTTTGCGGGTTATCGGCGCGCAGGCTGATGACGTCCCAGCTCTGGTAGCCCTTTTCGGCGACCAGTTTGTCAATCGCGTGCTGATAGGCGGCAATCACCGTTTCTGCGCTGGGGGCTGCGCCCAGATCGCGGTCGGCCTGCCAGCGCTCGAAGCGGACGCCTTTGGCGTTAAGTTGATCCTGAATCGCTTTGGCGTCGGTGCTGTGCCAGAGCGGTGTTTGCGGATCGGTCACGGAAAAAAGAGTTAATGCGCTCATGCTGGGATCTGCTCCGGATGAATGTCGTCAAAACGCTGAACCTGGGGATGGTGGCTCGCCGGGTCGCGGTCGCCGCGTACCAGCTGGATCGTGCGCAAACCCGCGGCCTCGGCGGCGTCGAGTTCCTGATGGATATCCGACAGGAACAGGATGGTGCCGGGGGCATGGCCCAGGTGTTCAGCAATGTTACGGTAGGATTGCACTTCGCGTTTGGCGCCTACCAGGGTATCGAAATAGCCCGTGAACAGATGAGTAATATCACCTTCATCGCTGTAGCCAAATAACAATTTCTGCGCGGCGACGGAGCCTGAAGAATATACATACAGATCAATGCCCTGCGCTTTCCATTTCTCCAGGGCCGGCAGTACGTCCGGGTAGAGATGGCCGGTAAAGTCGCCATTGAGGTAGCCGTCACGCCAGATGATCCCCTGCAGCGCCTTTAGCGCCGTGGATTTACGGTCTTCGTCCATAAAGGCGAAGAGGGTAGTGATAAGGTCGGCGGTGCTGGCGGCCGGAGCGTCTGTCTCGCGGCGCAGGTTGTCGAGAATGGTTTTGACGGGCTCAGCGTACTGCTGAGCGGTCACAAAGCCGGCCAGTCGTTCGCGGGCGTAGGGGAACAGCACGTTATGCACGAAGCGGATATCGCTGGTGGTGCCTTCTATGTCGGTCACGATGGCGCGGATCATGGTTTCTCCAGAGTGGCGTAGCGCGGAATAACATTAGCATTTAGACGTCTAAGCGTCTTGATTGCCAAATATTAACATCGTGTTATAGTGGCTTCAACAACAGCATTACAATCGGTATAAAAAGAATGAGTAATAACCCTTTGATTCCAGAGAGTAAACTCCCGGCGCTCGGCACCACGATTTTTACCCAGATGAGCGCCCTGGCCCAGCAACATCAGGCCATCAACTTGTCACAGGGCTTTCCCGATTTCGACGGCCCGCGCTATCTTCAGGAGCGTCTGGCGTACCATGTGGCGCAGGGGGCGAATCAGTACGCCCCGATGACCGGCGTGCCGGCGCTGCGCGAGGCGATCGCCGGGAAGACGGCGGAGCTGTATGGTTACCTGCCCGACGTCAATAGCGATATCACGGTCACCGCCGGGGCGACGGAGGCCCTGTACGCGGCGATCACCGCTCTGGTGCGCCGCGGCGACGAAGTGATCTGTTTCGATCCCAGCTATGACAGCTATGCTCCCGCGGTGGCGCTGGCCGGCGGCGAGTTACGCCGTATTGCGCTGCAGCCGCCGCATTTTCGCGTCGACTGGCAGCAGTTTGCTGCGGCGCTGAGCGATAAAACCCGGCTGGTGATCCTCAATACCCCGCACAATCCATCAGCTACCGTCTGGCAGCGCGAGGATTTTGCTGCTCTGTGGCAGGCAATCGCCGAACGCGAGATCTATGTCCTCAGCGATGAGGTTTATGAGCATATCAATTTCGCCGCTGACGGCCACGCCAGCGTACTGGCGCATCCTCAACTGCGCGAGCGGGCGGTGGCGGTCTCCTCGTTTGGCAAAACGTTTCATATGACCGGCTGGAAGGTCGGCTACTGCGTGGCCCCTGCAGCCATCAGCGCCGAGCTGCGCAAGGTGCACCAGTATCTGACCTTCTCGGTGAATACCCCGGCGCAGCTGGCGATCGCCGACATGCTGCGCGAAGCGCCGGAGCACTATCGTGAGCTGCCGGCGTTCTATCGGGAACGTCGCGATCTGTTTATTGACGCGCTGCGCCCGAGCCGGCTGGAACTTCTGCCCTGTGAAGGGACCTATTTCCTGCTGGCGGACTACAGCGCTATTTCCGATCTTGACGACGTCAGCTTCTGCCGTTGGCTGACGACCGAAGTCGGGGTGGCGGCGATCCCGCTCTCCGTCTTCTGCGCCGATCCGTTCCCGCACAAGCTGATCCGCTTGTGCTTCGCCAAACAGCCGGCGACCCTGCTGGCCGCGGCGGCGCGTTTGTGCCAGCTGTAGTTACTTAATCGTCCACGCCTGAGAGAACTGGCGGCCAGCGAACATCTCCGTCAGGCCGCTAATTTGTTTCAGGCGCAGCACCTCATCGGCATCCATTCCCAGCTCTTTGCCGATCTTCTGCGGCGTCCAGCCGAGCTGGGTCAGTTCGCGGACGATTTCCGACATGGCGTGGATTTGGTGGCGTCCGCGCGCCCGGTTGTGGCGTATGGTCGCTGCCATCAGCCCGTCACGCGAGGCGGCTTCACTCGTCAGGCAGGTCACCGGCAGGTAACCTTTCAGCGTTTTTTTCAGCGCGGCTTTGTTGCAGGCCAGCTCATGACGGTGAAAACCGTCGACAATCGTATACGCCTGCGGGCTTTGCTGGATGACGACGACCGGCTGGGTAAAGCCGTCGGCTTCCAGCGACGTTTGCAGCAGGCGTTTTTCCGGTGGCGCCACGTTATTCGGGTTGTAATCGTTGGGGATGACCTGCTCCTGTTTTACCCACAGCACGCAGTCAACGGGCTGGGAGCGGAAGGGGCTGCGCTGGTGGAGCACTCGGCGAAACGCGTTGATTGCCTCGATGCGCGCCTCGTCATCCAGCGTTTGCAGATAAGCGTCCAGCGCCTGCGTCAGTTGTTGTTGCATAATATCCCCCATTGTTGGCGATGTTTTTCCATGCGTTTACGGTAGCGCTGATAGTGGCTGCTTTTGGTCGGGCTAAACGAGAGCTGGCGGCACCAGTAGTCGTTATTGAGCAGCACCTTGCAGACTCGCCGCCAGGACGGGATATCTTTGGTGCCAATGTCTGCGGGCTGGGTGTCGGGAATATCCTCCATGCCTTTTTTCAGATACCAGCGCAGATAAACGGCAATTTTGTTACGGTAGTGCTCGGCAGTGGTTTCCGGCATGCTGTCGAGCAAGAACAGGGCGTAGCTTTTCCACGTCAGGTGGTCGGGTTTTTCGATTTTTCGATGACCGTAGAATTGATTATCATGCCCGGCATAGACCCCACCGCTGTGCGCGCCGCTCACCCGCTGACACATCGCAGCCCAGCGTTCAGGCTCCAGCACATGGTAGAGCCACAGTCCCTGGCGCTGCTCCGGACCGAACGGTTCGCAGATGCGCATATAGCGCAGCGGTACCCCAGCCTGATACATCAGATCGTACAGTGGGTTATAGGACTGACCGCTTTTGGCAAACCAGGTCCAAATGTCGGCGGTTTTCCAGTCATAGAGTGGGTAGATGTACCAGGCATGGCCGCCCGGCGCCGAGGTGGTCCACGGTTTATCGTCGGCGAAACGCTGTTTGCGCTGCGAAGAGATGGTCATAAAGCGATTCAGTGACTCGTCGGCGCGAATGCCGACCAGCACGGCAGCGGGGCGCCGCTGTGAAAACCACTCGGCAAAGTGGCTGACAAAGGACTCAAAGCTCATCCCCGGTTGGTAAAACGAAAAATAGCCCGGGTGGGTAATTGCCCAGGGCGGCGGCTGACGGACCCAGTCGGTCCCGGGCTCCCAGCATTGCCATTGCGGTTTATACTGCGTCAGGGCATTTTGGGTCGTTAGCGGCAGGGCAACCCAGTAAAAGGCGTCGATCACATCCTGATACTGGAGGCGTAGTTTTTCACAGTGGGCGATGGTGCAGGAGAACTGCGCTTCCCAGTCAATAAACAACACACTGATTTTTTTCCCCTGTAACCGTGCCGCCTGGGCGGTTAAATGCAGCATGACGGTGGAGTCTTTTCCACCCGAGAAAGAGACGCAAATACGTGAAAAATTATCCAGCACCCACTGGATGCGCTGCTCAGTTGCCTGCAGCACCGATTCCGGTAAGGGATATTTAATAAACGACATGACCATTAATCCTTTAACAGTAGAAATTCCCGCTCGCTCAGTATAAACGATGAGGGTTGCGAAATTAATGGTCGATTTGCATTCTGACAGGGTGCGAAAAATAGGCAGGAAAGTTACTCGCTGTTATTAAGTTGTGGGCGTGATACATCTCGGTCATTCATTAATATTTTTATTAATTCAGATAAGAAATGATTTTGTGTTGATGATTGGTGATAGTTAATATATATCGTGATGTCCGGAAATAGCTCGTCTATATTGATGACGTGAAGTTGCATGGCCGGCGAAATAAAGTCATATAAATAAGAAGGAACGAAGCCAATTAAGTCGGTTTTATTGATCATGTTAAGAATGGTCATAAAAGAGTCGCTGCGAAAGGCAATATTACGCGGATTTAACCATGGCGTGCTGCTTTGCTGGACGCGCTGAATGACAGGATCGTTGGTGATATAGTGGGTGAAAAATTCCTGCGCCAGCGCATCAATCGACGTGAGTTGCTCTCGCCGCGGATGGTCCGCCCGGCAAACCGCCAGGGTCTGCACCGTCTGATAGGGCTCACACAAAGTGGCACGGTTGGTAACGGGCATTCGGGTGAACACCAGGTCCGCCTGGCGATACGCCAGCAGCTCCTCAGCCGATTCCGTGGTGGTCAGGTTATGGTGCTCAATCTGCAAATTGGCCTGATGACAGAGCTCATTAATCATAAAATGGCTATTGACTGAACAGAACAGCGGGGGGCCATATATCACAATACGTTTACGCAGTTCGGAGCGATTATTGAGATTGATGGTTTTTTCCAGCTGTTCAAGATTTTGTTGCAAATGATAATGAAGATTGATGCAGGCGGTGGTGGGTGTCATCCCTTTCCCGACGCGAACAAATAACGGATCGTCTAACTGCTGGCGCAAACGCTGCAACGACTGACTCACCGCTGACGGGGTGATAAATAACATGGCGGCTGCTTTGCTGATGCTCAAATGTTGATAGATACATTCAAAAATAACCAATAAATTCAAATCGAACTTTTTCAGATCGTAAAGATTTGCCATTAATGCAGTCCTGTGTATTATCAGCGCGGGTAGAAATATTCTTAGTGAGAATGTTGGTTGGCTTAATATTTGCGGTGTGAATTTAATTACCGGGCTATAACGTTAAGTTCTGCTTAATATATCTTATTGTCGACAGGGGCGCCAGCGGTCCTTGTTATCTGGCGCCATTATGCAATGAGATTATTCTTGTTCGCCCATCATGATATGCAGCTTTTCTTTATCTGGCAGACCGACCACCTGCTGTAACATATTATCCTTATTCATATAGTAAATGGCTGGCGTGACGTTGGCCCCCAGCTCGTCCATCAGCTGCTGATTAACGTTGAGCACTTTCATCTTCTCCGGTGGGATAGCCTGCGGGAGCGTCAGGGCCATTTTCCCGTTTGATTGCTCGTAATCATGCCAGGTCTTCGCCGGATCCTTGGTGGCAAGAATGGCGGCGGCGGTGGCCGGGCTTTCTGGCTTGATCACGCCCACCAGCAGGGTGCGAATCTGTACTTTACCGGCTTCCACCCAGGGACGGGATTGCTGCCAGAACTGTTTACAGTAGGGGCAGAAGGGATCGGCAAAGACATACAGCACGATGGGGGCGTCCTTGTGGCCATCCTGCAGCCAGTTGGCCTGAGCCATCTTCTGCCACATCTCCTGTCCTGCCGGAGTGTAGAGTTCTTTCTGAAACAGCTGCTCGCTGAGGTTGGTGCCGTTCTCATCATACATATAGCCGGAGATCGCGTGTTTACCGTCTGGTGTTAGGTAGATGGCGACGCCCATATCCTGATATTTTCCCAGCCAGCCTTTCATTCCCCCCGGTGCGTCAAAAGGTTTGATGATAGTAATGCCCTGTTTTTCAATCGCTTTTACCGGGGAGGGTAGGTCCTCCGCATGGCTGCATAACGGGAAAACGCTGAGTAACAGCAGTCGCTTTAACATGAGTATTCCTTGTAAAATCAGCAGGTAAGGGAAAAGCATTGCCGAACCTATTACAGTCATAGGTAAGAACAGCTGAACGATGGATTGCCCTTTCCTGGCATGGGTGATGTAATCCTGGATGCTGTTACATTAAGGTAATGTAGAGCGCAACACATAGCCAGTCTGACTGGCGCTGAACCTACCTTCGGGTATTTCAGGTAACGGGGCCGCCTGAAAGGGTGGCCTTTTTACTTTTGTCGCGGCAAATGATGCGAAAAACAGCGAACAGCGCTGAACGCGTCGACAGGTTCACAGAGTTGTCTTGTTCCGGTTGTTAGATAACGCTTATTGATTCGATAATGTAAACGCATTGGTCGGGTCAGGAAAAATTCGTTAACTTAGACCTCAACGAAAACACGGAGGAAGTATAGATGTCCTTAATTAACACTAAAATCAAACCGTTCAAAAACCAGGCATTCAAAAATGGTGAATTCATCGAAGTCACCGAGAAAGACACCGAAGGCCGCTGGAGCGTCTTCTTCTTCTATCCGGCTGACTTCACTTTCGTCTGCCCGACCGAACTGGGCGACGTGGCTGACCATTACGAAGAACTGCAGAAGCTGGGCGTAGACGTTTACTCTGTGTCTACCGATACCCACTTCACCCACAAAGCGTGGCACAGCAGCTCTGAAACCATCGCGAAAATCAAATACGCGATGATCGGTGACCCGACTGGCGCCCTGACCCGTAACTTCGACAACATGCGTGAAGATGAAGGTCTGGCTGACCGTGCCACCTTCGTGGTTGACCCGCAGGGTATCATCCAGGCGATCGAAGTTACCGCTGAAGGTATCGGCCGTGATGCGTCTGACCTGCTGCGTAAAATCAAAGCGGCGCAGTACGTTGCTTCTCACCCAGGCGAAGTCTGCCCGGCTAAATGGAAAGAAGGCGAAGCGACACTGGCTCCGTCTCTGGACCTGGTCGGTAAGATTTAAGTCTGTTTGTGCCCGGCGGCGCTACGCTTGCACGGGCCTACAAGATCGTAGGCCGGGTAAACGGCGTGCCACCCGGCAATCAATGGGCGCTTTCGCGCCCATTTTATTCCAACACCATGATGCAAGCGCATTCAGGCCGCCTGGACAAGGCCGCTTGCATGATGATGTTTTAAGCCCAGGAGATAACAATGCTCGACACCAACATGAAAACCCAGCTCAAGGCCTACCTTGAGAAGCTGACCAAGCCTGTTGAGCTGATTGCCACGCTGGATGACAGCGCTAAATCGGCAGAGATCAAGGAACTGTTGGCTGAAATCGCTGAACTGTCAGACAAAGTCACCTTTAAAGAAGACAACACGCTCGCGGTACGTAAGCCATCATTCCTGATTACGAACCCAGGTTCCGACCAGGGTCCACGCTTTGCGGGCTCTCCGTTGGGCCACGAATTTACCTCGCTGGTGCTGGCGCTGTTGTGGACCGGCGGTCATCCGTCGAAAGAGGCCCAGTCGCTGCTGGAGCAGATCCGTGATATCGATGGCGATTTCGAGTTCGAAACTTACTATTCGCTCTCCTGTCATAACTGCCCGGATGTGGTGCAGGCCCTGAACCTGATGTCGGTGCTCAACCCGCGCATCAAGCACACGGCGATTGACGGCGGGACCTTCCAGAATGAAATTACCGATCGTAACGTCATGGGCGTTCCCGCGGTGTATCTGAATGGTCAGGAGTTTGGTCAGGGTCGGATGACGCTGACGGAAATTGTTGCCAAAGTGGATACCGGTGCGGAAAAACGCGCAGCGGAAGAGCTGAACCAACGTGACGCTTACGATGTGCTGATCGTCGGCTCCGGCCCGTCCGGCGCGGCAGCGGCGGTCTACTCTGCGCGTAAAGGTATTCGTACCGGCCTGATGGGCGAACGCTTCGGCGGCCAGGTGCTGGATACCGTGGATATCGAAAACTATATTTCGGTGCCGAAAACCGAAGGCCAGAAACTGGCCGGCGCGCTGAAAGCGCACGTCAGCGACTATGACGTCGATGTGATCGACTCCCAGAGCGCGACCAAACTGACCCCAGCGGCGACAGAGGGTGGCCTGCATCAGATTGAAACCGCCTCTGGCGCGGTGCTGAAGGCGCGTAGCGTCATCATCGCCACCGGGGCGAAATGGCGCAATATGAACGTACCGGGCGAAGATCAGTATCGCACCAAAGGCGTGACCTACTGCCCGCACTGCGACGGTCCGCTGTTTAAGGGCAAACGCGTAGCGGTAATTGGCGGCGGGAACTCCGGGGTAGAGGCCGCTATCGACCTGGCGGGCGTCGTAGAGCACGTGACCCTGCTGGAGTTTGCTCCAGAGATGAAAGCCGACCAGGTGTTGCAGGATAAAGTCCGCAGCCTGAAGAATGTCGACATCATTCTCAATGCGCAGACCACGGAAGTGAAAGGCGATGGCAGCAAAGTCACCGGCCTGCAGTATCGTGATCGGGTAAGCGGTGATGAGCATCATGTCGCGCTGGCGGGGATCTTCGTGCAGATTGGCCTGCTGCCTAACACCACCTGGCTGGAAGGCGCCGTTGAGCGTAACCGTATGGGTGAGATCATCATCGACGCGAAGTGCGAAACCAACGTCAAAGGCGTATTCGCCGCTGGCGACTGCACCACCGTGCCGTACAAGCAGATTATTATCGCGGCAGGGGAAGGGGCAAAAGCGTCGCTGAGCGCCTTCGACTACCTGATCCGCACGAAAACCGCATAACAAGTCAGACAATAAACCTGCATAACAAAGAGGCTACCCTGGGGTAGCCTCTTTTTTTATCTTTTATTTCGTCACGCTTATCTGACGACCATCACCGGGATATGGGCATGGCGGATCACGCTCGAGGCATTGGATCCGAGCAGGTGGGTACTGATGGACGGGTTGCGTGAGCCAATCACCACGACGTCGGCGTTAATTTCGTTGGCCAGCTCGTTGACCATATCGCGCACGCTGCCGAAACGGACATGCAGCTTGATACGCGATGGGTCAATGCTGAAATGGCTGACCATCGTCTGAAGACGGGTTTCCGCCTCATGCTGCAGGTGTTCTTCAAACCGCCGCAGATCGGCGGTAAAGCGGCTCATGGTGAAGCTCGCAGAACCGGGTAATACGTGGAGCAGATGGATCACCCCGTCCTGCTGGGCCAGAAACTCCGCATGCCGGACGGCCTTATCGCTCAGCGCCATCTCAAAGACATCAACGGGCATAATGATAGTCTTATACATATGCATTCCTCCTTGTTCGTTTGCGTCTATATCAACATATTATATGCGGATATAGTGTCATTCAGGTCGCAAAACTGTCAGTCAGGCAGGTGCAAAGCGTAAAAAAAGGTTAGCGGGGGAAGAAACAGCAGAAAGAGGATGTATGGACATCCTCTGAATAAAGCGCGAAACGCCTCAGGCAGCAGGGATTAGCGGTGGAATTCGCCAGCGGCTTCCGGCTGGTACAATAGCTCCAGCACTTTCAGGTGTGTCGATGCACCGCCCGGCAGCTCCCAGTGAATGGTGCTGCCGACTTTCAGACCCAGCAGCGCGGCGCCCACCGGCGCGAGGACGGAGAGCTGGCTGGCGCTGTCAGTCACCTGTGACGGAAACACCAGCGTCCGCACGCGCTCTTCGCCGCTGGTTAAATCGCGGAATTTTACCTTACTGTTCATGGTGACGACGTCATGCGGCATCGCTTCCGGCGCCAGCATTTGCGCGCGGTCGAGCTCGTCA
The DNA here is from genome assembly GCF_002810615.1 of Klebsiella sp. G-Nf4. Classification (NCBI taxonomy): domain Bacteria; kingdom Pseudomonadati; phylum Pseudomonadota; class Gammaproteobacteria; order Enterobacterales; family Enterobacteriaceae; genus Klebsiella; species Klebsiella sp. G-Nf4. Next base: position 160,715 of record NZ_PION01000010.1, on the reverse strand, counting down.
TTCAGGGCATCGGCAACCGGTAAGTTAGCGAAAGCCGGCTGCTCCAGCAGCCTGTCGATACGTTCGGCATCCAGTTCGTTAATGATGATAGCGGGTCTGGTCATTGCATACTCCATGTTATCCAGGAACCTGTCCGTAAAAGAAAACCCTCGCCGAAAAGGGCAAGGGTTAAGGTTTTACCATCATACTGAGAGTTGCCGGCGGTTTGAAGTGATGAAACGCACATTCAGCGTGCAACGCCACCCGGAGGGCGGCGTTTTCTGCTCAGCACGTCGCTTTGCGCTACTCACCAACCTTATCCAGGATAAACTGGGTTCCACAGTTGCCCGGGTGAGGCTGTGGCAGAAAGGCGGAAGTGGTCAGCGGGGCGTTAATAGTGGCGGCGTTGAGGGAGATTTGCATCTCAGTCAGATAGGCCGGATTACCGTTACAGGTTAATTTAAACGCCTTCACGCTTTGTGGACCCCAGGCGCGGGCCACCGCGGCATCGAAGTCGGCGCGGCTGACGGTTTGACCATAATGCTTCGCGAGGAAATCGCCTACCGGGCTATGCTTAATTTCCCCATTCAGGCGCACCATGGTGCCAAAATAGCTATCGGGATCAAAGCCGAAGCAGACGCCATGTTTGGCGTATTCGTAGCGCTCCAGGCAGGAGGTGCCGCCCGAACCCGGCATCACGTTATTGAGCTTATTGGCCATCTCCAGCGACAGGCCGGTTTCCGCCGCCTGGCATTTGCGGTTCGCTTTCACTTCCGGCATGTCGGGCACCGGGCGCGTGGCGCAGCCGTAGCGCATCCAGCGTCGTTCATCCACCCCGCGTGCGGCAATCGATTTTGGCAGTCCGGGCCACAGGCCGTGCACGGTCAGAAAATCGGCTTTGTTCGCCGTGTCCTGTTGCAGGCGGCACTCTTCCGGTTCGCTACGGTTGCGGTCAAGCATGCTCTGACAGAATCCGGTTTGCCAGGAGAGGGCAAGGACGTAGCGGTCAAAATCAGCGTATCGCGTCGCGGTGAGCGGTTCAGCGCCGGCCTGAGTGGCGGTGAGCACAAGGGCTATCGCGGCGAAATCCTTCCTGAACATGTTTATTCCTGATTGTGGATGACAAAAGATAACGGGGAGTTATTAAAGCATAAAAAAGGCGCCTGCTGGCGCCTTTTCGCGTGGTTAGACCATTAGTGGATTGCGCTGCCGGGTACGAGGATCTCGGTAGCGATAATCACCACCAGCAGGCCAACCATCACCGGCACGGAGGTGCGTTTAACCACTTCGAACGGCGAAATTTTCGCCATCCCGGCGACGGCAACCACTACCCCGGAGACCGGCGATATCGTGCGGCCGAGGTTAGAGGCCTGCAGCATCGGAATCGACAGATAAGCCGGATTGATGCCGGAAGAGTGCGCCAGCTTGGGGATCATCTCAACAAAGGCATAGAACGGAGCATTACCGGAGCCGGTAGTCATCGCCGCCAGCATGGTCAGGATCACCAGTACCAGCATCAGAATAATACTGGCCGAGCCGAACGACGTGGCGATGGAGATCAGCCCGTTGATAAAGCCGATAGTGCTTAACCCCTGGGCAAAGACGCCGGCAGCGACCAGCAGCATTACCACGCCGGCGAAGGCGTCGGCCATGCCGCGGTAGGCAACTTCCAGCCCGCTGAAGACATTTTTGGTGTTAAACCCGCGCAGGAACTCAAGGATCGCCGCCAGCAGCATGCAGCCAACGAGGATAGTGATAATGTGCAGTTCCGGTCCCCATTTACCATCAAAGATCAGTACGCCGATGATCGGGGTAAACGGCAGAATGGCGTACAGCGCCGGGGCGGTGGTGGTGATGTCGTTGACATCCAGCATTTCGTGGGAAATGTTCTCTTTTTTATCCAGATAACGCTGCCAGAAGAAGTGGGCAATCGCCATGCAGATAATGGCCGCGATGGAAATAGGCAGCGTGGTCTTGAAGGCAAAGTCGATCAGCGGCATTTCAGCGGCTTTCGCCGCCAGCACGACATCGCCAGAGGTGGGCGAGAGGATAATGGCCGCTGGTGAAGCGCAGATGGCGGCAGCCGCGCCGCGGCTGATACCGACGTTCACCATCACCGGGAACAGCGTCGCCATCAGCAGCACGCCAAGGCCGGTCGCCGAGGAGACCGCCAGCGACATCAGGCAGGCGACAAAGTAGGCGGCAATCATCAGCAGATAGGGCGAATTAATATAGCGCAGCGGCTTTGACGCTAATTTAACCACCATGTCATTGGCGCCAATATGGGTCATATAGGTGGCGAAGCCGCACAGCATCATAATCATCATACCCAGATCGCCACCGCGGCTCATGAGTAGAATCTTAATGTATTCAATAATATCGGTAGCGGAATAGCCGGTGCTGTCGGTGTTTCCCGGCAAGACTTTATGCCCCAGCAGGGCGCTGACGATCAATAAGATTAAGCCCCCGACGAACAGCACCCCGGTGGCCGAGTAGCCCTTAATGATATAGCGGGCGACGCCCACAATGACCACAATCCCGATCAGGATCTCAACAAACGTCAGCATTTATTACCCCTAAGCCCAAAGAATATGTAGATAAAAAGCGTCACACCAAATTTTAATGTGCGAATGTGCCGAAAAAACGGACAAAACTCGCTGATGCAAATCAATAAAGCGATAAGAACTACGCGTCACCCGTCTCGCCTGGATATAATCACCAGATGGATAGTTAAAAGGTTCTGATGGTCACCGGGCGAAAATCAGGAGTTTGCCTTATTTCGTTCAACCTGTATTGAGGCTATCTTTGCTATTTTAGGCGGCTTTTAAATGAAAGTGGTAATGGAAAAGTGTTGATGTTACGTCGTTTTTCACTGTTTTCTCTTGGTTTTTTTGGATGGTTGTTGGTATCCGTAAACGCCAGCGCGTCGTTTTCATCGACCCTCAGCGAAGGTTACCATACCTTAAGTAATAACGTGGCGCAGACCTGGAATGAGCCGGAGCACTATGACTTGTACGTTCCAGCCATCACCTGGCACGCGCGGTTTGCCTACGATCAGGAAAAGATCGATAAGTATAACGAACGCCCCTGGGGGGCGGGTTTTGGCGTCTCGCGCTGGGATGAGAAAGGAAACTGGCACGGTCTGTACCTGATGGCGTTTAAAGATTCTTTCAATAAATGGGAGCCTATCGGCGGCTACGGCTGGGAGAAAACCTGGCGCCCGCTGACCGACCAGAACTTCCACCTTGGCCTCGGCTATACCCTCGGGGTAACGGCGCGCGATAACTGGAACTACATTCCTATCCCGGTGATCTTGCCATTAGCATCAATAGGTTACGGTCCAGCAACCTTTCAGATGACCTATATTCCAGGCACTTACAATAACGGTAACGTTTACTTCGCCTGGGCTCGTATACAGTTTTAATTCGCTAAGTCTTAGCAATAAATGAGATAAGCGGTGCGTCTTGTGGAAAAACAAGGACTAAAGCGTTACCCACTAAAAAAGATAGCGACTTTTATCACTTTTTAGCAAAGTTGCACTGGACAAAAGGTACCACAATTGGTGTACTGATACCCGACACAGCATTAGTGTCGATTTTTCATATAAAGGTAATTTTGATGTCTAAGATTAAAGGTAACGTTAAGTGGTTTAATGAGTCCAAAGGATTCGGTTTCATTACTCCGGAAGATGGCAGCAAAGATGTATTCGTACACTTCTCTGCAATCCAGTCCAACGGTTTCAAAACTCTGGCTGAAGGTCAGCGCGTAGAGTTCGAAATCACTAACGGTGCCAAAGGCCCTTCTGCTGCAAACGTAATGGCTATCTAACCAACACGTCAGTAGAATATAAAAACCCGCTTTAAGCGGGTTTTTTTTTGCCTGTTTTCAGGGTCTTAACGGCTGGCAGCCTGCGAGAAAAGCCAGAAGGCGGCCGCTGTCATAGCAAACGACCCCAGCAAATTTACCAGCACGTTGAGGAGTGCCCAGCTCACCCGTCCCTGTTGCAGGAGAAAGACCACTTCCGCAGAGAAAGTGGAGAAGGTCGTCAGCCCACCGCAGAATCCGGTGGTAATCAGCAACTTCCACATCGGGTCAATATCGGTTAGACGATTAAACCACGCCAGCCCGGCGCCAATCACAAAGGCACCTACCAGGTTGGCCGTCAGCGTCCCAATCGGGATAGCATGATGCATAGGATTGAGCTTCATGCCGAGCCACCAGCGCAATACGCTGCCGGTGCCACCGCCGATAAAAACGGCGCAAAGAAGTTGAAACACGGTTGTTTCCTGCTATTTGATATAAGAGAGCCTCAAGTGTAGCGCGCGACGGGCGCGGTTGGCTATTCATAACCTGACGGAGAAAAACATGCGGGTAGCGGCAGGACAATTTGCCGTCACGCCAGTATGGCGGACGAATGCGCAGACCTGTGTGGCGATGATGCAACAGGCTGCGCGTGAAGGGGCGGCGCTGCTGGTGCTGCCGGAGGCGTTGCTGGCGCGGGATGACAACGACCCGGACATGTCAGTGAAATCGGCTCAGTCGCTGGATGGGGAATTTTTGCAACTGCTGCTGGCTGAGAGCGGGCGTAACCGTTTGACCACGTTCCTGACACTGCACGTGCCGTCAGGAGAGGGCAGAGCGACCAATACGCTGGTGGTATTGCGGGGTGGCGAAGTGATAGCTCATTATCACAAGCTCCATTTATATGATGCCTTCGCAATGCAGGAGTCGCGGCGGGTGGATCCTGGCCAGCAGATCCCGCCGGTGATTGAGGTGGCGGGATTACGCGTTGGCCTGATGACCTGCTACGATCTGCGCTTTCCGGAACTGGCGCTATCGCTGGCGCTGAACGGGGCGGAGCTGCTGGTACTGCCCACCGCATGGGTGAGGGGGCCGCAGAAAGAGCACCACTGGGCGACGCTGCTGGCGGCGCGCGCCCTTGATACCACCTGCTATATCGTGGCGGCAGGCGAGTGCGGGACGCGGAATATCGGCCAGAGCCGCATTATTGATCCGCTGGGAACGACGCTGGCGGGGGCAGGGAGTGAGCCGCAGGTGATCTTTGCCGATGTCTCCGCGGAATACCTTGCCCGGGTTCGCGAGCGTTTGCCGGTGCTGCAGAACCGACGATTTGCGCCACCGCAATTATTGTGATGTTTTTTTAAACAAGGCTTGATTCACCTTGTTACAGATTGCTATTGTGTCCGCGCGTCAAATACCCGTATTGTTTATCCGAATAATTCGCTGTGCACGTCAGGATGGACACCTCTGCACTAACTCCTTGAGGAGAAGGCTCTGGGCCGAATCACGCAGCCCACGCACAGGTGGATTACAATATGACGGATAAATGCGTGTATGATGGCGTATTCGCAGCTTGTATAGAGAAGAAGGTTAGCTATGGGTGAGATTAGTATTACCAAACTGCTGGTAGTCGCAGCACTGATTATCTTAGTGTTTGGTACCAAGAAATTACGTACGCTGGGCGGCGACCTGGGTTCGGCTATCAAGGGCTTTAAAAAGGCCATGAACGAGGATGACGATAGCGCGAAGAAAGCCACCGTGGAAGAAGAAGCGCCGGCGCAGAAGATCTCTCATAAAGAGTAATTGATTCGATGCGTCCCTCCGGAGGGATGCTGGCGGAACGGCGAAGAGGCCGCGACGAATATCGTTGCGGCCTTTGTCGTTTTTGGCGATGCCGCGCAGAAAAGATGCAACGAACTGTTACGAAAACGCGAAGCAGAGGAAGCGGAGAGGGGCCGCTGCGGCGAAAAATCGCGCAGCGGCAGAAGCGGTAGTTACTTAACTTCCATCCCTTTAGCCTGCAGGTCGGCATGGTAGGAAGAGCGAACGAAGGGGCCGCAGGCAGCGTGGGTGAAGCCCATCGCCATTGCTTCCGCTTTCATTTCTTCGAACTCTTCCGGGCTGACGTAGCGCTGTACTGGCAGGTGGTGACGGCTCGGCTGCAGATACTGACCTAACGTCAGCATGGTGACGCCATGGCGACGTAGGTCGCGCATTACTTCAATGATCTCGGCGTTGGTCTCACCCAGACCGACCATCAGGCCGGATTTCGTCGGGAGCTCCGGGTGCGCTTCTTTAAAACGCTCCAGCAGCTTCAGCGACCAGTTGTAATCCGCGCCCGGACGCACCTGACGATAAAGACGTGGTACGTTTTCGAGGTTGTGGTTAAAGACGTCCGGCGGGGTCACCGTCAGGATTTCGAGCGCGCGATCCATACGGCCGCGGAAATCCGGCACCAGCGTTTCGATCTTAATTGACGGGTTTTTCTCGCGAATGGCGCTAATGCAGTCGGCAAAATGTTGCGCTCCGCCATCGCGCAGGTCGTCACGGTCCACTGAGGTGACCACGACATAGCGCAGACCCATATCGGCGATGGTTTGCGCCAGCTTCTGTGGCTCGTTCGCATCTGGGGTGACCGGACGTCCATGCGCAACATCGCAGAACGGGCAGCGACGGGTACAGATCGCGCCGAGGATCATAAAGGTCGCGGTACCGTGGTTGAAGCATTCTGCAAGGTTCGGGCAGGAGGCCTCTTCACACACGGAGTGCAGGCCGTTCTTACGCATCGCTGCTTTGATACCCTGGATACGGGACGAATCTGCCGGAAGTTTGATTTTCATCCATTCCGGTTTTCTGAGCAGAGCTTCACGCTCAGTTGCCACGTTTTTCACCGGGATAAGGGCCATTTTATCGGCGTCGCGGTACTTAACACCGCGTTCCATCACAATGGGTTTACTCATAGCGTGCGTGTTCCAGTTGCGAGTCACGAAGGAAAGCGAATTAATTCAATGAAATGTTGCAATTATCAACTATTTTTGAATCAAGAGCAGGCAGTATACCATTGAAAAGGGGCAGAAAGCAGCCTGCCTGCCTCGCAAATTGTAAAATAGTTGTTGTTTTATCCTTTTCCTTTCCGTGCGCTACGCCTTAAATGCCTGGATTACCGTCTCGATAATCTCTTTCAGCAACGGCTCCTTCCCACTTTGTTTATTGTAGTGCAGTGCGACATTAATTTTTTCGTCCTGCAGGGGATTGAAATCAAGGGGTTGCAGCGGCCAGAGCCGGGATACCATGGCGAACAGGCGCTCGGTGGTTAGCCCCAGCATGTCGCTCTCGGCGATCATGGCTGCCTGGGTCAGCAGGTTAAAGGTGCTGAATCCGCAGCGTCGTTCGCCCATCTCTTCCTGCAGTCGGCGGTGAAGGGTAGGGTAGCGCTGGCCTTCCGGCAGCAGCAGCGCAAACTCATACTGAGCGAGGTGAGTTTCATCCTGCGGGCCGTGCAGCGCGGGGTGTCCAGCGCGGCAGTACATCCGCACCCGATCCTGGTACAGCACATGATGGCTTATCGCCTGGCCGCTGTGCAGATGAGTGTCAATTAACAGATCCACCTGGCGCTGGTCGAGCTGTCGCGCGGCGTCGGTGATGGCGATGTTGTGCAACAGGATCTGCGGAAAGGCCGGTTTCAGCGCGCTGGCCACGATGGGCATCAGCAGCGCCCCCATTCCTGGCGTGGTGGCGATAGTGATCACCCGCTGCTGGTGGGGGCTACCGGCGATATCCAGTGCACTGAGGAAAGCCTCCATACCCCGGCTGATGTACTGATGAAGATGGGTGGCATACGCGGTGGGCATCACGCCTTGCCCCTTGCGGATAAACAGCGGGTCAGGAAAAAGCGCCCGCAGTTTGTTAATCGACTGGCTAATAGCCGACGGCGTGATATTCAGTATCTTAGCGGCGTTGACGATGCCTTTATGGACGTAAACGGCTTCGAAAATAGTTAACAGGTTGAGGTCAATATTGCGCAGGATGCGAAACATCTGGCGGTCATAACGTTCATCCTGTCGTTCAGGGGATTCTGACGGAGACGTATTCTCTGGCACACGATGAGTCCGGTTGGGAATGATAGGGCAAGTATAGCGGCCCACCGCATCCCGTACGTGACAATTGATTGCAAAAATAATGTGTTAATCGTTTAGCGCCCCGCCGCCAGCGGGGCGCTGATCTGCCGTTTACTGCTGGGGGAGATATTCGTGCGGGGGATGGTCCAGCAGCGCCAGCAGATTGGCGACCAGCCGCGGGGCGACCGTCTCTGGAGTCACCTCTGGCTGCCACTGGCGCATTTGCGTCATCTCCATGCCGGCATAGCCGCAGGGATTGATGCGCAGAAACGGCGCGAGATCCATCGCGATATTGAGCGCCAGGCCGTGGAAAGAACACCCTTTGCGGATCCGCAGTCCCAGTGAGCAGATTTTGCGATCGCCGACGTAGACGCCTGGGGCGTCGGCGCGGGGATGCGATTCGATGCCATACTCGGCCAGGGTATTAACGACCGTTTGCTCCAGCAGCGTCACCAGCTCGCGCACACCCAGCTTGCGGCGTTTAAGGTTCAACAGGACGTACATCACCTGCTGTCCTGGACCGTGATAGGTCACCTGGCCGCCGCGATCGCTCTGGATCACCGGAATATCGCCGGGCACCAGCACGTGTTCCGCTTTGCCTGCCTGGCCCTGAGTGAAGACCGGGTGATGTTCCACCAGCCAGATCTCGTCGAGGGTGTCTTCATCGCGGGCGTCGGTGAATTCATGCATCGCCTGCGAGATGGGTTCGTAAGGTTGCAGGCCAAGCTGCCGGATAAGAATTTTATTGTGCTGCAAAACAACATCTCCGCCGGGAAGAGAGGACTCAGGGCGGGGAGTATATCACAGCAGGGCGGAAGGGGATGAAAGGACCCGGCACGGCGGCCGGGTCGGGGAAAAGGTTACAGCACCATCCGTACGATATCGATATTGCCTAACTCTTCGTACAGCGTTTCCACTTGCTCAATGTGGGTGGCGTTGATGGTGATGGAGACCGAGTGGTAGTTACCTTTGCTGCTCGGTTTTACTGACGGCGAGTAATCACCAGGCGCATGGCGCTGTACCACTTCCACCACCTGATCAACCAGCTCCGGCAATGCCTGCCCCATTACTTTGTAAGTAAAGGGTGTAGGGAATTCCAGCAGTTCGTTAAGTTTGGTTTTCATGTCAGCTCCGGTGTTACGACAAAATAATAACTCCCACCAAGGGCGGGAGTTATCAGGTTACTTGGATAAATAGTATATGGGGATGGAAATCACACTTTCAAGTGTTCGATTTTTAACCAAACCAGTGGTGGAACATTAACTTAATGTAATCAATAATTTTGCCAAAGAAATTCCCTTCCGGAATTTCCTGCAGCACCACCAGCGGGCGCTGATCGATGGTTTTGCCATCCAGCTGGAAGTTGATGGTGCCGACCACCTGATTTTTCTGCAGCGGGGCGTGCAGTTCAGTGTTATTCAGCACATAGCTGGCTTTCAGATCTTTCATCCGGCCACGCGGAATGGTCAGGTAGACATCTTTATCCACCCCCAGCGAGGCGCGATCGCTGTCGCCGAACCAGGCCGGTTCGGACGCAAACTCTTTGCCGGCTTTAATCGGGTTGACGGTTTCGAAGAAGCGGAAACCCCAGGTCAGCAGTTTTTTACTTTCCGACTCACGACCTTTGAAAGTACGCCCGCCCATGACCGCCGAGATAAGACGCATCTGGCCTTCGGTGGCAGAGGCGACGAGGTTATAGCCCGCCTTGTCGGTATGACCGGTTTTGATGCCATCGACGTTCAGGCTGTTATCCCACAGCAGGCCGTTACGGTTCAGCTGGCGGATACCATTGAAGGTGAACTCTTTCTCACGATAGATGGAGTACTCGTTCGGCACATCGCGGATCAGCGCCTGGCCAATCAGCGCCATGTCGCGCGCGGAGCTGTACTGCCCGTCGGCATCAAGACCGTGAACGGTCTGGAAATGGGTGTTTTTCAGGCCCAGGGCGTTAACATAGTTGTTCATCAGGCTGACGAAGGCGTCCTGGCTACCGGCAACAAAGTCGGCCATGGCCACGCAGGCATCGTTACCCGACTGCAGGTTGATACCACGGATCAGCTGCGAAACCGGAACCTGCATTCCTGGCTTGAGGAACATCAGGGAAGAGCCTTTGAAAACCGGGTTGCCGGTGGCCCAGGCATCGTTGCCGACAGTGACCAGATCGGACTCTTTGAATTTACCCGCTTTCATCGCCTGACCGATAACATAGCTGGTCATCATTTTAGTCAGACTGGCCGGGTCGCGACGGGAGTCGGCGTTATTTTCTGCCAGCACTTTGCCGGAGTTGTAATCAATAAGCACCCAGGATTCGGCGTCAATCTGCGGGGCGCCTGGGATCATCGTTTTGATATTCAGGTCATCGGCGCGGGCAGCGGAGGAGAGCGCTGCAACGGAGAGCGCCGTGATGAGTAAACGAGCGGTGAAAGAGGTCTTCATGGTCAGAACAACGGCATCCGTGATGGAGTTAAAAAAAGTGCCTTACTATAGCAAATGCTCTGCGGGCCAGCATCCGACATTGCGCATGAGTTTGTTAATGACTTTTACATGCGCATCTTGAGCGGGCCGCCCGCGGCGTTTAGTTGGCGTGAGTAATAAAGGACTGCAGCTGCGCTTCGCTTTGCAGGCGCTGCTGAACCGCGCTGGCCTGCGCCTTGTCAGCAAACGGGCCCAGTTGAATACGCCATACCGCGCCATTCTGCATGACCCGGCCTGGTACGGAGAACTGCTGGCTCAGGCGCTGTTGATACTGCTTCGCCCGCGCCTGGTCGCTTACCGCGCCAACCTGGACGACAAAATTACCGCTGGCGCTGGAGGTGGCGGTAGAGGAGGCGGCAACGGCGCCGGCGGTCGCGGCAGTGGCCGCTGTAGCCGCTACGCTACCCTGGATGGAGCCTGGCGCGGTGACGGGAGCCGTTTGCGTCGCGACGGCAGCAGCAGGGGCCGCAGTGGCAGCGGTCGTGGCTGCCGGCTCGCTACTCTCCAGCACGCCGCTGTTCAGCGGCGTCGGGGCGCCGAGGAAACCGCCGCTGTTCACCGGTGCGCCGACGCTGTCTTCCGGCTTCAGGGTGTTGTTGCTGATCGGGCGAACGTCAGCAGGCGCAGGCTGGCTCATGCCTGTGGCGTCACCGCCGTCCAGATTCGGTCGAGCGGGCAGGGCGTACGTTTGTTTGGCGACGGTGGTGCAGGCCATTCCCGGACCGGAAAGCGAACCGTCAGGCGCAACGATGATGGGGTCGATACGCACCTTGGTGTTGTTCGAGGTGTTCAGACGGTCAGCGGACGCACGGGAGAGCGAGATGACGCGATCGTTACCATACGGGCCGCGATCGTTAATCCGTACGACGATCATGCGCCCGTTAGCTAGGTTGGTGATCCGCGCATAGCTCGGGATTGGCAGTGTGGGGTGCGCTGCGGTCAGTTGCGTCGGATCGAAGGCTTCGCCGCTGGCAGTCAGGTTACTGTTGGGCTCAGCGTCATAGATCGCCGCAAAACCGGTCTGAGTAAAGTTTGCCGGATCCTGAACGACTTTGTAACTTTTGCCGTCGCGCTCATAATCCTGATTCGCCGTGGCGTTCGGCGTTTCATACTGCGGATCGGCACCACTGATCTCAACCGTCGGGCCATTACAGACGGCCGGCTGTGGAGTACTGACCGTTTTTTGTTGCACGTCATCACTCGAACATGCCGCCAGCAGCCCCGCTGCTATGCAGATCCCCAGCCATTGCTTACGCATTGCAAACCCCTTTAAACGCTTTTCGACAACATTTTTCTGTGGGTATGGATCGACATCACGATACCAAACCCGGCCATCAATACGATCAGGGCGGAGCCCCCGTAGCTCACCAGCGGCAACGGTACGCCCACCACCGGTAAAATACCACTCACCATACCAATATTTACGAAGACATAAACGAATAAAATCAACATTAAACCACCGGCCATGACCCGGCCAAAGGTGGTTTGTGCCTGGGCGGCAATCCACAGTCCGCGCATGATCAGCAGGATATACAACGCCAGCAGGATCAGCACGCCAATCAGCCCCAGTTCTTCGGCCAGTACGGCGAAGATAAAGTCGGTGTGGCGTTCCGGCAGGAACTCCAGCTGCGACTGCGTGCCGTGCAGCCAGCCTTTGCCGCGCAGACCGCCGGAGCCAATGGCAATTTTAGACTGAATAATGTGATAGCCGGCGCCCAGCGGGTCGGTTTCCGGATCGAGGAGCATCATCACGCGCTGGCGCTGATAGTCATGCATCAGGAAGAACCACAGGATCGGAATAAAGGCGGCGACCAGCACCACGGCGATCCCGATAAGACGCCAGCTCAGGCCGGAAAGGAACAGCACAAACAGCCCGGAGAGAGCGATCAGAATCGAGGTGCCGAGGTCGGGCTGCGCTGCCACCAGCAGGGTCGGCAGGAAGATCAGCACCAGCGCAATCGCGGTGTTCTTCAGCGAGGGCGGACAGACGTCGCGGTTAATAAAGCGCGCGACCATCAGCGGCACGGCGATTTTTGCTATCTCCGACGGCTGAAAGCGAACGATACCGAGATCCAGCCAGCGCTGCGCCCCTTTGGAGATGGCGCCGAAAGCATCAACGGCCACCAGCAGAATAATACAGAAAATATAGAGATAGGGCGCCCAGCCTTCATAGACCCGCGGCGGGATCTGCGCCATGACGATCATGATCACCACGCCCATGGCGATCTGGCCGATTTTACGCTCCATCATGCCGACGTCCTGACCGCTGGCGCTCCAGATAACCAGCGCGCTATAGGTCAGCAGCGCCAGCAGGATCAGCAGCATGGTGGGGTCAAGATGGATTTTATCCCACAGCGATTTTTTGTTCGGATTATCCGTCATTATTGATCCTCCCCTGCGGTGACCGCCGGGTTTTCGCTTGGCAGCGTGGTGTTGTTATCGCCCAGCATAATGTGATCGAGGATTTGGCGCATAATGGTGCCGACCGCCGGGCCGGCGCCGCCGTTTTCCAGGATCATCGCCACGGCAACCTGAGGGTTGTTATAAGGCGCAAACGCCGTCATCAGTTTGTGGTCACGCAGACGTTCAGAGATGCGGTGCGCGTTATAGGTTTCGTTAGCTTTCAGACCGAATACCTGGGCGGTACCGGACTTGGCCGCGATCTTATACGGCGCGCTGGCGAAGTATTTGTGCGCGGTGCCGTTGCCGCGGTTGGCCACGCCGAACATGCCGTCTTTGGCGATTTCCCAGTAGCCGGAATGGATGTCGCCCACCGGCGGCTCATGCGGCTGGACCCACGGAACGGGCTTGCCGTCTTCCACGGTGCTTTGCAGCAGATGCGGTACTTTCACCACCCCGTCGTTAATCAGGATCATCAGCGCTTTGTTCATCTGGATGGGAGTGGCAGTCCAGTACCCCTGACCGATGCCCACCGGAATGGTGTCCCCCTGGTACCAGGGTTTCTTGAAGCGCTTGAGCTTCCATTCGCGGGTCGGCATGTTGCCCGAGCGCTCTTCAGAAAGGTCGATACCGGTGTAGTGGCCGTAGCCAAACTTGCTCATCCACTCTGAGAGGCGATCGATGCCCATGTCATAGGCGACCTGGTAGAAATAGGTATCCGCAGACTCCTCCAGCGCTTTGGTGACGTTCAGGTGGCCGTGGCCCCATTTTTTCCAGTCACGATAGCGTTTATCGGAGCCAGGCAGTTGCCACCAGCCAGGGTCGAACAGGCTGGTATTGCGAGTGATCACCCCGGCGCTCAGCGCCGAGACGGCGACGTACGGTTTTACCGTCGACGCCGGCGGATAGACCCCCTGCGTCGCACGGTTGACCAGCGGCGTGTTCGGATCGTTGAGCAGGCCGGAGTAATCTTTACTGGAGATGCCATCGACGAACAGGTTCGGGTCGTAGCTCGGCGTAGACACCAGCGCCAGAACGGCGCCGGTACGTGGATCGGTGACCACCACGGCGGCACGACTACCGGCCAGCAGGGTTTCGATATACTGCTGCAGCTTGAGATCGAGGGTGAGGTAGATATCGCGTCCGGCCTGCGGCGGCACCTCTTTCAGCTGACGAATGACGCGGCCGCGGTTGTTCACTTCAACCTCTTCGTAGCCGGTCTGACCGTGCAGGACGTCCTCATAATAACGCTCAATACCCAGCTTACCGATGTCGTGGGTCGAGGCGTAGTTAGCCAGTTTGCCCTCTTTGTCGAGGCGGTCGACGTCTTTATCGTTAATTTTTGAGACGTAGCCAATGACGTGCGTCAGCGCGGAGTTATAGGGGTAGTAGCGACGCTTGTAGCCTTTGACTTCCACACCGGGAAAGCGGTACTGGTTGACGGCAAAGCGGGCAACCTGCACTTCACTGAGGTTGATCTTTACCGGAATCGAGGTAAAGCGATGGGAGCGGGCTCGCTCCTTTTTGAAGCCGGCGATATCGTCGTCCGTTAAATCGACGACGTCACGCAGCGCATCCAGCGTCTGCTGCACGTTATCGACTTTCTCCGGCATCATCTCCAGCTGATAAATGGTGCGGTTAAGCGCCAGCGGGGTGCCGTTGCGATCGTAAATAATGCCGCGGCTCGGCGGGATCGGCACCAGCTTGATGCGGTTTTCGTTCGAACGCGTCTGATAGTCATTGAAGCGAACGATTTGCACATTGTACAGGTTGGCGACCAGAACGCCGGTAAGCAGCAAAATCCCCAAAAAAGCGACCAGCGCCCGGCGCACGAACAGCGAGGATTCAGCCGTATAGTCGCGGAAAGAATTCTGTAATTTCATTCGCTGCTTAGTCTACCCTGATCATCATTACTCACGGTGGTACGGGTGGTTGGTGGTAATGCTCCACGCCCGATACAGACTCTCGGCCACCAGTACGCGCACCAGCGGGTGAGGTAAGGTGAGGGTGGAGAGCGACCAACTCTGTTCCGCCGCTGCTTTACAGGCTGGAGAGAGGCCTTCCGGGCCGCCTACCAGCAAACTGACGTCGCGCCCGTCCTGTTTCCAGCGTTCCAGTTCGCGCGCCAGCTGCGGCGTATCCCATGGTTTTCCCGGAATATCCAGGGTCACGATACGGTTCTTACCGGCAGCGGCCAACATCATCTCGCCCTCTTTTTCGAGGATGCGCTTGATATCGGCGTTCTTGCCGCGTTTACCGGCGGGGATCTCCACCAGTTCAAACGGCATATCTTTGGGAAAACGGCGCAGATACTCGCTAAAGCCGGTCTGTACCCAGTCCGGCATTTTGGTGCCAACGGCCACCAGCTGCAACTTCACGCATTAACTCCAGAGTTTTTCCAGCTCGTACAGACGACGGCTCTCTTCCTGCATGACGTGAACCATCACGTCGCCGAGGTCGACGACGATCCAGTCGGCGGCGGCTTCCCCTTCAACGCCCAGCGGCAGCATGCCGGCGGCGCGGGATTCCTGAACCACGTGGTCGGCGATGGACATCACGTGACGGGTGGAGGTGCCGGTGCAGATAATCATGCAATCGGTGATGCTGGATTTGCCATGTACATCAATGGCGACGATGTCCTGACCTTTCAGGTCATCAATTTTGTCGATAACAAAATCCTGGAGTGCTTTACCCTGCAAGTGTTCCCCCTGGGTGCATGAAGATTGATAATGATAAAGAGCCTGACAGTATACCTGAACTGATGAAAAAGTCGGGTGAAATGTCTGTCGGCAGGCGTTCGTGGCGGGGTATCATCCCATCCCTCGCCGCGGATTGCATCGCCATTTTTGTAAAACAATTTCTGCAAACATGCTGTGGCGGATGCTGCCCGGCAGCGGAGAATAGCAGCCTGCTCTGGCCTGTCAATGGTCTGGCGGGAATTCTTCTTGCGGCTGCCAGACGGCCTGGCTATTTAATACGCGCAGGGTGGTGAAATCGTCGCGCATATCGAGGAGGCTCCAGGCGCCATGGGCAATCGGGAAATGCCACATCGCCGCCGGGGGCATCTGCAACAGCAGGGCCGTCAGCAGGCTCAGAACGCCCTGATGGCCGACAATCAGCAGGTGGTCAAGATGGCGGCAGTCGGCCAGCGTTGTGGTGAATTCGCTGACGCGGCGGGCAAAATTCTGAAAGCTTTCGCCGTTGGTGGGGGCCACGTGCTGCCAGTCAGCACACCACGCGGCATAGTTTTCCGCATCCTCTCGCTGAAGGTCGCGATGATGACGCATCTCCCAGTCGCCGAAAAACATTTCATTGAGCGCGGCATGGCACTCACGCGGGATATGGCGATCGCCAAGCAGCAGATCGGCCGTTGTCCCGGTTCTCGCCAGCTCGCTACAGAATACTTTATCGAAAGGCACCGCGCGCAGCCGTTCGCCGAGCGCTCGCCCCTGGGCGACGCCGCGCGGCGTCAGAGGAGTGGGGGCGTGGCCGCTGTATAACCCGGCAACGTTGGCTTCGGTTTCGCCGTGGCGAACTAACCATAATTTCATGATGATGCTCAGACAGGCGGTGGAGACGTGGCGCTACGATAGCGCTTTTTTAGCATCAGGCCCAGTCCGGGGTCAGCAATAGAGTCCCTGCTCGCGGATGTAGTCCAGCACGGTGGCCGGTAGCATCTCGGCGCAGGATTCCCCGCGCTCGAGGCGCTGGCGGATAATCGTCGCTGAGATATCGAACCATGGCGTCTCAGCCAGGTAGATGGCCCCGGCGGGGCGGTTATGCAGACGCTCTACGTCGTGGGTTAAGTGGCGATCCAGCCACTGCTGATCCGCGTCGTGCGCCATGGTCAGCGGGTAACCCGGGCGGCGGCAGACGATCAGATGAACGTTATCAAGGATGGTTTCATAGCGATGCCAGGTGGGGAAGGTGAGCAGCGAATCCTGGCCGATGATAAACGCCAGCGGTTTTTCTGACCCCTGCTCCTGACGCCACGCCTGCAGCGTGTCTGCCGTCCAGGAGGGGGTGTCACGCTGCAGCTCGCGTTCGTCGAGCGTGAACAGCGGCTTATCGGCGATCGCCAGCTTAAGCATATGCACGCGCTGGGCGCTGGTGGCTTCCGGCTGGGGACGGTGCGGCGGAACGTTGTTAGGCATGATGATGACCTTGCTCAGGCCAATCTGATTCGCCAGGATCTCGACCGGCTTGAGGTGACCATAATGCACCGGATCGAAGGTGCCGCCATAGATTGCCTGCAACTGAGTCATATCAACCATCAATAAAAACGTCCGCCAGGGCTTTGTGGCAGAGCAACAACGAAAGACTTTCCAGTTCGGGCCAGACGTCGTGCCCGTAATCCTGTTTAAAGGTCAGTTCTGCACGGGTCAGGAGGGTCACCGCCTGGCGCAGCTGTTCCCCGCTCAGTCGGGCGAGGGCATCGCTGAGCAGCTGACGGCGGTTTTGCCAGACCCGATGTTTATCAAACAGCGAGCGCAGTGGCGTGTGCGTCGACTGGCGTTTGAGCGTGACCAGCAGCAGCAGCTCCCGCTGTAGCGTGCGCAGCAGGATCGCCGGCTCGCAGCCTTCAAGGCGTAGCTGTTGCAGGACATGCAGCACGCGCTTGCTTTTGCCTGCCAGCAGCGCATCGACCCAATGGTAAGGGGTAAAGTGGGCGGCATCGTTTACCGCTTGCTCAACGCGAGGCAGGGTCAGCTTGCCGTCCGGCCAGAGTAGCGCCAGACGCTCCAGCGCCTGCGCCAACGCCAGCAGGTTGCCTTCGTAACAATAGCACAGCAACTGACTGGCCGCGTCGTCGAGCTGCAGCCGATGCTGTTTGGCCCGGGCGGCCAGCCAGCGCGGCAGCTGCGCGTATTCCGGCGTCTGGCAACTGACCTGGACGGCCCGCTGCGCCAGGGCGGTGAGCCACGCGGCATTCTCCTGGGCTTTGGTCAGCTTATTCCCGCGAACCAGCAACAGCAGATCGTCGTGCAACAGGCTGACCAGGGTCGCCAGCTGTTCGTTGATCGCCGCGTTAGGGCCGTTTTCCGGCAGGATTAGCAACAGCGTTTGCCGGCTGGAGAACAGACTCAACGCCTGGCTTAACGCGAAAATCGCCTGCCAGTCGGTGCTGTTATCGATGGTGAAGGTGTGGTGCTCGGTAAAGCCCTGGGCGGCAGCGGCATCACGAATGGCGTCCTGGCTTTCCTGCAACAACAGGGGATCGTTGCCAAGCAGCAGATAGGCCGCGCGCAGCCCTTCAGTGAGCTGCGCGCGGAGCTGTTCCGGGTACAACCGAATCATCATTGACCCAGAGTGGTGGAGACGCGGTTACCCGAGGAAGCCGGTGCCGTGCTGCCGGCGACCGGTTTCTCTTCCTGCTGGGTTGCTTCAACATCTGCAACCTGTACGCTCGGCAGCTTACGAATCAGCTGTTCCGCTGCTTTGTCGTACATTTCCTGGATAATCATATCCTGCTCGGCGTCTTTCGCTAACGCCGCCTGCGGGTTATCGAAGAACGAACGATAGACCTTAGTGGTAATCGGATAGATATCGTGACCCGGGATCAGGACGCTGGCATGAACGGTCATGACCATCTGATACTCCGCGGTACGACCATCCTGGAACACCGAGGCGGTATCTTTCTGAATCGACGAACCATCGAGGCGCAGAGAAGGAACATCTTTACGCAGCGTGCTGGCGTCAATCAGGTCCACGCCATTAAGACGCAGCTGATTACGTACCGCGCGACTTAACGGTCCGTTCGGATCGCTCGACTGAAGAATCATGGTTTTCATGGTGGTGGGCACCTTCGTAGTGCTACGCAGATGCCAGCCACAGCCGGCGGTGACAAGCACCGCCAGGGATAACAACATTGTTACCAGATATCGCACGCTTCCTCCCGCGCTTAGCCAACGACCAGATTGAGCAGTTTACCCGGAACGTAAATCACTTTACGCACGGTTTTACCGTCGAGATATTTCGCAACCAGATGTTCCTGGCCGGCACGCTCGCGGACCTGCTCTTCAGTTGCATCTACCGCAACGGTAATTTTACCACGAACTTTGCCATTGACCTGGACGACGACGAGGGTGCTGTCTTCCACCATCGCGCTTTCATCCGCCACCGGCCACGGCGCGTTGTCGATATCGCCTTCGCCGTTCAGCTCGTGCCACAGGGTGAAGCTGGCGTGCGGGGTGAACGGGTTCAGCATACGCACCACCGCCAGCAGCGCTTCCTGCATCAGGGCACGATCCTGTTCGTCTTCCTGCGGCGCTTTCGCCAGCTTGTTCATCAGTTCCATGATCGCCGCGATGGCGGTGTTGAAGGTCTGACGACGGCCGATGTCATCGGTCACTTTGGCGATAGTTTTGTGAATATCGCGACGCAGCGCTTTCTGATCTTCACTCAGCGCCGCCACGTTCAGTGCCGCAACGTCCCCCTTGGTGGTGTGCTCGTAGACCAGCTTCCAGACGCGTTTCAGGAAGCGGTTAGCCCCTTCAACGCCAGATTCCTGCCACTCGAGGGTCATATCCGCCGGGGACGCAAACATCATGAACAGACGCACGGTGTCTGCGCCATAACGCTCAACCATCACCTGCGGATCGATGCCGTTGTTTTTCGACTTGGACATCTTGCTCATGCCGGTGTACACCAGTTCATGGCCCGCCGCGTCTTTCGCTTTCACGATGCGGCCTTTTTCGTCGCGCTCAACGATGGCGTCAACCGGGGAGACCCAGTTACGCTCGCCGTTTTCGCCTACATAGTAGAAGGCGTCAGCCAGCACCATGCCCTGGCACAGCAACTGCTTCGCCGGCTCATCGGAGTTGACCATGCCCGCGTCACGCATCAGCTTGTGGAAGAAACGGAAGTAGAGCAGGTGCATGATGGCGTGTTCGATACCGCCGATGTAGATATCTACCGGCAGCCAGTAGTTGGCCGCTTTCGAATCCAGCATCCCTTCCTGATACTGCGGGCAGGTGTAGCGCGCATAGTACCAGGAGGATTCCATAAAGGTGTCAAAGGTGTCGGTTTCGCGCAGCGCCGGCTGGCCGTTAACGGTGGTCTTCGCCCACTCAGGATCGGCTTTGATCGGGCTGGTGATGCCGTCCATGACCACATCTTCCGGCAGGATCACCGGCAGTTGATCTTCCGGGGTCGGCAGCACGGTGCCATCTTCCAGGGTCACCATCGGGATCGGCGCGCCCCAGTAGCGTTGACGGGACACACCCCAGTCACGCAGGCGGAAGTTAATTTTACGCTCGCCCACGCCCATGGCAGCCAGTTTGTCGGCAATGGCGTTGAAGCCGGCTTCATAATCGAGGCCGCTGAACTCGCCGGAGTTAAACAGAACGCCTTTCTCGGTCAGCGCCTGTGTGGAGAGATCCGGCTCGGAGCCGTCGGCAGCGAGGATAACCGGCTTGATGTTCAGACCGTATTTGCTGGCGAACTCATAGTCACGCTGGTCGTGGCCCGGAACGGCCATGACCGCGCCGGTGCCGTATTCCATCAGCACGAAGTTTGCCGCCCAGACAGGAATTGCTTCGCCGGTCAGCGGATGAATGGCTTTAAAGCCAGTATCGACGCCTTTTTTCTCCATCGTCGCCATGTCGGCTTCGGCCACTTTGGTGTTACGGCATTCGTCGATAAAGGCAGCCAGTGCCGGATTGTTCGCTGCAGCCTGCTGCGCCAGCGGGTGACCCGCCGCGACGGCCAGGTAGGTGCAGCCCATAAAGGTGTCCGGACGGGTGGTGTAGACGGTCAGCTTATCGGCGTAGTTGTTGACGTCAAAGGAGATTTCCACCCCTTCGGAACGGCCGATCCAGTTGCGCTGCATGGTCTTCACGGTGTCTGGCCAGTGATCCAGTTTATCCAGATCGTTCAGCAGTTCATCGGCGTAGGCGGTGATTTTAATAAACCACTGCGGGATCTCTTTACGCTCGACTTTGGTATCGCAGCGCCAGCAGCAGCCGTCAATAACCTGTTCGTTGGCCAGTACGGTCTGGTCGTTCGGGCACCAGTTCACCGCGGAGGTTTTCTTGTATACCAGGCCTTTTTTGTACAGCTCGGTGAAGAACTTCTGCTCCCAGCGGTAGTATTCCGGGGTGCAGGTCGCCAGCTCGCGGCTCCAGTCATAGCCAAAACCCAGCATTTTGAGCTGGTTTTTCATGTAGGCGATGTTGTCGTAGGTCCATGGTGCTGGCGCGGTGTTGTTTTTCACTGCCGCGCCTTCCGCCGGCAGACCAAACGCATCCCAGCCGATCGGCTGCAGGACGTTTTTGCCCAGCATACGCTGGTAGCGGGCAATCACATCGCCGATGGTGTAGTTACGCACGTGACCCATGTGTAGTCGACCAGAAGGATAAGGAAGCATCGACAGGCAGTAATACTTCTCTTTGCTCTCGTCTTCAGTTACTTCAAATGTACGATTTTCGTCCCAGTGAAGCTGGACTTTCGATTCTATCTCTTCCGGGCGGTATTGCTCTTGCATGGCAGCCAGTGGTCCTGTTTTCAATACAGCTACAAAATGTAGCCAATGGATGTGTTATTTCAGATCGGCATAGCATAGCCCAAACGCCCCCGTCAAAACAGCCTTTCGCACATTAACATCGGCAAAAGCCGCGCTGATTATTTCGCGACTCTGTGGCTTGTCAGACACAGCGGGAGAGGAATAAGGTCTATTATCAGAAGACGTTAACCACACCGGAGGCGAAATGATGAACAAGGTTGCTCAATATTACCGTGAACTGGTCTCCTCGCTCAGCGAACGGCTCCGCCATGGAGAGCGAGACATCGATGCGCTGGTGACACAGGCGCGTGAAAAAATCGTCCGCGCCGGCGATCTCACGCAGAGCGAGGTCGAGTCGGTGATTGCGGCGGTGAAGCGCGATCTCGAGGAGTTTGCCCGCAGCTACGAAGAGAGTCATGAAGACGAGAGCGATAGCGTATTTATGCGAGTGATCAAAGAGAGCCTGTGGCAGGAGCTGGCTGATATCACTGACAAAACGCAGCTCGAGTGGCGGGAGGTCTTTCAGGATCTGAATCACCACGGCGTGTACCACAGCGGCGAAGTGGTCGGTCTGGGTAACCTGGTGTGCGAGAAGTGCCACTATCATCTGGCGGTGTATACCCCAGACGTGCTACCGCGCTGCCCGAAGTGCGGCCACGATCAGTTTCAGCGTCGGCCCTTTGAACCCTAAGCGGAACAAAAAAAACGATGCGCGAACCCTCGCGCATCGTGGACTGCCTTATTTCACGGTGTTGACTTCAGTGCTCTTGAAATATTGTTTCCCGCCCATGTCGCTAACATATTTCTGCGATGAGTTCAGTACCAGCTTGTCAGCAGTTAACGTCCCTACGCCGCATTTCGCCAGGCCCATTATGCCGCAACTTTTTCCACCATTGACCACTTTGGTGGCGGTTAACGTCATGTTGTCGCCCGCGCTGAGGGTTGAATAGTTGTAGATCACGCCTTTATTTTGGGTATTTAAGGTCAGGTCGCCGGCGCTGCGGATCTGCCCTTCGTTAGTGATGTCTGAAGTGGTAGTAATAGAAATATTATTTGCAGTGATATTGCCAGAGTTACTGACCACGCCGTGATCGGTGGTGATATCGGTGGCTTTCATGTCACCATTCTGATTCAGCCAGTAGCTGTGGGCGGTAATGGCATTGGTAGCCTCTATTCGTCCATTGCTGCTTTGCGCCAGCGTACCGTTGGTCTGCAGGTTGATATTTTCGCCGGTGATATTGCCGAGGTTATAGATCTCGCCCGTATTGGCGCTGCCATCCTGCTTAAGAGACTGAACGGTGGTTTTGCTGGTGGAAGTGATGTTACCGGTATTCTTAAAGCTATCGCCTACAAAAGAGAGGGTGGTGTTTTTGGCGCTGATTTTCCCTTCGTTGAGAAAGTCACCCATTGCTGTTGCAGAGATTTGGTTATTGGACAGCATAGAGGCTTTGGCTTCATTACGGATTTGAGTACCACTGGTCAAACTTAAACCATTGGTGCCGGTCATTGTCCCGGAATCGCCGTTATTAATATTTCTGCTGGCGGAGGCAATGAGTTGTCCACCAGTCATGGTGCCGACATTGACGATATACCCTTGAGTGGACAGCATGAGATAATAGGCGCCGGACAAGGTACCTTCATTCGTCACACCGCTGGCTGTAGAGATAGTGCTCAGCAGGCCATTACCTTTAATTGTGCCTTTATTTTGCAGGTCGCCGTTGCTGGTGAGCTGCAG
Organism: Klebsiella sp. G-Nf4; assembly: GCF_002810615.1. Taxonomy (NCBI): domain Bacteria; kingdom Pseudomonadati; phylum Pseudomonadota; class Gammaproteobacteria; order Enterobacterales; family Enterobacteriaceae; genus Klebsiella; species Klebsiella sp. G-Nf4. Next base: position 137,704 of record NZ_PION01000010.1, on the reverse strand, counting down.
TGTGCTGTTCGCGACAATTGAACCTTTATTACGTACGCCAAAGCCAATGTTATTGCCGACCATGCTGATACTGTTGGCCTCGATCCCGCCAAGACTGCTAACGTCGATACTGTATTGCGGATTGACCGTCATCTGGATAAGGGTGGCCTGCTTACCGGCGGAGGTCACCGAGCCGGTGCTGTTATCCATGGTGAAGTTGCCCGCGCTGACCAGGGCGTTGTTGGCCTGCACTTTGCCATTAATTTTGATGGCGTCGGCGAGCAGAACTGCATAGCTGTTGGCGGCGTTCATGCCGTTTTCGCCGATGGTGAGGGTGCCGCCCGTCACGGTATAGCTGCCGATAGCGCCGTCGCTGGTCATGTTGACTTTACCGGTGGTCAGGATGGCCTTGTTGGTATTGACAAAGCTACAGCCGGAGCAGGTGATGCCGTTCGGGTTGGCGATCACCACGTCCGCTTTCTGGCCGTTGACTTCGATAAAGCCCTTTAGGCTACTGGCGTTTTTGGAGGTGACCTCGTTCAAAATCACCGAGGCGCTGCCGGCGGTCAGGTTGTTGTTGCGGGCAATATTGCCCAGCGTGCCGTGGCTGACATCCTCGCCGCTGTTATTAAGGACGGTGCCATTAGTACCGACGTTGAAATCGCGGTACAGGTTATGGGAGACGCCGGCGGCGTTCGGCTTTTCAATATCGATAACCGTGGCGCCGGACGAATGCGTATAGCTGGTCGGGTCGGCATAGACCACCGACGAGGTTAATACTGCCGCCAGCGCGACATATGAAGCTTTAAACTTAAACATTTTATTTATTCCTTTAAATTAAGATTAATAAACAACGTAGCTGAAAGGGTCGATAATGACTGAATTAATACCTCCACTGTAATGAAAAGCCCATATTCAGGGCGTCGCTATGAAACTTATCCGGCTTACTGAGCGGGGTGCTAATAAACAGATCGTATTGCGTTGACCATAATTGTCCGCGCAGGCCGCTGACGGCGCCGGAGAGCACTTTGCCTTTTTGATACAGATCGGCGCCGATAAGGCGACCCACATCCGCGCCCAGATAGAATTGCCGCTCGTGGGTGGGCAGATCCCAGATAAAATCGTTGCGCCAGTACCATCCCTGATTGCCGGACAGGCTGTTTTCACCGTCAAAACCGCGCACGCTCCAGCGGCTGCCAAGATTGAATTTATTATCGGAAGCGAGTTTGTCCGGGCTGAACTGGGCGCTGAAGCGGGGAGCCCAGGTAAATTTGTCGCCGGTGGCGTCAAATTTCATTAGCGCCTGCATATTACCATGCACGATCCGCGACAGCGGGCTGTATAACCCGGCCTTTTCCTCCGGCGTTGGCGTTGAGCTGAGCCACGGCAGGCTGCGCTGGATGCCGATGCTGGCATCGACAATCTTTTTGTTAAAGTAGTGCTGGTGGTTGAGGGTGAACTCCCAGGCGGGCGTTTGCTTACGCATCACCTGTAGTTCACTGCCGCCGAAGTAATAATGCGAGGTACTCTTGGCGATCCGCAGATCGGCTGTGGTTTTTTGCTGCCGGGTGTGGGAGAGCAAACGGCTCAGCGTGGCGCTGTAGTAGCGATTCTTACTCTTATAATCCATCGTCGACCAGTTGCCGTTAAACTGCTGGCGATACTGGCTGTATGCCCCGTAGGCGCTCAATGACCAGTAGCCGAAGGGAATAGAATAATACAGGCTGCCGTTGTGGTTGCCGTCGTTATGCTGATTGAATTCAATATCCCCCCCGCCGGAAAGGTACAGGATATCGTTGAGAGTAGTCAGGTCATAGAGATAGAGGGCCCCGCCGGCCTGGTAGCGGCCGCTGGCTTTGCTGCCGGCGTCGTCGAGCCAGGCGCCAAGCTGCCATTTTTTCTCCAGGCTGCGGGCAATCTGGATATCGCTTTCCCCCTCGTGCTGCCCCGGCAGCAGTTTCATGTGCGCGGTGGCGCCGGGCAGACGCTGCAGATTGGCCATGCCCTGCTCGAGGTCGCTTAAGCGCAGGATCGTGCCGGAAGAGGTTGGCAGTGAATTCCACAAGCGGGTGGTGTCTGAGCCGTCGGCATAGTCGATAGCGCCCACTTTGCCATAGTGCAGCGTCAGCCTGAGAATGCCTTGCTCCAGCGACTGGGAGGGCACATCAATCAGCGAGGTGATGTAGCCTTGCGCGATCAGCTCATTTTGCAAGGTATAGGCCAGCAGACGAATGCCTTCACCACCCAGACAGCGCCCCTGCGCCTGCTGCGCCGTTTTCGCCAGTAATTGGTGGGTGAGCGTCTGGTTATCGGAGTCGATATCGACCCGGTTGATCAATTTGCAATGCGTTTCCTCAGGAAAAGGCATACCCTGCGGCGCCACGCGCTGTTGCGAAGACTGAAAATCCTGTTGCTGCGGCGCCAGCGCCTCCTGACGGGCTTTATCCTGCTCCGTCTGGTGAGCAGAGGTGGTCAATTGTGCGGCCCCGGCGGCTGAGGTGCCCGCCAGCGTGATACACAGCAGCCCGGTGAGCGTGCGAGATCGAATTAACATGAAGCAATATCCATTTGTTTCATTGGTTCGGTGACGCATCAGTTATCCTGCGGGTGGCAGAGAACACTGATGGTCTTTATTTCGGCGCAGGCGAGGTCAGGCAAGAATATTATATTCAATTAATAAAATAATCGTGCGACGAACCTGTTACGAGGCGTTATATGCTAGCGGCGGTGGTGAGGCAGATCCACGAATTCATTATTGAATTCTTTATGAATTGATCGATTAAATAAATAAGTTCAGATTTTATCGGTGAGGTTTATTTAGTACGTAAATGGTAGTGGCGATAAACAGCCGCATAAATAATATTGACGAATAATATGGCGGGAAAGATAAGCTGCGCATACCGGGCGGTATGCGCAGAGAAAAACCATTAATGAAGTATTTTGGCGAGGAAATCTTTGGCGCGATCGGATTGCGGATTGGCAAAGAAGGCTTCTTTATCGGCATCTTCGACAATCTTCCCTTCATCCATAAAGATCACCCGGTTCGCCACCTTGCGGGCAAAGCCCATTTCATGGGTCACGACCATCATGGTCATCCCCTCGTTGGCCAGTTCGACCATGACGTCCAGCACCTCGTTGATCATCTCCGGATCAAGCGCTGAGGTGGGTTCATCAAACAGCATGGCGATCGGGTCCATACACAGGGCACGAGCAATGGCCACACGCTGCTGCTGGCCGCCGGAGAGCTGCGCCGGATATTTTTCCGCATGCGCCGCCAGACCAACGCGCTCCAGCAATTTGAGGCCTTTCTTGCGCGCTGATGCTTTATCGCGGTTAAGCACTTTGACCTGCGCCAGCGTCAGGTTGTCGATAATCGACAGATGCGGGAACAGTTCAAAATGCTGAAATACCATCCCGACGTGCGAGCGCAGTTTGGCCAGATTGGTCTTTTTATCGTTAACCACGGTGCCGTCGACGATAATCTGCCCCTGTTGCACGGGCTCAAGACCGTTTACCGTTTTAATCAGCGTGGATTTACCCGAGCCTGACGGCCCGCAGACCACCACGACTTCGCCTTTTTTCACTTCCGTGGAGCAATCGGTCAGCACCTGAAAGTGACCATACCATTTTGAAACGTTTTTCAGGGTAATCATTACACAGTCCTTTTCTTCAACCAGCTGACCAACAGCGAGGCGCTGAGGCTAATCACAAAATAGACGCCGCCCGCGAACAGGATCATTTCGACCTGGGTTCCGTCACGCTCGCCAATCGTGGAGGCGGTACGGAAGAAGTCGGCGAGGCTCAATACATACACCAGCGAGGTATCCTGGAACAGGACGATCCCCTGGGTTAGCAGCAGTGGCACCATGGCGCGGAAGGCCTGCGGCAGGATCACCAGCCGCATTGACTGCCAGTGTGTCATCCCCAGCGCCAGCGCGGCGCCGGACTGGCCGCGGGAGATGCTCTGGATGCCGGCGCGGATAATCTCTGAGTAGTAGGCGGCTTCGAACATCGAAAAGGCCACCATCGCCGAGATCAGGCGAATATCCGTCTTCGGCGACAGGCCCAGCACGTTCTGCAGGAAGCCCGGGACAATCAGGTAGAACCACAGCAGGACCATCACCAGTGGGATAGAGCGGAACACGTTGACGTAGGTTTTAGCAAACCAGGCCAGCGGCAGAAAGCTGGACAGGCGCATCACCGCCAGCAGGGTGCCCCAGACGATGCCGAAAATAATGGCTATAACCGTAATTTTCAGGGTTATCACCAGCCCCGCCAGCAGATAAGGCATGGACGGAACGATCGAACTCCAGTCAAAATCGTACATTATTTGCCTCCCAGATTGCCAGGCAGGCGAACCTTACGCTCGACCACATACATAATCAGCATAATCACCGCGTTGATGAAGACGTAGGCCAGGGTGATGGCGGTAAAAGACTCCCAGGCATGAGCGGAGTAGTCCAGCAGTTTGCCCGCCTGCGCGGCCATATCGGCAAGACCGATGGTGGAGGCGATGGCCGAGTTTTTCACCAGGTTCATCATTTCCGAGGTCATCGGCGGCACGATAACGCGGTAGGCGTTCGGCAGCAGCACGTAGCGGTAGGTTTGCGGCAGGGTCAGGCCCATCGCCAGACCGGCGTTCTTCTGCCCGCGCGGCAGCGACTGAATGGCGGCGCGAACCTGTTCGCAGACGCGCGCGGCGGTAAACAACCCCAGGCACAGCATGGAGGAGACAAAGAACTGAATGTTCGGATCCAGCTCGGATTTAAACCACATGCCGATATTTTCCGGCAGGAACTCCGGCACCACCAGGTACCAGGTAAAGAACTGCACGATCAGCGGCACGTTGCGAAACAGTTCGACATAGCAGGTGCCAATCCCTGAGAGCAGACGATTGGGGACCGTGCGTAAAATGCCAAACAGTGAGCCGACGAGAAAAGCGATGATCCAGGCCGAGATGGAGAGAGCGACGGTTATCTGAAAACCGCTCCACAGCCAGCCCAGGTAGGTAGTGTTGCCGAAGGGGGCCTGTTGCAGGAAAATCCCCCAGTTCCAGTCTATTGACATACATGACTCCTGGAAAAAAAAGGGTAGCCATTGCTACCCTCGAAGACGGTTGTCCAGCTTGTTTCGGTATTCGCGGCGGCTGGGGAACGACCAGCCACCGTATAGTCTGTCCGTGCTGTGACAATCATCGGGAGGGCAGGATATCCCGCCCCTGGTTGTTATAATTAGTTCAGTGCTTTGTCATTAGGTGATTTGAACAGCGCTTTCATGTCGTCAGACAGTTCGAAGTTCAGGTTAAGGTTTTTCGGCGGAATTGGATTTTTGAACCATTTATCAAACCATTTCGCCGCTTCGCCAGAGGTCTGGGCCTGAGCAACGGTTTCATCGACCAGCGCTTTGAACGACGGATCGTCTTTACGCAGCATGCAGCCATAGGCTTCTTTCGACTGTGCGGTGCCGACGATTTCCCAGTTATCCGGTTTCTTCGCCTTCGCGCGTTCGCCGGCCAGCAGGGCGTCATCCATCATAAAGGCCACGGCGCGTCCGCTTTCCAGGGTGCGGAAAGAGTCGCCATGATCTTTGGCGCTGATGATGCGCATATTCATTTTTTTCTCATCGTTCAGCTTATGCAGCAGGATCTCTGAGGTGGTTCCGGAGGTGACAACAACGGCTTTGTCTTTCAGGTCCGGGAAATCTTTGATCGGACCGTCTTTCTTCACCAGCAGACGGGTGCCGACCACGAAGATGGTATCGGAGAAGGCGGCCTGTTTCTGGCGCTCGAGGTTGTTAGTGGTTGAGCCGCACTCGAAATCAAAGGTGCCATTCTGCAGCAGCGGGATACGGTTCTGCGAGGTGACCGGGATCAGTTTGACCTGCAGGTCCGGCTTGTTCAGCTTTTTCTTGATGGCATCAACGATGGCGTTGGAGTAGTCCTGAGAGTAGCCCACAACCTGCTGCTGGTTATCGTAGTAAGAGAACGGGACTGAAGATTCACGATGACCGACAACGATAACCCCATTTTTGGCGATCTTATCCAGGGTGCTCTGGCCTGCCGCCGGGGCGGCATCTTCTGCGTGTGCCACACCGGCGGTCACACCCATGACCAGCATTGCGGCGGCCAGTTTACGTAATTGCATATCCAACTCCTTATCCGTAGCGTTAGCGACGCTATTGATACCCATTGTGATTGTGTGTGTTGTTATTCGGGGCACGCGTCCACGTGCCGCATTTGTATGTGTTTGTTAGCATTTAGTTTGGCTTAATGTAAAGATTTTGCTGTTTTATTGTTTATTTTTGCGAAGTGCTCCGCACCAATGGGAGGCAAATATCTTCCATTGCACCAAAATAGCGCGACCGCCGAACGTTTATGGTGCAACCCGGTTGCACTGGGTCGGACGATGTCGCTACCAGGGAAAATAAAGCAATGACTGTGCCAGGATGGCAAACAGGGTGAGAAAAAACGCCGGCGACGGGCGTCGCCGGCGGAGAGACTTATCGGCGACGCTGACGCAGGCTCATCAGCAGCGCAGCGAAGCCAAACAACGCCGTCAGCGTCCATAGCGGCCAGTTGCCGGTGCGGGCGTAAGGGGTTAAGCCGCTGGTGGGTGTCACGGTGGTGGTCAACACTTCGCGGGTAAACTGCGGGATCATCTTCTGGATCTCGCCGCGCGGGCCGATCACCGCAGTAATGCCATTATTGGTGCTGCGCAGGAGTGGGCGGGCGAGCTCCAGCGCACGCATCCGCGCCATCTGGAAGTGTTGCCACGGACCGATGGACTTACCGAACCAGGCGTCGTTGGAGATGGTCAGCAGGAAGTCGGTGTCCGGCCGGAAGTTATCGCGTACCTGTTCCCCGAGGATGATCTCGTAGCAGATGGCGGCGGTCAGCTTCAGGTTATGCGCCATCAGCTGCGGCTGCACGTAGGGGCCGCGGCTGAAGGAGGACATTGGCAGGTCAAAGAACGGCGCCAGCGGACGCAGAATCGATTCCAGCGGCACAAACTCACCGAACGGCACCAGATGGTTCTTGTTGTAACGGTTGGTCGAGTCGTAGCGGTACGGGTTATCTTTACCGAGGGTAATGATGGTGTTGTAGGTATCGTAGCGGTTCTGCTTATTGAGACGCGCATCGACAATGCCGGTGATCAGCGAACTGTCTTTTGCGCGCAGCAGATCGTCCATCATGCTGAGGAACTGCTGCTGGTTGATCTCCAGATCCGGGATCGCCGACTCGGGCCAGATAATCAGCTGCGAGTGGCCGATATGCGGCTGGGTCAGCGCCAGGTACGTTTTCAGGGTGTTGACCAGCTGCTTCTCGTCCCATTTCATGGCCTGCGGAATGTCGCCTTGCACCAGCGAGACCTGGGTCGCGCGCTCCGGCAGCAGCTGATACCACTGGATATAGCGCAGCGGGAACGGCAGGGCGAACAGCAGCGCGGCAATAGCCAGCGGCTTCCAGTTGCGCTGGACGAGGGCCAGGGCCAGCAGGCCGCTAACCATCATCAGCAGGAAGTTGATCGCCTCGACGCCCATCACCGGCGCCAGACCTTTCAGCGGGCCGTCAATCTGGCTGTAGCCGAACTGCAGCCACGGGAAACCCGTCAGCACCCAGCCGCGCAGGAACTCGGTGATTTGCCAGACGACGGGAGCGGCGATAGCCACCCGCAGCCAGCTGGTTTTGGGCCACAGCCGGGCGAGCAGGCCGGCAAACAGGCCGGTATAGAGCGAGAGATAAGCCGCCAGCAGAACGACGAGGAAGACGTTAACCGGACCTGGCATACCGCCGAATTGCGCGATGCTGACATAGACCCAGTTGATACCGGTGCCAAACAGCCCGAATCCCCAGAAATAGCCGATCCCGGCGCTCTGCAGCGGGCGTCGGTTGAGGGTCAACGCCTGCAGACCGGCCAGCGAAACGATAGCCGCCGGCCAGAAGTCATAAGGTGAAAAAGCCAGCGTTCCGCTGGCTCCGAATAGCAGCGCCAGCAGCAGACGTACGCGCTGACGTTCAAGAAGAGAGGCAAATACCATTTAGGCTAATCGTCCCGTAAATTAACGCCTGTTGCCACAGGCAATGCTGTTTGCCAGCAGGGGGAGGGGACAGCCGGGGATCGCCCACGGTCTGTCTCCCGGCTGGCCGTGACCTTCAGCGCCGCGGTTTACTCTTCCAGCTTCGGCTGGGGAGCGTCATCGGGCAGCTTTACATGCACCTGAATGATACGACGGCTATCTGCCATTGCTACCTTGAATTGGTAACCATCAATGTCGATAGATTCGCCGCGAGCCGGTAGATGGCCGAAGGCCTGCATCACCAGCCCACCAATGGTATCCACTTCTTCATCGCTGAAGTGCGTGTCGAAGGCGTCGTTGAAGTCTTCGATGGAGGCCAGAGCGCGCACCGTCCAGGTGTGGCGGCTCAGCTGGCGGAAATCAATATCTTCTTCTTCGTCGTATTCGTCTTCAATTTCCCCGACGATGAGCTCAAGGATATCCTCGATGGTCACCAGGCCGGAGACGCCGCCGAATTCGTCAATAACGATCGCCATATGGTAGCGCTGTGAGCGAAACTCTTTCAGCATGCGGTCGACCCGCTTGCTTTCCGGGACGACAACCGCCGGCCGTAACACTTTTTCCATGCTGAAGGCTTCGGCATCGCTGCGCATAAACGGCAGCAGATCCTTAGCCATCAGAATCCCTTCGATGTGATCTTTGTCTTCACTGATGACCGGGAAGCGCGAGTGAGCGGATTCGATGATGACATCAAGGCACTCGTCCAGCGTCTGGTTGCGTTTCAGGGTTATCATTTGTGAACGGGGGATCATAATGTCGCGGACCCGCTGGTCGGCGATATCCATTACCCCTTCGAGCATGTCACGCGTATCTTCATCGATAAGATCGTTCTGCCCGGAATCACGGATCAGCGCCAGCAGTTCATCACGGTTTTTCGGTTCTCCGTGAAAAAGCTGGCTGAGTAACAGGGAGAAAAATCCCTTTTTGCTGTTTACTGTGTCACTACTGTGTGAATTGTCGTCGCTCATGGCGTCGTTTGGGTTCTCATGTTGATTTAACTGTCGCTCGTCGCGCGTAAACTCAGCGCCGGACGGCATGGGTTGCCTGACGATCAGGCTGGTAAAATGCAGGAACAGCGGCCGGATGCGGCGCAAGCGCCGCCATCCGGCAGGGGGCTATTCAGCAATCTTCTCGGAAATGTACGGGTCCTCATAGCCCAGAGCAAGCATTATCTCTGTTTCGAGGCCTTCCATCTCTTCCGCTTCGTCGTCTTCGATATGATCGTAGCCCAGCAGATGCAGGCTGCCGTGCACCACCATATGCGCCCAGTGCGCCTCCAGCGGCTTACCTTGCTCGCTGGCTTCCTGCTCCACCACCTGACGGCAGATGATCAGATCGCCGAGCAGCGGCATTTCAATCCCCGGCGGCGCTTCAAACGGGAAGGAGAGAACGTTGGTCGGTTTATCCTTGCCGCGGTAGGTCAGGTTCAGCTCGTGGCTTTCTGCAACATCGACCAGACGAATCGTTAACTCTGACTCCTCCTGAAATGGCGGAATGACGGCATCGACCCAGCGCTGAAAAAGGGCTTCGTCCGGCAGGCCGCTGGTCTCTTCGCAGGCCAGCTGTAAATCGAGGATCACCTGACTCATTTTTGCTCCTGTTCCTGGGCTTCGCGTTTGCGCTCGGCGGCCAGTTCTGCTTTACGTTTCTGGTCTGCGGCTTCCCACGCCTCATAGGCGTTAACGATGCGGGCAACCACCGGATGGCGCACCACGTCTTCGCTATGGAAGAAGTTGAAGCTGATCTCATCGACTTCGGCCAGCACTTCGATGGCGTGGCGCAGACCGGATTTGGTGCTGCGCGGCAGGTCAATCTGCGTGATGTCGCCGGTGATCACCGCCTTGGAGTTAAAGCCGATGCGGGTCAGGAACATCTTCATCTGTTCGATGGTGGTGTTCTGGCTTTCATCAAGAATGATAAAGGCGTCATTCAGCGTTCGTCCGCGCATATAGGCCAGCGGGGCCACTTCGATGACGTTACGCTCAATCAGCTTTTCCACTTTCTCAAAGCCGAGCATCTCAAACAGCGCGTCATACAGCGGGCGCAGATATGGGTCGACCTTCTGGCTCAGATCGCCGGGCAGGAAGCCGAGCTTTTCGCCAGCCTCGACGGCCGGACGGGTCAGCAGAATACGGCGGATCTCCTGGCGCTCCAGCGCATCGACCGCCGCCGCCACCGCCAGATAGGTTTTACCTGTACCCGCCGGGCCGACACCAAAGGTAATGTCGTGATCGAGAATATTGGCGATGTACTGCGCCTGGTTCGGCGTACGCGGTTTGATCACCCCGCGCTTGGTCTTGATATTGACGGCTTTCCCGTACTCCGGCACGCTCTCGGCGCTCTGCTCCAGTACGCGTGCTTCTTTGATCGCCAGGTGGATCTGCTCCGGCTCAATATCCTGAATCTGACCGCGCATCGGCGCCGTATCGACATACAGGCTGCGCAGAATATCGGCGGCGGCGTGTACGCAAATGGCGCGTCCGGTCAGTTTAAAGTGATTGTCACGGCGGTTGATCTCAATGCCTAACCGACGCTCCAGCTGTTTGATGTTGTCGTCAAACGGGCCGCACAAGGCTAACAGGCGTGCGTTATCCGCTGGCTCCAGGGTAATTTCACGAGTGTCTATGTTCAAACTGTTCCTCTTTACGCAGGTGGCCGGACGCGGCGCGTGGCCGGCTAATCAGGAAATTATTTACGTCACAGGAAAATGGCGCAAGCATTGCTGTAGATATAGGGACGGAGAGAGGAATTACAAGGCCTGCCGGAACCGACAGGCCTGAAGGGATCACGGCTGATAGATACCCACGCCAAGATCGTTCTCTTTACGGGTGCGGGCAATCACTGATTCAGGTGATTCAGCGATACGCAGACCCATCTCCGCCTCGGTACGCACGATTTTGCCGCGCAGCGAGTTGGTGTAAACATCGACGATTTCAACATCGACGAATTTACCGACCATATCCGGCGTACCTTCGAAGTTGACCACGCGGTTGTTCTCGGTGCGCCCGGAAAGTTCCATCAGGCTCTTACGCGACGTGCCTTCCACCAGAATGCGCTGTACCGTGCCGAGCATGCGACGGCTCCAGGCCATTGCCTGCTGATTGATCCGCTCCTGCAGAATATACAGACGCTGCTTTTTATCCTCCTCCGGCACGTCATCGACCATATCGGCCGCTGGAGTGCCCGGGCGAGCGGAGAAGATAAAGCTGTAGCTCATATCGAAATTGACGTCGGCGATTAGCTTCATCGTCTTTTCGAAATCGTCTGTGGTTTCGCCAGGGAAGCCGACAATAAAGTCGGAGCTTATCTGAATATCCGGGCGCGCCTCACGCAGCTTGCGAATAATCGCTTTGTACTCCAGTGCGGTATGGGTGCGTCCCATCAGATTCAGAACCCGGTCAGAACCGCTCTGCACCGGCAGGTGCAGGAAGCTCACCAGTTCCGGCGTATCGCGATAGACCTCGATGATATCGTCGGTAAATTCGATCGGGTGGCTGGTGGTGAACCGAATACGGTCGATGCCGTCGATGGCGGCGACCAGACGCAGCAGATCGGCAAAGCTGCCGGTGGTGCCGTCGTAATTCTCACCGCGCCAGGCGTTAACGTTCTGGCCCAGCAGATTGACCTCACGCACGCCCTGCGCCGCCAGCTGGGCGATTTCAAACAGGATATCGTCGCACGGACGGCTGACCTCTTCTCCGCGGGTGTACGGCACCACGCAGTAGGTGCAGTATTTGTTGCAGCCTTCCATAATCGAAACAAAGGCGGTCGGGCCGTCGGCGCGCGGCTCTGGCAGGCGATCGAACTTTTCAATTTCCGGGAAGCTGATATCCACCACCGGGCTGCGGTTGCCGCGCACGGCGTTAATCATCTCCGGCAGGCGGTGCAGGGTTTGCGGCCCGAAAATAATATCGACATAGTGCGCGCGCTGGCGAATATGGTCGCCTTCCTGAGAGGCCACGCAGCCGCCAACGCCAATAATCAGGTCCGGATTCTTCTCTTTCAGCAGCTTCCAGCGTCCGAGCTGATGGAAAACTTTTTCCTGGGCCTTCTCACGAATTGAGCAGGTATTGAGCAACAGCACATCTGCTTCTTCCGCCACTTCGGTCAGTTGATACCCATGTGTCGCATCCAGCAGATCGGCCATCTTTGATGAATCATACTCGTTCATCTGACAGCCCCAGGTTTTAATATGGAGTTTTTTTGTCATTGACTTGCTCATGCTCAGTAATAGATATCCAAAACGCGGGGATATATACAGGGTGAATTTCGCTTTCCAGGGCGCGTATTGTAATGCTTTGGTCGCCCCCTGACCAGTGCGAGCGTTATCACCGCAAGGGGACAAAAAATCCGGTAAACTTAACGGATTCTGCTTTAAGGATAATAGCCATGACAATTCACGCAACAGATGTCGCCATCGTGGGCGGCGGCATGGTCGGCGGCGCCCTGGCGTTAGGGCTGGCGCAACAGGGATTTACCGTGACGGTGCTTGAGAAAGCGGCGCCACCGGTTTTCGATCCGGCATCCGCCCCGGATGTGCGGATCTCGGCTATCAGCGCGGCTTCGGTCGGCCTGCTGAAGAGCCTCGGCGTCTGGGATGCCGTAAGGGCGATGCGCGTCCACGCTTATCGTCGTCTGGAGACCTGGGAGTGGGAGAGCGCGCACGTCGCCTTTGACGCCGCAGAGCTCAAACTGCCGGAACTGGGCTATATGGTCGAGAACAAGGTCCTGCAATGGGGCCTCTGGCAAGCGCTGGCGGCGCATGAAGGGGTCACCCTACGCGTTGGTAGCGAACTGGAGGCGATGCAGCGCGGCGAGGCGCATACCGCGCTGCATTTACGCGAGGGAGAGGCGATCCACGCCCGGCTGGTGATCGGCGCCGACGGCGCCAATTCCCAGGTGCGGGAGATGGCCGGCATCGGCGTACACGCCTGGCAATATCAGCAATCCTGTATGCTGATCAGCGTCGAATGCGCCGACGATCCCGGTGACAGCACCTGGCAGCAGTTTACCCCCAGCGGACCGCGCGCCTTCCTGCCGCTGTTCGACAACTGGGCCTCGCTGGTCTGGTACGACGCGCCGGCGCGGATCCGTCAGCTGCAGGGCATGACCATGGCGCAGCTCCAGCAGGAGATCGCCAGTCACTTTCCGGCACGGCTGGGTCGTGTGACGCCGCAGGCGGCCGGCGCTTTTCCGCTCACCCGGCGTCATGCGCTGCAGTATGTCCAGCCCGGCCTGGCGCTGGTGGGCGATGCGGCACATACCATTCATCCGCTGGCGGGGCAGGGGGTTAACCTTGGCTACCGCGATGTGGATGCCCTGCTGGAGATCCTGGCGGAAGCGCGCGGTCGAGGCGAAGACTGGGCCAGCCTGCCGGTGCTGAAGCGCTACCAGGCGCGGCGGCGAGCGGATAATTTTATCATGCAGTCGGGGATGGATCTGTTTTATGCCGGATTCAGTAATGACCTGGCGCCGGTGCGGATGCTGCGCAATATTGGCCTGATGGCGGCTGAACGCGCCGGGGTATTGAAGCGTCAGGCGCTGAAGTATGCGTTAGGCTTGTAAAACTGGCTTCCCGGGCAGGGGCGGAGTGGAAAGCGCCTGCCCGGTAGTCAGTACCGAGTATGGTCGTCAGGACGCCAATAGCAAAAAAGCCCACCGAAGTGAGCTTTTTTGCATTTAAGTGGCTGGGGTACGAGGATTCGAACCTCGGAATGCCGGAATCAGAATCCGGTGCCTTACCGCTTGGCGATACCCCAATTGTCTGTTGCGCTTTACCGTAACTACCCCGGTTGAGGGCAACAGTGCGTTCATTGCTGAGCGACTTTTTAATTTGGCTGGGGTACGAGGATTCGAACCTCGGAATGCCGGAATCAGAATCCGGTGCCTTACCGCTTGGCGATACCCCAACAAATTGTTTACGGATTTATCGATGCGTATCGATACGTCCTGAATATGGTGGCTACGACGGGATTCGAACCTGTGACCCCATCATTATGAGTGATGTGCTCTAACCAGCTGAGCTACGTAGCCAAATTGTCTCACTGTTTCTTCGATGGCTGGGGTACCTGGATTCGAACCAGGGAATGCCGGTATCAAAAACCGGTGCCTTACCGCTTGGCGATACCCCAATACCGTCGCGGTGAACCGCAAATATCGAAGAAATATGGCTGGGGTACCTGGATTCGAACCAGGGAATGCCGGTATCAAAAACCGGTGCCTTACCGCTTGGCGATACCCCATCCGTACAACGCTGACTGGTGAATGGTGCGGGAGGCGAGACTTGAACTCGCACACCTTGCGGCGCCAGAACCTAAATCTGGTGCGTCTACCAATTTCGCCACTCCCGCAAAAAAGATGGTGGCTACGACGGGATTCGAACCTGTGACCCCATCATTATGAGTGATGTGCTCTAACCAGCTGAGCTACGTAGCCATCTTTTTTCGCGTAACCTTATCGGCGTTGCGGGGCGCATTATGCGTATTGGGCCTGCGAGCGTCAACCTCTTTTTCAAGGAAAATCGTTGTAATGTGACTGTTTGGTTAGGTTGCGAACAGCTCGCTGCAATATTCGGCAATTATTGGTTATTTATCGTTTTTCAGCGGTATAAATCCTGCAAAAAGAAAACGGACCCCGGAGGGTCCGTTTGGCGTTTCAGCACCCGTCAGGGCTTATTTGTAGGCCGACTGGTGGACGCCCACCGCACGGCCTGATGGATCGTTCATGGTCTTGAACGCTTCATCCCACTCAATGGCTTTCGCTGAAGAGCAGGCCACCGACGGACCGCCAGGGACACACTCTGCCGCGCTCGGCAGCGGGAACAGCTCTTCGAAGATCTCGCGGTACAGATAGCCTTCTTTGGAGGTCGGCGTGTTGTACGGGAAGCGGAAGCTCGCCGTTTCCAGCTGCTGATCGCTGACCTGTTTCGCGGCCACTTCTTTCAGCGTATCGATCCAGCTGTAGCCGACGCCGTCAGAGAACTGTTCTTTCTGCCGCCAGGCAACGCTGGCCGGCAGGTAAGATTCGAAGCATTCACGCAGTACGTGTTTTTCCATTTTGCCGTTGCCGCACATCTTATCCTGCGGGTTAATGCGCATCGCCACGTCGAGGAATTTCTTATCGAGGAACGGCACGCGGGCTTCCACGCCCCAGGCGGACATCGCTTTGTTGGCGCGGGCGCAGTCAAACATATGCAGCGCCTGCAGCTTACGCACCGTCTCTTCGTGCAGTTCTTTGGCGTTCGGCGCCTTATGGAAATAGAGGTAGCCGCCGAACACTTCGTCCGAGCCTTCGCCGGAAAGCACCATCTTGATGCCCATGGCTTTAATTTTACGCGACATCAGGTACATCGGCGTCGAGGCGCGGATAGTGGTCACATCGTAGGTTTCGATGTGATAGATAACGTCGCGGATCGCATCCAGCCCTTCCTGGACGGTAAAGTGAATTTCGTGGTGTACGGTGCCGAGGTGGTTGGCCACTTCCTGCGCCGCTTTCAGGTCAGGAGAGCCTTCCAGACCGACCGCGAAGGAGTGCAGCTGCGGCCACCAGGCTTCGCTACGCTCCTGATCTTCGACGCGACGGGCGGCGAATTTCTTGGTGATAGCCGAGATGACCGATGAATCAAGACCGCCGGAGAGCAGCACGCCGTAAGGCACGTCGGACATCAGGTGGCTTTTCACCGATTCTTCCAGCGCCTGACGCAGCTCGTTCTTATCGGTAACGTTGTCTTTCACCGCGTCGTAATCGAACCAGTCGCGCTGATAGTACTGGCGAATTTCGCCGTCTTTGCTCCACAGGTAGCTACCCGCCGGGAACTCTTTAATGGTGCGGCATACCGGCACCAGCGCTTTCATTTCGGAGGCGACATAGAAGTTGCCGTGTTCGTCATGGCCCATATACAGCGGAATAATACCGATATGGTCGCGACCAATTAAGTACGCGTCTTTCTCGCTGTCGTACAGGGCGAAGGCGAACATCCCCTGCAGGTCGTCGAGGAACTCCGGGCCTTTTTCCTGATACAGCGCGAGGATCACTTCGCAGTCAGAGCCGGTCTGGAACTGATAGCGATCGCCATACTCCGCGCGCAGTGCCTGATGGTTGTAGATCTCGCCGTTAACGGCCAGCGCATGGGTTTTTTCGGCGTTGTACAGCGGCTGGGCACCGGCGTTGACGTCGACAATAGACAGGCGCTCGTGCGCCAGAATCGCTTTGTCGCTGGCATACACGCCAGACCAGTCCGGACCGCGATGGCGCATCAGGCGGGAAAGCTCCAGCGCCTTTTTACGCAGCTCGCCTGCGTCAGTTTTAATATCCAGTACGCCAAAAATAGAACACATAACCTTCTCCATTACCCTGTCGTGTTTGATGTTGTGCTGGCTTCGTCTCGTGGCGAAGCCTGAGTGCGTGTTTAAGAAAATGCCGTAAAGGGGGCGCTGGCGCAAGGGTTTTGCAGCCTGAAAAAGAAAAAACGCAACTGTGATTGTTGAACAGTAAAAAAAGAGTATCTTTTGAGCGGCTTTATTGAGGAATGCGCATTTATAAGCCGTTTTTATTAGATGAATGACTTTTGGCAGGCGCTATAAATGAAAAACCACGTCCTGCGACGTGGTTGGCATCAGAAAATATCGATTTCCGCAACGGAAGGGTAAATCCACGATGGGCGAAACGGCATGCTGTCGATGTCATCGAGGGTGGAGACCCCGGAGAGCACCAGAATAGTCTCCAGCCCCGCCTGGAAGCCGGCCAGAATGTCGGTGCGCAGGTTATCGCCGACGATCACCGTCTGCTCGGAGTGAGCCTGCATTTTGTTCAGCGCTGAGCGGATGATCCACGGGCTCGGTTTACCGACGTAAAACGGCTTGCGGCCGGAGATCTTCTCAATGCCGGCGCACAGTGCGCCACAGGCCGGGTAGAAGCCGCGACCGTGCGTATCCGGGTTGGTGGCAATGAAGCGGGCGCCGTTGGCAACGAAGAAGGCGGCCTTATGCATCATCTCCCAGTTGAATGAACGGGTTTCTCCGACGATGACAAAATCCGGGTTCACATCGGTGATGGTAAAGCCGGCTTTGTAGAGTTCGTGGATCAGCGCCCCTTCACCCACCACATAGGCTTTCTTGCCTTCCTGGCGGCGCAGGAAATCGGCGGTGGCCATCGCCGAGGTGTAAAACGCGGTATCCGGCACGTCGATGCCGGCTGTGGCGAAGCGGTTGGCCAAATCCTGGCCGGTTTGCGACGGGTAGTTGGTCAGCATCACCAGCGGCATGCCTTTATCGAGGATGCGTTTGATAAACTCGGCAGCGCCGGGAACGGCGACGTTATCGTGCATCAGCACGCCGTCAATATCACAAATTATGTTTTGAATGGTCATGGTGGGTCCAGAATCATTAACAAAGACGAAACTATACTCGTCATCGATGAGGTTTCACATCTCTGGTGGGGCTATGCCCGCCAGAGACAGGGATGATGCGGATCGTTTCGCGCTATCAATAAAGAGGCGATTAGCTCTCAAGCAAGCGCTGCAGCAGCGTGCCATTGAGCATGGCGCGTTTGACCAGCGCGAAGGCGCCAATTGCTGAGCGATGGTCGAGAGTAGAGCGCACCACCGGCAGGTTCTTGCGAAACGCCTTCAGCGCCTGGGCGTTAATGCAGCCTTCGATGGCCGGAAGAAGGACCTTCTCAGCTTCCACTATTTCGCCGGCAACGACGATTTTTTGCGGATTGAACAGGTTAATCGCGATGGCGATCGTTTTCCCAAGGTGACGCCCCACGTACTCAATCACCTCGCAGGCCAAGGCATCGCCCTTGTTGGCCGCTTTGCAGATAGTTTTGATCGTGCAGTCATCCAGCGTTAGACGGCTCTGGTAGCCCTGCTCAAGCAGGTGGCGAACCCGCTGTTCGATGGCGGCATTGGCCGCGACGGTCTCGAGGCAGCCGAAGTTGCCGCAGTGGCAGCGCTCGCCCAGCGGGTCGACCTGTATATGGCCTATTTCGCCGACGTTGCCGTTCCGGCCAATAAAAATGCGCCCGTTGGAGATGATGCCCGCGCCGGTACCGCGGTGTACGCGCACCAGGATGGAGTCTTCGCAGTCCTGACTTGCACCGAAATAGTGCTCGGCCAGCGCCAGGCTGCGGATATCGTGCCCGACATAGCAGGTGACGTTGAAGCGTTTTTCCAGCGCTCCGACCAGGCCCCAGTTTTCCACCGCAATATGTGGCATATAGCGGATCACGCCGCTTTCCGGATCGACCAGCCCCGGCAGGATCACCGAGATGGCGATCAGCTCGCGAATTTTGCGCTGACAGTTTTCAATAAAGGTAGCGATGATATTCAGCAGGGCGTGTTCCAGCGTTTCCTGGGTGCGCTCGGGCAGGGGAAAATGTTCCTCTTCCAGCGTCTTGCTGCTTAAATCATACAGGGTCAGGGTGGCGTCATAGCGGCCAAGCCGCACGCCGATGGCGTTAAAGTTGCGGGTTTCTGCGATGATAGAGATGGCGCGGCGGCCTCCGGTGGAGGCCTGCTGATCGACTTCTTTGATCAGGCCGCGCTCAATAAGCTGACGCGTGATTTTGGTCACGCTGGCAGGGGCAAGCTGGCTTTGTTCGGCTATCTGAATGCGCGAGATGGGCCCATGCTGGTCAATCAGGCGGTACACGGCCGCGCTGTTCAGTTGTTTTACGAGGTCAACGTTACCAATTTGAGCTTGTCCGCCTGCTGTCATACTTTTACTTACTCAGTGACGACCTCGTTACCATTAACGATGGTCTTGGTGATTTTATAATCGCGTGTAAAAGCGGTCAGGTTAGCGACCATGCCAGGCGCAATGCTGCCGAGCTGCTTGTCCACGCCAATGGCGCGTGCCGGATAGAGCGTCGCCATCCGCAATACTTCATCCAGTGCCACACCGCAATGCTCAACCAGATTACGCACCCCTTCAATCATGGTCAGGGAGGAGCCGCTGAGCGTGCCGTTTTCATCTACGCACAGTCCATTGCGGTAGTATATTGTTTTCCCGGCAAAAATGAACTGGTCAATATTCGCCCCCGCCGGCGCGGTGGCATCGGTGACCAGGCACAGCTTGTCACCTTTCAGGCGCTTGGCGTTGCGCACGTTGGCGTAATCGACATGCATCCCGTCAACAATGATACCGCAGTAGACATCCGGCTCGTCAAAAATCGCCCCGGCCAGGCCGGGTTCGCGTCCGGTAATGTACGGCATCGCGTTATACAGGTGAGTGGCGAAGGTAATGCCAGCGCGGAAGCCCACTTTCGCCTCTTTCAGCGTGGCGTTGGAGTGACCGGCGGAGACGACGATCCCGGCGGCAACCAGTTTACGGATCACTTCCGGCTCAACGCGTTCAGGGGCGAGGGTCACCTTGGTGATCACATCGGCGTTATCGCACAGGAAATCGACCAGCGCAGCGTCCGGTTTACGCACGTAGTCCGGGTTGTGGGTGCCTTTCTTGACGATATTCAGCCACGGTCCTTCCAGATGCAGACCCAGCGCCTGATTCGGGTGTTTTTGCAGGTATTCGCGCATGACGCGGATACCTTGCTTCATCAGATCGTCACTGGAGGTAATCAGCGTCGGCAGGAAGCTGGTGCAGCCTGAACGTTCGTTCGCCTTCTGCATGATCTCCAGCGTTTCAACGGTGACCGCTTCTGGGCTGTCGTTAAACTGCACGCCGCCGCAGCCGTTCAGCTGAACGTCGATAAAACCGGGGGCAATTATTGCGCCGTTGACCGAGCGCTGCTCCATGTCAGACGGCAAATCCGCCAGCGGACAGAGACGTTCGATTAGGCCATTGGCGATAACAACCGCATGGTCATCGAGAATTTCATGACCGGTATAAACCCGGCCCTGGGTTAATGCATACATTACGACCCCCGGTATATACGCCCCATCAGGTCAGCAATCGTTCATTTGCCGCCGGCCTGATGATGCATACAAAGAAAAAGAGGGTCCCGCGCAAGTCGCGGGACACGACTACATTACAGACCTTTAATATTTTCAGCTTCTAATTCGTTGAAATATTTCAGGGTTTTCACTTTCAGCTCCATGGTGGACGGCTCGTCGCAGACAATCACCGCCTTCGGATGCAGCTGCAGACAGGTAATGGTCCACATATGGTTGACGTTACCTTCTACCGCCGCCTGCAGCGCCAGCGCTTTCTGATGACCCAGCACCAGAATCATCACTTCTTCTGCATCCAGCAGGGTGCCTACGCCCACGGTCAACGCGTATTTCGGCACCAGATCCACATCACCATCGAAGAAGCGGGAGTTCGCCACACGGGTGTCATGGGTCAGGGTCTTAATACGGGTACGGGACGCCAGAGAAGAGGCCGGTTCGTTGAACGCGATGTGGCCATCGTTGCCCACGCCGCCCATGAACAGGTGGATTTTACCGTAGGAACGAATTTTTTCTTCATAGCGACGGCATTCCGCATCGATATCCGGCGCGTTACCATTCAGCAGGTTGATATTTTCTGTCGGAATATCAACGTGGTCAAAGAAATTACGGTGCATGAAGCTATGATAGCTTTCCGGATGCTCTTTTGGCAGGCCGACATATTCGTCCATATTAAAGGTGACGACGTGTTTGAAGCTAACCTGGCCTGCTTTATGCATTTCAACCAGCGCTTTGTAGGCGGTCAGAGGAGTGCCACCGGTTGGCAGACCCAGCACGAACGGGCGGTCCGCAGTCGGTTTGAATGCATTAATACGGTTAACGATGTGGCGGGCAGCCCATTTACCGACCTGCTCAGCGGTTACCAGGGGGATCAGTCTCATTCTTCACCTCTATAGTTAAAGTAGATTCTGGCGGATTGGCGCCAGCACTCTGAGGAGAGTATTGCAGCAACTGCGCCGACCGGGGTCAATCCGTGTTGATTTTTTGAATGATAAAATAAGTTTTCGATGTTAGCCAGTGAAAGGGAGGGGGGAATACGATATTTGGTGATAATTATCACAAAAAATACCCGTTTAATTTGCGATACGAATTAATTTTTCACACACTTTGCCGGTAAGTGATAAAACCGACCTTGTTACACAATAAAAAAGTGGCTTAGAAAATGAGCCTCATCGGGGTCTCATAGGGGGAATAAGATGAATATTTTAGGTTTCTTTCAGCGACTGGGTAGGGCGTTGCAGCTCCCTATCGCAGTGCTGCCGGTCGCGGCATTACTGCTGCGTTTCGGGCAACCAGACCTGTTGAATGTACCCTTCATCGCGCAAGCGGGTGGGGCAATCTTCGACAATCTGGCGCTGATCTTCGCGATTGGTGTGGCATCAAGCTGGTCCAAGGATAACGCCGGTTCTGCGGCGCTGGCCGGTGCAGTAGGGTATTTCGTGATGACCAAAGCGATGGTCACCATCAACCCGGAAATTAACATGGGCGTGCTGGCCGGTATCATTACCGGTCTGGTGGCAGGGGCGGTGTACAACCGCTGGGCCGGCATCAAGCTGCCGGACTTCCTGAGCTTCTTCGGCGGCAAACGCTTCGTGCCGATCGCCACCGGCTTCTTCTGTCTGATCCTCGCCGCACTCTTCGGTTACGTCTGGCCGCCGGTACAGCACGCTATCCACGCGGGTGGTGAATGGATCGTCTCCGCTGGCGCGCTGGGTTCCGGTATCTTTGGCTTCATCAACCGTCTGCTGATCCCAACTGGTCTGCATCAGGTGCTGAACACCATCGCCTGGTTCCAGATTGGTGAGTTCACTAACGCCGCAGGCGCTGTGTTCCACGGCGACATCAACCGCTTCTACGCCGGCGACGGCACCGCGGGGATGTTCATGTCTGGCTTCTTCCCGATCATGATGTTTGGTCTGCCGGGTGCGGCGCTGGCGATGTATCTGGCGGCGCCGAAAGCGCGTCGTCCGATGGTCGGCGGTATGCTGCTGTCTGTTGCCATCACTGCGTTCCTGACCGGGGTAACCGAGCCGCTGGAATTCCTGTTCATGTTCCTGGCTCCGCTGCTGTACCTCCTGCACGCGGTGCTGACCGGTATCAGCCTGTTCATTGCAACAGCGCTGGGGATCCACGCGGGCTTCTCCTTCTCCGCGGGTGCAATCGACTACGTGTTGATGTACAGCCTGCCGGCCGCCAGCAAAAACGTCTGGATGCTGCTGGTGATGGGCGTGGTGTTCTTCTTTGTCTACTTCCTGCTATTCAGCGCGGTTATCCGCATGTTCAACCTGAAAACGCCGGGTCGTGAAGACAAAGCCGACGACGTCGTCACTGAAGAAGCCAACAGCAACACCGAAGAGGGGCTGACCCAGCTGGCGACCAGCTATATCGCCGCGGTGGGCGGCACTGACAACCTGAAAGCGATTGATGCCTGTATCACCCGTCTGCGTCTGACCGTGGGCGATTCGGCGAAAGTGAACGACGCCGCCTGTAAACGTCTCGGCGCATCCGGGGTGGTGAAACTGAATAAGCAAACCATCCAGGTTATCGTCGGTGCGAAAGCAGAGTCTATCGGCGATGAGATGAAAAAAGTGGTTACCCGTGGCCCGGTAGCGGCAGCGGCAGCCGCAACGGCTGGCAATGTCGCCACCGCAGCGCCAGCGGCAAAACCGCAGGCGGTAGCGAACGCGAAGACCGTTGAGTCGCTGGTTTCACCGATTACCGGTGACGTAGTGGCCCTCGAGCAGGTGCCGGACGAAGCCTTCGCCAGCAAAGCCGTCGGCGACGGTATCGCGGTGAAACCGACCAGCAATATCGTGGTGGCCCCGGCCGCCGGTACCGTGGTGAAAATTTTCAACACTAACCACGCGTTCTGCCTCGAAACCAACAACGGCGCGGAAATCGTCGTCCACATGGGTATCGATACCGTGGCGCTGGAAGGCAAGGGCTTCAAACGTCTGGTTGAAGAGGGCACGGACGTGAAGGCCGGTGAGCCGATTCTGGAAATGGATCTGGACTTCCTCAACGCCAACGCGCGCTCGATGATCAGTCCGGTCGTCTGCAGCAACAGCGATGACTACAGCGCGCTGGTGATACTGGCGAGCGGTAAGGTTGTTGCCGGCCAGACGCCGCTGTATGAGATTAAAGGCAAGTAAGGCTCCTGAGTCGAGTTTATGCCTCAGCGGCGAAGGGAAACCTTCGCCGCTTTTTTTTCCAGCAATCGGCCCCATAATCCTCTTCTGATACCCATTTTACGTAACTAATAGTTGTCACTACGTCCTGCTTGTAAGATCATGTGCCGTTATACGTTGTTTACGCTTTGAGGAACCCGTGATGAGTGAGGCAGAAGCCCGCCCGACTAACTTTATCCGTCAGATCATTGATGAAGATCTGGCTACCGGTAAACATACCACCGTTCACACCCGCTTCCCGCCGGAGCCGAACGGTTATCTGCACATTGGCCATGCGAAATCCATCTGCCTGAACTTCGGCATCGCGCAGGATTATCAGGGCCAATGCAACCTGCGTTTCGATGACACCAACCCGGTGAAAGAAGATATCGAATACGTTGAGTCGATTAAAAACGACGTGCAGTGGTTAGGTTTCCACTGGTCCGGGGACGTTTGCTACTCGTCTGATTACTTTGATCAGCTGCATCAATATGCGGTTGAGCTGATCAACAAAGGTCTGGCCTATGTTGATGAACTTTCTCCTGATGAAATTCGCGAATACCGCGGCACCCTGAAAGCGCCGGGTAAAAACAGCCCGTATCGCGACCGCAGCGTGGAAGAAAACCTGGCGCTGTTCGAAAAAATGCGCAGCGGCGGCTTCGAAGAGGGCAAAGCCTGCCTGCGCGCGAAGATCGATATGGCGTCGCCGTTCATCGTGATGCGCGACCCGGTGCTGTACCGCATTAAGTTCGCTGAGCATCATCAGACCGGCAACAAGTGGTGCATCTACCCGATGTACGACTTTACCCACTGCATCAGCGATGCGCTGGAAGGCATCACCCACTCGCTGTGTACCCTGGAGTTCCAGGATAACCGTCGTCTGTACGACTGGGTGCTCGACAACATCAGTATTCCGGTTCATCCGCGTCAGTATGAATTCTCGCGCCTGAATCTCGAATACACCGTGATGTCCAAGCGTAAGCTGAATCAGCTGGTGACGGAAAAGCATGTGGAAGGCTGGGATGACCCGCGTATGCCGACTATTTCCGGTCTGCGCCGTCGCGGCTATACCGCTGAATCCATCCGCGAGTTCTGCAAACGCATCGGCGTGACCAAGCAGGACAACACCATTGAGATGGCGTCGCTGGAGTCGTGCATTCGTGAAGATCTGAATGAAAACGCCCCGCGCGCGATGGCGGTGATCGATCCGGTGAAACTGGTTATCGAGAACTATCCGCAGGGCGAAAGCGAAATGGTGGCGATGCCGAACCATCCGAACAAGCCGGAAATGGGCAGCCGCGAAGTGCCGTTCAGCGCCGAAATCTGGATCGACCGCGCTGACTTCCGCGAAGAAGCCAACAAACAGTACAAGCGTCTGGTGCTGGGTAAAGAAGTGCGTCTGCGCAATGCCTACGTGATCAAAGCGGAACGCGTGGAGAAAGATGCCGAAGGCAATATCACCACTATTTTCTGCACCTACGATGCCGATACCCTGAGTAAAGATCCGGCCGACGGTCGCAAGGTCAAAGGCGTGATTCACTGGGTGAGTGCGGCGCATGCGCTGCCGGTGGAGATCCGTCTCTACGATCGCCTGTTCAGCGTACCGAACCCGGGTGCGGAGGAAGATTTCCTCGCGGTGATCAATCCGCAATCACTGGTGATCAAGCAGGGATATGCGGAGCCGAGCCTGGCGCAGGCCGAAGCGGGCAAAGCTTACCAGTTTGAACGTGAAGGTTACTTCTGCCTCGACAGTCGCTATGCAACCGCAACCAGTCTGGTGTTCAACCGCACTGTCGGGCTGCGTGATACCTGGGCGAAAGTCGGCGAATAAATTTCCCTTCCTGTAAAAGCGCCGCACCTTGCGGCGCTTTTTTTTGTTTCAGAATCAGCTAATTAAACTTTTTATTTTCGCGATGCGAATTAATCCTGTTGCTGCACGGTAATAAATAGCGCTTCTGATGTTTCCCGTCACATACAAAAAACCAATGTAATCGCTTTCAATTCTCGCTTTTTTCCCTGATTTTGCAATGACTTCCATAACAAAATCATCAGAGATAAGACTGTAACAAAAAGACATAAATTATGTGCGCTTTGTCATAATCTTAAGCTTTGCCTCACGAAAAACATTGATAATTCGCGTCACGAAAAATAGTCTATCTACAGTGGTTTCGCGGCCTTTTTCACCGCCCCACATTTTGCAGTTTTATTTATTTTTTTAGCGAATGACCGTTGGTCTTCGCCTTTTAAAACGTCAAAGAGGATATGCACATGCGTACGTTTAGTGGCAAACGTAGTACGCTGGCGCTGGCTATTGCCGCCGTCACCGCGATGTCGGGCTGGGTTGTGATTCCGCAGGCCAGTGCAGCAGGATTTATCGATGATTCAACCTTAACCGGCGGTATCTATTACTGGCAGCGTGAGCGTGACCGTAAAGATGTGACCGACGGCGACAAATATAAAACCAACCTTTCACACTCCACCTGGAACGCCAACCTGGACTTCCAGTCCGGCTATGCCGCCGATATGTTTGGCCTTGATATTGCTGCATTTACCGCGATTGAAATGGCTGAGAACGGCGATAGTGGCCACCCGAACGAAATCGCCTTCTCGTCGCGCAACAAAGCCTATGACGAAGATTACTCTGGCGATAAGAGCGGCATCAGCCTGTATAAGGCCGCAGCAAAATTCAAATACGGTCCGACGTGGGCGCGCGCGGGCTATATCCAGCCAACCGGCCAGACTCTGCTGGCGCCGCACTGGAGCTTTATGCCAGGTACCTATCAGGGGGCGGAAGCCGGGGCTAACTTCGACTACGGTACTGCGGGCGCATTAAGTTTCTCCTATATGTGGACGAACGAGTATAAAGCGCCATGGCATATCGAGATGGACGACTTCTATCAGAACGACAAGAAAACCAAAGTCGATTATCTCCACTCCGTCGGTGCCAAATATGATTTCAAAAATGACCTGGTGCTGGAAGCGGCATTTGGTCAGGCACAAGGCTATATCGATCAGTACTTTGCAAAAGCCAGCTACAAATTTGACGTCGCTGGCGCGCCGTTGAGCACCAGCTACCAGTTCTATGGCACCCGCGATAAGGTCAGCAACGGCGGCATCAACGATATCTATGACGGCACCGCATGGCTGCAGGCACTGACCTTTGGCTATAAAGTGGCGGATGTGCTGGACCTGCGTCTGGAAGGTACCTGGGTGAAGGCCGAAGGCCAGCAGGGCTACTTCCTGCAGCGTATGACCCCAACCTACGCCTCTTCCAACGGCCGTCTTGATATCTGGTGGGATAACCGCTCCGACTTCAACGCCAATGACGAAAAAGCGGTCTTCTTCGGCGCGATGTATGACATGAAAAACTGGGACATGCCGGGCTGGGCGTTTGGCGCGTCTTATGTGTACGCCTGGGATGCGAAGCCGGGGAGAATGTCCTCACCGGATGCGTACTACGATCCGAACTATCGCCTGAAAGAGTCAGCTTACAGCCTGGATGCACTGTATACCGTGCAGGAAGGCCGGGCGAAGGGCACCCTGTTCAAACTGCACTTTACCCAGTACGACAACCATTCCGATATTCCGAGCTGGAGCGGCGGCTACGGCAACATCTTCCAGGATGAGCGCGACGTGAAGTTCATGGTTATCGCCCCGTTCACTATTTTCTGATGCCTGCGCGGCGGGCGTGAGCCTGCCGCACCTCTGGGAGAACAATGATGAAAAAAATGCTGCTTATTGCCATGATGGCATCGGGTTTGGTGGCCTGCGCCACGTCGCCAGCGCCAAAAGAAGACACCAAACTCAAAGATGCCTATAGCGCCTGTATTAATACGGCGGAAGGGAATCCGGACAAGATTGAAGCCTGTCAGAGCGTACTGAATGTGCTGAAAGAGGATAAACAGCACCAGCAGTTTGCCAACCAGGAGAGCGTTCGCGTGCTGGATTACCAGCAGTGTATTCAGGCCACTCGTACCGGCAACGATCAGGCGGTGAAAGCACGCTGCGACCAGATCTGGAAAGAGATCCGCAGCAATAATAATACCCCCCATTAAGTCAGACGGCTGTGGCAAACGGGCGGAGCGCATCTCCGCCCGTTTGTTTTTTTTAGCGTTGACTCTCCGCCGGTTGATAGCCGCGGCTCAGGCGTACAAACAGCAGCGCGGTGGCAACGAATCCGCACAGCGCGGCGCACATCAGCCACCAGCCCGGTGAACTTTTATCACCGGTAAGCTCGACCAGGGCGGTAGAGATAGCCGGCGTCAGGCCGCCGAAAATGGCAGTAGCGAGACTAAAGGCCAGAGAGAAGCCCACGGTGCGGACGTACACCGGCATCACTTCGGTGAGCGCCGCCACCATCGCGCCGTTATACATACCAAAGAAGAACGAGAACCACAGCAGGACCAGCGTCATACGGGTGAAATCGGGCGCGGCGGTGAGCCAGTGCATCACCGGCCAGGTGGTGAGCAGCGCCAGCAGCGTAATGCCCATCAGCACCGGGCGACGACCGATCCGATCAGAGATCGCCCCGCCAATCGGTAACCAGATAAAATTAGAGATGCCCACCAGCATGGTCACCAGCAGGCTGTCGCGAGCGCTGAGGTTCAGCACGGCTCTGCCGTAGGTCGGCGTATAGACGGTGATAAAATAAAAGGTGGTGGTGGTCATCGCCACCAGTAACGTCCCCGCGGTAATAATGCGCCAGTTGCTGGCGATGGTGGTCAGGATCTCTTTGGTATCCGGGCGGTGTTTACGCTGCAGGAACTCTTCTGTCTCCTGCAGCGAGCGGCGCAGCACGAAAATCAGCGGAATGATCAGACAGCCAATGAAGAAGGGAATGCGCCAGCCCCAGTCAGCGATCTTCTCATGCTCCAGCGTGGCGTTCAGCGCATAGCCAATCAGCGCCGCCATGACGATAGCCACCTGCTGGCTGGCGGACTGCCAGCTGGTATAGAACCCTTTATTGCCCGGTGTGGCGATTTCCGACAGATAGACCGACACCCCGCCAAGCTCGACGCCCGCGGAGAACCCCTGCAGCAAGCGGCCCACTAACACCAGGATCGGCGCCAGCACGCCGATGGTGTGGTAGCCAGGGACCAGGGCTATCAGAAGCGTTCCGCAGCCCATGATCGCCAGGGTGACCATCAGCCCTTTGCGGCGCCCGATTCTGTCGATATAGGCACCGAGTACCACCGCACCGATGGGGCGCATCAGGAAGCCCGAACCAAACACCGCAAAGGTCAGCATCAGCGCCGCAAACTCGCTCTCCGCCGGAAAGAAGGTGCGGGCGATATAGGTGGCATAAAAGCCAAACAGGAAAAAGTCGAACTGTTCAAGAAAATTACCGCTGGTCACGCGGAGGATAGCGCCGACGGTGCCAGCGCGCGTGGGTTGTTGCGTCATAGGGTGTGCTCTCCATTGTCTTTATCTTGTTGTTATTGGGTTCAGAGGGAGTGGGTCAGTCGCCGGCGACGCCCACCTGTTTTCCGCGCCGCTTCTCAATCGCCCACTTGAGTAACGCTGCACAGCGGTAAAATCCGTGGGCAAATTTTCCGTAGGGAAGGGTTAAAAACAGCGCCATCACCACCCCGAGATGAACAGCGAGCAGGATGCCCATCCACGAGGTATCTCGTCCCGCCAGCAGGGCCAGGCCGGTGAAACTGGTCAGCAGCAGCAGCAGGATAAAGCCGCGGTCCATCGGTTTTTGTCGCGCATCGCCGTGCAATGGCGACCGGCGCAGGTTCAGCCACAGCAGGCCAGCCGGGCCGACCAGCAGGCCGATGCCGCCGAGGGTCCCCAGCAGCACCGGGACGCTGAAGAACGGGTAGGGGGCTTCCAGGCCGGCGAAATAGTGATAGCCCGTGGCCACCACGGTGGCGGCGAAGCAGAGCATAAAGCCGTAGAAGGTGAAGTGGTGGAAACGGCGGCGCATCAGCGTGAAGGCGTCATCGGCTTCGTTGCAGCCTTTGCCGTGCCCGCCATCGAGATATTTCAGCGTCAACGCATCCTGTGAGGCCTTTGCGATATCAACAGGCTGCGGCTGGCCCGGAGAGATCTCGCGCCAGAAGCGGATCACCCCGGTCATCAGTAAGCCAATCGCCAGCACGAAGACCGAACCAAACATCCACGCCAGCAGGTTATGCGGGAATATCTGATAGAAATCGCCGGCCAGAGGAGAGTGAAGCAGCGAGCCTTTAAGCCCCATCGCCAGCAGCAGAAAGAAAATCAGTCCGCCGACCAGCGCCAGCACGGTGGTCACGCCAGCCCGACGGTACAGGCTGCCAAAGGCCGCAGGCTGGGCGTAGTGTTGATAGGTCTCCAGCCGGACTTCGGCCATCGCCTTCGGAACATTAATGGCAAACTCGTGCGGCGGCGCGTACTGGCAGGCGTGCAGGCAGGCGCCGCAGTTATGACACAGGTTAGCCAGATAGTTAATATCCGCTTTGCCAAAGGCCAGGCGTTGGGTCATCGCCGGAAATACGGCGCAAAACCCTTCACAGTAGCGGCAGGCGTTACACACCTGCATCACCCGTTCGACTTCCGCCTCCGGCTCGGTGATGATCTGCGCGTCAATGATCAGCTTCTCAAGCGACTTCATGGTGTTTCTCCTGCTGTGCCGCCCGGGCGGCTTGCTGGCCGGCGATGCGGCCGAAGGTAGTGCCGATCGACATCCCGACGCCGGCGGTGTAGCCCTTGCCCAGCACGTTGCCGGCCATCATTTCCCCGGCGACAAACAGATTACGGCTGGGTTTGCCGGCGAAGTGGACGGCGGCGGTTTTGTCGACGTAGAGCCCGAGGTAGGTGAAGGTGATCCCCGGACGGAGGGCGTAGCCGTAGTAAGGCGGCGTATCGAGGGGCCGCGCCCAGTGGGTTTTTGGCGGCGTCAGGCCTGCCGTCGCGCAGTTATCCAGGCGGGTATGATCGAACTGGCCCGGCGCGCAGGCGGCATTATATTCGGCGATGGTTTGCGTTAAGCGTTCGCTGTCCAGGCCGAGCTGGCGGGCCAGCTCGGGAAGGGTGTTGGCCTGAGCGCCGGGAAAGACGGGCGGCATAAAGTGGCCGATGGCTTTGCTGTCGATGATCGAGTAGCCGATCTGTCCGGGCTGGTGGGCGACCAGCCGGCCCCAGATGGCATAACGTTTGGGCCAGAAATCTTCCCCTTCATCGTAAAAGCGGTCGGCATCGCGGTTGACCACTACCCCCAGCGACACGCAGTCGACGCGGGTGCAGATCCCGCCATCGTAGAGCGGCGCCCGGGCGTCAATGGCGACGCAGTGGGACTGCGAGGGATCGCCGATGATATCTGCCCCGGCGTCGATCATAAACTTGAGCAGCACCCCCTGGTTGAAGCGGGTGCCGCGGATGAGGAAGTTATCGGCGGGCCATTCACCGCGGTCATTTTGCCCCCAGGCCTCGCGCAGCCACTCGCGGTTGGATTCAAATCCACCGGCGGCGAGGACGCAGCTTTTCGCAACAATCCGTTCCTCGCCCGCCAGCGCGGCGACAAATTCGCCGTTGCGCAGCTCGAGAGCCTGCACCGGGGTGTTGTAGCGGATCTGCACCCCCATCTGCTCCGCGCTGCGGTAATAGGCATTGACCAGTGCTTTGCCGCCGCCCATAAAAAAGGCGTTGGTGCGGGCCACGTGCAGGGCGCCGGAGAGCGGTGGCTGAAAGTTCACGCCGTGCTGGCGCATCCAGTCCCGGCATTGTGACGAGGTGCGGATCACCAGTCGGGCCAGCGCTTCGTTGGTGTTACCCTCGGTGACGCGCAGCAGATCTTGCCAGTACTCTTCTTCCGGGTAGCTGTCGACCAGCACGTCCTGCGGCGCATCGTGCATACAGCGCAGGTTACGCGTGTGCTGCGAGTTGCCGCCGCGCCACTCCCGCGGCGCCGCCTCCAGCAGCAGCACCGAGGCGCCAGCTTCCCGGGCGGTTAAGGCGGCGCATAGCGCGGCATTGCCGCCGCCAATCACCAGTACATCCACCATTATCGGCTCCCTTACAATTTAATTAATTGTTAAATTTGTAATTGGAATGTAGGTGGTAACGGCGGTGAGGCGCTATGGTGTAATGCTAAAGAGGGGTTTAGTGAGCGTAAAGGGTAGCGCCCGGCCAGCGGTCAGACTCCACCAGCTGGCGCATGACTTTGCTGAGTATCACACGCGCCGCAAGGCCTGCCGGAGTGAGTTCATCATCGGACAGACTGACCAGAAAGTTGGGGCGACTGAGTACCGGATTAACGACGTCGATCACCCTTAGCGCCTGATGGTCAAGATGGGAAATGGCGGCTCCGGGCTGTAGGGTGGCCCCCAGTCCGCTGCGCACGGCCTGCATCAGCAGAGCCAGACCGTCAATGTCCGCCACCACCTCAACGCTGAGATTGTGTTGCTGGCAAACCGCCTCCAGCCTGCCGCGCAGGCCGTGGCCCTGGCTTGGCATAATCAACGGCAGGGAGGTGAGCTGGTCAGGAGAGATGTGGTCCTCCTGCAGGGGGGCCAACAGCGTATGGGTGCCTATCAGGAACAGGCGCTCTTCCAGCACCGGTCTGGCGCTCCAGCGCAGGATCTTCTCCTGCTGGAAGACGATAGCTAAATCGAGCTGGCGGGTGTTGATCATCCGCTCCAGATTACCGGAGAGGCTTTCCACCAGATGCAGGCGTACGTCGGGATAGCTTTCGCGCATCGCATTGATGAACGGGACGCCGAGAACGGAGGCGGTGCTGGGGGCCATGCCGACGCTAACGTGGCCTGACAGGCGCGCCTCGCGGGCGGCGAGGATGGCATCATCGGCATGGCGCAGCGCCAGCTGTGCCTGCGAGTAGAAGGCGAGCCCCGCGCTGGTGGGCGTGACCCCGCGGGAGGTCCGCTGCAGCAGGCGAATGGCCAGTTCGTTTTCCAGGCGCGCGATCTGCTGGCTGAGCGCCGAGACGCCGATATTAAGATCAAGCGCGGCGCGTCCCATGCTGCCGGTTTCAACAATGCGCACAAAATAGCGTAGCTGGCGAAGTTCCATATCAACTCTCCGGACAAAACGGGGACGCGGGAAGGTCACCTTTGGGACGAGAGCGGGAAGGGCGGCAGAGGCGCCCATAAAAAAGCCAACCGGCAGGTTGGCTTTTCAGTCTCAGCGAAGCGGGAAATTATTTTTCCACCGCGTCGTGGGCGTGTTCGTCCTCGCGGCAATCACCTTCCGCACAGTGACCGTACAGATACAGACTGTGGTTGGTCAGGCGGATGCCGTGGCGGGAGGCAATTTCACGCTGGCGCAATTCGATCGAGTCATCGCTGAATTCGATCACTTTGCCGCAGTCGAGGCAAATCAGGTGATCGTGGTGATGCTGCTGGGTCAGTTCGAAAACGGATTTACCGCCTTCAAAATTATGACGAGTCACGATACCGGCATCATCAAACTGGTTGAGTACGCGGTAAACAGTCGCCAGACCGATCTCCTCGCCCATGTCGATCAGGCGTTTATATAAGTCTTCCGCACTGACATGATGGTTATCCGGTTCCTGCAGCACTTCAAGGATTTTCAGTCGAGGAAGTGTGACTTTCAGGCCAGCCTTCTTTAATGCGGTATTGTTGTCAGTCATGCGGAATCTGTCCTGTTGCTAAACGATCTACTTCCTTCAACGGAAGTCATACAGAAATTAACCCGACGTAATGCGTCTCATTATAGAACTGCCACTGGTAAATGAAAACTGCAAGCATCAGGCCTGGTTTGCTGTCAAAAACGAGGCACCAGCTACAAACTGCGTCACGTGCCTCGTAGAATCAGAGGACATTGTACAGATATGTGATTAAAAGTTAAAAACTTGTAGCTATTAGTTTGATTGCTTTTGTCTATTAATGCGACGCAACTCAATGATTGCGCCGCTTAATCATCAGGCGTTTTTGATTTCTTCGAGGTGCAGCTCTTCGGCAACCTGCTTCACCCATTTCTCAACGCGCTCGTTGGTCAGCTCCGGCTGGCGGTCTTCATCGATGGCGAGGCCGACGAAGTGGTCGTCATCCGCCAGGCCTTTGGAGGCCTCAAAATGATACCCGGCTGTCGGCCAGTGACCGACGATGGTCGCGCCGCGCGGCTCAATGATGTCGCGGATGGTGCCCAGCGCGTCGCAGAAGTATTCTGCGTAGTCTTCCTGGTCGCCACAGCCGAACAGCGCCACCAGTTTACCATTGAAGTCGATCTCTTCCAGCGTCGGGAAGAAGTCATCCCAGTCACACTGCGCTTCCCCGTAGTACCAGGTGGGGATACCGAGCAGCAGAATGTCATGGGCTTCCAGGTCTTCTTTGCTGCTTTTGGCAATGTCGTGAACATCAGCAACATCTTTACCAAGCTGCTTTTGAATCATTTTTGCAATATTTTCGGTGTTGCCGGTGTCGCTGCCAAAAAAGATGCCGATGATTGCCATGAGTAAAATAACCTCTTGAAACTTAAATGATGTGGTAGGGACGCGATGCCCATAGATAACGGCAATCATAGCAGAACAGGCAAGGGCGCGGAAACAGCAATCACGCCCGACTGCACACTCTGCTACACGAATGCGGATTTTTCGCGGAAAGTTAGACTTTTCCCTGGCTGTGCAGGGCGTGCAATTGCGTCATCAGCATCTCTTCAATGAGATCGCTGCGGCTCATATTACGCGCTTCCGCCAGTTCATTGAGCGCATCGACCGCCTCGGCGTTGAGTTTTAACTCGACGCGCTTCAGCCCGCGAACCTTATCGCGTTTCAGCTGGTTACGTTTGTTGATGCGCAGTTGTTCATCGCGCGACAGCGGATTGGTTTTCGGTCTTCCCGGGCGACGCTCGTTTGCGAACAAATCTAATGTCGTACGGTCCGTTTGTTCTTTTGCCATGATTCTGAGTGACTTCGGGGAAACAAGCAGCCGGGCTCTAGCCGGCGCAGATAGCGCGCCATCATACATCAGGCGAACGGCTGCGCCAACGACCGCGGGCATTCTGCGGCGCGGTCGGGCATATTTTAGCCAATCAGGCGGCGATGCTCGTCAGATAGCGGCGGATGGCGCGTAACACCGCTTCGGGTTTCTCGGCATGCACCCAGTGTCCGGCGCCGGCGATGACGTGCGCCCGGGCCTGCGGGAACTGCGCCAGCAGCGCGTCGCGGTAGGCGTCGGTCACATAGGGCGAGTTGCCGCCGGGAATAAACTGCGTCGGATGCGGCCAGGCCGGAATAGTTTCCCAGCCGACGATATGCGGGTACTGGTCCCACAGCACCGGCACGTTAAAGCGCCATTCGCCGTCGACAAAAGATTTCAGCAGAAACTGAATCACGCCTTCTTCCCGCAGATGCTCGCGCATCACCTGCGCCGCCTGCTGGCGGCTGCTGGCGGGGGATTCGCTGACGGCGCGGATAGCGGTGAAGATCTCGTCATGGCGACGCACATGATAATCCACCGGCGCGATATCGATCGCCACCAGTCCGCTGATGCGTTCCGGCGCCAGCGCGGTGAGCGCCATCACCGCTTTCCCGCCCATCGAATGGCCGAT
Organism: Klebsiella sp. G-Nf4; assembly: GCF_002810615.1. Lineage (NCBI taxonomy): Bacteria > Pseudomonadati > Pseudomonadota > Gammaproteobacteria > Enterobacterales > Enterobacteriaceae > Klebsiella > Klebsiella sp. G-Nf4. The sequence continues at coordinate 103,063 of NZ_PION01000010.1, read as the reverse complement.
AAAGGTGGCGCGCTCGATCTGGTGCGCGTCGAGCGTATCGAGCAGATCCTGCGCCATCGCGGGGTAGGTCATCTCTGGCGATCGCGGCGACAAACCGTGGTTGCGCATATCGACCTGCACAATATCGTGGTCGGCGATCAGGTCGCGGGCGAGGATGCCCAGGTTGTCCAGGCTGCCAAAAAGACCGTGGACCAGCACGATCGGGGAGTGGTTGTGCGGATTCTGTGCAGATTGCGCTCGGCTATTTAATTTCATGGCAAAGTTCTTTTTTTCGCTCCGTCGGGTTAGGGTATTATGTTGGACATTCTGCCATCCGGCTGCAAGACCCAGAAGTTTTCTGAGTTTTACCGCCATCCTGGTTTGACGCTATCCGCGGTTGGGATTTGAACTTATAATCCCAACGATTTGTATTCAGAAAAGATATCGCACTGGATTAAGATGAAAACAATTGAAGTTGATGATGAACTCTATCGCTATATTGCCAGCCACACTCTGCATATCGGCGAGAGCGCATCCGACATTTTACGGCGCATGCTGAAATTTTCCGCCGTTTCCCAACCGGCTACACCGGTCAGCAAAGCCGCGCCGGCACTGGCGCCAGCGCCTGCCGTTGAGGTGAAACCCGTTAACCCGGCGAAAGATAAAGTCCGCGCCATGCGCGAGCTGCTGTTATCTGATGAATACGCCGAGCAGAAGCGCGCGGTGAACCGTTTTATGCTGGTGTTGACGACCCTCTATTCCCTGGACAATAAAGCATTTGCCGAGGCGACTGAGTCTCTGCATGGCCGCACGCGCGTCTACTTCGCAGAAGATGCGCGTACGCTGCTGAAAAGCGGTAATCAGACCAAACCAAAACAGGTTCCTGGTACACCGTGGTGGGTTATCACTAATACCAATACCGGCCGTAAATGCAGCATGATTGAGCACATCATGCAGTCGATGCAGTTCCCTGCGGAGCTAATCGAAAAGGTTTGCGGCACGATCTAGCTTTTTAACATTTGCACCAGAAGGATCAGGCAATGGCAATCGATAAACGTGCGGGGCAGCCTGCGCAACAGAGTGATTTGATTAACGTCGCCCAACTGACTGCTCAGTACTACGTGCTGAAGCCTGAAGTCGGTAATGCGGAGCATGCGGTAAAATTCGGCACCTCTGGCCATCGCGGTAGCGCGGCGCGCCACAACTTCAACGAACCGCATATCCTGGCCATCGCCCAGGCCATTGCGGAAGATCGTGCGAAGAACGGGATCACCGGTCCGTGCTATGTCGGCAAAGATACCCACGCTCTCTCCGAGCCGGCGTTTATTTCGGTGCTGGAAGTGTTAACCGCCAACGGCGTTGACGTGATCGTGCAGGAAAACAACGGCTTCACTCCGACGCCGGCGGTCTCCAATGCGATTCTGGTGCATAACAAGAAAGGCGGTCCGCTGGCAGACGGCATTGTGATCACCCCGTCACACAACCCGCCGGAAGATGGTGGTATTAAGTACAACCCGCCAAACGGCGGCCCGGCTGATACCAACGTCACCAAAGTGGTGGAAAACCGCGCCAACGAACTGCTGGCCGCGGGCCTGCAGGGCGTGAAACGCATTTCTCTGGACGCGGCGCTGGCTTCTGGTCACGTTAAAGAACAGGATCTGGTGCAGCCGTTCATTGAGGGGCTGGCGGACATCGTCGACATGGCGGCGATCCAGAAAGCGGGCCTGACGCTGGGCGTCGATCCGCTGGGCGGGTCCGGTATCGAATACTGGAAACGCATTGGCGAATACTACAAGCTCAATCTGACCATTGTGAACGATCAGGTTGACCAGACTTTCCGCTTTATGCACCTCGATAAAGACGGCGCCATCCGTATGGACTGCTCCTCAGAGTGTGCGATGGCGGGCCTGCTGGCGCTGCGCGATAAGTTCGATCTGGCGTTTGCTAACGATCCGGATTACGACCGCCACGGGATTGTCACCCCAGCCGGGCTGATGAACCCGAACCACTACCTGGCGGTAGCGATCAACTACCTGTTCCAGCATCGTCCGCAGTGGGGCAAAGAGGTGGCGGTGGGTAAAACGCTGGTCTCCTCCGCGATGATTGACCGCGTGGTGAACGATCTGGGCCGCAAGCTGGTGGAAGTGCCAGTGGGCTTTAAATGGTTTGTCGACGGCCTGTTCGACGGCAGCTTCGGCTTCGGCGGCGAAGAGAGCGCCGGGGCCTCCTTCCTGCGCTTCGACGGCACGCCGTGGTCCACCGATAAAGACGGCATCATCATGTGCCTGCTGGCGGCGGAAATCACCGCGGTGACCGGGAAAAACCCGCAGGAGCATTATAACGAACTGGCTGAACGCTTCGGTGCGCCGAGCTATAACCGTTTGCAGGCTTCCGCAACTTCCGCGCAGAAAGCGGCGCTGTCCAAGCTCTCTCCGGAAATGGTCAGCGCTGACACGCTGGCGGGCGATCCGATCACTGCCCGTCTGACCGCGGCGCCGGGCAACGGGGCGGCGATTGGCGGTCTGAAGGTGATGACCGACAACGGCTGGTTCGCGGCGCGTCCGTCAGGCACCGAAGACGCCTATAAGATCTACTGCGAAAGCTTCCTCGGCGAAGAGCATCGCAAGCTGATTGAAAAAGAAGCGGTAGAGATTGTGAGTGAAGTGCTGAAGAACGCGTAACGTAGCCAAACATCAGGCCCCTTGAGGGCCTGATTTTTTTCGCAAGGATAGCGATGAAAATACAACGGAAGACCCTGTTTTTATTCTGGGCGTGGATGGATCTCTTTTTCGTCCTGCAATTCTTATGGTGGAATATTGCCCACCGCCGCCTCCCTTTTTACGACGATCTGCTGGCTTATCTCCAGTTGCTGCAGACTTACGGCTCCGCGGCGGCCTGGCTGTACCCGCTGAATGTTCTGCTGATTATCAGCATCCCGCTGTCGATGATCCTCTTTTTCCGCCAGAGCCGTTATGCGTTGTGGCTGGCCTGGGGGCAGGCGCCGCTCAGGCTGGTGTTTATGCAACCTTCGCTGTCACTGGGTCTGTGGCTGATTCAGGCTGCCGGCATCAGGCATGTAGCGATCCTGGCAGGTTTTCTGCTGCTCTCTGAAGGTCTGAAACTCGCCAGCCTCTGGTACTGCAGAGGCGGGATTCACGGCATAAAGCGATAGCCAATGCCGGTTTCGGTCAGCAGATGCTGCGGCCGTGCCGGATCGGCCTCCAGCTTTTGTCGCAGATGACCCATATAGATCCGCAGATAGTGGCTGTGCTCCACGGCGTTAGGCCCCCACACCTGATTTAGCAGCTGACGCTGGGTCAGTACTTTACCGGGATTATTCAACAACGCCGCCAGCAGGCGAAACTCGATGGGCGTCAGGTGGATCTCTTCGCTGCCGCGCAGGATGCGGCGGGCGGGGATATTGACCTCCAGGTCGGCGAAGCGAACCACTGGCTCATCGTCCTGCGCCGCGCCGTGGCGACGCAGCGCAACGCGCAGGCGGGCCTGCAACTCGCCGATGCCAAAGGGTTTACTTAAGTAGTCATCAGCGCCGGCATCCAGGGCGGCAATTTTGTCATGCTCTTCGCTACGCGCTGACAGGACGATAATCGGCATCTGGCTCCACTGGCGCAGATCGCGAATAAAATCAATGCCGTCACCATCCGGCAGGCCCAGATCGAGGATCACGAGGTCGGGCTTACGGGTGGCGGCTTCAATCAGCCCACGCTGCAGGGTTTCCGCTTCAAATACGCGCATGCCGTCGGCTTCCAGCGCGGTGCGCAGAAAGCGACGGATAGCGTGTTCGTCTTCGATAATCAGAACGTTAATCACAATTCCTCAGGTAGCTCTTCCAGTTCAGGGGGCGCTTCTCTCGGCAGTGTAACACGGAAAGAGGCACCGCCCTCGGGCCGGTTGCTGGCGGAGATGGTCCCGCCGTGGACGTCGACGATGGCCTGACAGATGGCAAGGCCCAGCCCGACGCCAGGGATCGCCGACTCTTTGTTGCCGCGGGCGAATTTATCAAAGATAGCCTGTTCCTGGCCCGTCGGGATCCCCGGACCATTATCCCATACTTCCAGCGACAGCTGCCTGGCGTCCGCCTCGGCGCGGATGCCGATGTCTGCCCGGGCGCCGGCATACTTATGGGCATTTTCCAGCAGGTTGATCAGCACCCGCTCGAACAGCGGCCCGTCGACATGCACCAGCTGGAGGGGATCGGGTAAATCCAGCTGAATGTGCTGGCCGCCGAGACTCGGTTCGAGCATGCGCAGCGCGCTGCCGACCACTTCCTCCAGCGTCAGCCACTCCTTATGCAGATTAAAGCCGCCGGACTGGATCCGCGCCATATCCAGCAGGTTGTTCACCAGTCGTGTGGTGTTGAGTACATGCTGGCGAATTTCGTTGGCCTGCGGAGCATGTTTTGAACCTTCGCTGGCCAGATCGAGAGTCAGGATTTCCGCCTGGCCAAACAGCACGGTCAGCGGAGTACGCAGATCGTGCGACAGGGCAGCGAGCAGCGAGTTACGCAGGCTTTCGCGCTCGCTGGTCAGCCGGGCCTGCTCTTCGCTGGCGGTCAGAGTGAGGCGCTCCAGGGCGCTGGCCACCAGCAGGGTGAAGGTCTCCAGCAGCCGCTGCTGCTCCGGGATCATCAGCTGGCGCAGATTCTCCGGTTCCACCACTAAGAGCCCCCAGGTTCGGACGGCGCTCTTCAGGGGTAAAATCTGGTACGGCACGCCCGGCAGGGTATCGGTGCCGGCGCCGGCAGGTTGGCCCTTATCAAAGCTCCAGCGGGCGATGGCGTCATCCCATGGGGTCAGCCCTGGCTGGTGGGTTAAGGGCAGCAGTTTTCCCTGGGCGTCCGGCAGCAGCAACTGGCTGCGGGCCTGAAAGGTGGAGGCGATAAACCGCTCGCTGGTGATGGCGATATCCAGTGGGCTGCGACCTACCGCCAGCGCTTTAGACATCTCATACAGGTGACGGGTACGGCGTTCACGGTAGCGCGCCACCCGTGCCTGGTAGCGCACGCCGGCGGTAAGGTTACCGATAAGCAGGCCCACGGTGAGCATCACGCCGAAAGTGAGCAGATACTGGACATCTGACACCGCCAGCGTCCCGCGCGGGGCAACAAAAAAGAGATCGAAGCTGATAACGTTGATCACCGTCGCCAGCACCGACGGCCAGCGGCCATAGACCAGGGCGATGATCACCACCCCCAGCAGATAGAGCATTACCAGGTTGGCGGCTTCGAAGGCCATCAACCACTGCATGGCCACCAGGGTAATGATGGCGCATAGCGCTACCGCCACCGCACAGCCCTGCAGCTGCAGACGCCACTTTTCCAGCGCCGTACGGCTGTCGTTGGCCCGGGCAGGGAGGGGGGACGGTTTTTCATCGAGGGCGATCACCACCAGATCGAGGTCCGGCGCATGGCGAGCCAGACGGTCGGCGAAGCCGCTGCGATCCCACCAGCGGCGTTTGCGCTGGCGGCCGATGACGATTTTGCCGAGGTTATGCTCGCGGGCGTAATGGAGGACCGCTTTCTCTTCCGACGGGTCGGAGAGGGTGGCGGTTTCGGCCCCCAGTTCCTGGGCCAGACGCAGCGCGGCGAGGATAGCCCGCCGCCGGGCTTCCGGCAGGCGGTGCAGGGAAGGGGTCTCGACATACACCGCATGCCAGACGCTGCCCAGGCGGGCGGCGAGCCGGGCGGCGGCGCGCACCAGCTTTTCGCTGCCGGTGTTGTGCCCGATACAGAGCAGGATCGCATCGCGGGTGTGCCAGACTTTCTCCTGGCCCTGGCGGTCGCGCCAGGCGCGCATCTGTTCATCGACGCGGTCGGCGGTGCGGCGGAGGGCCAGTTCGCGCAGCGCAATCAGGTTTCCTTTGCGGAAAAAGTTTTCGATGGCGCGCTCGGCCTGGCCGCCGATATAGACTTTGCCCTCATTGAGCCGCTGGCGCAGATCGTCAGGGGGGAGGTCCACCAGCACCACGTCGTCTGCGGCGTCAAAGAAGGGATCGGGGACGGTCTCCCGCACCTGAACGCCGGTGATCCCGCTGACGACGTCATTCAGGCTTTCCAGATGCTGGACGTTGACGGTGGTAAAGACATCAATCCCGGCATCCAGCAGTTCATCCACATCCTGCCAGCGCTTCGGATGGCGGGAGCCGGGCGCATTGCTGTGCGCCAGCTCATCCACCAGAATCAGCGCCGGACGGCGGGCGAGGGCGGCGTCGAGATCGAACTCATAGACGTACCGCCCACGATGAGCGAGTCGCCGCGGCGGCAGAGTGCTCAGGCCCTGCAGCATCGCGGCGGTCTCTTTTCGGCCGTGGGTCTCCGCCACGCCAATCAGAATATCCAGCCCCTGGGCGCGCAGCCGCTGCGCTTCCGCCAGCATCGCCCAGGTTTTCCCCACCCCGGCGCAGGCGCCGAAGAACACTTTCAGTTTGCCGCGATGCGGGGCGGCGGTGTGCTGCAGCAGGCGGTCAGGGTCCGGGCGCAGCGGCTCGTCACTCATTTACTTATCCTTCAGGGCATCCAGCGCCATATTGAGTTGCAGTATATTGACCACCGGCTGACCAAGGAAGCTCAGCAGCGGGGTTTGTGTGGCCTGATTCACCAGCAGGGTCACCTGCTCAACGCTCAGTTGGCGCGCTTTAGCCACCCGGGGCACCTGCCACAGTGCGGCGGCCGGGGTCAGGTTGTTATCGAGACCGCTCGCCGAGGTGGTGACCAGCTCGACTGGTACCTGCGGGTCGGCGTCCGGGTTAGCGGCGCGCAGAGCCTGTACGCGCTCGCTCACTGCTTTATCCAGCACCGGGTTGCTGGCGGCGAGGTTGCTGCCGCCCGAGGCCATCGGATTATCCGCCGTCTCAGCGGTGGCCGACGGGCGGCTCTGGAAATAGCCAGCTGCGCTAAAGTTCTGGCCAATCAGTCCGGAGCCGCGTACCTCACCGTTCAGGCGGATCAGCGAGCCGTTGGCCTGTGAGTTAAACCACCATTGTCCCAGACTGGTGGTGAGCAGAGGATAGACGCCGCCGGTGAGCAGCGTTAACAGAATAAATAGCACAAGTGCTGGACGAATCAATGACATAGTTTTTTCCTCACACCAGACCGCTCAGGGTCAGCAGCAGGTCAATGGCTTTAATACCGATAAAGGGCACCAGCAGACCGCCAAGGCCGTAGATCCACAGGTTGCGGCGCAGCATCGCCGACGCGGAGAGCGGACGATAGCTCACCCCTTTCAGGGCCAGCGGGATCAGGAAGACGATGATCAGCGCGTTAAAGATGACGGCGCTCAGGATCGCCGACGACGGCGAATGCAGGCCCATCACGTTCAGCATGGCCAACTGGGGATAGACCGCGGCAAACGCTGCCGGAATAATGGCGAAATATTTCGCCACGTCGTTGGCAATACTGAAGGTGGTCAGCGAGCCGCGCGTCATTAACATCTGTTTGCCGATATGGACCACCTCAATCAGCTTGGTGGGGTTGGAATCCAGGTCGACCATGTTGCCCGCTTCCTTCGCCGCCTGGGTGCCGGAGTTCATGGCCACCGCCACGTCGGCCTGAGCCAGCGCGGGCGCGTCGTTGGTGCCGTCGCCGGTCATCGCCACCAGCCGACCTTCCGACTGATACTGGCGGATCAAGGCCAGCTTGGCTTCCGGCGTCGCTTCGGCGAGGAAATCATCGACCCCGGCCTCGGCGGCGATCGCCGCGGCGGTCAGGCGGTTATCGCCGGTGATCATCACCGTTTTAATGCCCATTTTGCGCAGCTGGGCGAAACGTTCTTTGATGCCGCCTTTGACGATATCTTTGAGTGAAATAATCCCCAGCACCTTTTCACCTTCGGCGACCACCAGCGGCGTGGCCCCCTGGCGGGCGACCTCTTCCACCTGCTTATCGACATCGGCAGGGAAGTGGCCTCCATTGGCCTCCACATGGCGGCGAATGGCGTCCACCGACCCTTTGCGGATCATGCGTTGATCGATATTGATGCCGCTCATCCGCGTTTGCGCGGTAAAGGGGACAAAGGTGGCGTGCAGCGACTGCAGATCGCGTTCGCGCAGGTTAAAGCGCTGTTTCGCCAGCACCACGATGCTGCGCCCCTCAGGGGTTTCATCCGCCAGCGAGGAGAGCTGGGCGGCGTCGGCGAGGGTTCGCTCTTCCACGCCGCGCGCCGGCAGGAAGGCAGAGGCCTGGCGGTTGCCGAGGGTAATGGTCCCGGTTTTATCCAGCAGCAGGACATCGACGTCGCCAGCGGCTTCCACCGCGCGGCCGCTGGTGGCAATCACGTTGGCGCCGAGCATACGACTCATCCCGGCGACGCCGATGGCCGACAGCAGCCCGCCGATGGTGGTCGGGATCAGGCACACCAGCAGGGCGACCAGCACGGTAACGCTGACCGCATTGCCGCTCCACGCCGAGAACGGCCAGATGGTGGCGGTGGCCAGCAGGAACACCAGCGTCAGGGCGATCAGCAGGATCGTCAGGGCGATTTCGTTCGGCGTTTTACGACGCTGGGCGCCTTCCACCATGGCGATCATCCGGTCGAGGAAGGTTTCTCCCGGGTTCACGCTGCAGCGGATCACCAGCCAGTCGGAGAGAATGCGCGTCCCGCCGGTCACTGAGGCAAAATCGCCACCGGATTCACGGATCACCGGGGCAGACTCGCCGGTAATGGCGCTTTCGTCCACCGAGGCGCCGCCTTCGATGACTTCACCGTCGCAGGGGATAATATCCCCGGCTTCCACCAGCACCACGTCGCCCTTGCGCAGGTCTTCCGCCGGCACGTGGTCGACCGTCGCGTCATGCTGCGGGGCGCGCAGTTTGCGGGCGAAGGCCGTTTTTTTCACCCCTTTCAGGCTGTTGGCCTGGGCTTTGCTACGGCCTTCCGCCATCGCTTCGGCAAAGTTGGCGAACAGCACGGTAAACCATAGCCAGATACTAACGGCGGCGGTAAAGGTGGCGCTACCGGTCAGGGCGCCGCCAGCCATCGCGATCGCCAGCAGGGTAGTTAACAGGCTGCCCACCCAGACGATAAACATCACCGGATTGCGCCATTGCACCATCGGGCTGAGTTTTTTCACGGCATCCAGCAGCGCCTGGCGCACCAGCGTCGGCTCCAGCAGGGCTAATTGTTTGCGACTCATAACAGGGTGCTCCGCATCGCTCAAAGTAAGGTAAAGTGTTCAGCCAGCGGACCAAGCGCCAGCGCAGGAATAAAGGTCAGGGCGCCCACCAGCAGCACGGTGCCGATCAGCAGACCGATAAACAGGGCGTCGTGGGTGGCCAGGGTACCGGGACTGGCTGGTTGAATTTTCTTCACCACCAGCGAGCCGGCAATAGCCATCACCGGAATGATGACGGCGAAGCGGCCGACCAGCATGCAGAACGCCAACAGCAGGTTCCAGAACGGCGTCGCCGCACCCAGGCCAGCGAAGGCGCTGCCGTTGTTATTGGCTGCCGAGGTGACGGCGTACAGCACCTCGCTAAAGCCGTGTGGTCCGGGGTTGAACATCCCGGCGCGGCCAGCTTCGGTCATCATCGCCAGTGCCGTGCCAAGCAGTACCAGCGTCGGGGTGACCAAAATGGCCAGGGCGATCATTTTCATTTCCCGGACATCGATTTTCTTCCCGAGGTACTCCGGGGTGCGGCCGACCATCAGTCCGGCGATAAACACCGCCAGCATGACGAACAGCAGCATGCCGTACAGGCCCGAGCCGACGCCGCCGAACACGACTTCGCCAATCTGCATCAGCCACATCGGCACCATGCCGCCCAGCGCGGTGAAGGAGTCATGCATGGCGTTGACCGCGCCGCAGGAGGCCGCAGTGGTGATCACCGCGAACAGGCTACTGGCGAGAATACCGAAGCGGCTCTCTTTACCTTCCATATTCAGGCTGCTGTCGGCGCCCAGCGTCAGCAGGTGTGGGTTACCGCGAGTTTCCGCCCACATCACCACGGCGACGCAGAGGATAAAGATCAGCGTCATTGCCCACAGGATGGCGCGCCCCTGGCGGCGATCGCTCACTACCTCGCCGAAGGCGAAGCACAGCGCCGCCGGGATAAGGAAGATCGCCAGCATCTGCACGAGATTGGTCAGCGCGGTCGGGTTTTCAAACGGGTGAGCGGAGTTGGCGTTAAAGAAACCGCCGCCGTTGGTGCCCAGCAGCTTAATCGCTTCCTGCGAGGCGACAGGCCCCATCGGCAGCAGCTGGTGTGCCCCTTCGAGGGTGGTAAAGGGCTGGTAGGCCAGCAGATTCTGCGGTACCCCTTGCTGAATAAAGAACAGAGCGACCAGCAAGGAGAGCGGCAGCAGCAGCCACAGGGTAATGCGTGTCAGGTCGACCCAGGCATTGCCAAGGGTGGACATTTTCTGCCGGGCAAAGGCACGGGTCAGGGCGAAGACCACGGCGATCCCGGTGGCGGCAGAGAGGAAATTCTGTACCGTCAGGCCAACCATCTGGCTGAGATAGCTCATGGTGCTTTCGCCGGCGTAAGCCTGCCAGTTGGTATTACTGACAAAGCTGATCGCCGTGTTGAGCGCCAGATCCCACGACAGCCCCGGCAGGTGCTGCGGGTTAAACGGCAGCACGCCCTGGAGCATCAGCAGGGCAAACAGCGCCAGGCCGCCGAGCGCGTTAAACAGCAGGATTGCCAGCAAATACTGTAGCCAGCCCATCTCCTCGGCGCGGATCCCGGCCACGCGCCACAGGACGCGCTCGACCCCGGCCAGGCCGGGAAGCGGGATATCGTTCACCATCCTCGCCAGACACGTCCCCAGCGGGCGCGCCAGCACCAGCAGCACCAGCAGGTAGCTGGCTAATAATAAAAATCCCTGGGCAGCCATCAGAATGCCTCCGCGTGTATCAAGGCATAAACCAGATAAGCCAGTAACAGGAACACCAGCCCAACGCCAGTGAGTACGCCTGCAGTCACAATCCACCTCCGGGTGTCTTTTTGATTTACCAGGAGAATAGGAATTACGGCGCAAAGATTTTGCAAAAATCGGCGGGCACGGTGTAAAAAAAGTATAAAAATGGCAAAGGCACAATCTAACTGATGATTAGTATTAATTTAACTTTTTCGTAACTAATTTACGTGGTGAATGTAAATTAAGTATAAATACGTGCTTTTTAGTGGTCGGATGAGTAGTAAAATTACAACCAGAGCGGTATTATTTTGCTCAGACAAACATGATTAATTTTACCGGCGCTGCTTGCCGGCCTGAGAAAGGGGAGAGAAATGATGGCGTTGTACAAAGCTTATCCTGCTCATATTATTTTGCTGCGTCGTGCTTTCGCCGTCGTGGCTGGCGTCGCGGCGCTGCCAGTGATGCTGTTCTGGAAAGATCGCGCCCGCTTCTACAGCTGGTTGCACCGGGTGTGGTCGAAAACCAGCGAACAGCCGGTGTGGATGGCGCAGGCGGAAAAAGCCGCTCACGATTTCTATTAATCCGCCCTGCTGCGACGCAGAACAATAACCGCCGGTGCCCCCGGCGGTTTTTTTTCGTCGCTTGTCTACACTCGTTTTCATGCGCCGCAGTGGAATTGGCAGGTGCTTATTTTGCCGGAGCGCGCTATTTTTTCCGGCTTATATCATGAGATGAGTTTTGCTTACGGATATCGAGGAGTTATATGGCCACCCATCTGGTCTGGTTACGCACGGATTTACGCATTCACGATAACCTGGCGCTGGCCGCCGCCTGCCGCGATCCGCAGGCGCAGGTGTTGGCGCTGTATATCGCCACCCCGGGGCAGTGGCGTGAGCATCACCTGGCGCCGCGGCAGGCCGCGTTTATCGCCAGCCATTTGCACAGTCTGCACGCCGCGCTGGCGGAACGGGGCATACCGCTGTGGGTCGAAGAGGCGGACGATTTTACCGCCAGCGTCGAACGGCTGGCCCATTTCTGCCAGCAGCACCAGGTCAGTCACCTGTTCTACAACTATCAGTACGAATTCAATGAACGTCAGCGCGATGCCGCCGTTGAGAACACCTTGCGCGATGTCATTTGCCAGGGCTTTGACGACAGCGTCCTGTTGCCGCCCGGCAGCGTCATGACCGGTGGCGGCGAAATGTATAAAGTTTTCACGCCGTTTAAGAATGCGTTTATTCGCCGTCTGCGGGACGGGCTGCCGGCGTGCGTGGCGGCCCCGAAGCCGCGCCAGGCACCTGTCCGTCAGGCGCCGCCGCTGCCTGAGCTCAACTATCCGCAAACGCCGTTCGATGGGCTGCTGTTTGCTGCGGATGAAAAAACGGCGCTGGCGCGGCTGCGCGCGTTTTGTCAGCAACCGGCGGCGGAGTATGAGGAACAGCGTGACTTCCCCGCCGTGGAAGGGACCAGCCGCCTGTCGCCCTGCCTGGCTATCGGGGTACTGTCGCCGCGCCAGTGCCTGCATCGTCTGCTGACGGAACACCCCGCCGCGCTGGATGGCGGGGCAGGCGCCACCTGGCTTAATGAGCTGATTTGGCGCGAGTTTTACCGCCATCTGATGGTCTACTATCCGAAACTCTGTAAAGGACGCCCGTTTATCGCCTGGACCGATAAGGTCGCCTGGCGCGAAGATGATGCCGCCCTGCGGGCGTGGCAGCGCGGGGAGACCGGCTTTCCGATAGTCGATGCCGCGATGCGCCAGCTTAACGCCACCGGCTGGATGCATAACCGGTTGCGCATGATTGTCGCCAGCTTCCTGACGAAAGATCTGCGCCTCGACTGGCGGGCAGGGGAGCGTTACTTCATGAGTCAGCTGATTGATGGCGACCTGGCGGCGAACAACGGCGGCTGGCAGTGGGCGGCCTCGACGGGCACCGACGCCGCGCCCTACTTCCGCATATTTAATCCCATCACCCAGGGCGAGAAGTTTGATAAGCAGGGGGTGTTTATGCGTCGCTGGCTGCCTGAGCTGGCAAAGGTGCCGGAAAAAGCGCTGCATCAGCCGTGGGCGTGGGCGGATAAACAAGGGATCAAACTGGATTATCCGCGCCCGATAGTCGATCACAAACAGGCGCGGCAGGAGACGCTGGCGGCCTGGGAGGCCGCCAGAAAAGGAATTACTCCACCGCCAGACGGCGGGTCCTGACCTTCAGTGAGTGATACAGCCAGATGACCAGCACCACGCCAACGCAGGCCAGCGCGCCCCAGGTGATCTGGCTGAAAACCTTGATGTAGGCGTCAATGGAGTAGTTCACCGCCCCGGCAGCGTCGAATGACGCCTGCGAGGTCTGGTCGGCAATGACGCCGGCCAGATAGTTGGCGATGGCTCCGGAGAGCAGCATATAGATGCCGGTCAGCACCCCAGTGACCCCCGGGATCTCAATGCGGGTGATTTGCGACATCGCGACCGGATCGATAAACAGTTCGGCAAAGCCCATCACCGCCAGACCCAGTACCATCAGCGGCATGGACGACTGGCCATAGGCCGCGGACCAGCGGGCGCTGAGGGTCAGGATGCAGAATCCGGCGCTCATCAGGCCCAGACCGAGGGCAAATTTCCCCCAGATGCGCACGGTGCGATTGCCACCGACGCTCTCTTTCACCAGCCACGCCAGCACCATCCCGCAGAGCATCACCGCGAAGGCGTTGACCGACTGGAACATGGCGGTAGGGACTTCGTAGCTCATGATATGGCGATTAACGAAGCGGTCAATATACAGGCTGATGGAGCTCCCGCCCTGCTGGGCGAAGGCCCAGAACAGCAGGCTAAACGCGGTGAGGACAACGATCAGGCGCAGATCCTTACGCTGTTTATCGGTTTCAGCGCGCAGGTAGATCCGCGCCAGCACCGCCAGGCCGATAACGGTGGCCACGATCAGGGCATACACCGACCACTCCTGCCAGAACAGCACGGCGATCAGCAGCGGGGCGGTAACCAGCAGCACCAGCAGCCAGCCCCAGTTCGGCAGCAGGAAGGTTCGCGCGCACAGCGCCTGGCGGTTGACGCCGGCGGTATGCTGGAAGTGACGGTTGCCGCAGAGAAAAATCACCAGTCCCGCCACCATGCCGATGGCCGCCAGGGCAAAGCCCATCGCCCAGCTATACTCCTCCTGTACGTAGCCGCAGGCGATAGGCGCGATAATCGAGCCGATATTGCCCGCGGCATACATCAGCGAGAAGCCGCCATCGCGACGCGGATCGGCAGGTTCGTAGAGTTCGCCCAGCAGACAGCTGACGTTGGATTTAAACAACCCGTAGCCGCAGACGATGATCGCCAGCGACAGGTAGAGGAAGACCGGGGCGGTTTCGCTGGCCCCGAGCACCAGATGGCCAATGGCCATCAGCAGCGCGCCGAGCATCACCGCCATCCGGTTGCCCAGCAGCTTATCGGCCAGATAGCCGCCGAGGATCGGCGTCACATAAACCAGCGAACAGTAGGCGCTGAACAGGGCGTAGGCGTGGTTATCGTCATATTTGAGCTGATTGGTGAGATAGAGGATCAGCAGGGCGCGCATGCCGTAGAAGCTAAAATACTCCCAGATTTGCAGCGCCACGACGTAGTAAATCGCCCGCGGCTGCGATGATGATGTCTTCATGTGAAGTGTGTTTCCTGACGTAAAGCGAAAGTCGATCGTTCTGCATGAATAGCGTTTAATTAGTCATATTCATGGCTGGAGGGGCTTTCTGGTTATTTAATATGCTTTATTAGTGCATAAATATACACGAATGCGCGACGGGGTGGGTAGACAAAATGCGGGATCCGGTAAAAAGTCATGGTCGGTGCCGGTAGTGGACTATCGACGGCCCGAATGGATATGGTTATGTTATGCCTTTGTATACCCTGATTATCTGCTGGAGTGGCGATGAAAAATAGCGAACTGGAACAACTGATTAACGACAAGCTCAATAGTGCGGCCATCAGTGACTTCGCCCCTAACGGTTTGCAGGTGGAAGGACGCGACACGGTGCACAAGATTGTCACCGGGGTGACGGCCAGCCAGGCGCTGTTGGATGAAGCCGTTCGGCTGCAGGCGGATGCGGTGATCGTCCATCATGGCTATTTCTGGAAAAACGAGTCGCCAGTGATCCGTGGCATGAAGCGCCGCCGCCTGAAAACGCTGCTGGCCAACGATATCAATCTCTATGGCTGGCACCTGCCGCTGGATGCCCATCCGGAGCTGGGCAACAACGCGCAGCTGGCGCATCTGCTGGGGATTAACGTACTGGGTGAAATCGAACCGCTGGTGCCGTGGGGCGAACTGTCGATGCCGGTTTCCGGCCTCGAACTGGCCTCCTGGATCGAAGCGCGGTTGGGGCGCAAGCCGCTGTGGTGCGGCGATACCGGGCCGGACACCGTCAGCCGCATCGCCTGGTGTACCGGCGGCGGCCAGGGCTTTATTGACGCCGCGTCGCGCTTTGGGGTGGACGCGTTTATCACCGGCGAGGTGTCGGAACAAACCATTCACTCTGCCCGCGAGCAGGGGCTGCATTTTTATGCCGCTGGTCACCACGCCACCGAGCGCGGTGGCATTCGCGCCCTCAGCGAATGGCTGACGGAAACGACCGACCTGGATGTCACCTTTATTGATATTCCCAACCCTGCCTGACGGGAGAGAGAAAAGTGCAGCGAGCGCGTTGTTATCTGTTAGGAGAAACGGCCGTCGTGCTGGAGCTGGAGCCGCCGGTCACGCTCGAGAGCCAGCAACGGATATGGGGATTGGCCCAGCGTCTGTCTCACCACGAAGAGGTGGTTGACGCCATTCCCGGTATGAACAATATCACCGTAGTGCTCCGCCGTCCGCAGGAGATGGCGTGGGAGGCGATAGACCGTCTACAGCGCTGGTGGGAGGAGAGTCTTGCGCTGGCGCCGGAGTCGAGGTCATTAACCATCCCGGTGGTGTACGGCGGCGAGGCCGGGCCGGATCTCGGGGTGGTGGCGCAGCACAGCGGCCTGAGTGAAAAACAGGTTGTGGAGCTGCATGCTTCGGTGGAATACCTGGTCTGGTTTATTGGTTTTCAGCCGGGATTTCCCTACCTGGGCGGGCTGCCGCCGGCGCTGGCGACCCCGCGTCGCGCCGAACCGCGCGTACGGGTGCCGGCCGGTTCGGTGGGCATTGGCGGCGCGCAAACCGGCATCTATCCGCTGGCGACGCCTGGCGGCTGGCAGCTGCTGGGGCGGACCGCGTTGACGCTGTTTGACCCGGCGCGTAAGGAGCCTGCGCTGCTGCGCGTGGGCGATAAAATTCGCTTTGTGCCGCAAAAGGAGGGGGTATGTTGACCCTGATCCGCGCCGGTCTGTACACCTCGGTACAGGACGGTGGACGAGAAGGCCTGCGCCAGTCTGGCATCAGTCGCTGCGGCGCCCTGGATTATCCGGCGCTGGTGATTGCCAATCTGCTGGTTGGCAACGAGGCGAACGCCGCCGGGCTGGAGATAACCCTCGGCCAGGTGGAGATTGAATTTGCCCGCAGCGGCTGGTTCGCGCTGACCGGCGCCGCCTGCGAAGCGACGCTGGACGGCAAAGCGGTCTGGGTGGGCTGGCGTACCGCCTACCGGGCCGGGCAGCGGCTGGTGCTGAAAACGCCGCAGCATGGCATCCGCAGCTATCTGGCGGTGGCGGGCGGGATTGCGGTCCCGGTGGTGCTTGGCTCGCGCAGCACGGATCTTAAGGCGGGGATTGGCGGTCTGGAAGGACGCCGCCTGCAGGATGGCGACCAGCTGAAGCTCGGGAAAGCCGCCCGGCGCTTTACCACCTCGCGCGGCGTCAAGCAGCTGCCGCTGGACAATCGCATTCGCGCGCTGCCGGGCCCGGAGTATCACGAGTTTGATGCGGCCTCGCAGGCGTCGTTCTGGCGCTCTCCCTGGCAGCTCAGCCCGCAGAGCAACCGTATGGGTTACCGCCTGCAGGGGCAGCCGCTGAAACGGACCACCGATCGCGAAATGCTGTCGCACGGTCTGCTGCCTGGCGTGGTGCAGGTGCCGCACAACGGCCAGCCCATCGTGCTGATGAACGATGCGCAAACCACCGGCGGTTATCCGCGCATCGCCTGCATTATTGAGGCTGATATGTACCAGCTGGCGCAGATCCCGCTGGGGCAGCCGATCCACTTCGTCGCCTGCTCGCTGGAGGAGGCGCTGAAGGCGCGGGCCGATCGTCAGCGTTATCTTGAACAACTGGCCTGGAGACTCCACGATGATGATTGATCTCAATGCCGATCTCGGGGAAGGGGGCGCGAACGATAGCGCGCTGCTCCAGCTGGTGTCGTCGGCGAATATCGCCTGTGGTTTTCACGCCGGCGATGCCCGGCTGATGGTGCAGAGCGTGCGCGAGGCGCTGAAGTACGGCGTGGCGGTGGGCGCCCATCCGGGGTATCCCGACCGGGAAAATTTTGGTCGTACGGCGATGGATCTACCGCCGGAAACGGTCTATGCCCAGACGCTGTATCAAATTGGCGCCCTGGCGGCGATCGTTCAGGCGCAGGGCGGCGAGCTGCAGCATGTGAAGCCGCACGGCATGCTTTATAACCAGGCGGCCAAATCGCCGCCGCTGGCGGACGCCATTGCCCGCGCGGTCCGTGATGTTAACCCGAAGCTGGTGCTGGTGGGGCTGGCGGGCAGCGAACTGATCCGTGCCGGGCATCACTATGGTCTGACGACGCGCCAGGAGGTGTTTGCTGACCGCGGCTACCTGGCCGACGGTAGCCTGGTGCCGCGTAGCCAGCCCGGCGCGCTGATTGACAGCGAAGAGCAGGCCCTGGCGCAAACCCTCGAGATGGTGCAACACCACCGGGTGCGCAGCATCAGCGGCGAGTGGGCCAACGTGGTGGCGCAGACGGTGTGTCTGCACGGCGATGGCCCGCACGCGCTGGATTTTGCCCGCCGTCTGCGGGCGGCGTTTGCCGGGCGCCATATTCTGGTCAGCGCGCAACTGGACGCTGAAGCGTGACAACCTGAATGACCGCGAAGGAGAGAATAATGGCAGGCGTGTTGTTAACCGGTTTTGAACCCTTTGATGGCGAGACGGTTAACCCTTCATGGGAAGTGGTGAAGCTGCTGGACGGGATGATGATTGCCGGGCAGCCGGTGATCGCCCGCCAGCTCCCCTGTGTGTTTGGCGAGGCGCTGTCGGTGCTCTACGCGGCGATAGAAGACCTGCAGCCGAGGCTGGTCATTGCTGTGGGGCAGGCCGGTGGTCGCGTCGATATCAGCGTTGAACGTGTGGCTATCAATGTCGATGATGCGCGCATTCCCGATAACAACGGCCAGCAGCCTGTCGACACGCCGATCGTCGACGGGGGGCCGGCGGCGTGGTTCAGCACCTTACCGATCAAAGCGATCGTCAGCGCGTTGCGCGATCGCGGGATCCCGGCTTCGGTCTCCCAAACCGCCGGCACCTTCGTCTGCAATCACGTGATGTATGGTTTGCTACATAAGCTGCAGGAGCAGGCTGGCGTCAGGGGCGGCTTTATCCATATTCCGTGGCTACCGGCGCAGGCGGCGGCCCATCCCGGCGAGCCGAGTATGGCGACCGCCACCGTGCGGGAGGCGCTGGAAACGGCCATTGCCGTGGCGCTGCGCCAGTCGGTGGATAGTAAACTGGGCGGCGGCGCCACCCATTAACAGAAGGATGACAGTATGCCGGAAGGTCCGGAGATCCGCCGCGCGGCGGATAAACTGGAGGCGGCAATCAAAGGCGAACCTTTAACCGACGTCTGGTTCGCCTTTCCCCAGTTGCAACCCTACCAAACCCCGCTGATGGGTCAGCGGGTTACCCATATTGACACCCGGGGGAAAGCCCTGCTGACCCGCTTCTCCGGCGGGTTGACTCTGTACAGCCATAATCAGTTGTACGGTGTCTGGCGCGTGGTCGATGCCGGGGAACAGCCCGCCTCTAACCGGGTGCTGCGCGTCAGGCTGCAGACCGCCCGCAAGGCGATTTTGCTCTACAGCGCGTCGGACATTGAAATGCTCACGGCGGAGCAGGTTGCTCATCACCCGTTTTTACTGCGCGTGGGGCCAGATGTGCTGGATATGACGTTAACCGCGGAGGAGGTGAAAGCGCGGCTGCTGTCGGCCAAATTCCGCCATCGTCAGTTTTCCGGCCTGCTGCTGGATCAGGCCTTTCTGGCCGGGCTCGGTAACTATCTGCGGGTGGAGATCCTTTGGCAGGTGGGATTAAGCGGAAAGCGTAAAGCCGCTGAACTGAGCGATAGTCAGCTGGATGCGCTGGCGCACGCGCTGCTGGATATCCCGCGGCTTTCTTATCGAACCCGCGGCCAGGCGGATGACAATAGGTATCACGGCGCGCTGTTTCGCTTTAAGATCTTCCATCGTGACGGGGAAAGGTGCGAGCGCTGTGGGGGGGTGATTGAGAAGACGACACTCTCCTCACGGCCGTTTTACTGGTGTCCCGGATGCCAGCATTAAGCCGGCTGTCAGGGAGATAAAAAAAACGCGCCAGTTGGCGCGTTTATTGTTATCCGGTACGGCAAGATTACCGCTTAATGTCAGACTGGTAATCGCGTTTGGTGTAGCCGGTGTACAGCTGACGCGGACGGGCGATCTTCATGCCATCGTTGTGCATTTCGTTCCAGTGCGCAATCCAGCCCACGGTACGCGCCATGGCGAAGATAACGGTAAACATGGAGGACGGAATACCCATCGCTTTCAGGATGATACCGGAGTAGAAGTCGACGTTCGGGTAAAGTTTCTTCTCGATGAAATACGGGTCGTTCAGCGCGATATGCTCCAGCTCCATGGCCACCTGCAGCAGGTCGTCTTTAGTGCCCAGCTCTTTCAGCACTTCATGGCAGGTTTCACGCATCACAGTGGCACGCGGGTCGTAGTTCTTGTAAACACGATGGCCGAAGCCCATCAGGCGGAAAGAGTCATTTTTGTCTTTCGCACGACGGACAAACTCCGGAATGTGCTCAACGGAGCTGATCTCTTCCAGCATTTTCAGCGCCGCTTCGTTGGCGCCGCCGTGTGCCGGTCCCCACAGGGAGGCGATACCGGCTGCGATACAGGCGAACGGGTTAGCGCCGGAGGAGCCGGCGGTACGTACCGTCGAGGTCGACGCGTTCTGCTCGTGATCGGCGTGCAGGATCAGAATACGATCCATCGCGCGCTCAAGCACCGGATTGACTTCATACTCTTCGCACGGTGTGGCGAACATCATGCGCAGGAAGTTGCCGGCGTAGGAGAGGTCGTTGCGCGGATAAACAAACGGCTGGCCGATAGAATACTTGTAACACATGGCTGCCATGGTTGGCATTTTGGACAGCAGACGGTAGGCGGCAATCTCGCGGTGACGCGGGTTATTCACGTCGAGGGAGTCATGATAAAACGCCGCCAGGGCACCAGTGATCCCGCACATCACCGCCATCGGGTGGGAATCGCGACGGAACGCATGGAACAGACGGGTGATCTGCTCATGAATCATGGTGTGGCGGGTGACGGTGGTTTTGAATTCGTCATATTCGGCCTGAGTCGGTTTTTCACCGTACAGCAGAATATAACACACTTCGAGATAGTTAGATTCGGTCGCTAACTGGTCGATCGGGAAGCCGCGGTGCAGCAGGATCCCCTCGTCACCATCGATAAACGTAATTTTAGATTCACAAGAAGCGGTGGATGTGAAACCTGGGTCAAAAGTAAATACGCCTTTTGAACCAAGACTACGAATATCAATAACATCCTGACCGAGCGTGCCTTTTAGCACATCCAGTTCAATAGCAGTGTCACCACCCAGGGTGATTTTTGCTTTAGCATCAGACATTTATGGTCTCCTTAGCGCCTTTATTGCTTAAGACTGCCGGGTGGTGGATTTGCTTTCGGCCCGCGCCTGCATACGTTACCAGTTTGTTATGTTGCACACAGCTCTGCGTCAGCGAAAAGGGCAGGGTACAGAGCAACGGCGCTTGATGGTACGTCCTTCAGGGCTGCGGTGAAACAACAGCAAATCAGCGTTTTAGCAGTCCGAATATTAAAACCTATATACCACTAATAACTGTCCTGATTACATCGGTCAATACTGACACACTGTTACATAACTTATTCTCAGGTGAAAGAGTGACCCCATAACTTTTGAGCATTATTGCATTTAACTGGTAATGGTTGTAACAAGAATGTTTAATATTTGTCAAATCAGGTGATTAAAAATTAAAAAAATGTTGTTATCGTGACCTTGATCACTGTTCCGGAGAAAACCCAACAAACTATATGTAGGTTAATTGTAATGATTTTGTGAACGGCCTATACTGCGGCCAGGTCTCCGGAACACCCTGCAATCCCGAGCCACCCAGCGTTGTTTAGTGATGTTTTAATGCCTGAAAAGACGTTTTAACATGACTTCTGGTTATAGAAAGGACGCTGTCTGACCCGCAAGCAGACCGGAGGAAGGAAACAATAAGAACAGCATGTGGGCGTTATTCATGGTAAGAAATGTGAAAAAACAAAGACCTGTCAATCTGGATCTACAAACGATACGGTTCCCAATCACGGCGATAGCGTCCATTCTCCATCGCGTTTCCGGTGTCATCACCTTCGTGGCGGTCGGAATTCTGCTTTGGTTGCTGGGCACCAGCCTTTCCTCCCCAGAAGGTTTTCTGACGGCGGCCTCAATCATGGATAGCTTCTTTGTGAAGTTCATCATGTGGGGCATTCTGACCGCGCTGGCCTACCACG
The DNA here is from genome assembly GCF_002810615.1 of Klebsiella sp. G-Nf4. Taxonomy (NCBI): domain Bacteria; kingdom Pseudomonadati; phylum Pseudomonadota; class Gammaproteobacteria; order Enterobacterales; family Enterobacteriaceae; genus Klebsiella; species Klebsiella sp. G-Nf4. The sequence goes on along the minus strand of NZ_PION01000010.1, from coordinate 81,464 downwards.
TGGTTGTCGGTATCCGCCATCTGCTGATGGACTTTGGCTACCTGGACGAAACCCTCGAAGCAGGGAAACGTTCCGCCAAAATCTCTTTTGTTATTACTGTCGTGCTTTCACTTCTCGCAGGAGTCCTCGTATGGTAAGCAACGCCTCAGCACTGGGACGCAACGGCGTACATGACTTTATTCTGGTCCGTGCTACCGCCATCGTTCTGACCCTCTACATCATCTACATGGTTGGCTTCTTTGCCACCACCGGTGAAATCTCATGGGAAGTGTGGACCGGATTCTTTGCCTCCGGTTTCACTAAAGTCTTCACTCTGCTGGCTCTCGTCTCCATTCTCATCCATGCCTGGATCGGGATGTGGCAGGTGTTAACGGACTACGTTAAACCACTGGCTCTGCGCCTGGTTCTGCAACTGGCTATCGTTGTGGCGCTGGTGGCTTACGTTCTTTATGGATTTGTTGTGGTGTGGGGTGTGTAATGAAATTGCCAGTCAGAGAGTTTGATGCTGTTGTTATCGGTGCCGGCGGCGCAGGCATGCGCGCGGCGCTACAAATTTCCCAGAGCGGACAGACCTGTGCACTGCTCTCCAAAGTGTTCCCTACCCGTTCCCATACCGTTTCCGCGCAGGGTGGTATCACCGTCGCGCTCGGTAACTCCCATGAAGATAACTGGGAATGGCATATGTACGACACCGTAAAAGGGTCGGACTATATTGGCGACCAGGACGCCATCGAATATATGTGTAAGACCGGCCCGGAAGCGATTCTTGAGCTGGAACATATGGGCCTGCCGTTCTCCCGTCTTGACGACGGCCGTATTTATCAGCGCCCGTTCGGCGGCCAGTCGAAAAACTTCGGCGGCGAGCAGGCGGCACGCACCGCGGCGGCGGCTGACCGTACCGGCCACGCGCTGTTGCACACTCTGTATCAGCAGAACCTGAAAAACCACACCACTATCTTCTCCGAATGGTATGCCCTCGATCTGGTGAAAAACCAGGACGGCGCGGTGGTCGGTTGTACCGCCCTGTGCATCGAGACCGGCGAAGTGGTCTACTTTAAAGCCCGCGCCACCGTGCTGGCGACCGGTGGCGCAGGCCGTATCTATCAGTCCACCACCAACGCCCACATCAACACCGGTGACGGCGTCGGGATGGCCATCCGAGCAGGCGTTCCTGTGCAGGATATGGAAATGTGGCAGTTCCACCCGACCGGTATCGCCGGGGCAGGGGTGCTGGTCACCGAAGGTTGCCGCGGCGAAGGCGGATACCTGCTGAACAAACACGGCGAGCGCTTTATGGAGCGTTATGCGCCGAACGCGAAAGACCTGGCGGGTCGTGACGTGGTGGCGCGTTCCATCATGATCGAAATTCGTGAAGGTCGCGGCTGCGATGGACCGTGGGGCCCGCATGCGAAACTGAAACTGGATCACCTGGGTAAAGAGGTTCTGGAATCTCGTCTGCCAGGTATCCTCGAGCTGTCCCGTACCTTTGCTCACGTCGATCCGGTTAAAGAGCCGATTCCGGTTATCCCAACCTGCCACTACATGATGGGCGGTATTCCGACCAAAGTCACCGGCCAGGCGCTGACCGTGAATGAGAAGGGCGAAGACGTGGTGATCCCGGGTCTGTTCGCGGTAGGCGAAATTGCCTGCGTATCGGTACACGGCGCCAACCGTCTGGGCGGCAACTCACTGCTGGACCTGGTGGTCTTCGGCCGCGCGGCGGGCCTGCATCTGCAGGAGTCCATCGCCGAGCAGGGCGCCCTGCGCGCAGCCAGCGAATCCGATGTCGAAGCCTCTCTGGACCGTCTCAACCGCTGGAACAACACCCGCTCCGGCGAAGACCCGGTTGCTATCCGCAAAGCGTTGCAGGAATGTATGCAACATAACTTCTCGGTATTCCGTGAAGGCGATGCGATGCACAAGGGCCTGGAGCAGCTGAAAGTGATCCGCGAGCGTCTGAAAAATGCGCGCCTGGACGATACTTCCAGCGAGTTCAACACCCAGCGCGTCGAGTGCCTGGAGCTGGATAACCTGATGGAAACCGCCTATTCAACGGCCGTATCCGCCAACTTCCGTACCGAAAGCCGTGGCGCCCACAGCCGCTTCGACTTCCCGGATCGTGATGATGAAAACTGGCTGTGCCATTCCCTGTATCTGCCAGAGTCGGAATCCATGACGCGTCGTAGCGTCAACATGGAACCGAAACTGCGTCCGGCATTCCCGCCGAAGATTCGTACTTACTAATGCGGAGACAGGAAAATGAAACTCGAGTTTTCAATTTATCGCTATAACCCGGATGTTGACGACGCTCCGCACATGCAGGATTACACCCTCGAAGCGGAAGAAGGTCGCGACATGATGCTGCTGGATGCGCTGATCCAGTTGAAAGAAAAAGATCCGTCGCTGTCGTTCCGCCGCTCCTGCCGTGAAGGGGTTTGCGGTTCCGATGGCCTGAACATGAACGGGAAAAACGGTCTGGCGTGCATCACGCCGATCTCCGCGCTGAATCAGCCGGGCAAGAAGATTGTTATCCGTCCGCTGCCAGGATTACCGGTTATCCGTGATTTGGTGGTAGACATGGGGCAATTCTATGCACAATATGAGAAGATTAAGCCTTACTTGTTGAATAATGGGCAAAATCCTCCGGCTCGCGAGCATCTGCAGATGCCTGAGCAGCGTGAGAAACTCGATGGTCTGTACGAGTGTATTCTGTGCGCATGTTGTTCAACCTCCTGCCCGTCGTTCTGGTGGAACCCGGACAAGTTCATCGGCCCGGCAGGCCTGTTGGCCGCGTATCGCTTCCTGATCGACAGTCGCGATACTGAAACCAGCGAGCGCCTGGACGGCCTGAGCGATGCTTTCAGCGTATTCCGCTGTCACAGCATTATGAACTGCGTCAGTGTGTGTCCTAAAGGGCTTAACCCGACGCGCGCCATCGGCCATATTAAGTCGATGCTGCTGCAGCGCAGCGCGTAAGCAACACGGTCTGTCCCGGATGGCGCTTGCGCTTATCCGGGCTACCAAAGCAGTAACCCCGGTAGCGTTTGTGCCACCGGGAAATGAATACCCTAAATAATTCGAGTTACAGGAAGGCGGCGACGCAGCGAATCCCCAGGAGCTTACTCAAGTAAGTGACTGGGGTGAGTGAGGAAAGCCAACGCACATGTAACTTGAAGTATGAAGGGGATAGCAGGAAATCTTTAAAAACCGCCACAAGATGTACCAGTAATCGAGGCGTTCAGTGCGAGGTAAGGCGGCAACTGAGCGCATCCCCGGGAGCATAGTGAACTATGTGACCGGGGTAAGCGAAGGCAGCCAACGCAACCGCAGCCAGAACGCTGAAGATTAATGGCAGTTTTTAAAGGTTCCTTAGCGGATCGAAACCACAACTCGTCCGCAAAAAGTGAACCCCGGCACGTGCACTCGGTGTGCGTGGTAGTTTCTACGGCGAAATAAGCATAAAAATGCTTAAGGGATCACGATGCAGAACGGCGCAATGAAAGCCTGGCTGGACTCTTCTTTCCTCTCTGGTTCGAACCAGAGCTGGATAGAACAGCTCTATGAAGACTTCTTAACCGATCCTGACTCTGTTGACGCCAACTGGCGTTCGATGTTCCAGCAGTTACCTGGCACCGGAGTTAAACCGGATCAATTCCATTCCAAAACACGTGATTATTTCCGTCGACTGGCGAAGGATGCCTCACGTTACACTTCTTCGATTTCCGACCCTGACACCAATGTGAAGCAGGTTAAAGTCCTGCAGCTCATCAACGCATACCGTTTCCGTGGCCACCAGCATGCGAATCTCGATCCGCTGGGGTTGTGGAAGCAAGAGAGAGTGGCGGATCTTGATCCGGCCTACCACGATCTGACCGAGGCCGATTTCCAGGATAGCTATAACGTAGGTTCATTTGCCATCGGTAAAGACACGATGAAGCTGGGCGAGTTGATTGCCGCCCTCAAGCAAACCTACTGCGGCTCTATCGGCGCGGAATACATGCATATCACCTCTACTGAGGAAAAACGCTGGATCCAGCAGCGTATTGAATCGGTAGCGGGTAAAGCGAGCTTCACCGCGGCAGAGAAAAAACGCTTCCTCAGTGAACTGACCGCTGCAGAAGGGCTGGAACGCTACCTCGGCGCTAAATTCCCGGGGGCGAAACGCTTCTCGCTGGAAGGCGGTGATGCCCTGATCCCGATGCTCAAAGAGATGATCCGCCATGCAGGCAAAAGCGGCACCCGAGAAGTGGTGCTGGGCATGGCACACCGCGGCCGTCTGAACGTGCTGGTCAACGTGCTGGGTAAAAAACCGCAGGACCTGTTCGACGAATTCGCGGGCAAACATAAAGAACACCTCGGCACCGGCGATGTGAAGTACCACATGGGCTTCTCTTCCGATATGGAAACCGAAGGCGGTCTGGTTCACCTGGCGCTGGCGTTTAACCCGTCGCACCTGGAAATCGTCAGCCCGGTGGTTATCGGTTCCGTACGCGCCCGTCTGGATCGTCTGGACGAGCCAAGCAGCAACAAAGTTCTGCCTATTACTATTCACGGCGACGCCGCCGTTACCGGCCAGGGCGTGGTTCAGGAAACCCTGAACATGTCGAAAGCCCGCGGTTACGAAGTCGGCGGTACCGTGCGCATCGTTATCAACAACCAGGTTGGCTTTACCACCTCCAACCCGCTGGATGCGCGTTCTACGCCATACTGTACCGATATCGGTAAGATGGTTCAGGCGCCGATTTTCCACGTTAACGCGGATGACCCGGAAGCCGTTGCTTTCGTTACCCGTCTGGCGCTGGATTTCCGTAATACCTTCAAACGCGATGTCTTCATCGACCTGGTGTGCTACCGCCGTCACGGCCACAACGAAGCCGACGAGCCGAGCGCTACCCAGCCGCTGATGTACCAGAAAATCAAAAAGCATCCGACCCCGCGCAAAATCTATGCTGACAAGCTGGAGCAGGACAAAGTCGCGACGCTGGAAGACGCGACCGAGCAGGTTAACCTTTACCGCGATGCGCTGGATGCCGGCGAGTGCGTGGTGGAGGAGTGGCGTCCGATGAATATGCACTCCTTTACCTGGTCTCCCTACCTTAACCACGAGTGGGATGAGAGCTATCCGGATAAAGTGGAGCCAAAACGTCTGCAAGAGCTGGCCAAACGCATCAGTACGGTGCCGGAAGGTATCGAAATGCAGTCTCGTGTGGCGAAAATCTACGGCGATCGCCAGCTGATGGCCGCCGGTGAGAAGATGTTCGATTGGGGCGGTGCCGAAAACCTGGCTTACGCCACTCTGGTTGACGAAGGCATTCCGGTGCGTCTGTCCGGCGAAGACTCCGGTCGTGGCACCTTCTTCCACCGTCATGCGGTTATTCATAACCAGAGCAACGGTTCTACCTATACCCCGCTGCAGCACGTGCACAACGGCCAGGGCCAGTTCCGCGTCTGGGACTCGGTGCTGTCTGAAGAAGCCGTGCTGGCGTTCGAATACGGTTACGCCACCGCAGAACCGCGTACGCTGACCATCTGGGAAGCGCAGTTCGGCGACTTCGCCAACGGCGCGCAGGTGGTCATTGATCAGTTCATCTCCTCTGGCGAACAGAAATGGGGCCGGATGTGTGGTCTGGTGATGCTGCTGCCGCACGGCTACGAAGGGCAGGGTCCGGAGCACTCCTCCGCGCGTCTGGAACGTTATCTGCAGCTGTGCGCTGAGCAGAACATGCAGGTTTGCGTCCCGTCCACCCCGGCACAGGTTTACCATATGCTGCGTCGTCAGGCACTGCGCGGTATGCGCCGTCCGCTGGTGGTGATGTCGCCGAAGTCTCTGCTGCGCCACCCGCTGGCGGTCTCCAGCATGGACGAACTGGCGAACGGCACCTTTATGCCGGCCATCGGCGAAATCGACGATCTCGATCCGCAAGCCGTGAAGCGCGTCGTACTGTGCTCTGGTAAGGTTTACTATGACCTGCTGGAACAGCGTCGCAAAAACGAGCAAAAAGATGTCGCCATCGTGCGTATCGAACAGCTCTACCCGTTCCCGCATCAGGCGGTGCAGGAAGCGCTGAAAGCTTACTCGCACGTACACGATTTTGTCTGGTGCCAGGAAGAGCCGCTCAACCAGGGCGCATGGTACTGCAGCCAGCACCACCTTCGTGAAGTAGTTCCATTTGGGGCCTCTCTGCGTTATGCAGGCCGCCCGGCCTCCGCCTCTCCGGCGGTAGGGTACATGTCCGTTCACCAGAAACAGCAACAAGATCTGGTCAATGACGCGCTGAACGTCGATTAATTAAAGGATACACAATGAGTAGCGTAGATATTCTGGTTCCCGACCTGCCTGAGTCCGTAGCTGACGCAACCGTCGCCACCTGGCATAAAAAACCGGGCGACGCGGTCGTCCGTGACGAAGTTCTGGTCGAAATCGAAACTGACAAAGTGGTACTGGAAGTACCGGCATCAGCGGACGGCATTCTGGATGCAGTGCTGGAAGACGAGGGCGCTACCGTCCTGTCTCGCCAGATCCTTGGCCGCCTGCGTGAAGGCAACAGCGCAGGTAAAGAAACCAGCGAAAAAGCGGACGCGAAAGCGTCCACCCCGGCGCAGCGCCAGCAAGCCTCTCTGGAAGAGCAGAACAATGACGCGCTCAGCCCGGCGATCCGTCGTCTGCTGGCGGAACACAACCTCGATGCCGCTGCCATCAAAGGCACCGGCGTGGGTGGCCGTCTGACTCGTGAAGACGTCGAGAAGCATCTGGCGAAAGCCCCGGCGGCGGCTGAAGCCAAAGCGCCAGCGGCTACCGCGGCGGCAGCACCAGCGCCGCAGCTGGGTCACCGCTCAGAAAAACGCGTCCCGATGACCCGTCTGCGTAAACGCGTGGCCGAGCGTCTGCTGGAAGCGAAAAATTCCACCGCCATGCTGACGACCTTTAACGAAGTCAACATGAAGCCGATTATGGATCTGCGTAAGCAGTACGGCGATGCCTTCGAAAAACGTCACGGTATCCGTCTGGGCTTCATGTCCTTCTACGTGAAAGCGGTTGTTGAAGCGCTGAAACGCTACCCGGAAGTGAACGCTTCCATCGACGGCGACGACGTGGTTTACCACAACTACTTCGACGTCAGCATGGCAGTATCCACTCCGCGCGGCCTGGTAACCCCGGTTCTGCGTGACGTTGACCTGCTGGGCATGGCGGACATCGAAAAGAATATTAAAGAGCTGGCAGTGAAAGGCCGTGACGGCAAGCTGACCGTAGATGACCTGACCGGCGGTAACTTCACCATTACCAACGGCGGCGTTTTCGGTTCCCTGATGTCCACGCCGATCATCAACCCACCGCAGAGCGCCATTCTGGGTATGCATGCCATTAAAGACCGTCCGATGGCGGTGAATGGCAAGGTAGAGATCCTGCCGATGATGTACCTGGCGCTCTCCTACGACCACCGTCTGATCGATGGGCGTGAATCGGTTGGCTTCCTGGTGGCGATTAAAGAGCTGCTGGAAGATCCGACTCGTCTGCTGCTGGACGTGTAGTCAGTAATAGTATGACTTACCGTAGGCCGGATAAGGCATTTATATGCCGCCATCCGGCGTTGATGAGATGCCTGATGGCGACGCTAGCGCGTCTTATCAGGCCTACAGGTTTAAAGATAATTACACCCTGAAGGATGGACTGAACACATGAACTTACATGAATATCAGGCAAAACAACTTTTTGCCCGCTATGGCTTACCGGCGCCGGTGGGTTATGCCTGTACTACTCCGCGTGAAGCAGAAGAAGCCGCTTCAAAAATCGGTGCGGGTCCGTGGGTAGTGAAATGTCAGGTTCACGCTGGTGGCCGCGGTAAAGCGGGCGGTGTGAAAGTAGTTAAGAGCAAAGAAGAGATCCGCGCATTTGCTGAACACTGGCTGGGCAAACGCCTGGTGACCTACCAAACAGATGCCAATGGCCAGCCGGTAAACCAGATTCTGGTGGAAGCGGCGACCGATATCGATAAAGAACTGTACCTCGGCGCGGTCGTTGACCGTAGCTCCCGTCGCGTGGTGTTCATGGCGTCTACTGAAGGCGGTGTGGAAATCGAAAAAGTCGCGGAAGAAACCCCGCACCTGATCCACAAGATCGCTATCGATCCGCTGGCGGGCCCGATGCCTTACCAGGGGCGCGAACTGGCGTTCAAACTGGGTCTGGAAGGTAAACAGGTTCAGCAGTTCACCAAGATTTTCATGGGGCTGGCGACCATTTTCCTGGAGCGCGACCTGGCGCTGATCGAAATTAACCCGCTGGTTATCACCAAACAGGGCGACCTGATCTGCCTCGACGGTAAACTGGGCGCTGACGGCAACGCACTGTTCCGCCAGCCGGATCTGCGCGAAATGCGCGACCAGTCTCAGGAAGACCCGCGTGAAGCGCAGGCGGCACAGTGGGAACTGAACTATGTGGCACTGGATGGCAACATCGGCTGCATGGTTAACGGCGCAGGCCTGGCGATGGGCACCATGGACATCGTTAAGCTGCACGGCGGCGAACCGGCTAACTTCCTCGACGTAGGTGGCGGCGCGACCAAAGAGCGCGTGACTGAAGCGTTCAAAATCATCCTTTCTGATGACAATGTGAAAGCGGTGCTGGTTAACATCTTCGGCGGTATCGTACGTTGCGACCTGATCGCTGACGGTATCATCGGTGCGGTAGCGGAAGTTGGGGTTAACGTTCCGGTCGTGGTTCGTCTGGAAGGTAACAACGCCGAACTGGGCGCGAAAAAACTGGCTGACAGCGGCCTGAATATTATTGCAGCGAAAAGTCTGACGGACGCAGCACAGCAGGTTGTTGCCGCAGTGGAGGGGAAATAATGTCAGTTTTAATTAATAAAGATACCAAGGTTATCTGCCAGGGCTTCACCGGTAGCCAGGGGACCTTCCACTCTGAACAAGCGATCGCTTATGGTACGCAAATGGTTGGCGGCGTGACGCCAGGCAAAGGCGGCACCACCCATCTGGGTCTGCCGGTGTTCAACACCGTACGCGAAGCCGTTGAAGCGACCGGCGCCACCGCGACCGTTATCTACGTTCCGGCACCGTTCTGCAAAGACTCCATTCTGGAAGCAATCGACGCGGGCATTAAGCTGATTATCACCATCACCGAAGGTATCCCGACGCTGGATATGCTGACTGTGAAAGTGAAGCTGGACGAAGCGGGCGTACGCATGATTGGCCCGAACTGCCCAGGCGTTATCACCCCGGGCGAGTGCAAAATCGGCATCATGCCTGGCCACATTCACAAGCCGGGTAAAGTGGGCATCGTTTCCCGTTCCGGTACCCTGACTTATGAAGCGGTTAAGCAGACGACCGACTACGGTTTCGGCCAGTCTACCTGCGTCGGTATCGGCGGCGACCCGATCCCGGGCTCCAACTTCATCGATATCCTGAAGCTGTTCCAGGAAGATCCGCAGACCGAAGCGATCGTGATGATCGGTGAGATCGGCGGCAGCGCGGAAGAAGAAGCGGCAGCCTACATCAAAGAGCACGTGACCAAGCCGGTTGTCGGCTACATCGCGGGCGTGACCGCGCCGAAAGGCAAGCGTATGGGCCACGCTGGCGCCATCATCGCTGGCGGTAAAGGTACTGCTGATGAGAAATTTGCCGCTCTGGAAGCCGCCGGTGTGAACACCGTTCGCAGCCTCGCCGATATCGGCGAAGCGCTGAAAGCTATCATCAAGTAAACCCTCTCTGCTTCTCCGCAAGCAGAAATCTGTCCGATTTCGACATGGTTGGCCACCGTCAGGTGGCCTTTTTTATGGGCGTTATCCGCCTTGCCGGGAAAGTCGCTGAACCGGCGGATTGTCTGTCCCGCGAAAAACCTTACCTATCATATTGATTTTATGAATTATTTCATGAATATTATCTCGGCAGTGTTGTCGCTGAAGAAAATAATTTCGCAGTGGCTGACAGGCAAGGGTTTGAGACAGAGAAAAAAACAGCAGGAGAGGGCGTAAGAAAACAGGAAAAATACTGTGAGCAGTCTAGCATTATTTAGATCGGCTCATTTTTTTTCATTTTTTTCCTCGGCGTTAAATAATATTACCTATGATTCTCATATCTCTCTTTTCAGTAACCAATCAAGGCATACTTTAAACACAACATTAACATTAAATTCACCAATATTCTTTATTGAGCTACATAATTAACACGTAGAGTAAAAATTGATTTATATCAATGCTTAATGCTTGGAAAAATCCTTCAAAAAACGTTAAATTGTCGCAAGTCAAATTGGCCTAAACCGGCCATCTTCGCTATATATTGATCACCGTCGAAAAATGTAAAACTGGAACAATAAAAACATATTTATTGTAAGGTTATTGCGGCGTAATATATTGGGGAATCAATTGGGTTTTCGTTAACGTATTTGTAACCTTATCGTGGCGTGGCTTCACTTTCAGTTGAAACGTGCTGCGGACGGGCAACAAATAACATTTGTATTGGGGCATGCGTATGAACCAGAGCTTCTCGGTTCATTTTCGGAGTCTTCATGCGATGAGCAAGGAGTCATGATGTTAGATATAGTCGAACTGTCGCGCTTACAGTTTGCCTTGACCGCGATGTACCACTTCCTTTTTGTGCCGCTAACGCTCGGTATGGCGTTCCTGCTGGCCATCATGGAAACGGTTTACGTCCTTTCCGGCAAACAGATTTATAAAGATATGACCAAGTTCTGGGGCAAGTTGTTTGGTATCAACTTTGCGCTGGGTGTGGCGACCGGTCTGACCATGGAGTTCCAGTTCGGGACTAACTGGTCGTATTACTCACACTACGTGGGCGATATCTTCGGTGCGCCGCTGGCCATTGAAGGTCTGATGGCCTTCTTCCTCGAATCCACCTTTGTAGGTCTGTTCTTCTTCGGTTGGGATCGTCTGGGTAAAGTTCAGCACATGGCGGTCACCTGGCTGGTCGCGCTGGGCTCCAACCTCTCCGCGCTGTGGATCCTTGTCGCCAACGGCTGGATGCAGAACCCTATCGCATCGGACTTCAACTTCGAAACCATGCGTATGGAGATGGTCAGCTTCTCTGAACTGGTGCTCAACCCGGTCGCCCAGGTGAAGTTCGTGCACACCGTGGCGTCTGGTTATGTCACCGGCGCGATGTTCATCCTGGCCATCAGCTCCTGGTATATGCTGAAAGGCCGCGACTTTGCCTTTGCTAAGCGCTCCTTTGCCATCGCCGCCAGCTTCGGTATGGCAGCGATCCTCTCCGTTATTGTGCTGGGTGACGAATCCGGTTACGAAATGGGTGACGTGCAGAAAACCAAACTGGCGGCTATCGAAGCAGAGTGGGAAACCCAGCCTGCGCCGGCTGCCTTTACCCTGTTTGGTATTCCCGATCAGAATGCGCAGACCAACCACTTCGCGATCCAAATCCCTTACGCGCTGGGCATCATCGCCACCCGCTCGGTGGATAAGCCGGTTATCGGCCTGAAGGATCTGATGGTTCAGCACGAAGAGCGTATCCGTAACGGGATGAAAGCGTACGCGCTGCTGGAGCAGCTGCGCGCCGGTTCGACCGACCAGGCCATTCGCGACCAGTTCAACAGCGTGAAGAAAGACCTCGGCTATGGCCTGTTGCTGAAGCGCTATACCCCGAACGTCGCTGACGCCACGGAAGAGCAGATCGCCAAAGCGACCAAAGACTCTATTCCAAGCGTCGCACCGCTGTACTTCGCCTTCCGTATCATGGTGGCGTGCGGCATCCTGATGCTGTTGATTATCGGCGCCTCCTTCTGGAGCGTGATTCGTAACCGCATTGGCGAGAAAAAATGGCTGCTGCGCGCCGCGTTCTTTGGTCTGCCGCTGCCGTGGATTGCCGTGGAGTCAGGCTGGTTTGTTGCCGAATATGGCCGTCAGCCGTGGGCGATTGGTGAGGTCCTGCCGACGGCGGTGGCCAACTCGTCGCTGACCGCGGGCGATCTGATCTTCTCAATGTTGCTGATCTGCGGTCTGTACACGCTGTTCCTGGTGGCTGAACTGTTCCTGATGTTCAAGTTTGCCCGCAAAGGACCTAGCAGCCTGAAAACCGGCCGCTATCACTTTGAACAGTCCTCTGCGGCTATTCAGTCGGCACGCTAAGACAGGAGTCGTCAAATGATCGATTATGAAGTATTGCGTTTTATCTGGTGGCTGCTGATTGGCATTCTGCTGATTGGCTTCGCTGTCGCCGACGGGTTCGACATGGGGGTGGGCATGCTCACCCGTTTCCTCGGCCGTAACGACACCGAGCGTCGGATTATGATCAACGCCATCGCCCCGCACTGGGACGGTAACCAGGTGTGGCTCATCACCGCTGGCGGCGCGCTGTTCGCGGCGTGGCCGATGGTTTACGCCGCGGCGTTCTCTGGCTTCTATGTGGCGATGATTCTGGTACTGGCCTCGCTGTTCTTCCGTCCGGTAGGTTTTGACTACCGTTCCAAGATCGAGGACACCCGCTGGCGCAACATGTGGGACTGGGGCATCTTCATCGGTAGCTTCGTGCCGCCGCTGGTGATTGGTGTGGCCTTCGGCAACCTGCTGCAGGGCGTGCCGTTCCACGTCGATGAATACCTGCGTCTGTTCTATACCGGTAACTTCTTCCAGCTGCTGAATCCGTTTGGTCTGCTGGCCGGTATCGTCAGCGTGGCGATGATCCTGACTCAGGGCGCCACCTACCTGCAGATGCGTACCGTAGGCGAACTGCACCTGCGTACCCGCACCGTTTCCACGGTGGCGGCGCTGGTGACGCTGGTCTGCTTCGCGCTGGCGGGCGTGTGGGTCTACTACGGCATCGACGGCTATGTGGTCAAATCGGTAATGGATCATAGCGGCCCGTCTAACCCGCTGACTAAAGAAGTGGTGCGTGAAGCCGGTGCATGGATGGTGAACTTTAATAACATGCCAGCGCTGTGGGCCGTTCCTGCCCTGGGCGTGGTGCTGCCGCTGCTGACCGTCGTCTCGACTAAAGCGGATAAAGGCGCATGGGCATTCCTGTTCTCCTCGCTGACCCTGGCCTGCATCATTCTGACCGCCGGTATTGCGATGTTCCCGTTCATCATGCCGTCCAGCACCATGCTGAACGCCAGCCTGACGATGTGGGACGCGACTTCCAGCCAGCGGACGCTGAACCTGATGACCTACGTGGCGATTATCTTCGTGCCAATCATTCTGGCCTACACCAGTTGGTGTTACTGGAAGATGTTTGGCCGCATCACGCGCGAAGACATCGAAAAGAACACCCACTCGTTGTACTAAGGTAAGGAGCTATATATGTGGTACTTCGCATGGATTTTGGGAACGCTTCTTGCCTGTGCCTTTGGGGTGATTACCGCGCTGGCGCTTGAGCACGTGGAAGCCACCAAAGCAGGTAAAGAAGAACACTGATGAGTATTATCGTGATGCGATATACGAAATCATTCGGGTTGCATCGAGGCGGCAAGTCTGTGAATCCCCAGGAGCTTACACCAGTAAGTGACTGGGGTAAGCAGACGTAGCCAACAAAGAGGCGACGTGAATGATAAAGTATATGTATGCGATAATGGACAAGCGCCCGTTAAGGGCGCTTTCCTTATTGATGGCGCTGCTGCTGGCAGGCTGCATTTTCTGGGATCCGTCGCGCTTTGCGGCGAAGACCAGCGAGCTGGAAATCTGGCATGGTTTCTTGCTGATGTGGGCGGTTTGCAGCGGCGTTATTCACGGCGTGGGCTTCCGTCCGCGTGCCGTTCACTGGCAGGGGATTTTCTGTCCGCTTATCGCTGATATTGTGCTCGCTTTAGGTCTCTTCTTTTTCTTCTTTTGAATAAGAGATCTCTGTTAATGGTATGGGCTTGCATAAGCCCATAAAAATTTACGCCCCGTTTACTTTCCCCCATTCCAAACCACCTTTCCCGCGCGTATAGTAGCGAAGTTTGAAAGCTCTAACCTTTTTTTGCATTACCGGGATGTAAAGTGAATACAACGCTGTTTCGATGGCCGGTTCGGGTCTACTACGAAGATACCGACGCCGGTGGTGTGGTTTACCACGCCAGTTACGTCGCTTTTTATGAAAGAGCACGCACAGAGATGCTGCGCCACCATCACTTTAGTCAACAGGTTCTGTTGGCTGAACGCGTTGCCTTCGTGGTTCGCAAAATGACGCTGGAGTATTTTGCCCCCGCCAGACTCGACGACATGCTCGAAGTCCAGACGGAAATTACCTCGATGCGCGGCACCTCTTTGGTTTTCACGCAGCGAATCGTCAACGCCGAGAATACAGTGTTAAACGAAGCTGAGGTTCTCATTGTGTGCGTTGATCCACTCTTAATGAAGCCACGTGCGCTTCCCAAGTCTATTGTCGCGGAGTTTAAGCAGTGACTGACATGAATATCCTTGATTTGTTCCTGAAGGCGAGCCTTCTGGTTAAACTTATCATGTTGATTTTGATTGGTTTTTCTATCGCTTCCTGGGCTATCATTATTCAGAGAACGCGTATCCTCAACTCGGCCGTGCGTGAAGCTGAAGCGTTCGAGGACAAATTCTGGTCCGGGATCGAACTGTCCCGTTTGTATCAGGAGAGCCAGGGGCGTCGCGATAATCTGACCGGTTCGGAGCAAATCTTCTACAGCGGCTTCAAAGAGTTTGCGCGCCTGCATCGGGCCAACAGCCATGCGCCGGAAGCGATTGTCGAAGGGGCATCGCGCGCGATGCGTATTTCGATGAACCGCGAACTGGAAACGCTGGAGACGCATATCCCGTTCCTCGGCACCGTAGGTTCCATCAGCCCGTATATCGGTCTGTTTGGTACCGTCTGGGGGATCATGCACGCTTTTATCGCCCTTGGCGCGGTGAAGCAGGCCACCCTGCAGATGGTGGCACCGGGTATCGCCGAAGCGCTGATCGCCACCGCGATCGGTCTGTTCGCTGCTATCCCGGCGGTCATGGCGTATAACCGCCTGAACCAGCGCGTGAACAAACTGGAACTGAACTACGACAACTTTATGGAAGAGTTCACCGCCATTCTGCACCGTCAGGCCTTTACCACCAGCGAAAGCAATAAGGGGTAAGCCATGGCCAGAGCACGTGGACGCGGACGTCGCGAACTGAAGTCCGAGATCAACATCGTTCCGCTGCTGGATGTCCTGTTGGTGCTGTTGCTGATCTTTATGGCAACGGCGCCGATCATTACGCAGAGCGTGGAAGTCGATCTGCCGGACGCCACGGAATCGCAAGCGGTGAAAAGCAATGACGATCCGCCGGTGATTGTAGAAGTCTCCGGGGTAGGGCAGTACAGCGTGAAAGTGGGGCAGGAGACGCTGTCCCAGCTGCCGCCGGAGCAGGTGATTGCCGAAGCGAAGCGACGTCTTGAAGCCAATGAGAAAACGGTGTTCCTGATCGGCGGTGCGAAAGACGTCCCTTACGATGAAATTATTAAAGCGCTGAACCTGTTGCATAGTGCAGGGGTTAAATCGGTCGGCTTGATGACCAAACCTATTTAATCGCTTCAGGTATGTGCGTCCGCGCGGCGTCCGGTGGCGAGTATCGCTCGCCGTCGGTGCGTATCGCGGGTACAGGCGAACAGTTTTTGGGAACCGATAGTGTCAAAGGCAACCGAACAAAACGACAAGCTTAAACGAGCGATCATCATTTCAGTCGCGCTGCACATCATTCTGATCGCGCTGCTGATCTGGAGTTCGTTTGACGAGCATCTGGATGCCTCTGCCGGCGGCGGCGGGGGATCGTCCATTGATGCCGTCATGGTCGATCCCGGGGCGGTGGTAAATAACTATAACCGTCAGCAACAGCAGCAGGCCAGCGCACGTCGCGCCGCTGAACAGCGTGAAAAACAGGCGCAGCAGCAGGCGGAAGAGTTACGTGAGAAACAGGCGGCGGAACAGGAACGGCTGAAACAGCTCGAACAGGAGCGTCTGCAGGCGCAGGAAGCGGCGAAAGAAGCGAAGGAACAGCAGAAGCAGGCTGAGGAAGCGGCTGCCAAGGCCGCCGCGGCGGCGAAAGCCAAAGCGGATGCGCAGGCTAAAGAAGCGCAGGAAGCAGCAGCCAAAGCGGCTGCCGACGCAAAAGCGAAGGCGGATGCCCAGGCAAAAGCGGCTGAGCTGGCAGCGGCTAAAGCCGCCGCTGACGCGAAGAAACAGGCCGATGCCGCCGCCGCGAAAGCGGCAGCCGATGCGAAGAAACAGGCGGAAGCCGAAGCGGCGAAAGCCGCAGCAGAGGCGCAGAAGAAAGCGGAAGCGGCAGCGGCGAAGAAAGCGCAGCAGGAAGCAGAGAAGAAGGCCCAGCAGGAAGCGGCCAAGCAAGCCGCGGCTGAAAAAGCGGCTGCAGAAAAAGCCGCCGAAAAAGCAGCTGAGAAAGCCGCCGCCCAAAAAGCGGCCGCAGAGAAGGCCGCCGCCGAGAAAGCCGCCGCAGCTGAAAAAGCGGCGGCAGCCAAAGCGGCTGCGGCTGAGAAGGCAGCTGCCGATAAAGCGGCCAAAGCGGCAGCAGCAAAAGCGGCAGCAGCGAAGAAAGCGGCCGCTGCGAAAGAAGCGGACGGCGTTGATGACCTGCTCGGCGATCTGAGTTCGGGTAAGAATGCGCCTAAGACAGGCGGTGGGGCCAAAGGCAGTGGTCAGCCAGCGAAAGATAGCGGAACCTCTGGTGCCAACGGTGGCGCTACGGGAGCCGATATCAGTTCCTATGCGAAGCAAATACAAATGGCGATTCAAAGCCGCTTGTATGATGCAAGCCTCTATCAAGGCAAGCGTTGCGTATTGCATATTAACCTGGCTGCTGATGGTACGTTAAAGGACATAACGTCCGAAGGCGGCGACCCTGCTCTGTGTCAGGCAGCTTTAACGGCAGCCAAAACGGCGACTATTCCTAAACCGCCAAGTCAGGCTGTTTATGAGAAAATAAAAAATGCCACACTAGACTTTAAACTGTAATGATTTTTCCCCGAATAATCGGGGAAAACAATCTATCGTAGTCACAGGGTTTTGGTAGTTTTGTGTATTTGAGTTTGTTAACATTCTGCTAAATTATCGTGGGCTTTCCGCCCGGATAAGGGAGATATGATGAAGCAGGCATTACGAGTAGCATTTGGTTTTTTAATGCTGTGGGCAGCGGTGCTGCACGCAGAAGTACGTATCGAGATCACCCAGGGGGTGGACTCGGCACGCCCTATCGGCGTGGTACCGTTCCAGTGGGCTGGCCAGGGGGCTGCGCCTGAAGATGTCGGCGGTATCGTGGCAGCTGACCTGCGCAACAGCGGTAAATTCAACCCGCTGGATCGCTCGCGTCTGCCGCAGCAGCCGACCAGTGCCCAGGAAGTGCAGCCTGCTGCCTGGTCTGCGCTGGGTATTGACGCCGTGGTCGTCGGTCAGGTCACCTCAAACCCGGATGGTTCTTATCAGGTGGCGTATCAGCTGGTGGATACCGGCGGCGCGCCGGGCACAACGCTGGCACAAGGCTCTTTCAAAGTCACTAAACAGTATCTGCGCTATGCGGCGCATACTGCCAGTGACGCGGTATTTGAAAAGCTGACCGGTATTAAAGGCGCATTCCGTACTCGTATTGCCTACGTGGTGCAGACCAACGGTGGTCAGTTCCCGTACGAGCTGCGCGTCTCCGATTATGATGGCTACAACCAGTTCGTGGTTCACCGTTCCTCCCAGCCGCTGATGTCCCCGGCCTGGTCTCCGGACGGTTCTAAACTGGCTTACGTGACTTTTGAAAGCGGACGTTCTGCGCTGGTGGTGCAGACCTTGGCGAACGGCGCTGTGCGTCAGATCGCCTCCTTCCCGCAGCATAACGGCGCGCCGGCGTTCTCACCGGATGGTTCTAAACTGGCCTTCGCACTGTCGAAAACCGGTAGCCTGAACCTGTACGTGATGGATCTGGGCTCGGGTCAGATTCGTCAGGTGACTAACGGTCGCAGCAACAACACCGAACCTAGCTGGTTCCCGGACAGCCAGAACCTGGCCTTCACCTCTGACCAGGCCGGTCGTCCGCAGGTGTATAAAGTCAACATCAATGGCGGCACGCCGCAGCGTATCACCTGGGAAGGTTCACAGAACCAGGACGCCGACGTGAGCGCAGATGGTAAAACGATGGTAATGGTCAGCTCGGCCGGCGGTCAGCAGCACATTGCCAAACAAGATCTGGAAGCGGGTGGTGTACAGGTTCTGTCATCAACGTTTTTAGACGAAACGCCAAGTCTGGCACCTAACGGCACTATGGTAATCTACAGCTCTTCTCAGGGGATGGGATCCGTGCTGAATCTGGTTTCTACAGATGGGCGTTTCAAAGCGCGTCTTCCGGCAACTGATGGACAGGTAAAATCACCTGCCTGGTCGCCGTATCTGTAATAATAAATAATTGATTATTAAAGGAATCAAAGAAATGCAACTGAACAAAGTGCTGAAAGGGCTGATGATCGCTCTGCCGGTTATGGCAATCGCGGCATGTTCTTCTAACAAGAACGCCAGCAACGACCAGAGCGGTGAAGGCATGTTGGGTGCCGGCACTGGTATGGACGCTAACGGTAACGGCGGCAACATGTCTTCTGAAGAGCAAGCTCGTCTGCAGATGCAGCAGCTGCAGCAGAACAACATCGTTTACTTCGATCTGGACAAGTACGATATCCGTTCTGACTTCGCTGCCATGCTGGACGCGCACGCTAACTTCCTGCGTAGCAACCCGTCCTACAAAGTGACTGTAGAAGGTCACGCGGATGAGCGCGGTACACCGGAATACAACATCGCTCTGGGTGAGCGTCGTGCTAACGCCGTTAAGATGTATCTGCAGGGCAAAGGTGTTTCTGCCGATCAGATCTCCATCGTTTCTTACGGTAAAGAAAAACCAGCAGTACTGGGTCATGACGAAGCGGCATATGCCAAAAACCGTCGCGCCGTACTGGTTTACTAAGAGAATTGCATGAGCAGTAACTTCAGACATCATTTATTGAGTCTGTCGTTACTGGTTGGCATAGCGGCCCCCTGGGCCGCTTTTGCTCAGGCGCCAATCAGTAGTGTCGGCTCAGGCTCGGTCGAAGACCGCGTCACTCAACTCGAGCGTATTTCCAATGCTCACAGCCAGCTTTTAACCCAACTCCAGCAACAACTCTCTGATAACCAGACTGACATTGATTCTCTCCGTGGCCAGATCCAGGAGAACCAGTATCAGCTGAATCAGATCGTTGAGCGCCAGAAGCAGATTCTGCTGCAGATAGACAGTCTGAGCAGCGGTGGCGGCGCAGCGGCAGCATCAGGTGCGCAGGCTCCGTCGTCTTCTGGCGATCAGAGCGCGGCTGCCACCAGCGCAGCGCCAGCGGCCTCGTCAGGCGCCCCGGCGATGACGGGCGATGCGAACACCGATTACAATGCGGCGGTTGCCCTGGTGAAGGATGCTTCACGCCAGGATGACGCCATGGTGGCGTTTCAGAACTTCGTTAAAAAGTACCCGGATTCAACTTATCAGCCGAACGCCAACTACTGGCTCGGACAGTTGAACTACAACAAGGGGAAAAAAGACGATGCGGCGTTTTACTTCGCCTCGGTGGTGAAGAACTACCCGAAATCGCCTAAAGCGCCCGACGCCATGTTTAAGGTCGGCGTGATCATGCAGGACAAAGGTGATACCGCAAAAGCGAAAGCGGTTTACCAGCAAGTGATCAGTAAATTCCCCGGCACCGACGGTGCAAAACAAGCGCAAAAACGTCTCAATGCTCTTGGTTGATTACGGCATGACCAGAAATCGCGTTATTTCTGGTCTTGTCGCCTGAATCACCAGCAGTTAAGTGATCTTTATCGAAATTTTAGTTGCGCTGAATTCTGAAATCAGTAATATATGCCGCCGTTGCCAAGGGATATCAAACAAGCCCAAAGCGATGCCAGAGTGGGTCGTTAGCTCAGTTGGTAGAGCAGTTGACTTTTAATCAATTGGTCGCAGGTTCGAATCCTGCACGACCCACCAATCGTTCTGGTGGAACGCGATAGTAAAACGTGAAGGATAACGTTGCGACAGCAACGGCCCATAGGGCGAGGCGAAGCCGAGTCATCCTGCACGACCCACCATTTAGCAGTATCCAGCGTAGTATCGGGTGATTAGCTCAGCTGGGAGAGCACCTCCCTTACAAGGAGGGGGTCGGCGGTTCGATCCCGTCATCACCCACCACCGGGTCGTTAGCTCAGTTGGTAGAGCAGTTGACTTTTAATCAATTGGTCGCAGGTTCGAATCCTGCACGACCCACCATCTTTAACATCGAACATCGGTGTTAAACGTGAATGATGGGGTCGGTGGACGCAGTATCGGTAGTATCCAGCGCAGTTTCGGGTGATTAGCTCAGCTGGGAGAGCACCTCCCTTACAAGGAGGGGGTCGGCGGTTCGATCCCGTCATCACCCACCACTCGGGTCGTTAGCTCAGTTGGTAGAGCAGTTGACTTTTAATCAATTGGTCGCAGGTTCGAATCCTGCACGACCCACCAATTTCAGCATTTAACTCAGATGTTGAACGTGAAGGATAACGTTGCGTCAGCAACGGCCCGTAGGGCGAGGTGAAGCCGAGTCATCCTGCACGACCCACCAATTTCAATATTGGTGTCGAGTGAAATTATTCAGGTAATACCAGAGCGGGTCGTTAGCTCAGTTGGTAGAGCAGTTGACTTTTAATCAATTGGTCGCAGGTTCGAATCCTGCACGACCCACCAGTTTCAGCATTTAACTTAGATGTTGAACGTGAAGGATAACGTTGCGACAGCAACGGCCCGTAGGGCGAGGCGAAGCCGAGTCATCCTGCACGACCCACCATCCTGAATGATTACAGTAGCAAAATCCCGCAAGGGGTCGTTAGCTCAGTTGGTAGAGCAGTTGACTTTTAATCAATTGGTCGCAGGTTCGAATCCTGCACGACCCACCAATGTAAAAAGGCGCCCTAAAGGCGCCTTTTTGCTATCCGCTATACGTCAAAATTCGACTTCAGCATGACTCCACGGTCACGCTGCGCTACACCGGGTGCGAACCGGTCGCTCGGGCAGATGCGCACCATCGTCCCCGGAATACGGACGGATGTACAAAATTCATCACGACTTTTTGCGCGTAATCCGCTATCTTGTTTAGCATATAAAACACCATGACCGTATTAAGGCACAGACAGGCCATACTGACGGTCTTAGAGTTAAGCCAGTAAAACGAGATTGCATGATGAGCGTAATGTTTGATCCTGAAACGGCGATTTATCCTTTCCCAGCGAAACCACAGCCGCTGACCGTCGACGAAAAGCAGTTTTATCGCGAAAAAATCAAGCGCCTGTTGCGCGAGCGCGACGCCGTGATGGTGGCGCATTACTACACCGATCCTGAAATTCAACAACTGGCGGAAGAAACCGGCGGCTGTATCGCCGACTCGCTGGAGATGGCGCGTTTTGGCGCCCGTCATTCGGCCTCCACGCTGCTGGTCGCCGGGGTGCGTTTTATGGGGGAAACCGCCAAAATCCTCAGCCCGGAAAAGACCATTCTGATGCCGACCCTGAACGCGGAGTGTTCGCTGGATCTGGGCTGCCCGATTGAGGAATTCAACGCCTTCTGCGATGCCCATCCCGATCGCACCGTGGTGGTTTATGCCAATACGTCCGCCGCGGTGAAGGCCCGCGCTGACTGGGTGGTTACCTCCAGTATCGCCGTGGAACTCATTGATCATCTGGACAGCCTGGGTCAAAAGATCCTCTGGGCGCCGGACCGCCACCTTGGCCGCTATGTCCAGCGTCAGACCGGCGCAGACGTGCTGTGCTGGCAGGGGGCATGCATCGTGCACGATGAGTTTAAAACCCAGGCACTGACGCGTATGAAGGCCCTCTATCCTGAAGCTGCTGTACTGGTCCATCCTGAGTCGCCGCAGGCGATTGTCGAGATGGCGGATGCCGTGGGCTCCACCAGCCAGCTGATTGCGGCGGCGAAAAGCTTGCCCCAGCGTCAGCTGATCGTGGCGACCGATCGCGGTATCTTCTATAAAATGCAGCAGGCGGTACCGGAGAAAACGCTGCTGGAAGCGCCCACCGCCGGCGAAGGGGCGACCTGCCGCAGCTGCGCGCACTGCCCGTGGATGGCGATGAACGGCCTGAAAGCCATTGCCGAGGGACTCGAACAGGGCGGTGCTGAACACGAAATCCACGTCGACGAAGCGCTGCGCACCGGGGCATTGATTCCGCTTAACCGGATGCTGGATTTTGCGGCTACACTACGGGGATAACGTATTGTCGCGTCGCAAGACGCTGAGGGGATGAAATGGATTTTTTTAGCACGCAGAATATCTTAGTACATATACCCATCGGCGCCGGGGGGTACGATCTCTCCTGGATAGAGGCCGTGGGGACCATCGCCGGGCTGCTGTGCATCTGGCTGGCGAGCCTGGAGAAGATCAGTAACTATGCTTTCGGGCTGGTCAACGTCACGCTGTTCGCCATCATCTTCTTTCAGATCCAGCTGTACGCCAGCCTGCTGCTGCAGCTGTTCTTCTTTGCCGCTAACGTTTACGGCTGGTATGCCTGGTCGCGGCAAAGCAGCAACCATGAGGCTGAACTGCAGATCCGCTGGTTACCCCGTAGCAAAGCCCTGGGTTGGCTGGCGGCCTGCGTAGTGGCGATCGGCTTGCTGACCCTGTTTATCAACCCGTTCTTTGCTTTCCTGACGCGGATCGCGGTCAGCCTGATGCAAGCGCTGGGTCTGCAGGTCTCCATGCCGGTGCTGCAGCCGGATGCCTTCCCGTTCTGGGACTCTTGCATGACAGTGCTGTCGGTGGTGGCGATGATCTTAATGACCCGCAAGTATGTTGAGAACTGGCTGCTGTGGGTAATCGTCAACGTGATAAGCGTGGTGATTTTTGCCCGCCAGGGCGTCTATGCCATGTCCCTGGAATATCTCTTGCTGACGTTCATTGCGCTGAACGGCAGCCGGATGTGGATAAACAGCGCGCGTGAGCGAGGTTCTCACGCGTTTTCTGGCTAATGGTGGTGGTGATGATCGTGCCCGGCGTGCATCGTGTTGAGATGGCACTCCGGGCCGCTGCAGGGCTGGTACTCCATCTGCACCGTGGCATGCTCAATTTCATATTTATGTTCCAGGAAATGCAGGATGCGGTTGAGTAACGCATCATGATCGTGCGGCGGGACCACCTGAACATGCAGCGTCATCACCGGTTTTTCCCCCACCAGCCAGACGTGGACGTGGTGAACATCGCGTACCTCCGGGATAGAGCGGCGAATATCCCGCTGCAGGGCCGCGACGTCCAGCGAACGCGGCGCGCCTTCCAGCAGTTCATTCAGACTCTCCTTTAGCAGCCGCCAGGCGCTACGTAATACCAGGCAGGAAACCAGCACGGAAAGAATCGGGTCGACAGGCGTCCAGCCGGTGGTGAGGATCACCACGGCTGCCACGATCGCGCCGACCGAGCCCAGCAGGTCGCCAAGCACGTGTAGCGCCGCAGCGCGCACGTTGAGATTCTGCTCTTCACTCCCCCGATGCAGGATCCAGAAGGCCAGTACGTTAGCCAGCAGGCCGGCGACCGCAATCACCATCATCGTCACGCCAGCCACCGGCTGCGGATGCTGGAAGCGCTGAATGGCCTCCCAGACAATCAAAATGGTAATCACCACCAGGGCAATGGCATTGAGAAACGCCGCCAGGGTGGTCAAACGCAACCAGCCAAAGGTATGGCGGGTATTCGGTGGGCGGCTGGCGAAGCGAACCGCCAGCAGCGCAAACAGCAGGGCGGCGGAATCGGTGAGCATATGGCCGGCATCCGCCAGCAGGGCCAGCGAACCGGAGATCGCGCCGCCGACGGCTTCAATCAACATAAAACCGGCGGTGACGATAAATGCCCACAGCAGCCGGCGAGCGTTACTGCTGTCCGGAGCCTGAGCAGGAGAGTGCGAATGCGGGTGGGCCATCGTGTCGTCCCTTGATAGTTATCATTATTATTCTATGACATCATAAACAGAGGTCGATAACAAACAGAGAAAAGGCGAGCTGTGCTCGCCTTTTCTCTGTTTGTGCCCACCGCATACTTACTGGGTGGTGCCGTCGGTTTTGCTGTTGTCGTGGTTCATGCTGCCGCCATTGTCCAGTTTCTTACCGGTGTCTGGACAGCGGCCATCTTTACACATCGAGTTTTTATGCACTTCATCGCTCGACATATTGTCCTGGCTCATCGTCGAGCCGTCAGGATGGAGCATGGTGCCGCCAGAGCCGGAATTGATCTGGTTATTGTCCACATTGTTTGGCGCCACGTTCTCACGGGCATCTGGCGCCACCTGACCGGCATCCGCGGAAGAGTTAGCCTGGCCATTGTTGGACTGTGCGCCAGTGTCTGCCGCCAGGGCCGCGCCGCTGGCAAGACCTAAGGTGGCGGTGAGCAAAAGGGTCGTCAGTTTTTTCATATTCATCGGATACTCCTGTTAAGCCGGGAAGGGGGAAATGCGCTTCCCGCGGTGAGTGTGCCAGGGATCTGACTCGCTATGGTTAAAGACTCCGCAGACGATCGCAGTGTCACTATATAATCCTGAAACGTAAGGCTTAATTAGCTTTAACAGTTAATTATTGTAGTACATGAGCCTGGTTTCGCTACTTTATGGCGTATTTTTGCCTATTTCCAGGATTATTCCATCACTACTGTAAAATCACGTTTACACTTTTTCGGCGAAGAGATAGATTGGAGGGATTGCATTTCATTGAATAAGTATGGCAACGCTGGAAAGAAGATGAATTATCAGAACGACGATTTACGTATTAAAGAGATCAACGAATTATTACCTCCCGTTGCGCTCCTGGAAAAATTCCCTGCTACCGAAAATGCTGCAAATACCGTTGCACATGCTCGCAAAGCGATCCATCAGATCCTCAAGGGCGACGATGACCGTCTGCTGGTGGTGATTGGGCCCTGTTCGATTCACGATCCGGCAGCGGCGAAAGAGTACGCTTCCCGTCTGCTGCCCCTGCGTGAGGCGCTGAAGGGCGAGCTCGAGATCGTCATGCGGGTCTATTTTGAAAAGCCGCGCACCACCGTCGGCTGGAAAGGGCTTATCAACGATCCCCATATGGATAACAGCTTCCGCATCAACGACGGGTTGCGCATCGCGCGCAAACTGCTGCTGGACATTAACGACAGCGGCCTGCCGGCGGCGGGGGAATTCCTCGACATGATCACCCCGCAGTATGTCGCCGATCTGATGAGCTGGGGCGCCATTGGGGCGCGTACCACCGAATCCCAGGTTCACCGTGAGCTCGCCTCCGGACTCTCCTGCCCGGTAGGCTTTAAGAATGGTACCGATGGCACCATCAAGGTGGCTATCGACGCGATTAACGCCGCTGGCGCACCGCATTGTTTCCTGTCGGTCACCAAGTGGGGCCACTCCGCTATCGTCAATACCAGCGGTAACGGCGACTGCCATATTATTCTGCGCGGCGGCAAAGAGCCGAACTACAGCGCGAAGCACGTGGCGGATGTGAAGATCGGCCTGGCGAAAGCGGGCCTGCCGGCCCAGGTGATGATCGACTTCAGCCATGCCAACTCCAGCAAGCAGTTCAAAAAGCAGATGGAAGTGGGCGCCGACGTATGCCAGCAGGTTGCCGGCGGTGAGCGGGCGATCATGGGCGTGATGATTGAAAGCCATCTGGTGGAAGGCAACCAGAGCCTCGAGAGCGGTGAACCGCTGACCTACGGCAAGAGCGTCACCGACGCCTGCATCGGCTGGGAGGATACCGAAACGATCCTGCGTCAGCTGGCGGAAGCGGTGAAAACCCGCCGCGGCTAAGCGAATCTGCGCTGGCGCAGGCAATAAAAAAAGCGTGGAGATTTCCACGCTTTTTTGTTCTCACCGGGAGGAATTACTTCGCTTTACCCTGGTTGGCGACGGCAGCCGCTTTCGCCGCGATCTCTTCCGCATTGCCCAGATAGTAATGTTTGATCGGCTTGAAGTTTTCATCGAACTCATACACCAGCGGTACGCCGGTCGGGATGTTCAGTTCGAGGATCTCGTCTTCGCCCATGTTGTCGAGGTATTTCACCAGCGCGCGCAGGGAGTTACCGTGAGCGGCGATGATCACGCGCTCACCGCTTTTCAGGCGCGGCAGAATGGTTTCGTTCCAGTAAGGCACGACGCGGTCGATGGTCAGCGCCAGGCTTTCAGTGGTCGGCAGTTCTGCGTCGGTCAGTTTTGCATAGCGCGGATCGTGGCCCGGGTAGCGCTCGTCGTCTTTGGTCAGCTCCGGCGGTGTGACAGCGAAGCCGCGACGCCACTGTTTAACCTGCTCGTCACCGTATTTCTCAGCGGTTTCCGCTTTGTTCAGGCCCTGCAGCGCGCCGTAATGACGCTCGTTCAGCTTCCAGGATTTCTCAACCGGCAGCCAGGCCTGATCCAGTTCGTCCAGCACGTTCCACAGGGTGTGGATGGCACGTTTCAGCACGGAGGTATAAGCAAAATCAAAGCTGAAGCCTTCAGCCTTCAGCAGTTTACCTGCTGCTTTCGCTTCGCTAACGCCTTTCTCGGACAGATCAACGTCGTACCAACCGGTGAAGCGGTTTTCGTTGTTCCACTGGCTTTCGCCATGACGAACCAGTACCAGCTTAGTTACAGCCATTCTCTTACTCCTCTCTACACGCCATCCCTCGCGCCGCGAACGGTGCGCTGAATATGTTGGTGTATGTGTTATTGATTGATAACTATTCTCATTATATTGCCGTGATTTGGCTCACGGCAATGCTTATCCCTAACCATAGCGAAAATAGTGGCTCAGTGTAAGGTGCTTGTAAAACACAGGTTATTTTTTTGTCCTTTGGTGACGGAAAATAGAGCAGGTTGCTGAAAAAAGAGGCGGCAGAGAGGAGGGCGGGGACGAAAAGCAGCGCCCCCGGCGGGGGGCGCAAGCGGTTATCGGGCGATAAACTGATATTCCGTCAGGCTGACGTACTCCTGGCCTGGACGTAACACACAGTCCGGCTGCGGCCATTCCGGATGATTCGGCGAATCCGGCAGGAATTCGCTCTCCAGCGCCAGCCCCTGCCAGTCGGCGTAGGGCTCCGTCGTCTGCGACGGGGTGCCGCCGAGATAGTTGCCGGAGTAAAACTGCAGCGCCGGAGCGGAGGTATAGACCGTCATCTGCAGCTTGCCGTCCTGCGACCAGACCTGCGCCGCAGGCTGGCTGGCGTCGCCTTTGGCATCCAGCAGGAAGGCATGATCGTATCCCTTCACCTTTTGCTGATCGGCGTCGGCGAGGAAGTCGGCGGCGATGGTTTTCGGCTGGCGGAAATCAAAGCTGGTGTTAGCAACATCGTTGAGTTCACCGCCCGGGATACCGTCGCTTTCCACCGGCAGATACCTCTGGGCGAGGATCTGCAGCTGGTGCTGGCGCACGTCGCGCTGGTCACCGTCGAGGTTGAAATAGACGTGATTGGTCATGTTCACCGGGCAGGGTTGGTCCACGGTGGCGCGATAGGTAATCGCGATGCGGTTATCGTCGGTCAGACGATAGTGCGCGGTGGCCTGCAGAGTGCCGGGGAAGCCTTGATCGCCATCGGGCGAGGTCAGGGCGAACAGCACTTCCTGCTCGTCGGCGCGGACAATGCGCCAGCGGCGCTTATCAAACCCTTCCGGGCCGCCATGGAGCTGGTGGCCCGCGTCGTTTGACGGCGTGACGTTGACGAGCTGGCCGTCAAGCGGGAAGCGGCTATTGCCGATACGGTTGGCGTAGCGGCCTACCGAGGCGCCAAGAAACGCGGCCTGACGGGCATAGTCCTCCAGCTTCGCACAGCCCAGCAGCGGATGGCGCAGGCTGCCATCAGCCAGCGGCACCTCGGCGCTGAGCAGCGTCGCGCCCCAGTCCGCCACGGTAACGGTCATCCCCGACTTATTGCGCAGGGTCACTTGCTGCCAGGGCTGGCCGTCCGGCGCCAGCGCGGTGGTTTGCGTTACCATTGGCCTGCCCCCTGTGACGGTTTGCAGACATAGAATGTCTCTTTAATACCGGTTTTCGCTTCATACGTTTTAGCAACGGCCTGCTGAACGGTATCGACCAGATCTTCCGGGACCAACGCTACCACGCAGCCGCCAAAGCCGCCGCCGGTCATGCGCACGCCGCCTTTATTGCCGATCGCGGCCTTAACGATCTCCACCAGAGTGTCGATCTGCGGGACGGTGATCTCGAAATCATCGCGCATCGAGGCGTGGGATTCGGCCATCAGCTCCCCCATCCGCTTCAGGTCGCCTTTTTCAAGGGCGCTGGCAGCTTCCACGGTGCGGGCATTCTCCGTCAGCACGTGGCGTACGCGCTTCGCGACGACCGGATCCAGCTCATGGGCGACGGCGTTAAATTGCTCGAGGGTAACATCACGCAGGGCGGGCTGCTGGAAGAAGCGCGCCCCGGTCTCGCACTGTTCGCGACGGGTGTTGTACTCGCTGCCGACGAGGGTGCGCTTAAAGTTGCTGTTGATGATCACCACCGCCACGCCTTTCGGCATCGAGACGGCTTTCGTACCCAGCGAACGGCAGTCGATCAGCAGCGCATGGTCTTTTTTGCCCAGCGCCGAAATCAGCTGATCCATGATCCCGCAGTTGCAGCCGACGAACTGGTTTTCCGCCTCCTGGCCGTTCAGCGCGATTTGCGCGCCGTCTAGCGGCAGATGATAGAGCTGCTGGAACACGGTGCCGACGGCGACTTCCAGCGAGGCTGAGGAGCTTAACCCCGCACCCTGAGGCACATTGCCGCTGATCACCAGATCCGCGCCGCCAAAGTGGCTGTTCCGCTGCTGCAGATGCTTCACCACGCCGCGGACATAGTTCGACCACTGCTGGGTATCGTGGCTGATAATCGGCGCGTCGAGAGAGAATTCATCGGTCTGATTGTCGTAATCGGCGGCAATCACCCGCACGGTACGATCATCGCGCGGTGCGCAGCTGATCACCGTCTGGTAGTCGATGGCGCAGGGCAGCACAAAACCGTCGTTGTAATCGGTATGCTCGCCGATCAGGTTGACGCGACCTGGCGCCTGAATGACATGGCTGGCCGGGTAGCCGAAGGCGTCAGCAAACAGGGTTTGGGTTTTCTCTTTCAGACTCATCATTACACTCCGGATTCACGAAAATGGACGTCGCTGACGGCGCGCAGTCGTTCGGCAGCTTGCTCGGCGGTCAGATCGCGCTGCGTTTCGGCCAGCATTTCATAGCCAACCATAAACTTGCGGACCGTCGCGGAGCGCAGCAGCGGCGGATAAAAGTGGGCGTGAAGCTGCCAGTGGTTATGGTCTTCATCGTTAAACGGCGCGCCGTGCCAGCCCATGGAGTAGGGGAATGAGCACTGGAACAGGTTGTCGTAACGGCTGGTCAGCTTTTTCAACGCCAGCGCCAGATCGCTGCGCTGGGCGTCGGTGAGATCGGTAATACGCTGCACGTGCGCTTTCGGCAACAGCAGCGTTTCGAACGGCCAGGCGGCCCAGTAGGGCACGACCGCCAGCCAGTGCTCGGTGTCCACCACCGTGCGGCTGCCGTCGGCCAGTTCGCGCTGAACATAGTCCAGCAGCATCGGCTGACCCTGTCCGGCGTAATACTCTTTCTGCAGACGGTCTTCCCGTTCCGCTTCATTCGGCAGGAAGCTGTTGGCCCACACCTGACCATGCGGGTGAGGGTTGGAGCAGCCCATCGCTGCCCCTTTGTTTTCAAAGACCTGGACCCACGGGTAGCGTTTCCCGAGGTCCGCGGTCTGTTCCTGCCACGTTTTAACCACGCCTTCCAGCGCTTCAGGGCTCAGTTCCGGCAGCGTTTTGCTGTGGTCTGGCGAGAAGCAGATCACCCGACTGGTGCCGCGCGCGCTCTGACAGCGCATCAGCGGATCGTCACTCTCCGGTGCGTCCGGGGTGTCGGTCATCAGGGCCGCAAAGTCGTTGGTAAACACATAGGTACCGGTGTAATTCGGGTTGGTGTCGCCGGTGACCCGGGTATTACCCGGGCACAGGAAACAGTCCGGATCGTGGGCTGGCAAGGTCTGTTTTGCCGGCGTTTCCTGCGCCCCCTGCCAGGGGCGCTTGGCGCGATGCGGAGAAACCAGAATCCACTGCCCGGTTAACGGGTTATAACGACGATGTGGATGGTCAACGGGGTTAAATACGCTCATGAAGGTTCCTTAGTCTGGATAACCCTGCGGATGACGGGACTGCCAGTGCCAGGTGTCCTGCGCCATTTCGTCCAGGTTGCGCGTCACGCGCCAGTTCAGCTCGCGGTCGGCCTTGGCAGCATCCGCCCAGTAGGCCGGGAGGTCGCCATCGCGGCGCGGCGCGAAATGGTAGTTAATGGGTTTGCCGCAGGCCTTGCTGAAAGCATTGACCACGTCGAGCACGCTGCTGCCGACGCCGGCGCCAAGGTTGTAGATATGCACCCCGGCTTTGTCAGCCAGTTTTTCCATGGCCGCGACGTGGCCATCGGCGAGGTCCATCACGTGGATATAATCGCGTACGCCGGTGCCATCTTCGGTCGGGTAGTCGTTACCAAACACGGCCAGCGAGTCGCGACGGCCGACGGCGACCTGGGCGATGTAGGGCATCAGGTTGTTAGGGATCCCCTGCGGGTCTTCCCCCATGTCGCCCGACGGGTGGGCGCCGACCGGGTTGAAGTAGCGCAGCAGGGCAATGCTCCACTCCGGCTGGGCTTTCTGCAGGTCGGTCAGGATCTGCTCCACCATCAGTTTGCTTTTGCCATAAGGGCTTTGCGGGGTGCCGGTCGGGAAGCTTTCGACATACGGGATTTTCGGCTGATCGCCGTAGACAGTGGCGGAGGAGCTAAAGATGAAGTTCTTCACGCCCGCGGCGCGCATGGCAGAAACTAATTTCAGTGTGCCGGTGACGTTATTGTCGTAATATTCCAGCGGCTTGGCGACGGACTCCCCGACGGCTTTCAGCCCGGCGAAGTGGATCACCGCCTCAATGGCGTGATCGTGGAGGATCTCCGTCATCAGCGCTTCGTTACGAATATCGCCTTCAATAAAGGTGGCTTCTTTGCCGCCGAGACGCTCAATCACCGGCAGTACGCTGCGCTTGCTGTTGCAGAGATTGTCGAGGATCACCACCTCATGCCCCTGCAGCAGCAGTTGAACGCAGGTATGACTTCCAATGTAACCGCTACCACCTGTAACCAGAACTTTCATGATTCGCTCCATTCGGCTTATCGTGTATGAGGAAGATAGCATATCAAAGAAGTGAAAAGTGTGACACAGGGCAAGTTAGTGGAATCGTTTACACTTGATGGTGAAACGACATAAATTAATTTTTTTTATTTTTAATACAGATGTTTAGGTGGTTTTGCCGCTATTTTTCTGAAAAATACCAGGGATCTTTCGACCCCCGGCAGGGGGCATCAGGCCACAGGACCGAGCTGATAAGTGTAACCGTCTCCACTGGGAACGAACGCCAGGCGATGGGTAATACAGTCCGGAGCATCTTCCGCATGGTGCGAGACAAACAGCAGCTGTGTGGCCCCTTCGCCAATCAACACGTCGACAAAGCGGCGCACCAGCTGGCGATTCAGGGGATCCAGCCCCTGCAGTGGTTCATCGAGGATCAGCAGGGTCGGATGCTTCACCAGCGCGCGAACGATAAGCGCCAGCCGCTGCTGGCCCCACGACAGGCTATGAAACGGCGCGTCGGCGGTGCGTTTATCAATGCCGAGAATATCCAGCCACTGTTGCACCAGCTTGTGCTGCTTGTCCGAGACCGCCTGATAAATGCCGATAGAGTCAAAATAGCCCGACAGGATGACGTTGCGGACGTTGGTGCTGACCCGGTAGTCCAGATGCAGGCTGCTGCTGACGTAGCCGATATGCTTTTTAATATCCCAGATGGTCTCACCGCTGCCGCGACGGCGGCCAAAGAGCGTCAGATCGTTGCTGTAACCCTGCGGATGATCGCCGGTGATAAGGCTCAGCAGCGTGGATTTACCGGCGCCGTTGGGGCCGACGATCTGCCAGTGTTCACCCGGGTTCACGGTCCATGAGAGGTGATTGATGACCGGGCGATCGTTGTAGGAGACCACCCCGTCATTGAGCACGATACGCGGCGCCGAGTCTGCCAGCGCATGACGGGCTGGTGGGACATCCGGCTCCGGCAGGGTGATGCCGTCCAGTTTTTCACTGTGCGCCAGCTGGGCGACCAGCGCCTGCTGCAGCAGGGAAGACTTCTCGCCGGTCTCGCTGAGGGTGCAGTCAGCCAGCACGCCGGCGAATTGCACAAACTCCGGGATCTCATCGAAGCGGTTGAGGACCAGCACCAGGGTGATGCCGGCGCGGTGCAGGTCGGCCAGCAGGGCAGCCAGCTGCTGGCGGGAGTTGACGTCAAGGCCGTCGAAAGGTTCGTCGAGGATCAGCAGTTGCGGATCGGTCATCAGGGCCTGACACAGCAGGGTCTTACGCGTTTCCCCGGTCGACAGGTACTTAAACCGGCGGTCCAGCAGGGCGTTGATGCCAAACTGTTCGGCCAGGCGCGCGCAGCGGGCAGGATCTTTCACCTCATCCTGGATAATCTCCGCGGTGGTGCGGCCGGTGTCTTCTTCGCCGGGGCTCAGCAGGTCGGTGTTATTGCGCTGCCACTCGTCGCTGACCAGCTTCTGTAACTGCTCGAAGGAGAGGCGGGTTACGCGGGAGAAGTGGCTTTCGTGCTGGCCGCTGAGCAGGGTCAGGTCGCCAGCCAGGGCCCGCGCGAGGGCGGATTTGCCGCTGCCGTTGCTACCGACGAACGCCCAGCTTTGACCCGCTCTCAGGTTCAGCTGGTCTATTTTTAAGGTTTTTGTATCGCTCAGGCGAAACGTGCCTTGCGAAATTTGCAATGATGACATGATGTATCCCATTTTTTGCAGCGATGTGCATCAGGGATACGACTTCGGGCGCGTAATGTCAATGGGGTCAGCATAACGTCGCGAGAATGATGCGATCGGCATTGAAGTAAGCGATCGCCTCCGTCCCTGCCGCCAGGCCAGACGTCTGCGCCTGTGGCAGAGTGGCGCACAGGGTCTGACCGTCGGTCAGCGTCATCAGTACTTCGCACTGCCCGGAACCGCATTCGATATGGCTGATACGTCCCGACAGCTGGTTATCGGCCTGGCGGGCCACGTCGGGGTCGAGGGTGATGCCGACCCAGGGGGCCTTCAGCAGGACCAGCACCTCCTGGCCCTCATCGAGCCCCAGCTTCTCAGCGCTTTGTGCGGTGATGGCGACGGTCAGGCGTGTCTGCCCGTCGGCCAGCAGTACCTCGACGTGCTGCTGCACCTGCTGGCGATCGCGACCGGTAATGGTGCCGAACCACTGGTTGCGGGCGCTGGTCTGCAGGGAAAAGCGTGAGATAGCCGCCAGCAGGCTATCCAGCGGCAGGGCATCGTCATCGCTGAGTACATCAAACGCTTTCTGCTGGATCTGCGCCAGCAG
The DNA here is from genome assembly GCF_002810615.1 of Klebsiella sp. G-Nf4. Lineage (NCBI taxonomy): Bacteria > Pseudomonadati > Pseudomonadota > Gammaproteobacteria > Enterobacterales > Enterobacteriaceae > Klebsiella > Klebsiella sp. G-Nf4. The sequence continues at coordinate 48,036 of NZ_PION01000010.1, read as the reverse complement.
ATCGTACAGCTGGATCAGCCGCTGCCCATAGCGGGTCAGCACCGCGCCGCCGCCGCCTTTACCGCCGGTGGCACGATCCACCAGCGGTTGTTCGCTGAGCTGGTTCATCTCGTTAATGGCATCCCACGCGCTTTTGTAGCTGATACCCGCGTGCTTCGCCCCCTGGCTTATCGAACCGGTCTGGTCAATTTGTTTGAGCAGGGCGATCCGCCGGGGATCGGCAAACAGGCGCTGCTGTAGCTTAAGGGTGAGAAGAATTTCGGCCTGCATAATCGTTTCCTGACAAAAAAGGGTATTGTGACCGATAGTCACCCGCTTGCAAAACCTCTGTGCGCGGTTTTGTCATTAGCCACCGCACAAATGGGGCGTGTTTTTTCGGCTGAAACCGTTACAATCAGCAAATCATACTATCTGGAGTGAACCATGTTAGAGCTTTTGAAAAGTCTGGTTTTTGCGGTCATCATGGTACCGGTGGTGATGGCGGTCATCCTGGGATTGATTTACGGTCTTGGCGAAGTGTTCAACCTCTTCTCCGGCGTAGGCCACAAAGATCGCAGCCAGCAAAATCATTGATTTCCCGGCGCCCGGTTTAACCGGGCGCTGTGCTATTTCCCTCCTGTATCATTTCCCTTCGTTTTATTGTCCTGTGTCACTATAAAAATGCTCTGCATATCGTTATATTGTCGAATACATAACGCATTGACAGGAGATTCAGATGGCAGGTTCTTGGTTACGCGGAGTTATCGGGGTATCACTCACGCTGTGCGTCGCGGGTCAGGCGCTGGCGGCAGAGGGGAAAGTGACCGTTTTCGCCGCCGCATCGTTAACCAACGCGATGCAGGATATTGCCCAGGCGTATAAGAAAGAGAAAAACGTCGATGTCGTGTCGTCGTTTGCCTCGTCGTCGACGCTGGCGCGGCAAATTGAAGCGGGCGCACCAGCCGATCTGTTTATCTCCGCCGATCAGAAATGGATGGATTACGCGGCAGACAAAAAGGCCATCGACCCGGCAACCCGCGCCACCCTGCTTGGCAACAGCCTGGTGGTGGTCGCGCCGAAAGCCAGCGCGCAGGGGGCGATAACCATTGATGAGAAAACCGACTGGACCAGCCTGCTGAAAGGAGGCCGTCTGGCGGTGGGCGATCCGCAGCACGTTCCGGCAGGCATCTACGCCAAAGAGGCGCTGCAGAAACTCGGCGCCTGGGAGACCCTGTCGCCGAAACTGGCCCCGGCTGAAGACGTTCGCGGCGCGCTGGCCCTGGTGGAGCGCAACGAAGCGCCGCTGGGGATTGTCTATGGCTCCGATGCCGTGGCCAGCAAGGGAGTGAAAGTGGTCGGCACCTTCCCGGAAGCCTCGCATCAGAAAGTCGAGTACCCGCTGGCGATTGTCGATGGTCACCGCAATGCGGCCGTAAGCGCTTTCTATGACTACCTGAAAGGGCCGGAAGCGTCCGCGATTTTTAAACGTTACGGATTTACCACCCGCTGATGTTTCTGAGCGAACCCGAATGGCAGGCGGTGCTGCTGAGCCTGAAAGTCTCCTCCCTGGCGGTGGCCTTGAGCCTGCCTTTTGGGATCTTTTTTTCCTGGCTGCTGGTTCGGCGCACCTTTCCCGGTAAGGCGCTGCTCGACAGTATTCTCCATCTGCCGCTGGTGCTGCCGCCGGTGGTGGTGGGGTATCTGCTGCTGGTGGCCATGGGGCGGCGCGGGTTTATTGGCAGCTGGCTGTATGACTGGTTCGGTATCAGCTTTGCCTTCAGCTGGCGCGGAGCGGTGCTGGCGGCGGCGGTGATGTCTTTTCCGCTGATGGTGCGCGCCATTCGCCTGGCGCTGGAAGGGGTGGACGTCAAACTGGAGCAAGCGGCGAGAACCCTCGGGGCCAGCCGCTGGCGGGTGTTTTTGACCATTACGCTGCCGCTGACCCTGCCGGGGATTATCGTCGGCACGGTGCTGGCCTTCGCCCGCTCGTTAGGGGAGTTTGGCGCGACCATCACGTTCGTCTCCAATATTCCCGGCGAAACGCGCACCCTGCCTTCGGCGATGTACACCTTGATCCAGACCCCGGGCGGGGAGGGGGCGGCGGCCCGCCTCTGCCTCATCGCCATCGGACTGGCGCTGGTTTCGCTGCTGATTTCGGAATGGCTGGCCCGTGTGAGCCGCCAGCGCATGGGAGGATAATGATGCTGGAGCTGGACTTTACCCAGACCCTCGGCAGTCACTGCCTGCAGATCCGTGAAACCCTGCCCGCCAGCGGGATCACCGCCATCTTTGGCGTCTCCGGCGCTGGCAAAACCTCGTTGATTAATGCCATCAGCGGCCTGACCCGTCCGCAGACGGGGCGGATCGTGCTCAACGGCAGGGTGCTGAACGACACCGCGCAGCGTATCTGCCTGGCGCCGGAGCAGCGCCGTATCGGCTATGTGTTTCAGGACGCGCGCCTGTTTCCCCACTATAAAGTGCGCGGTAACCTGCGCTACGGGATGGCGAAATCCATGGTCAGCCAGTTCGATAAGCTGGTGGAATTGCTGGGGATCGCGCCCTTGCTGGATCGCCTGCCGGGCCGGTTATCCGGCGGCGAAAAGCAGCGAGTGGCTATCGGCCGCGCCCTGCTGACCGCACCGGAGCTACTGCTGCTGGATGAGCCGCTGGCCTCGCTGGATATTCCGCGCAAACGCGAACTGTTGCCCTACCTGCAGCGGCTGGCGCAGGAGATCCATATTCCGATGCTTTACGTCAGCCACTCGCTGGATGAGATCCAGCATCTGGCCGATCGCGTGCTGGTACTGGAGGCCGGTAAGGTGAAGGCTTTTGGTCCACTGGAGGAGGTCTGGAGCAGCAGCGTGATGCACCCCTGGCTGCCGGCGGAACAGCAGAGTACGATCCTCAGCGCCACGGTCGCCGCGCAGCATCCGCAGTACGCGATGACGGCCCTGACGCTGGGCGACCAGCTGCTGTGGGTCAACCGGCTCGAACGTCCCGCAGGAGACACCGCGCGGATCCGCATTCAGGCGTCGGACGTTTCGCTGGTGCTGGCGCAGCCGTCCGGGACCAGCATCCGCAATATCTTACGCGCCGAGGTGGTTCAGTGTCTCGAAGTCAACGGGCAGATTGAGGTCCAGCTTAGGGTGAGCGGCCATCCTCTGTGGGCTCGAATCAGCCCCTGGGCGCGGGATGACCTGGCGATAGCACCAGGTCAGCAGGTGTTTGCTCAAATCAAAAGCGTGTCGATCGCCGCCTGATTACAGCAGCTGGCGGTAGATAAACTCGGCGATGCTGCTGGACTCATTGTCACCGATGACCACCCTGGCACGGGCTTTCACCTCGTCCACCGCATTGCCCATCGCCACCCCGGTGCCCGCCGCTTCCAGCATGCTAAGGTCGTTGTAATTATCGCCGAAGGCCACCACATCCTGCATCGACAGCCCCTGGTCGGCTACCCACTGCGCCAGGCGTTTGCCTTTGCTGTTGCCGGCGCGCGCAATATCCACCTGATCGTGCCACGACCATTCGCACTCCAGGCCCAGCGTCTCGCCAACCTGGCGGGCAAAGCGCTGCAGACGGGGAATGTCTTCATCGGTGAGGGCGAATTTCCATACCGCGTTGACCTCGCGGACCGCCTGCGCCAGCGAGTCGACCTGGCGGAAGACCGGGCGCTGATCCTCCGGTAGCGCCTGCGCCCAGTTGCGGGTGCGGATCACATGCCCGGTGGGCTGTTCATAAAGCATCGCATCATCCACATACGCCAGGCCATGGATCTGCTGTTCGGCGAGCATGGCCGTCAGACTGACCGCTTGCTCTACCGGCATAGGATCGGCTGCCAAAACCTCTTTTGCGTGATAATCATACAAATAAGTGCCATTACAACAAATTGCAGGTGTATCGAGAGCCAGTGCCTGATAAAAAGGATGAATAGCGACGTGATGACGTCCGGTAACGACGATAACCTGGTAGCCCGCCTCTCTGGCGCGGGCCAGCGCCTCCAGCGAAGCGGGCAGGATGGTTTTTTTGCTGGTGAGCAGGGTGCCGTCTAAATCCAGGGCAATCACGCGTGTTGTCATGTGTTATTTCCGGTTGATGTTGAAAAGTGACCTGGCCATGATGGTACACCGCCGTGGCGTCAGGACCAATTTTTCCACATCTGCCGTGAATGCCTGTATGCCCTTTGTGCCGCCGTCCGTCGGAAATTCAGCGGACTTTGCGAGTATCATGGGCGGATGTCTTATAATTTTCAGGGTGCTGTTATCCTGAAAATGAAAATTCCACGTGCAGTGAGGGAAGGAGTAGTCATGAAACAAACCGTTTATACCGCCAGCCCGGAAAGCCAACAAATCCACGTCTGGAGTCTTGAAGCGGACGGCAAACTGACGCTGGTGCAGGTGGTTGATGCCCCGGGGCAGGTACAGCCGATGGTGGTCAGTCCCAACAAGGAGTATCTGTACGTTGGCGTTCGTCCGGAGTTTCGCGTGTTAGCGTATCGCATCACGCCGGATAACGGAGCGTTGACCTTCGCCGGGGAAGCGGCGCTGCCGGGCAGCCCGACCCACATTTCTACCGATCATCATGGCCGCTTTGTCTTCAGCGCCTCCTACAATCAGGGCTGCGTTAGCGTGACCCCGCTGCAGGACGGCCTGCCGGGCGAAACCGTCACCGTGGTGGAAGGGCTGGAAGGTTGCCACTCGGCCAATATCTCCCCGGACAACCGCACCCTGTGGGTGCCGGCGCTGAAGCAGGATCGTATTTGCCTGTTTACCCTCAGCGAGGATGGTTTCCTCTCCGCCCAGGAGCCGGCGGAAGTGACCACCGTCGAGGGCGCCGGTCCGCGCCACATGGTGTTCCATCCGAACCAGCAGTATGGTTATTGCGTCAATGAACTGAACAGCTCCGTTGACGTCTGGGAGCTGAAAGACCCGAATGGCAACATCGAATGTGTACAAACCCTGGATATGATGCCGCAGGATTTCACCGGCGTGCGCTGGGCGGCGGATATTCACATCACCCCTGACGGTCGTCATCTGTACGCCTGCGATCGTACCGCCAGCATCATTACGGTGTTCAGCGTCTCGGAAGATGGCAGCGTGCTGGCAGTGGAAGGCTATCAGCCGACGGAAACTCAGCCACGCGGCTTTAACCTCGATCACAGCGGTAAGTATCTGATTGCCGCAGGGCAGAAGTCGCACCATATCGCAGTGTATGAAATTGAAGGTGAGCAGGGGCTGCTGCAGGAGAAAGGCCGCTATGCGGTCGGTCAGGGCCCGATGTGGGTGGTGGTCAACGCCCACTGAAGCGTCAGGCGGTAAAAGAAAAACCTCGCGTCAGCGAGGTTTTTTGATCAGAGCGGACAGGCTCTTTAGGGAAGGGGCCGCCAGCACTGGCAGGCCTGAAACGCAGAGCGGTTAAATATCGTCCATGGTGTAGCCGACGACAATTTCCAGCGTTTTACGGATCACGTCGGCAGTGACCACGTCATCGGTGCTTTCCAGCGCCTGAATCAGCCATAATATAATGGCTTTATTGTTCAGGTGCCCCTCGGACTGAAGAATACTGTTGATGGCGAGCGACATGACGGCGGACTCATCAACCAGTTTATCACCGGCGTTACGGAAATAATCTGAGAGCGCGGTGTCCTGCAGTCCTGCGTAAATATCGGGTTGCTGATGCATAGTCTGTCTCATCACATTCTCACTCTGTTTTATTCACCATGGTTGGGACAATCAGTGGATTTTTTTAGCTTCCGGCGCCATGCTGCTCTGCGCCAGCGTTCCTCTGCTTTCCCAACGGCCATTGATTTTCTTAACCTGCAAAGGCGCGTGCTTCCGCTGGAGGGCGAGCTTCGCGCAAATTTCTTCAATAACGGCAGCGATGATTTTCCTTCGCTGGCGATCTGACTCTGTGGCCTGCATCAACCGAAGCCGAACCAGCAGGGTCGGGGTGGTAATCGGGCGATTCGTTTTCAGAAGCGCGAGCACCGCCTCGCCGATGATCTCATCGGTTATTTCCTCAGTATCACTGCTATTCATAACCGTCTCTCTGCATGCCACACTCTTCCTGAATCTGATAACGGGCATTCAGGTCAGCAGCAGGTTTATGGAAGCGATCGCCCCTCATCTGCTACTGCGGTTGCAACAGGCGACGATCGATGACGTTATTCCTGACCGGCAAACAACAAACCAATTAAGGTTTGATAGTGGCTCTCTTCCTCAGGCGCACGGGCGCTGTCAAGGCGGCTCAACAGTTTGGTGCACAGTGCCTTGCGGTTGAGATGGCGCCCTTCGTTGAGAATATCCATCACGATCTGACCCAGCGTTTCCTGCTGGGAAGGTAACGATGCTTTGTTGAAATACTGGGCAATTGCGTTCGCTGTATCTGGAATGTAACCATTCTGCTGCATATGTGCTCCTTTCATTTCATTCATCTGTTAACTGCAAATAAACTTATACAATAATTATTAAGTTGTACACAGAAAGTTGCGCAATATTGCTGCGATTGTCTCTATTTTATTGATTTTTAATAAATTAATTTTATTGCGTGATTGTTTTTTAACCTGTTTGGGTGGGGTTTTATGTTGTACATTGTACAAGGTGAGAGGGTGGGGGACGCCGGGGTGGGGCGTAATGCGTTTGAGTGTATATTTTTTGTTAAGATAAACCGTAGTTTTGCAAGACGATTAGCCTGATAACTGCTACTGTGAATGCTTATCCCTCCCATCTGGAATCACTATGCTTACCACCATCATTTATCGCAGCCATATTTGCGACAATGTCTCATTCAAATCGATCGAGGCCATGGTTGCCAGGGCAAACGAGAGAAATGGGCAGGCGGATGTCACCGGTATATTACTGTTTAACGGGACGCATTTTTTTCAACTTATTGAAGGACCAGAAGAAAAGGTACGGGATATTTATCAAAAAATTTTCCTCGATCCCCGTCATTATAATCTGGTGGAGTTGTTTTGCGATTATGCACCGTCCCGTCGATTTGGTAAGGTCGGTATGGAACTGTTTGATTTACGGGAACATGATCGCGAGGAAGTACTACAGACAGTGATGGACCGGGGCACGACAAAATATCAGCTCACCTATGATGACCGGGCGCTGCAATTTTTCCGTACTTTTGTCGAATCCACGGAAAAAGCGAACTATTTTGAGATCCCTTCCGCGGACAGTTGGGTATTTATTGCTGATAACGAGACCTTTTTCCCTGACACTCCTATTATCGATAATACGGAAAGCTGGTCTTTTGCCTTTCAGCCGATCGTCGATCCTTTCGCCTGTGAAATTATCTCGTGGGAAGCACTGCTGCGCACACCGGATGGTCAATCTCCTGGCGACTATTTTGCCGGGCTGGCAGGGGACGATATTTATCTTGCCGACCTGCACAGTAAACGCGTCGCGCTGTCTCTGGCGGGGAAATTAGGTTTACGTAATAAGGCGTTAAGCATTAATTTGCTGCCGATGACGCTGGTGAAAGCGCCTGACGCGGTGGCTTTTCTGCTCGATGAAATTAAGCGCAATGATCTTATTCCGGAACAGATTATTGTGGAGTTTACCGAACGGGAAGTGATCTCACGGATGGACGATTTTACCGATGCGGTGCGTAAGCTGAAGGGCGCGGGGATTAATCTCGCCATCGATCACTTCGGCGCAGGCTTTGCCGGGCTATCGCTGCTGGCGCAATACCAACCTGACCGGATTAAAATCGACCATGAACTGATCCGCAATATTCATCAGGACGGCCCGCGACAGTCAATTGTACAGGCTATTATCAAATGCTGTTTTTCGCTGGAAATTGCGGTATCTGCTGTCGGTATCGAGCGTGCTGAAGAGTGGATGTGGCTGGAATCAGCCGGTATCTCACAGTTTCAGGGAAATTTATTCGCGGGTGCCCGCCTGGGGGGCCTGCCCGCTATCGCCTGGCCGGAGAAAAAATGATTCACCGCGAAATCAGCTAACTTTTTTTCATCTTTTTCCCCGCGCGCTGTGAGCCACAACCTGATATCTTTATCTGTACAAGAAAATAGAGTTGTACAGGATGCCTGAATTCGTTAGTTTAGGTATTAAAGTATCAGGTTGATGTGAGGCTGCTATGGCGTTTTACAGTATCGGTGAAGTCGCCGAACGTTGCGGAATCAATCCGGTTACATTGCGCGCATGGCAGCGGCGTTACGGTCTACTGAAACCGCAGCGCAGCGAAGGCGGGCATCGACAGTTTGATGAAGAAGATATCCTGCGCATAGAAGAGATCAAGCGCTGGATAGAGCGCGGTGTATCCGTCGGGAAAGTCAAAGCGCTGCTGGAGGACAACCTGCCGGCGGCGCGCGACGAATCCGCGCATCTTCAGGAAGAGATGATGTCCATTCTGCGTTATATGCAGCCCGCCAGAATCCGCGCCAAATTAATGGCGTTGAGCCATCAGCACCCCGTCGACACCCTCATCGATAGCCTGTTAGTGCCGGTACGACAGCGGCTGAAACTCGATCAGAATACCTCGCTGGTGATTAGCAGCATGCTGGACGGCTTGTTAATCGACTGCGTGGCGCTGTTTCTCGCCGAAGCGCGTAAAAAAAATGGCAAAGAGACGCTGCTGGTGGGCTGGAGTAATGAAGACCGGACTCGCCTGTGGCTGGAGGCATGGCGTCTTTCCCAGCGCGGTTGGCATGTCAACGTTCTCGCGGAGCCGCTGGAGTCGCCACGGCCCGAGCTGTTCCCCGGGCAGCATACCTTCGTCTGGACCGGACGCGCCGTCACCCCTCTGCAGCAAGAGCTGCTCAGCCACTGGCAGGAGCAGGGCTTCAGCATTCATTTTCACAGTACGCAATAGCCCCGTCTGCGGGGACAGGCCGGGGCTGTGCGCCTGGCTAGAGGTGAATCTGACTCCAGGATTTAAAGGTTTCGCTACGACTGATATTAAAAAAATCGGTCCTACCGCTACAGCCGAGCTTTTTAATCAGATTCAGCCGGATCTGATAAATGGTTTTGATGTGCAGATTCAGCGAACGACCAATGCTGGCAACCGCTTCGCCATTGCTGATAAGCTGAATAACTTTCTTTTCTCGCTCGGTAAACTGCACCGAGGCGCCCGGCGCCGGGTGGGTTTTGTAATAGCGGGTAGGCTGATGCAGGAATATTTTTAATTCTTCAGGCGTCGAATTTGCCGGTAACCGCAACATAGGCAGTTCACTGAGGAAATTAAGATCGTTGCCCTCAGTTAACAGAATAAATAACGTATCCCGACGATTATAGTTATGCTCAAGCACCGCGAAATAATTATCGCTGGTAAAGAAAACATGTTTTTTACGAAAATAAGATGCCGGTAAAGTATTCAGGATCAGCGACATCCCGTAGAGAAGAAAACGATTATCAAACCACAGATCGTAATGCTCAGAATGATAGCAAGTATTATGGTGTGACATTTTTTGAGCCCCAGTTAGCAGATGAAAACCCAGGCGTGCCGGCACAGCAGGGCTGTCCCTGCTGTCGGCGCGGTGGGATCACTTAATGATGATGTTTGCTGTACAGCATATCCAACGCCTGCAGATAGAGGTCGGAAAGTATTTCATTACTTTCCGTTTGCAGGCGGTGCTGGATTTCCGTAATCATCCGCTCATTATTGATCGTGCTGTGCTGCTTCATGAGCGTGTTTTCAATATTCTTCATCAGGGCTGAATTAAAGACAAACTCTGCTGGAATGGTATTTTTAATATGCATAGCTCGAACTCTCCCACGTATAAAGCAAACTGACCATAAAAGTCGCAGCGTACCGGTGGTACGCGCAAAGTCACTAACAGGAAATGCAAAACCAGGAACCACCACCAGACTCGCCACGCAACCGTTTAGCGTCCCCGCGGTGTTGCGCAACAAGCAGTTAACACTCAAAAACTATAGTCGGTGATTTCAGGATGTACAACTTTTTTCATAACAATATGTACAACGAGACGGTCAGATGATTTTTCATGTGTTTATTTATTGATTTAAAAGATTATTTTTCTGTTTTGATAAGTTGTACACAAAAGTGACTTTGTGCAGAATAGGGGGCGGGCAATCAAAACGGGGATAATGACGCAGACACGATCGAAATACGGGCGCTGTCGGTTTACGTCACTTGCGCAGAAACAGCGCCGACGCAGGAAGGGGTACACAGCAACTCTGTCGTCGACAGGTGGCTAACTTCCGCGTCGGACCCTGAGCATAGCGGAAAACAGGTGAGGTTTTGTCTGTTTTTTGCACAGTAAGGTAAAGAGAGAAATATCAACCACTCCGCTATTGTCATGGCCGGTTTGTTGGCGGATTAGGCGTGTGCTACGCTTTTCTATAACCACTTTTTCATTTCGGCACGGTTATCTTTCCCCCATTTTCCTGTCGGGTGTCGCACCAGCATAACGACCGGTAAATACGGCATAAGCATTCTGTCCATGGACAGGCATAGAGGATTGAGGAGGGATGATGCGCGGTAAAAGCGTGATGCTGCTGGCCGGGTTAGCCACCTTCGCGCAGGCGAAGGAAATTAATCTCTATTCGGTGAATACTGGTTCCTATGTTTACCATCTGACCAATAACCACGGACAATATACTGAGAATTTTGAAAACCACTTTTTCTCGGTGGAGCGGAAATTCTCAGAAGACTCGAAATACAGTCTGCTGATTGGCACCATGAACAACAGTTTCGACGATCGCTGCCTGGCGCTGGGGGTGAGAAGAGACTGGTACCACAACGGCAGTGGATGGACCTTTAAAGGGGTCTACGGTTACACCGGTGAATTCTTCTTCGATGCCTTTGAGCATTGTGGGGACCACGGCTCCTACAAAGATTTTAAGGACGCCACCGGGATCGGCTTTTCCCCCTATATCTACCATGCCATTCAGTACAACTTTACCGACTATTTCGCCCTTGAGAGCGGCATTATTATTCCCAGCGTGTTTGTGATCAGCATCCAGTGGAGCTTCCGCTAAATCGCCGCGTCGTTTGTCACAGGGTTATCACTTTCTTGAGCAGCGTACTGGAGAGCACGGCGAGGGAAATGAGCACCGACAGGACAAACGTCAGCGCAATCACGCCCAGCTTGGTGGCTAACGAGTGAATAGGGATCAGCATCACCAGCAGGTGAAAAACGGAGTAATGCAGAATATAGACCCCGGTCATCGCTTTACTGACCGTTGCCAGCAGCGTCTCTTTCAGTTCGCGGTTCTTTTTAAACTGCACGGCGTTAGCGGCAATCACCAGCAGGACGATCAGAATATAAATTTGCGACCCCGTCAGAATGAACGCATTACGGTCGGCTTTAAACAGCGCGAAGAAAAAATGGCGTTCATAAAACCAGGTGAATAAATAGACAAAGGGCAGGGCGATAATTGAGGCTTTAATTACCCGCGGGTCGCGTATCCACTCCGTGACCCGCGGATCGTTAAACAACTGCCCGGTTAAATAAAAGAGTAGCCATGTCCACAGACGATACTGCGGCGGCAGGCTGAAGAGATGTTTGTCCGGGTAGAGCACCGAGAGCAGGTCATAACCATAGGAGCAGCACAGCAGCGTCAGGACCACGCTGAAAAACAGGCCGCGCCGCTGGCTGAGCCAGGCGATCAAGGGATGGAAGGTGTAGATCACGATCAGGGCGAAAATAAACCAGGGCTGGATCAGGTAGCCGCGCTGATAAGGCTCCCAGACATAATAGACCGTTACCCAGAACAGAAAGACGATGACCACGCTTTTAATTTTACCAATCTGCCAGTTGGCATCGTGGCGCGTCTGCGCATCAAGATAACCGGCCACCACAAAAAACAACGGCGTCGCGATGGTCGAGATAAAGGTCAGCAGCCCGAGGATCCAGTGATAGTCATAATCATAGTGATCCCAGGTGTTATAGATAGTGAAAAAGGTCACCGCTGTCATACAGCCTAATGTCTTGATAATGCTCAGACCGGTACTGTTCATCGTTGAGGCGTCATATCCTTATGGTGGAAGCAAGCGTAAATGACCGGCAGAACCAGCAGCGTCAGTACGGTGGCAAAGGCCAGTCCGAACATAATCACCACCGCCATACTCTGGAAAAAGACATCGCGCAGCAGCGGGGCAAGGCCAAGCACGGTGGTAAAGGCGGTCAGCAGGATCGGCCGTAGACGAGAGGTTGCCGCATCAATGATAGCTTGTCGTTGATCTTTCTCCTGTTTTTGTTGCTCTATCTCTTCCACCAGCACAATGCCGTTGCGGATCAGCATACCGCTGAGGCTAAGCAGGCCGATTAAGGCCATAAAGCCGAAGGGGATGCCGGTCAGCAAAAAGCCGGGCGTGACGCCGATCAGCGCCAGCGGCACGGTTAGCCAGATGGCAACGGCGTTTTTCAGCGAACTGAACATCAGCACCGTAATGATAAACATCACCAGATAGCCAAGCGGCAGGGTCGTGAACAGCCCTTGCTGTGCTTCACTGGAGTTCTCCGCATCGCCGCCCCATTCGATGCGGTAGCCATGCGGCAGGGTCAGCGCGTCAATGCGCGGTTTCACCCTGGCAAGGATATCGCCCGACGTTTGGCCGCTTTGCGGGCTGGGGTCGGTTTGAACGGTAAGCACCCGGGTGCGATCGCGGCGGAGAATCAATGGATCTTCCCACTCCAGCGAGAAGCCATTGATGACGTTACTCAACGGAATATACTGCTGCCGGCTCTGGCTCCAGACCAGCACGTTATTCAGGTGGTTGGCATCCTGTCGCTCCGCTTCCGGCGGACGGACGATAACCGGCAACAGGTCGGCGCCCTCGCGATATAACCCGGCGCGACTGCCAGAGAAATTCATCTCCAGCGCGCTATCAATATCCTGTTTATCCACCCCCAGCTCACGTCCCAACGCCAGAGAGTATTGCGGGCGGATCACCTTGCTGCGGTTCTGCCAGTCGTTACGTACGCTGTCGGTCGCCGGATCCTCGGCGAGAATGTCGCCCACCTGACTGGCCAGCGCGCGTAGGGTATCCGGATCAGGACCCTTAATGCGCACTTCAATCGCGCTATCGCCGGACGGGCCGAACATAATGCGTTTGGTGCTGGCGTTCACCTGCGGGTAGTTTCTGGCAATCCAGGCCTCTACGTGGCGGCTGACGGGGGCGATACTGCGCTGGTCATCCATCCGCACCATAATCTGTGCGTAGTTGCTGTACTGCCGCTGGCCGCTGTAGGTAAGAATAAATCGCATACTGCCCTGGCCGATGGTGGAGACGGTGGTAGCCACTCCCGGCTGGCTGGCGATCGACCGCTCAATATCGCGGGTCATCTGCTCGGTGGCGTTAATATCGGTACCGTAGGGCAGCCACAGGTCGACAAAGAAAATGGGCGTATTCGATGACGGAAAGAAATTCTGCCGGACGAAGGTGAAGCCCCAGATCGCCCCGGCTAACAGCGCGCCCATCAGCACCAGGGTCAGGGTCTTTTGCTGCAGCAGTATTTGTAGTGTTTGCTGATAGCCGCGGTAAAAGCGGCCGCGGTAGGGATCGGCTTTTTCCTCCGGCGCGGCGGCCGGCGGGGCGTTTTTAAACAACCACCACTTGATGAGCACCGGGGTGATGGTCAGGGCGGAAAACCAGCTCAGCATCAGGGAGATCAGCAGCACCTGGAACAGGGATTTGCAATACTCCCCCGTGGAGTCCTGTGAAAGGCCAATTGGCGCGAAGGCGAGGATGGCAATAACGGTGGCGCCGAGCAGCGGCAGGGCGGAGCGGCGGATCACATAATTAATCGCGCCCAGCAGCGGAGATCCTTGCTGGCGGGCGATCAGCACCCCTTCGACAATGACAATGGCATTGTCCACCAACATACTTAGGGCGATGATCAGCGCCCCGAGCGAGATCCGTTGTAACTCGATCCCCCAGATATACATAATAAGCAGGGTGCCGAGAACGTTGAGCGCCAGCGACAAAGCAATAATGATCCCGCTGCGCACCCCCATGAACACCAGCAGCACGCCGACGACGATCGCCAGGGCCATCAGGAAGTTGGTAATAAAGCCATTGACCGAGTGGGCGACCTCTGCCGCCTGATCGTAAAAAATGGCGATATCGATACCCGCTGGTTTATCGGCGGCCATCTGCTGAAGTCGGGCTTCGAGGGCATGCCCCACGTCAATGACGTTGACGCCGGGGATAAAGGAGACCCCCATGGTCACCGCCTGGCGGCCGTTGGCATGATAGATACTGGAGGGAGAGTCGGTCAGCCCGCGCGACAACGTGGCAATATCCCGTAGTCGGGTGGTGGCGCTGGCGCCATGGGGGCTGACCAGCAGATCCCCCAGCTCATCGATATTCTGAAACTCCCCGGTGGGGTGAAGGCGGATCGATTCGCTGCCAGCGCGGATCTCCCCGGCGCTGGACACCACGTTGAGCCGGGTCAGGATAGCGGCAAGCTGGTTAAGCGTAATACCGCGCGCCGCCATTTTCGCCAGCGAGATATCAACATTGATCTGCTGTGGAATCGCGCCGCCAATGGCGACTTTGCCGACGCCCGGCACCAGCACCAGCTCGCGGCGCAGCTGCTCGGCATAGCGCACCAGCTCAGGATTGGTAAAACTGTCGCCCGAAATGGCGAAGAAAAAGCCAAACACATCGCCAAAGTCATCATTGACGAAGGAGGGGACTACCCCCGGGGGAAAAAGCCGGCTGGCGTCACCGACGCGGCGACGCAGCTCATCCCAGATTTGCGGCAGTTCGCTGGAATGGTACTGCGAAGCAATATTCACCGTAATTTGCGATAAGCCATTCGAGGAGATGGAGCTGACGTTATCCAGCGAGGGAAGCTGCTGAATCGCGTTTTCCAGCGGCAGGGTCACCTCCTCCTCTACCTGCTGAGCGGACGCGCCAGGGTAGTGGGTGACGATCACCGCCGTTTTGATGGTGAAGGCGGGATCTTCCAGGCGGCCAATATTGAGCAGGGCGAACAGGCCACCCACCCCCAACAGCAAAATGGCTAACCAGACGCGGGTCGGGTTGTTAATAAACTGACGGGAAATGTCCATTTATAATCCTCGTTCACGCGTCCAGATCCGCACCGGCTGCCGGTCGTGGAGTTCGCTTACCCCCGCTGCAACCACCTGTTCGCCCGCACGGAGCCCTTCGGTGATCATCACTCCCTGCGAGGTCACTTCCCCGACCGTGACTCTGCGCTCCTCAAGGTAGAGATGCGCGTTGTCGCCTTTTACCACCCAGACGACCGGTTCATTCTTCGGCCGGTTATCGGGGTTAAACACCGCTTCCACTGGCACCACGAGGGTTTCCCGTCCGGCGCTGGCCGGTAAATTACCGAGATTGACCGTCACGGTGCCGCTGACCCCGCCGACGGTAGGGAAATCATCCGGCCGCGGCATGGTTAAAATGATCTGCCAGGTGAGGGTGCTGTTGTCGCTGCTGCCGGTATGCTCTTTGTATTCCGCGGTAAACTCGCGGCCCGGCAGGGTATTGATCCTGACGACGGGGCGGTAGGCGGTATTGCGGATATCGAGCGAGGTGAACAGATTTTCCGGAATGCTGAAGACCACATCGAGCAGGTCGGTACGCGTCAGGGTAATCACCGGCTGGCCAGCGGCGACCACCTGATGATTACGAATATGCACGCCAGCGGCAATCCCGCCGAAGGGGGCGGTGAGACTCATTTGCGCCAGCTCTTCACGAGCGATTTTTAAGGCTGCGTTGGCGGCATCGCGATTGGCGCGCTGCACGTCCATCTCCGCCTGGGAAATCGCCTGACGTCCCGCCAGGGTCTGGAAACGATCAAACTGACGCTGGGCGAGGGTCGCCGCCGTTTGTCGCTCATTGACTCGCTGCTGGGCTTCGCGGGCATTCAGACGCGCCAGCGTTTGTCCCTGGGTTAGGGTTGCGCCCTGGCGAATATCCAGTGACTCCACCTGACCACCCCGTTTAAACGACAGCTCGGTGGAGTCGCCAGACTCGATGCGGGCTGGAAACGTCCGCTGCTGGGTGTTACCCACGGCGGTAACTTGCGCCACCTTGACCATCCGGGGGGCGGCTTCGACGGACGGTGCTTTCTGATCGCAAGCGGTTGTTAATAAAATAACAACCGGGATGAGAGAAAAATAACGGTTCACAGTATTCCCCTCAGACTCATGATTTATTTTACGTTTTTATTACGCGGCGCACGCTTATTCTGCGAGGGCGGCGACAACCAGATAAGTGAATAGTCCTACCAGCGTACAGGCGACAATGGCCAGCGCGACAAACAATCCCAGACGTAACAGGCTATAACCAAACATGATTTTCTCCCTTAACTCCCACCCGAACCGCGAATGTCATTTCGTCCGGCACGACGTGTGACCGTCGGACATTCGGTGCGGCACTCCTGCTTGTAATCAGCATAGTCGGAGAAAACATGAAGTGTTAAAAAAGAGAATACCGCGTTGCTGTTGGCGTCAAGGGGGTAAGGGCAGGAGATCTGCAGGCATTCGCGGGTTTTTATAATATTTTTCAGTCTATTAATGGCTCATTTTCTAATGTTAATTTTCCTGTGCTACGTTTAATAACATCTATTCCGTTTTCCGCTTCTGTTGTTGAGATTTGCTTCCTCCCCAAGAATGGGGCTATTCATCACTACGCATTGTATTGGTAATAAAAGGATTATCTCATGTATAAAAATATCGTTGTTCCCGTTGACGTGTTTGATGCAGGCCTGGCCGACAAAGCCCTCTCTCATGCGAAATTCCTCGCCCAGCACTCTGCCGGGCAAATACATCTTGTCCATGTTATTCCGGCATTTTCACCGGTATTAACGCGAGGATTTATCTCTGATGCACGAAAGATGGAGGAACATCTGATTTCTACCGCTAAGGAAAAACTCAGCGATCTGGTAAAGAAAAATGGCCTTGCGGAAGACGCCAGCCATCTGTATGTGCGCAGTGGCAATATTCGCGATCAAGTGATCGCCCTGGCTGATGAGTTGAAAGCGGACGTGGTGATTGTCGGTTCGCGTAATCCGGGGATCCAGACTCATCTTCTGGGCTCTGAAGCGGCAAACATCGTGCGCTACGCCCATGTACCGGTTTTCGTTGTGCGCTGATGACGGCGGGATGTCGTCCTGACTTCCGCTTCAGAAATCGAGGGAGAGAGTATGAATACAGATAAACCGGGGGCGCCCTTCTATCAGCGCTCCGTCGAGGAGACGCTCGCCAGCGTGCAAAGTACGCCGGAGGGTATTAGCGGGACAGAAGCGGCCACACGCCTGCAGCAGTATGGCGAAAACGCCCTGCCGCAGAAGCCGGGTAAGCCAGCCTGGCTGCGTTTCATCGTGCATTTTAACGATGTGCTGATCTACGTGCTGCTGGCGGCAGCGCTGCTGAAGGCGGTGATGGGCCACTGGATCGACATGGCGGTGATCCTCGCTGTGGCGGTCGTCAATGCGCTGATCGGCTTCATTCAGGAGAGTAATGCGGAAAAATCGCTGCAGAGTATCCGCAATATGCTGTCCAGCGAAGCGGTGGTGATCCGTCAGGGTAACCATGAAACCATCCCCACCACCTCGCTGGTACCCGGCGATATTGTGGTGATCCGCGCGGGCGATCGTATCCCCGCCGATTTACGCGTGATTGAGGCGCACAACCTGCGGGTGGAAGAGGCGATCCTCACCGGGGAGTCGACGGTGGTGGAAAAAACCACTGAGCCGCTGAGCGGTGATTTACCGCTCGGCGATCGCAGTAACCTGTTGTTTTCCGGGACCACCGTCAGTTCAGGGGCGGGCAAAGGGATTGTTGTGGCCACCGGCGGCGATACCGAGCTGGGTCACATCAACCAGATGATGGCGGGCATTGAGAAACACCGCACGCCGCTGCTGGTGCAAATGGACAAGCTGGGCAAAGCCATCTTTATCCTCATTCTGGTGATGATGGCGGCGCTGTTCGTCTTTAGCCTGCTGTTCCGCGATATGCCGGTCTCCGAACTGATGCTGTCGCTGATTAGCCTCGCGGTGGCGTCAGTCCCGGAAGGCTTGCCGGCGATTATCTCGATTATTCTGTCGCTCGGTGTGCAGGCGATGGCGCGCCAGAAAGCGATTATCCGCAAGCTGCCGACGGTGGAAACCCTCGGCGCGATGACGGTTATCTGTTCGGATAAAACCGGGACCCTCACCATGAACGAAATGACGGTGAAGGCGGTGATCACCGCGGACAGCGTCTATCGGGTGGAAGGGGATAGCTACGAGCCGGTCGGTAAGATCCACGCCATTGATGACCCGACGCCGGTCGCGGTTGCACCTGGCACGCTGTTCGAGCGCTATCTGCGTACCATCGATCTGTGTAACGACAGCCAGCTTATTAAAGATGAGAGCGGGCTGTGGAAAATCACCGGTGGCCCGACCGAGGGGGCGCTGAAGGTACTGGCGGCCAAGGTCACTCTGCCGCCGCTGACCAGCGAGCTGCGCAGTAAAATTCCATTTGATTCGCAATATAAATACATGTCGACCCTCTACCGGCTGGGTGAAGAGGAGGTGGTACTGGTCACTGGCGCGCCGGATGTTCTGTTCCGCCTGTGTCAATATCAGCAGAGCGACAGCGGATTACAGCCGCTGGATCTGCCGTACTGGGAAGCCAAAATTGAAGAGTACGCGCGGGAAGGGCTACGGATGGTGGCCGCGGCCTGGAAGCCGGCTTCCGCAGGCCAGACGGAGCTGACCCATCAGGATCTGCAGCAGGGGGTAATTTTGTTAGGGGTTGCCGGGATGATGGATCCGCCGCGTCCGGAGGCCATCACGGCGATTGCCGACTGCCTGCAGGCCGGGATCCGCGTGAAGATGATCACCGGCGACCACCCGCAAACGGCAATGAGTATCGGCAAGATGCTGGGGATTGGCAATGCGGGGAATGCCATTACCGGGCGTGAGCTGGAGGTGATGGACGACGCGCAGCTCAGCGTGGCCGCGCAGCAGTTTGATATCTTCGCCCGAACCAGCCCGGAAGATAAGTTCCGTCTGGTGCAGGCCCTGCAGAGCAAGAAAGAGATTGTCGGGATGACCGGCGACGGGGTGAACGATGCCCCGGCGCTGAAGCAGGCTGACGTCGGCGTGGCGATGGGGATCAAGGGGACCGAGGTGACCAAGGAAGCCGCCGATATGGTGCTGACCGATGATAACTTCGCCACTATCGCCAGCGCGGTCCGCGAGGGGCGTCGGGTGTATGACAACCTGAAGAAAACCATTCTCTTCGTCATGCCGACCAACCTTGCGCAGGGGTTACTGATCGTCATCGCGCTGCTGGCGGGCAACGTACTGCCGCTGACGCCGGTGCTGATCCTGTGGATGAACATGGCCACCTCCGCCACGTTGTCGTTTGGTCTGGCGTTTGAAGCCGGTGAGAAAAATATTATGCGGCGGCCGCCGCGTGATCCGAAAATTCACGTCATGGACGGCTTTGCCATCTGGCGCGTGGCGTTTGTGGGATCGATGATTGCGGTCAGCGCATTTATTCTCGAAGCCTGGCTGCAGCCGCGCGGCTATTCGCCGGAGTTTATCCGTACCGTGCTGTTGCAGACCCTGGTCACCGCCCAGTGGTTCTATATGCTGAACTGCCGCGTGTCGGATGGTTTCTCGTTGACGAAAAGTCTGCTGGCCAACAAAGGGATCTGGATTGTCAGCGGCGTGCTGCTGGTGCTGCAGCTGCTGATTATCTATGCGCCGTTTATGCAGATGCTGTTCGGTACCACCGGGCTGCCGTTCCGCTACTGGGTGATCACCTTCATCATCGGCTTCGCGATGTTCCTGATCGTTGAACTGGAAAAACCGCTGACCCGCAAATGGCGAACCGCCTGACGGCGTGCCGTGCAGTACGCAAAAGAGAACATGCAAAAGAGAAGAGGGGGCATCGCCCCCTCTTTTATGATGGTTTTCGGTTATTGCGCGTTACTGTTTCGGCTCGGCGACCACAGTGCTTCCCACGCCGCGGTTGTTATATTCCCACATGCGATTAACGCTATTGTCGTTGAGGTTGCGCTGCAGATTACCTTTGGCATCTACTGCGCCAACGTTACCGCTAAAGGCACGGTTTGAACCGACCGCTGCCGCCCACGGCTGGGCGATGTTAAAGCCTTCATTGATCACGCTGTCGCGGATCACGACCTGGCCGTTGCTGTTACCGTCAACGTCCAGCGCGCGGCCCAGCTGCGCGACGTTATCGCCGGACGCGGTGAAGCGGCTGTTGGTCGCCAGGAAGCCGTAGGTCACGCTCTTCAGGGTAGCCGGCGCGAAAACATAGGCTTCTTTCTGAGTACGCGAGTTCACCACGCGGAAATCGGTGTTATCAAATACCACCGCGCCGCGACCGGACACGATATCCACATCGCCTTCAATGTAGCTGTTGGTCACCAGGGTGCGGGTCTGGCGGTTATCCTGCAGACGGTTCTGCACGCCGCTGTTGGTCACAAAGAAGGTATTCTGACGGCCAAGAATATTGACCTTGTTGATCTGCACCTGATCGCCATCGGTGCGCAGGGCGACGGCCTGGTGAGTCCCGGCGTCGACGCTGTCGCCAAGGTTGTTGGCGATGGTCAGGTTCTGCAGCTGCAGGCCGTTATTCTGCGACCAGAAGACCGCGGAGCACATCACGCCGACGGTGGCCGCGGATTTATTCTGGCAGCTGTCGAACATATACCATGCCGGTTTGCCCGGCATATATTTACCGCCCGGATTGACCAGACGGCGCCAGGTGTTGCGATCCATTTCAGAATCAATGGCTTCGCTGATTTTCACGTCAATCGGTTTATCACCGGTACCATACAGGGTCAGGGCGCCAGGCGCCGCCGGTACGTAAACCGTTCCCGGGTACTCGCCAGGCATGATGGCAATAAACAGACGGCGATTTGAGTGACGGGCAATCGCCGCATCGACCGCCGCCTGGACGGTGGTATGGGTCACGCCCTGGGTTCCCGCCGGGCCAACGATAAAGTCAGGCTGCGCCGGCAGGCTGATGGCGGACGGCGTCCAGGCCGCGGCATTGGGGGGCAGCGACTGGAAATAGGCCGCCGGGGTGAAGTTTTTCGCTTCATCGGCGTTCAGAATGGGACGCGCGGTGGTGCCCGGTGCAGTCTGCGTAGAGGGCTGTTGATCGGCAGGCGTCGAGCTACAGGCGGACAGCGTCACGCCGAAGGCCAGCGCCAGCGCCAGACGGGAAACGGAATATGTGTTCATGTTGCTCCGGGCAAAATTAAGCGTAGTGAAATACCCCGGCTGAGACGCCAGGGTATAAGTCCTTTAAAACCTGCTGTTTTATACTAACTTGAACGAAACGGGAAGACGTGGACGGAAAAACTTACCGTCTTTACGCAACGCGCAGCCCTGCCGGATGGTCTTTAGTCACAAAAAAATAACATTTCCCTGCGCTATTGTTGACTTTACCGGCGTTATGAAAATAAATGTCTATACAACCCATGACAAGTTGAGCGCTATGACTGAAGCCACCCCCGAACTCGTTGTCTGGCGAAACGCGCGTCTCGCCACCCTGAACCCTGATTACTCTCAACCCTACGGTTTGCTGGAGCGCCATGCGCTGCTGGTGCGCAATGGCCGCATTGAGGCAATTGTCGCCGACGCTGACGCCCCCGGCGGGCGCAGTATCGATCTCGAAGGCCGGCTGGTTACGCCGGGTTTAATCGACTGCCATACCCACCTGATCTTTGGCGGCAGCCGGGCGCAGGAATGGGAGCAGCGGCTGAACGGCGTCTCCTATCAAACCATCAGCGCCAACGGCGGTGGGATTAATTCCACCGTGCGCGCCACGCGCGACAGCAGCGAAGCTGAACTACTGGCACTGGCGCAGCCGCGTCTGGCGCGTCTGCTGCGTGAAGGGGTGACGACCCTGGAGATCAAATCCGGCTACGGTCTCGATCTGCAAAACGAACGCAAAATGCTGCGGGTCGCCCACCAGCTGGCCGACGACAATGGCGTGGAACTGTCGGCGACGCTGCTCTCCGCCCACGCCACGCCGCCGGAATATCAAGGCGACGCCGATGGCTATATCTCACTGGTCTGCGAGACCCTATTGCCGACGCTGTGGCAGGAGGGGCTGTTTGAAAGCGTTGACGTCTTCTGTGAAAACGTTGGCTTCAGCCCGCAGCAAACCGAGCGCGTCTTTCAGGCGGCGCAGGCGCTGGGCATTCCGGTAAAAGGCCACGTTGAGCAGCTCTCGTCGCTGGGCGGCGCGCAGCTGGTGAGCCGCTATCACGGACTGTCCGCCGACCATATCGAATATCTGACGGAAGAGGGCGTGGCGGCGATGCGTGAAAGCGGCACCGTGGCGGCTCTGCTGCCCGGTGCGTTCTACTTCCTCAATGAAACCCGCAAACCGCCGGTGGAACTGCTGCGCAAGTACCAGGTGCCGATGGCGGTGGCGACCGATTTCAACCCCGGCACCAGCCCCTTCGCCAGCCTGCATCTGGCGATGAACATGGCCTGCGTCAAGTTTGGTTTAACCCCGGAAGAGGCGTGGGCCGGGGTAACGCGCCATGCCGCGCGGGCGCTGGGGCGGCAGGACAGCCACGGTCAGCTGGCGGCGGGCTTTGTGGCTAACTTTGCCATCTGGGATGCCGAGCATCCGGTCGAGATGGTGTATGAGCCGGGGCGCGCGCCGCTCTGGCAGCGCGTGGTGCGAGGAGAACTGCAATGATGCTATGGCAAGCCACGCCCGCCAGTCTCTGGCAGGGGCGTGATGATAGCGCGGAGGCGCCTAATGCGCTGCGCCTGTTCCAGACTATCGCCCGCGCGGAACGCTTCGCGCCGCAGGCGATGCCCGGCGATATCGCGCTGCTCGGCTTCGCCTGTGACGAAGGGGTCCGGCGTAACAAAGGGCGTACCGGTGCCGCGCTTGGCCCGGACACGCTGCGCCGGGCGCTGGCCAATATGGCCAGCCATCAGGGCCACGACCGGTGCGTGGATATGGGCACCATCGGCGTCGACGGCGAGCAGTTAGAAGCCGCGCATCAGGCGCTGCGCGAGGCGGTAGCCGCCTGCCAGCGTGCCGGTAAACGTACGCTGGTCCTGGGCGGCGGCCACGAGACGGCCTTCGGCCACGGCGCTGGGGTACTGGATGCCTTCCCGGGCGAAAAAGTGGGCATTATTAATCTCGATGCGCATCTGGATTTACGCTTTGCCGAATGCGCCAGCTCCGGGACGCCGTTCCGCCAGCTGGCGCTGGAGTGTGACGCGCAGCAGCGCGGTTTTCACTATACCTGCATCGGCGTCAGCCGGGCGGCCAACACTCAGGCGCTATGGGATGAAGCGGCGCGCCGCCAGGTGGCTATCGTTGAGGATCTGGCGGTGCTGTCGGCCTTCGACACTCACGTGTTGCCGGAGCTGGAGCGTAATATCGCGCAGTACGATCGTCTGTATCTGACCATCGATCTCGACGTGCTGCCGGCGCGCGAAATGCCGGCGGTGTCGGCCCCGGCGGCGCTGGGCGTGCCGCTGGCAATCCTGCTGCGCATCGTTGAGCCGTTGTGCCGCAGCGGTAAGCTGCAGGCGGTAGATTTGGTCGAGTTTAATCCGCAATTTGACATCGACGGACAGGGCGCCCGCGCGGCGGCCCGTCTGGCATGGCAAATCGCCCATTGGTGGCGCTAGCGATCCGCGCTATTATTTTCGTTTCGCCGCTCCGCTTATTACGCATAAGGAAAGCCAGGCCATGTTTGCACAACAACCTCGTTCCGCGCCCGCGCCTTTCTATGAAAAGGTGAAGCAGGCGATCAGCGAAAAAATCTACCGCGGCGAGTGGCGTCCGCACGACCGAATTCCCTCGGAAGCTGAACTGGTTGCCCAGTTCGGCTTCAGCCGGATGACCATCAACCGCGCACTGCGCGAGCTGACGGATGAAGGCCTGCTGGTCAGGCTGCAGGGGGTCGGTACCTTCGTCGCCGAGCCGAAAGGGCAGTCGGCGCTGTTTGAAGTGCGCAGCATTGCCGATGAGATCGTCTCTCGTCGCCATCAGCACCGCTGTGAAGTGCTGCTACTGGAGGAGACCGAAGCCGATCTCATTCAGGCGGAGGCGCTCACCGTCGCCGAAGGCACGCGCATCTTTCATTCACGGATGGTGCATTTCGAAAACGAGGTTCCGGTACAAATTGAAGATCGCTGCGTCAATGCTGCGGTGGTGCCGGATTATCTGTTACAGGATTACACCACCACCACGCCGCATGATTATCTGTCACTGATCGCGCCATTAACCGAAGGCGAACATATTGTCGAGGCGGTGCAGGCGACGTCAGAGGAGTGCGCGCTGCTGCGCATTCTGCCGCACGATCCCTGCCTGCTCATTCGCCGTCGCACCTGGTCGAAGACGCATATTGTCTCTCACGCTCGCCTGCTGTTCCCCGGCGCGCGCTACCGTCTGCAGGGCCATTTCAGCTCCTGATCCTTCCTCGCGTCAGCAAAACGTGATTGCTGACGCAATATAACAAAATTGTATCATTTATGTTAAATCCTGGCTTGCGCAGAGTTGTATAGACAAGTATATGTATCTACGTACACAACGTTAATTGTCAGGAGAAACCCCGATGTCGCAAAGCAAATATCGCCAGCTGGACGTCCGTGCACCGAGAGGCACGACGCTGACCGCCAAGAGCTGGTTGACCGAAGCGCCGCTGCGTATGTTAATGAATAACCTCGATCCCGATGTCGCTGAAAACCCGCATGAGCTGGTGGTCTATGGCGGTATTGGTCGCGCTGCGCGCAACTGGGAATGCTATGACGCTATCGTGAAGGCGCTGAAAAACCTGGAAAGCGACGAGACCCTGCTGGTGCAGTCCGGTAAACCGGTCGGCGTATTTAAAACGCATGAAAACTCGCCGCGCGTGCTGATCGCTAACTCCAACCTGGTCCCGCACTGGGCCACCTGGGAACACTTCAACGAACTGGATGCCAAAGGGCTGGCGATGTACGGCCAGATGACTGCCGGCAGCTGGATCTACATCGGTAGCCAGGGCATTGTGCAGGGCACCTACGAAACCTTCGTCGAAGCCGGTCGCCAGCACTATCAGGGCAGCCTGAAAGGCCGTTGGGTATTAACCGCCGGTCTGGGCGGCATGGGTGGCGCGCAGCCGCTGGCTGCGACGCTGGCGGGCGCCTGCTCGCTGAACATCGAATGTCAGCAGAGCCGCATCGATTTCCGTCTGCGTACCCGCTACGTGGATGAACAAGCTACTTCTCTGGATGACGCCCTGGCGCGCATCAAGAAATACACCGCCGAAGGCCGCGCCATCTCTATCGCCCTGTGCGGCAACGCTGCGGATATCGTGCCAGAGCTGGTGAAACGCGGCGTGCGCCCGGATATGGTCACCGACCAGACCAGTGCCCACGACCCGCTGCATGGCTATCTGCCAAAAGGCTGGAGCTGGGAGGAGTATCAGCAGAAAGCTGAATCCGATCCGCAGGGCACCATGCTGGCGGCGAAACGCTCAATGGCCGACCACGTGCAGGCGATGCTGGCCTTCCACGAGATGGGCGTGCCGACCTTCGACTACGGCAACAACATTCGCCAGATGGCGCAGGAAGTGGGTGTCAGCAATGCCTTTGATTTCCCGGGCTTCGTGCCGGCGTATATCCGCCCGCTGTTCTGCCGCGGTATCGGCCCGTTCCGTTGGGTAGCGCTGTCCGGCGATCCGCAGGATATCTACAAAACCGACGCGAAAGTGAAAGAGATCATTCAAGATGATCAGCACCTGCACCACTGGCTGGATATGGCGCGCGAGCGCATCAGCTTCCAGGGACTGCCGGCGCGTATCTGCTGGGTAGGTCTGGAGTGGCGTCAGAAGCTCGGACTGGCGTTTAACGAAATGGTGCGCCGCGGCGAAGTTTCCGCGCCGATCGTGATTGGCCGCGATCACCTTGACTCCGGCTCCGTCGCCAGCCCGAATCGCGAAACCGAAGCCATGCGCGACGGCTCAGATGCGGTATCCGACTGGCCGCTGCTGAACGCCTTGCTTAACACCGCCAGCGGCGCGACCTGGGTGTCGCTGCACCACGGCGGCGGCGTAGGCATGGGCTTCTCGCAGCACTCCGGGATGGTTATCGTCTGTGACGGTACCGATGAAGCGGCGGCGCGTATTGCTCGCGTTCTGCGCAACGACCCGGCGACCGGTGTGATGCGTCATGCCGATGCGGGTTACGATATTGCTATTGAATGCGCAGCAGAACAGGGTCTGAATCTTCCGATGGTGGCAGCAACGCAGGGGAACGCTAAATGAAATCGTTAACGCTCATTCCGGGGAAACTGAGCCTGTCGCAGCTCCGCGAGGTTTACAGCCACCCGCTGAACATTACCCTCGACAGCAGCGCGTTTGCCGCCATTGATGAGAGTGTGGCCTGCGTCAACGCCATCCTCGCCGAAGGGCGGACGGCCTACGGTATCAACACCGGTTTTGGCCTGCTGGCGCAAACCCGTATCTCGACGGACGATCTGGAGAACCTGCAGCGTTCACTGGTGCTGTCCCATGCGGCGGGCGTGGGTGAGCCGCTGGACGACGACCTGGCGCGCCTGATTATGGTGCTGAAGATTAACAGTCTGTCCCGCGGTTTCTCCGGGATCCGCCTGAGCGTGATCCAGGCGCTGATTGGCCTGGTGAATGCCGGCGTGACGCCGTGGATCCCGGCGAAAGGTTCCGTCGGCGCCTCCGGTGACCTCGCGCCGCTGGCGCATATGTCGCTGACCCTGCTTGGCGAAGGCAAAGCGCGGGTTCGCGGTGGCGAATGGCTGCCAGCGACCGACGCGCTGCGTCAGGCGGGGCTGGAGCCGATTACCCTGGCGGCGAAAGAAGGCCTGGCGCTGCTGAACGGCACCCAGGCGTCGACGGCTTTTGCGCTGCGCGGTCTGTTCGAAGCCGAAGATTTGTTCGCCTCCGCAGTGGTGTGCGGGGCATTAACCACCGAAGCGGCGCTGGGTTCCCGTCGTCCGTTCGATGCGCGTATTCATGAGGTGCGCGGCCAGCGTGGTCAGATTGATGCGGCGGCACTGTATCGCCACCTGTTGACCGATGACAGCGCGATCTCGCGGTCGCATCATAATTGCACCAAGGTACAGGATCCATATTCTCTGCGCTGTCAACCGCAGGTGATGGGCGCCTGCCTGACGCAGATCCGCCAGGCGGCTGAGGTATTGTTAGCCGAAGCGAACGCGGTTTCCGATAACCCGCTGGTCTTCGCGGCTGAGAATGATGTGATCTCCGGTGGCAACTTCCACGCCGAACCGGTAGCGATGGCGGCGGATAATATCGCGCTGGCGATCGCCGAAATCGGTTCGCTTTCAGAGCGTCGCATCGCGCTGATGATGGACAGCCATATGTCGCAGCTGCCGCCGTTCCTCGTAAAAAATGGCGGTGTCAACTCCGGCTTTATGATCGCCCAGGTCACGGCGGCAGCCCTGGCCAGTGAAAACAAAGCGCTCTCGCATCCGCATAGCGTTGACAGCCTTCCGACGTCCGCAAACCAGGAAGACCACGTTTCGATGGCGCCGGCTGCCGGCCGTCGTCTGTGGGCGATGGCGGAAAACACCCGCGGCGTACTGGCTGTCGAGTGGCTGGCCGCGGCGCAGGGCCTGGATATGCGCGATGGGCTGACCACCAGTCCGCTGCTGGAAGAGGCGCGCCATCTGCTGCGCGAACGCGTATCTCACTATACGCAGGATCGTTTCTTCGCCCCTGATATTGAAAATGCCATTGCACTTTTGGCTGCACGTCACCTGACGCGTCTGCTGCCTGCCGTACTGCATTAATCACCGTTGTTCTCTGTACCCGCGTCGGGGGAAGTCATTCCCCCGGCCGACCTACATCGCATATTTGTCGTCATATAAAAAAATCAGGACACCTGTATATGCAACAACAACACAAACCGCATCTGCTGCGCGGGCTGAATGCCCGACACATTCGTTTTATCGCGCTTGGTTCCGCTATCGGCACCGGGCTGTTCTATGGCTCGGCCTCCGCGATTAAAGCGGCGGGTCCGGCGGTACTGCTGGCCTACCTGATTGGCGGCGCGGCGGTCTTTATGGTCATGCGCGCGCTGGGTGAAATGGCGGTGCGCAATCCGGTTTCCGGCTCCTTTGGCAGCTATGCTCGCCAGTATCTCGGGCCGCTCGCCGGGTTTATCACCGGCTGGACCTATACCTTTGAAATGGTGATCGTGGCGCTGGCCGACGTCACCGCGTTCGGCATCTATATGGGACTGTGGTATCCCGATGTGCCGCGCTGGATCTGGATCCTCAGCATTATCTTCTTTATTGGCGCGATGAACCTGTGCAACGTGCGGGTGTTCGGCGAGATGGAGTTCTGGCTGTCGCTGATTAAAGTGGTGGCGATTATCGCCATGATGGCGGCGGGAGCAGGCATCATCTTCTTTGGCTTTGGCCATAGTTTCCCGGCCACCGGGCTGGAAAATCTGTGGAGCCACGGCGGTTTTGCGCCTAATGGCTGGCAGGGGATCATCGCCTCGCTTGGCATCGTGATGTTTGCGTTCGGCGGCGTGGAAATTATCGGCGTCACCGCGGCGGAAGCGCAGAATCCGAAGAAGGTCATCCCGCAGGCCATCAACACCATTCCGCTGCGTATTATTCTGTTTTACGTCTGCACCCTGGCGGTGCTGATGGCGATCTTCCCGTGGAATAGTTTTGGCGAGCAGGGCAGTCCGTTTGTGCTGATCTTCGATGGCCTCGGGATCCCGGCGGCGGCGACCGTGCTGAATATCATCGTGATTAGCGCCAGTATCTCGGCGATTAACAGCGATATTTTTGGCGCCGGACGCATGATGTACGGTATGTCGAAAGAGGGGCTGGCGCCGAAGTGCTTCCAGCGGATTGCCAGCAACGGCGTGCCCTGGATGACCGTGGTGGTGATGGGCGTGGCGCTGCTGGTGGCGGTGGTGCTTAACTATCTGATGCCGGAGCAAGTCTTTGTGCTGATTGCTTCACTGGCGGCGTTTGCCACCGTCTGGGTGTGGCTGATGATCCTGCTGTCTCATTTTTCGATGCGTCGCGGTTTGTCAGCCGAAGAGCGCAGTAAGATCGAATTTCCTATTCCTTTCTGGCCGGTGGGCCCGCTGTTGACGCTGCTGTTTATGGGGCTGGTGATCGCCGTGCTGGGAATGGTGGAAGAGACGCGCGTAGCGCTGTTAGCCGGGCTGGTCTGGTTGGGGCTGCTGACGGTGGTGTGGTATGCGCGGGTGCGTAAAACCGCGCTGCAGGTGGCCACTGAACAGTAAGGTTAATCTCCCCGGTGGCGCTACGCTTACCGGGGCTACAAATGGCACGGAACGTAGTATTGTAGGACCGTATGCCGGGCAAGGCGCAGCCGCCACCCGGCGAAATAACGGCACAACCGAATATTTCCCTGTTCGCGCTGCGTCTGGCAGGGCTACAGCTTCTGTGTTAATTCCGGACAGATTGCGCTCCCAATATTTCTTCTGCGTTATGTCATTCATGGCGCAGGGAGCGCACAGGGGGCGGCCAGTCGCCGCCGCCCCCTGTACCCCCGGGCTCCGGCCAGCAAAATCGCCACTGCGTGGTACCTTCGACTTATCCCTGCAGGCTTCGGGTCGGGCCGAGGCAGCGTCCGTGCAAAACACGGCCCTCAGCCCGCATCCATGCGGGCTGCCCCGGCCTTCCGGGAACGTCTCAGCGATTTTGAGGCCGCCAGCACCGGCAGTTTCAGCCGCCCCATGTCTGGCGGCGATTCACATACTGGGTCTGGACCCCGTAGGCCGGGTAAGGCGTCAGCCGCCACCCGGCAAAATAACCGCGCAACAGGGCTGCCTGGAAGGTAATCAACGCTTGCCCGGCGGCGCTGCGCTTGCGCGGACCTGGGATTATGTGTATCTATTTGATATATAAAAGCAAGTAGCCCGGATAAGGCGCAAGCCGCTATCCGGGGGGATAATTAACTGAACAGGGCGGTGATCGAGGCGCTGGCGAGCGAATGGAAATGGACATTAAAGCCGACCATCGCGCCGCTGGCCTCGGCATCGACATCAATCTTATCGATATCCAGCGCGTGCACGGTAAAAATGTAGCGGTGGGTTTCGCCCTTCGGCGGCGCCGCGCCGCCGTAGCCTGCCTTACCAAAATCGGTGCGGGTCTGAACGGCCTCTTCCGGTAGCTCCGCCTGACCGGAGCCGGCCCCCTGCGGTAGCACCCGAGTATCGGCAGGCAGGTTGGCTACCACCCAGTGCCACCAGCCGGAGCCGGTCGGCGCATCCGGGTCGTAGCAGGTGACGACAAAGCTTTTGGTTCCCGCGGGCACATCATCCCACATCAGGTGCGGCGAAATATTGTCGCCATCATAGCCCATGCCGTTGAAGACGTGACGATTAGGCAGCTTACCGCCGTCCTGGAGATCGTGACTGATCAATTTCATGCTTCATCCTCATTGATAATGTGCAGATTAACAAAGAAGTGTAGCCTTCCCGGCGGCGCAAATCCGCTGTTTATTCGCTAAAAAATGTTTCGTCCTGCACGGCCAGGTTGACCGCATGGGTCAGGCGGGTCAGTTGCTCGGGCGTGATGATGTACGGCGGCATCAGGTAAATCAGGCGGCCAAACGGGCGGATCCACACCCCTTGTTCAACGAAAAAGCGCTGCAGGGCGGCCATGTTGACCGGATGACGGGTTTCAATCACGCCAATCGCGCCCAGTACACGCACGTCGGCGACCCATTCTGACTCGCGCGCCGGAGCCAGCTCGGCCTTCAGCTGGGCTTCAATCGTCGCCACCTGCTGTTGCCATTCACCGCTCTCCAGCAGGCGCAGGCTTTCGCTCGCTACCGCGCAGGCCAGCGGATTGCCCATAAAGGTGGGGCCGTGCATAAAGCAGCCAGCTTCGCCATTGCTGATGGTTTCCGCGACCTCGCGGGTGGTCAGCGCGGCGGAAAGGGTCATGGTGCCGCCGGTCAGCGCTTTACCCAGACACAGAATATCGGCGGCGATACCGGCGTGTTCGCAGGCGAACAGTTTGCCGGTGCGGCCAAAGCCGGTGGCAATCTCATCGGCGATCAGCAAAATCCCTTCCCGGTCGCACATTTTACGCACCCGCTTCAGCCACTCCGGATGGTACATCCGCATGCCGCCCGCGCCCTGGACGATGGGTTCGAGGATCACCGCGGCGATGTCGTGACGATGCGCGGCCATCAGGCGGGCAAACGGCACCATATCCATCTCATCCCACTCGCCGTCAAAGCGGCTTTGCGGCGCGGGGGCGAACAGGTTATCCGGCAGGTAGCCCTGCCACAGGCTGTGCATTGAATTTTGCGGATCGCAGACCGACATCGCGCCAAAGGTATCGCCGTGATAGCCATTGCGGAAGGTCAGAAAACGACGGCGCGGTTGGCCTTTGGCCTGCCAGTACTGCAGCGCCATTTTCATAGCCACCTCTACCGCCACCGAACCGGAATCGGCGAGGAAAACGCACTCCAGCGACTCCGGGGTCATCGCCACCAGCTGGCGGCACAGCGCCACTGCCGACGGATGGGTGATCCCGCCAAACATCACGTGCGACATTTTGTCGACCTGCGCTTTCATCGCCGCATTGAGGCGCGGGTGATTGTAGCCGTGGATCACCGCCCACCAGGAGGACATACCGTCAACCAGCTGTTCGCCGCCGGCGAGGGACAGCTCGCAACCGTGGGCGGAAACCACCGGATAGACCGGCAGGGGGGAAGTCATAGAGGTGTAGGGGTGCCAGATGTGGCGCCGATCGAAGGCGAGATCGTCCAGTGTCATAATCGACTTGTAAACCATTTTGAAAACATTTAGGTTTACAAGTATAAACCGAACCGTAAATTAACAAAACCCTTTGGAGAGACCAATGGCTCACCGTGCACGCTGGACAATGTCGCAAGTAACGGAATTATTTAATAAACCACTCATCGATCTGTTATTTGAAGCGCAGCAAATCCACCGCCAGCATTTTGACCCGCGCCAGGTGCAGGTCAGTACCCTGCTGTCGATCAAGACCGGCGCCTGCCCGGAGGATTGTAAATATTGTCCGCAGAGCGCGCGCTATAAAACCGGCCTCGAAACCGAGCGCCTGATGGAAGTGGAGCAGGTGCTGGAATCGGCACGCCAGGCGAAAAACGCCGGCTCGACCCGCTTCTGCATGGGCGCGGCGTGGAAGAACCCCAATGACCGCGATATGCCCTATCTGGAGCAGATGGTGAAAGGCGTGAAGGCGCTGGGACTGGAGTCGTGCATGACGCTCGGTACGCTCACCGACAGCCAGGCGCAACGTCTGGCCGGCGCAGGTCTTGATTACTACAACCACAACCTCGACACCTCGCCGGAATTTTACGGCAACATCATCACCACCCGTACCTATCAGGAGCGTCTGGATACGCTGGATAAAGTGCGCGATGCCGGGATTAAAGTGTGCTCCGGCGGCATCGTCGGGCTGGGAGAGACCGTAAACGATCGCGCCGGGCTGCTGCTGCAGTTGGCCAATCTGCCAACGCCGCCGGAAAGCGTGCCGATCAACATGCTGGTGAAGGTCAAGGGCACGCCGCTGGCGGATAACGACGATGTCGACGCCTTCGATTTCATCCGCACTATCGCTATTGCGCGCATCATGATGCCTACCTCCTACGTGCGTCTCTCCGCCGGCCGCGAGCAGATGAACGAGCAGACCCAGGCGATGTGCTTTATGGCCGGGGCGAACTCGATTTTCTACGGCTGCAAGCTGCTCACCACGCCGAACCCGGAAGAGGACAAAGACCTGCAGCTGTTCCGCAAGCTGGGGATCAACCCGCAGCAGACGGCGGTACTGGAAGGCGACAATGAGCAGCAGCAGCGCCTGGAACAGGCCTTACTCACCCCGGACACTGAGGAATACTACAACGCGGCGGCGCTATGACCTGGCAGCAACGAATCGAGCGGGCGCTGGACGAGCGGCGGCAGGCGGATGCGTTTCGCCGTCGCCTGCCGGTAAGCCACGGCGCCGGACGCTGGCTGGAGCGCGAAGGGGAGCGCTGGCTCAACTTCTCCAGCAATGATTACCTGGGCCTGAGCCAGCATGCCGGCATTATCGCCGCCTGGCAGCAGGGGGCGGAACGTTATGGCGTCGGCTCCGGCGGCTCGGGCCACGTGAGCGGCTATAGCGAAGCCCATCGCGCGCTGGAAGAGGAGCTCGCCGACTGGCTGGGCTATCCGCGCGCGCTACTGTTTATCTCCGGCTTTGCCGCCAATCAGGCGCTGGTTGCCGCGCTGGCGGAAAAAGAGGATCGGATTGTCGCCGACCGCCTGAGCCACGCCTCCCTGCTGGAGGCGGCGAGCCTGAGTCCGGCGCAGTTGCGCCGTTTCGCCCACAACGATCCGCAACAGCTCGCGCAACTGCTGGCGAAACCGCTGGACGGCCTGCAGTTAGTGGTGACTGAAGGCATTTTCAGTATGGACGGCGACAGCGCGCCGCTGGCGGCCATTCACGCCGCAGCGCAGACCGCCGGGGCGTTATTGCTGGTGGATGATGCCCACGGGGTTGGGGTCGTCGGCGATGAAGGTCGCGGGAGCTGCGCGGCGCAGAACGTACGCCCGGATCTGCTGGTGGTGACCTTTGGCAAGGCGTTCGGCGTCAGCGGCGCGGCGGTACTGTGCAGCGAAGCGATGGCCGATTATCTGCTGCAGTTTGCCCGTCATCTGATCTACAGCACCGCGATGCCGCCCGCCCAGGCGGTGGCGCTGAGCGCTGCCCTGCGGATCATTCGCAGCGATGAGGGTCAGCAGAGGCGTGAAAGTTTGGCTGCCCGCATCCGTCAGTTCCGTGCAGGGATGAGCGATGTGTCGCTGGGGTTGACCGATTCCGTCAGCGCGATTCAGCCGCTGATCGTCGGGGATAACGCCCGGGCGCTGAGCCTGGCCTGCCGTCTGCGCGCGGCCGGCTGCTGGGCAACGGCGATCCGTCCACCGACGGTGCCGGTCGGCAGCGCTCGTTTGCGCCTGACCCTGACCGCCGCCCATCAGGCTGAGGACATTAACCGTTTACTGGAGGCGCTGCATGGCCACGGTGAATAAGCAGGCGGTGGCCGCGGCGTTTGGCCGGGCGGCCAGCGGCTATACGCAACATGATGAACTGCAACGGCGCAGCGCCGATCTGCTGCTGCGCCAGCTGGCGCGCCGCGATTTTGCTCAGGTGCTGGATGCCGGCTGTGGCCCCGGCAGCATGAGCCGCTACTGGCGTGAGGCGGGCAGCGTGGTGACCGCGCTGGATCTCTCCGCCGGGATGCTGGCGGAGGCGCAGCGCCACAACGCCGCACAGCATTATCTGCAGGGCGATATCGAAGCGCTGCCGCTGCCGGATGGCTGCGTCGATCTGGCATGGAGCAACCTGGCGGTGCAGTGGTGCGACGATCTGCGCGCGGCGATCGGCGAGCTGTGCCGGGTGGTGCGGTCCGGCGGGCGGGTGGCGTTTACCACGCTGCTGGCCGACTCGCTGCCGGAGCTTAACCAGGCGTGGCGGGCGATCGACGACCGTCCACATGCCAACCGTTTTCTCAGCGAACCGGCGGTAAGGGCCGCACTGAGCGGGCTGCGCGCCGAAGGTGTCGTTCATCAGATTCGCCTGCCGTTCGCCGATGCGCTGAGCGCTATGCGCTCGCTGAAGGGCATCGGCGCTACCCATTTGCACCAGGGGAGGGCATCCGCCCCCCTTGGCCGCGGCAAACTGCGCGAACTGCAGCTGGCCTGGCCGCAACAGCAGGGCGTCTGCCCGCTGACGTATTATCTTTTTACAGGAGTCATTGAACGTGACTAAACGTTTTTTTGTCACCGGAACCGATACTGAAGTCGGAAAAACGGTTGCCAGCAGCGCGCTGCTGCAGGCGGCGAATCAGCAGGGTTTTAACACCGCTGGCTATAAACCGGTGGCTTCCGGCAGCGAGCTGACTGCCGCTGGGCTACGCAATGAAGACGCGCTGGCCCTGCAGCGCCATAGCCGGGTCGCGCTGCGCTACGACCAGGTGAACCCCTATACCTTCGCCGAGCCGACCTCACCGCACATCATCAGCGCCGATGAAGGCCGGCCGATCGCCGCGGCGACGCTTTCCGGTGGGCTGCGCGAGTTAGAAAGTCTCGCCGACTGGGTGCTGGTTGAAGGGGCCGGAGGGTGGTTTACGCCGCTCTCGGATACGCTGACCTTCGCTGACTGGGCGCAGCAGGAGCAACTGCCGGTGATTTTGGTGGTGGGCGTTAAGCTCGGCTGCATCAACCATGCCATGCTCACCGCCCAGGCGGTACGCCAGGCAGGGCTGCCGCTGGCGGGATGGATCGCCAATGACGTGCAGCCGCCGGGCAAACGCCATAATGAGTATCTGGCGACGCTGAAAAACCGGCTGGCCGCGCCATTCCTCGGCGAAATACCGTGGCTTGCCGATATCGCGCAGCGCGACGATCTCGGCCAGTATCTGGATCTCAGCGCGCTGGATCTGGCGTCATCCACTGCGCCAGCAGCGGTTCATCCAGCGCCATAATATCGCCCTCGGCGACATTACGCCCTCGGTGTAATACACAGAACCGATCCGCCACCCGGCGGATAAAGGGCAAGTGCTGCTCGGCGAGCAGCACCGTCAGGCCGATATCGCGATTTAACCGCAGCAGCAGCTCCGCCAGCTTTTGCAGGCAGCGCGGCCCTGTGCCGCGCGAGGGTTCGTCGAGGATCAGCAGTCGTGGCTGGACGATCAGCGCCCTGGCTAGCGCCAGCTGGTACTGATCGTCGGCGCTTAGCGAGGCGCCTTTGCGCTGCCGTAGCGCATAGAGTTCGGGAAAGTGCTCATAAATTTCACCGCCGCTGGCGCTGACCCCGGGTTTCCCGGCCGCCAGGGCAATATGCAGATTCTCTTCCACGCTGAGTTGGGAAAAGATGCGTTTATCCTGCGGCACGTAGCCGATGCCGATAGCGCTGCGCGACTGGGCGGACAGGGGGGTGAGATCGCACGGTGGGGCGCCAATGTCATGCCAGGTCATCCGACCGCTGGCCACCGGCAGATGGCCGGCAATGCAGTTGACCAGGGTGGTTTTTCCCATTCCCTCGCGTCCCAGTACGCCAATGCACTCTCCCGGGCGTAGTTCAAGATCGACATTCCACAGCGAGTGCTGGTTACCGTAAAAATGATTTACTGCCTGTAAATTCAACATGGACGTTTTCTCCTTATCCTGGCGTCAGGGCGACAGAAAGATGCTGCAAAACTCTTGCCAGGAAAAAGAACGCTCGGAAAAAAACGCGAAACGCCGACACCATCGGGCACAGTCAGCGCGGGCGCTGCACTTTTCCGGTGCCCGACGCTAAAGGGTGGTGCAAAAAGCAGCAAAAATCGAGCGGCTTTAAACGGATAGTTATCAAAAATAGTTCGATAAAAATTTTTCGCCGCACGGTTTACGGCAAAAGTCGATTTGCGCCGGGCGGCGGTGGTCATGGGCTGCAGACAGTTATCCACTATTCCTGTGGATAACCTTGTGTATTAGAGTTAGAAAACCTGCGGTAAGCTAGAGCGTACGCGGCCTGCGGCTGAATTGGCGCGAAAGGCGTCTTTTCTTTAAAGTCATTAAATATCAGCTTGTTAGATAAAATCAATGGGTGTAAGAAAAGCGTCATCTACTGCCATAAAACTTTCACCCGTCTGCTTGACAAATGTTAAAAGGTGAAATTTTTTGGGGATAACCCTACCGGCCGGAGGATTATCCCACCCGGCGCGCACTTTGTGCGCACCATGGCGGCAAAATAAGCCGTTTACTGACGCAATCATAGTGATGCACTGTTTAAATATCCAGTATAATTTGTTGGCAAAAAATGGCCCGGAGGGTAGAATTAAACACCGGCCGCTAAATCCATCTTCAGGTTTTGATCAATGAGTAAATCGTTTGTTCTGCATTCTGCCTTTCGCCCCTCCGGAGACCAACCGGAAGC
Source organism: Klebsiella sp. G-Nf4 (assembly GCF_002810615.1). Classification (NCBI taxonomy): domain Bacteria; kingdom Pseudomonadati; phylum Pseudomonadota; class Gammaproteobacteria; order Enterobacterales; family Enterobacteriaceae; genus Klebsiella; species Klebsiella sp. G-Nf4. Next base: position 11,155 of record NZ_PION01000010.1, on the reverse strand, counting down.
CATCCGCCGCCTGGAAGAGGGGCTGGAGGATGGGCTTGCGCATCAAACGCTGCTGGGGGTTACCGGCTCCGGTAAAACCTTTACCATCGCCAACGTGATTGCCGATCTGCAGCGGCCGACGATGGTGCTGGCGCCAAACAAAACGCTGGCGGCCCAGCTCTACGGCGAGATGAAAGAGTTTTTCCCGGAGAATGCCGTCGAGTATTTCGTCTCCTACTACGATTACTACCAGCCGGAAGCCTACGTCCCCAGCTCAGATACCTTCATTGAGAAGGACGCCTCGGTGAACGAACATATCGAGCAGATGCGCCTGTCGGCGACCAAAGCGCTGCTCGAGCGGCGCGACGTGGTGGTGGTGGCGTCAGTCTCGGCGATCTACGGCCTCGGCGACCCGGACCTGTACCTGAAGATGATGCTGCACCTGACGGTCGGGATGCTGATTGACCAGCGCGCTATCCTGCGCCGTCTGGCCGAGCTGCAATATACCCGCAACGATCAGGCTTTCCAGCGCGGGACCTTCCGCGTTCGCGGCGAGGTGATCGACGTCTTCCCGGCGGAATCCGACGATATCGCGCTGCGCATTGAGCTGTTTGATGAAGAGGTCGAGCGCCTGTCGCTGTTTGATCCGCTCACCGGCCACGTCGAATCGTCCATTCCACGCTATACCATTTATCCCAAGACCCACTACGTGACGCCGCGGGAACGCATCGTCCAGGCGATGGAAGAGATTAAGCTGGAACTGGCGGATCGTCGCAAAGTACTGCTGGCTAACAACAAGCTACTGGAAGAGCAGCGTTTAACCCAGCGCACCCAGTTCGACCTCGAAATGATGAACGAACTGGGCTACTGCTCGGGCATTGAAAACTACTCGCGCTTCCTCTCCGGTCGCGGGCCCGGCGAGCCGCCGCCCACCCTGTTTGACTATCTGCCGGCAGACGGTCTGCTGGTCATTGACGAATCCCACGTCACGGTGCCGCAGATCGGCGGCATGTACCGGGGCGACCGGGCGCGCAAAGAGACGCTGGTGGAATATGGCTTCCGCCTGCCGTCAGCGCTGGATAACCGACCGATGAAGTTTGAAGAATTCGAAGCGCTGGCCCCGCAAACTATCTACGTGTCGGCGACCCCGGGAGCCTATGAGCTGGATAAATCCGGCGGCGATGTGGTGGATCAGGTGGTGCGGCCGACTGGTCTGCTTGACCCGATCATCGAAGTGCGACCGGTGGCCACTCAGGTCGATGACCTGCTGTCGGAGATCCGTCTGCGCACGGCCATCAACGAGCGCGTGCTGGTGACCACCCTCACCAAGCGGATGGCGGAAGATTTAACCGAGTACCTTGAGGAGCATGGCGAGCGGGTGCGCTATCTGCACTCGGATATTGACACCGTCGAACGCATGGAGATTATCCGCGACTTACGCCTTGGCGAGTTTGACGTGCTGGTCGGGATCAACCTGCTGCGTGAGGGGCTGGATATGCCGGAGGTGTCGCTGGTGGCGATCCTGGATGCCGACAAAGAGGGCTTCCTGCGCTCCGAACGCTCGCTTATCCAGACCATCGGCCGCGCGGCGCGTAACATCAACGGTAAGGCCATCCTGTACGGCGACAGAATCACCCCCTCTATGGCCAAAGCCATTGGCGAGACCGAGCGTCGACGGGAGAAACAGCAGCGCTATAACGAAGAGCATGGCATCGTGCCACAGGGGCTCAACAAGAAAGTGGTGGACATCCTGCAGCTGGGCCAGAGCCTGGCGAAGACCAAAGCCAAAGGGCGCGGCAAATCGAAGGCCGCCGAACCTGCGGGACTCAGCGGGGTGGATATGACGCCAAAAGCGCTGCAGCAGAAAATTCACGAGCTGGAAGGGCAGATGATGCAGCACGCGCAGAACCTCGAGTTCGAAGAGGCGGCGCAAATTCGCGACCAGTTGCATCAACTGCGTGAGCTGTTTATCGCGGCCTCCTGATGGGCAGGAGCGTACTCCCGGACGTTCGGATGAAAGGTCTGTTTTCCACTTCTTGCCGCCCGCCAGTCAAATGCCAGAGAAGAAAAAGGCCGCATTGCGGCCTTCTTAATGTTTGCTTAATCTCACCAGGCGACACTATCCTCAACATGATGAGGATAGTGCCCATGCAAAAAATTAACTTCCGTGAATATCTGGCGGTTGCCACCGCCCTGGTCATTATTGTTGCCTTTTTCCATCAATGGGTACTGACGTTCTGACGCGCCCGCCGCGGGAATAACACCCACGCACGGACGCCGGGCCCTGGCTGGCGGTTGTGTAGGAAGAACTGGGCGTCATGCAACTGAGCAATGCGCGTGACGATGCTCAGTCCAAGGCCTATTCCGCCGTAGCGACTGTCCATGCGCACAAACGCTTTACTGAGTTCGCCGCTTTTCGCCTCATCAATTCCCGGACCTTCATCTTCCACCGCCATCACCGGCATCAAGCCCGCTTTCACCGAGATGCGGATAGTTGACCCTTCCGGACTGTAGCGGTGAGCATTTTCCACCAGATTGCGCAGGATCACACGGATTAACGTTGCGTCGCCAGAGACAATGGCTTCGCTTTCGACATCCGTCAGCAGGAGTCGCTGCTGACGCTGCGCCAGCATGGTTTCCAGCTCTTCCTGCAACGGTTTCACTACGTCATCCAACAACAGCACCTGCTGATAGCTACCGGCGGAAAAAGACTGTCCGACGCGCGCCAGCTGCAGCAGCTGGGAAATGCTGGTGGTCATCTGGTCGAGGCGTTGGATCAGCGGGTCGACGCCCACGCCGTGCACTTTCGCCAGCAGTTCGAGGTGCAGGCGCAGGCCGGCCAGCGGGGTACGTAGCTCATGCGCCACGTCGGCGGTAAACAGCCGCTCACGGTCGAGGGTCAGATTGAGGCGGGAAACCAGCTGATTCAGGGCGGTGGTCACCGCCGTAACCTCGGGAACCGATTCGCTGAGCACGATAGGGGTGAGGTTGTCCGGCGTGCGGCTCTCCAGCTCGCTTTGTAGTCGTGAGAGCGGGCGGGTGATCTTGCGCACCGCCAGCACGCTGATATACAGCGCCAGAGCAACAATTAGCAGGCTCGGCACCAGCAGGCTGGCGACCGCTTCCCGTACCTCATGCTCCACATGCTTCTGGTTGTTATGTCCTTCGACGGCGCTTGCCACCAGCAGCTGGATCTGCTCTTTACTCTCATGCCATAGCCAGAAGACGCTGATCAGCTGACAGACCACCAGAATGGTGCCGATGGTCAGCAGCAGCCGGTGGCGCATGGTCCAGGATTCGGTTGCAAACAGAGCCATGGTCTATTCCGTGTCGATGTGGTTAGCCAGCATATAGCCAAAGCCTCTGACGGTGCGGATCCGCGATTTGCCAATTTTATCGCGCAGATTATGAATATGCACTTCAAGGGTATTGGTCGCTGGCTCATTGTCCCAGCTATAGATGTCGTTGTAGAGGATTTCACGATGCACCGGGCTACCGGCTTTCATCATCAGCCGCGACAGCAGAGCATACTCTTTCGGCGTCAATTCCAGCGCCGTCTCACCCAGCCACACCAGGCGGCGGGTGACGTTGAGGCGCAGATCGCCGACGCTGATTTCGTTATCGCCCTGATTATTATGCCGGCGGAGCAGGGCGCGAATGCGCGCGTTCAGCTCTTCCAGGGCAAAGGGCTTCACCAGGTAGTCATCCGCGCCGGTATCGAGACCGCTAATGCGATCCTCAAGCGTATCGCGGGCGGTGAGGATCAGCACCGGTTGGGTCATCTTTTCCCGCCGCATACGGGTGAGAAAATGCAGACCGTCTTCATCCGGCAGGCCGAGGTCGAGTACGATCAGGCTGTAGTGATTGCTGGCCAACGATAGCGCCGCTTCGTGCGCTGTGGAGACGCCGTCGCATACGTATCCTTCACTTTGCATCGCCAGAATCAACCCCTGTAACAGCAGCGCATCGTCTTCAATGACTAAGATTTTCATCAACCAGCCTCTCTACATGGCGTTAAAATATCGTCTGCTGCCTGGTACTCGTGGGTGCTGACGCCGAGCAGGCCGAGCAGGGTGGAGAACAGATTATCTTGAGAATAATCCTTCGTCTTAGCCTGTTGTTGCAAACACTGGCTGGAAACACCATAACGTTGCTGGTAATCCGGCGACAGCCACAGCAGCATGGGGACGTGTTTTTGCGTATCCGGCGCGATGGAGTACGGCAGACCATGCAAATAGACGCCATCTTCACCCAGCGATTCGCCGTGGTCGGACAAATAAACCAGGCTAGTGGTAAATTTATCCTGTTTGGATTGCAGTAATTTTATCGCCTTATCAACGATATAGTCGACATACAGAATGGTGTTGTCGTAGGTATTGGTCAACTGTTGCTGCGTACAACTTTGGATTTCATTGGTATCGCAGGTCGGGGTGAATTTTTTGAATTCAGCCGGATAGCGGTTGTAATAGGTCGGGCCGTGGCTGCCGATGGTATGCAGTACGATAATGCCATCCTGTTTCAGGTTGTCGATGTAATTGTCCAGATTATGGAACAGGACTTCATCGTAGCACTCGCCGTTGATGCACTGACCGCTGAGATTCAGGTCAGTGACGTTCTGGTGTGGTACGCGGTCACAGGCGCCTTTACAGCCGCCGTCATTGTCGTTCCACAGCACCTGGATACCGGCGCGCTGCAGAATATCCAGGACGCCTTCCTGATGGTGTGCCAGTTCTTCATCGTAATGCGCGCGCGGCATATTGGAGAACATACAAGGGACGGAAACCGCAGTTGCCGTGCCGCAGGAGGTGGTTTTCGGGAAGTACACCACATCGTCCTGTTGCAGGCGTGGGTTAGTCTGCCGATCGTAGCCGCCCAGCGAGAAATTCTCGGCGCGCGAGGTTTCGCCCAGCACCACAATCGTCAGGTTCTTACGGGGGCCGTTATGCATCACCGGTTTCTGTGTGGCATCTTCGCCAATCTTCACCAGCGGCAGGTTGTCCATGCGGTTGTGCGCATACCACGAGTTCAGCGCCACAATGCTGTTGGAGGGACTCAGGGATTTCACCAGCTCTTTGTTGTTACGGAACACCGAGGCGTAATCTTTATAGAACAGCGCGGCCACCAGAATAATCAGCAGCGCCGAAACGGCGATATTGAGCAGGCGCATCGCCGCGCCGCGCCAGAAAGAGGCGGGTTTACGAACTTTAATCCACCAGGCGACCAGAACCATCAACAGCCCGGAAAGCCCCAGCACGATGACCATTTTCGTCGATAGCAGAGCAAAGCTTTCCGCCGGGGTGGTATCGAAGATATTGGCGATCATCGAACGGTCAATCACCACGCCGAAGGACCAGATAAAGTACTGCGCCGACGCGCTGAGCAGAATAAACAGGCTGATGACCACCCGATCGAGCTTCAGGAACGAGGCGAGGGTGGTGATGATATTCATCACGCTAATGGCCACGATCGGCATACTGAGGAATACCAGCCAGTTATGCAGGCTGTTTACCGGCAGTAACGGGAAAACCTGGCGATAAAAAGCCAGGTTGAGAAAGATACCGATATAGCAAGCAAAGAGAATCAAATAAGTCGTGCGGCTGAGAACTGGCCGACGTAAAGGTAATAACGACATAATACCTACCCACAGAAAGAGATAAGGGTATAGTGCCAGTCCTATTTTAAGACAACCTTAAGATTTTAAGGTGCGCCGAAGGTTGGCCCTCCGGCGCGCAGCGTCAGCCAGGAAGCTGAATCGCCTTTTCCAGCGCGCCGCGAAGCAGCGCCCGGTCATGGCGATAGGGCACGTCGCTGGCCTCCAGCGGCGTCTGGATCACCAGCCGGTCGCTGATGCCGTGGATATCGGCTTTTGGCCCGGCGATCACTGCATCCACCACCCGCTTACCCACATAGCGCTCCATAATCGCAATGCGCTCCGCCAGCGACAGCCTCGCCGCCGGGCTGTGCTCTTTGCCGAGGTTATCGATAAACACCATCGGCGCCGGGGTGCGGCGCAGCGCCTGAGCCATCTCGTCGAGCAGCAGGATCGGCAGCAGGCTGGTGTAAAAGCTACCCGGGCCGATGAGGATCAGATCGGCTTCGGCGATCGCTTCCACCGCCTCGCGGGTGGCGGGTACCGGTGGGGTAAGCATCAGCTCCTGCGGTAGGTTGTCGAGCTGATCGATATTCACTTCGCCGTAAACTTCATGGCCTTCATGATCGAGCGCCATCAAATCCACCGGTTGTTCCGACATCGGGATAAGAAACGCGTCTACTTTGAGCAGGTTTCTGATCAAATTGATGGCTTCTAAAGGCCGCACGCTCAGGTGGTCCAGCGCCTTTAACATCAAATTTCCGAGGTTATGCCCGGAAAGTTCGCCATTACCGCTAAAACGATACTCAAACATCGCCGACGCCACGCTGGGCTCGGCAATTAACTGATTGATGCAGTTGCGCATATCGCCCCAGGCAATGCCGCCTTCCGAGCGGCGGATCCGCCCGGTGGAACCCCCGTTGTCGGTGGTGGTGACAATGCCGGTCAGCCGCGAGCCGAGCGAGGAGAGAGAGGACATCACCCGGCCCAGACCATGCCCGCCGCCGAGCGCGACCACCCGATCGAGGTCAGCGAATGTACGATTGCGCATAGAAATTCCTTATTTCACATAAACGGCCACACACTACCCGATCTACCCCTAAAAGACGATGGGAGGAGCCCGACAAACTGACCGACATCAAGGCAAAAAAATGATTTATGGCTATTCTGTAGCGAAAATGCACGAAGGTAGCGATATATACAAGGTTATATAGCGAAATCGCAAATGGCGAAACCGTCCGTAACGCGCTACTATCGGCATAACCTGTTAACACTCTAGCCTCTTCGCCTGTGTCAAAAGATATGGCGATTTGGCCGCGACCCCTCCGGGTGTCGCCAGGGCGTGGGAAGAAATGACCGCGCCTCCCGTATTTGGAAAGGTGTATATGGCCTCACAGCTTACCGATGCATTCGCGCGTAAGTTTTTTTACCTGCGTCTGTCGATTACCGATGTGTGCAACTTCCGTTGCACCTACTGCCTGCCGGACGGCTACAAACCCGGCGCCGTCAATAACAACGGCTTTCTTAGCGTAGACGAAGTGCGCCGCGTCACGCGCGCTTTCTCCGCCCTGGGCACCGAAAAAGTTCGCCTCACCGGTGGGGAACCCTCTCTGCGTCGCGACTTCACCGAAATCATTGCCGCGGTGCGTGAAAACCCGGCGATCCGTCAGATTGCGGTTACCACCAACGGTTACCGCCTGGCGCGCGATGTCGAACGTTGGCGTGATGCCGGGCTGACGGCGATTAACGTCAGCGTTGATAGTCTCGACGCCCGTCAATTTCAGGCCATCACTGGCCAGGACAAGTTCCACCAGGTGATGGACGGCATTGACGCCGCTTTCGCCGCGGGCTTTGACAAGGTGAAGGTCAATACCGTGCTGATGCGTGATGTTAACCATCACCAGCTCGACACCTTTCTCGCGTGGATCCAACCCCGCCGTATTCAGCTGCGTTTTATTGAGCTGATGGAAACCGGTGAGGGCAGCGACCTGTTCCGCCGTCACCATCTTTCCGGCATGGTGCTGCGGGACGAGCTGCTGCGCCGCGGCTGGATCCACCAGATCCGCCAGCGCAGCGATGGCCCGGCGCAGGTCTTTTGTCACCCGGATTACGCCGGTGAAATCGGCCTCATCATGCCGTATGAAAAAGACTTCTGCGCCACCTGCAACCGTCTGCGCGTCTCATCCGTTGGCAAACTGCACCTGTGCCTGTTTGGCGAAGGCGGCGTCGACCTGCGCGACCTGATGGCTGAGGACGAGCAGCAGGCCGAGCTGGAAGCGCGGATAGCCGAAGCCTTAACCCATAAAAAGCAGACCCATTTCCTGCATCAGGGCAACACCGGTATTACGCAGAACCTGTCCTATATTGGCGGTTAATCGTTTTCGAAAGGAGCATTCAGATGAGCCAGGCTAGCGCTGAGTTTATCCCGACCCGTATTGCTATTCTTACTGTTTCCAGCCGCCGCGGCGAAGAGGATGATACCTCCGGCCACTGGCTGCGTGAGGCGGCGCAGGAGGCGGGACACCATGTCGTCGATAAGGCGATTGTGAAAGAAAACCGCTACGCCATCCGCGCCCAGGTGTCGGCGTGGATCGCCAGCGATGACGTGCAGGTGGTGCTGATCACCGGCGGGACCGGGTTCACCGAGGGGGACCAGGCGCCGGAAGCGCTGCTGCCGCTGTTTGACCGTGAGGTCGAAGGCTTTGGCGAAGTGTTCCGCATGCTGTCGTTCGAAGAGATCGGCACCTCGACGCTGCAGTCCCGGGCCGTGGCCGGCGTCGCCAATCGCACGCTGATTTTTGCCATGCCGGGCTCGACCAAAGCCTGCCGCACGGCGTGGGACAACATCATTGCCCCGCAGCTGGATGCCCGCACCCGTCCGTGTAACTTCATTCCTCACCTGAAGAAATAATCTATGTCACAATTGACCCATATTAACGCCGCGGGCGAAGCCCATATGGTGGATGTCTCCGGCAAAGCGGAAACGGTGCGCGAAGCGCGCGCCGAGGCTTATGTCGAAATGCAGGCGGCGACGCTGGCGATGATTATCGACGGCAGCCACCACAAAGGCGATGTGTTCGCCACCGCGCGTATCGCCGGGATCCAGGCGGCAAAACGTACCTGGGAGCTTATACCGCTGTGTCATCCGCTGATGCTGAGCAAAGTGGAGGTCAATTTGCAGGCGCAGCCGGAGCATAACCGGGTGCGCATCGAGTCACTCTGCCGTCTGACCGGTAAAACTGGCGTCGAGATGGAAGCATTAACCGCCGCCTCCGTTGCCGCACTGACTATCTACGACATGTGCAAGGCGGTGCAAAAAGATATGGTCATTGGTCCGCTGCGCCTGCTGGCGAAAAGCGGCGGCAAGTCCGGCGATTTTAAGGTGGACGAACGCCATGATTAAGGTTCTGTTTTTCGCCCAGGTGCGCGAACTGGTCGGCACCGATACTCTGACCCTCGACGCCAGTGACCTGGCAACCGTCGAGGCCGTGCGCCAACAGCTTGCCGCCCGCGGCGACCGCTGGGCGCTGGCCCTGGAAGAGGGCAAGCTGCTGGCGGCAGTCAATCAGACGCTGACCGCGTTTGACCATCCTGTCGCCAGCGGTGACGAAGTGGCGTTCTTCCCGCCGGTCACCGGAGGCTAATAAGATGACGCAAACTCGTATTGTCGTCAGCCCGGCACGCTTTCGCGTCGGTGAGGAATATCCCTGGCTGGCTGAACGCGATGAAGACGGTGCGGTGGTCACCTTCACCGGTAAAGTGCGCAATCACAATCTTGGCGACAGCGTGAAAGCGCTGACGCTGGAGCACTATCCGGGGATGACGGAAAAATCGCTGGCGGAGATCGTCGACCTGGCGCGCGAGCGCTGGCCGCTGGGCCGGGTGACGGTTATCCACCGCATCGGCGAAATGTGGCCGGGGGAAGAGATTGTGTTTGTCGGCGTCACCAGCGCCCACCGTGGCAGCGCCTTCGCCGCCGGCGAGTTTATTATGGACTACCTGAAAACCCGCGCGCCGTTCTGGAAGCGCGAGGCGACGCCGGAAGGCGAACGCTGGGTCGACGCTCGCGACAGCGATCGTCAGGCGGCAGAGCGCTGGTAGTGTGATACGCTTACAGGGTGAAACTTTGTTAATCAGGAGAGAGTCATGGACAGATTTCCGCGTTCCGATTCAATAGTGCAGGGCCGTAGCGGTCTGCAGACTTACATGGCGCAGGTGTACGGCTGGATGACGGTCGGCCTGCTGCTGACGGCGTTTATCGCGTGGTTTGCGGCGAATACCCCGGCGGTGATGATGTTCGTCTTTTCGAGCAAAATCACTTTCTTCGGGCTAATTATTGCCCAGCTGGCGCTGGTGTTTGTGCTGTCGGGAATGGTGCAGCGGTTGAGCGCCGGGATGGCCACCACGCTGTTTATGCTCTATTCGGCGCTGACCGGGCTGACGCTGTCGAGTATTTTTATCGCCTATACCTACTCATCGATTGCCAGCACCTTTGTGGTCACCGGCGGGATGTTCGGGGCGATGAGCCTGTACGGCTACACCACCAAGCGCGATCTGAGCGGCTTCGGCAGCATGCTGTTTATGGGTCTGATTGGCATCGTGCTGGCATCGCTGGTCAACCTGTGGCTGAAGAGCGAAGCGCTGATGTGGGCCGTGACCTACATTGGGGTGGTGCTGTTTGTCGGTTTGACGGCGTATGACACCCAGAAGCTGAAAAACATCGGCGAGCAGATTGACACCCGCGACAGCGCCACGCTGCGTAAATACTCGATTCTCGGGGCCTTAACGCTGTACCTGGACTTTATCAACCTGTTCCTGATGCTGCTGCGTATTATGGGCAACCGCCGCTAACCTTTAATATCAAAGGATTACCGGCTACGTAGGCCCGGCAAGCGCAGCGCCGCCGGGCAAGTTATCAGGCACGGTACCCGTGATGTTGCCGGGCGGCGGCTACGCCTTACCCGGCCTACAGGATCCTCTCACAGGCTCACACCCCGTAGGCCCGTGCAAGCGCAGCGCCGCCGGGCGAGATTTCAGGCATGGTACCCGTGATGTTGCCGGGCGGCGGCTGGCGCCTTGCCCGGCCTACGGGGTCCTCTCACAGGCTCACACCCCGTAGGCCCGGCAAGCGCAGCGCCGCCGGGCGATGGCATCAGGCACGGTACCCGTGGTGCTGCCGGGTGGCGGCTACGCCTTACCCGCCTACAGGATCCTCTCACAGGCTCGCACCCCGTAGGCCCGTGCAAGCGCAGCGCCGCCGGGCAAGTTATCAGGCACGGTATCCGTGGTGTTGCCGGGTGGCGGCTGCGCCTTACCCGGCTACGGTGCGTGCGACCTGCCGTTAATTTATTCACCTTTCTTGCTGAAACTGCCGGTGCTGACGGCCTCAACATCGCTGAGACGTTCCCGGCAGGCCGGGGCAGCCCGCATGGATGCGGGCTGAGGGCCGTGTTTTGCAGGGATAATGAGATGGACGCTCCAGATTTTACGGTATCAAAGTACCAGACTGGATCGTTGCAATACGTCCTAAAAAATGAGGAGCGTCCACATGAAAGTATCAACTCTTGGTATCGACCTGGCAAAGAA